>JAQWHD010000066.1 GCA_029237915.1 Thalassotalea sp. | reverse complement strand
AACGATTCACAACGTCAAGCAACGAAAGATGCTGGTCGTATTGCGGGCCTTGAAGTTAAACGTATCATCAATGAGCCAACTGCTGCGGCACTTGCTTACGGTATGGATAAAAACCGTGGCGAAAACATCGTTGCAGTATATGACTTAGGTGGCGGTACTTTCGATTTATCAATCATTGAAATTGATGAAGTTGAAGGCGAGCACACTTTTGAAGTATTAGCGACTAACGGTGACACGCATTTAGGTGGTGAAGATTTCGATAACCGTCTAATCAACTACCTAGTAGCTGAATTCAAAAAAGATGCAGGTATGGACTTAACAACTGATCCTCTTGCAATGCAACGTTTAAAAGAAGCTGCTGAAAAAGCTAAGTGTGAATTATCATCTGCACAACAAACTGATGTTAACTTACCTTACATTACGGCTGACGCTTCTGGTCCTAAGCACATGAACGTTAAAGTGACTCGTGCAAAATTAGAATCTCTAGTTGAAGATATGGTTCAAGCAACGCTTGCGCCACTTAAAACCGCTCTTTCTGATGCTGGTTTATCAACAAGCGAAATTACAGATGTAATCATGGTTGGTGGTCAAACACGTATGCCTATGGTACAAAAAGCCGTTACTGATTTCTTCGGTAAAGAGCCACGTAAAGACGTTAACCCTGATGAAGCTGTAGCATCTGGTGCTGCTGTTCAAGGTGGTGTTTTATCTGGTGACGTGACTGACGTTTTATTATTAGACGTTACTCCTTTATCTCTAGGTATTGAGACTATGGGTGGTGTGATGACTAAAGTTATCGACAAAAACACAACTATCCCAACGAAACAGTCACAAACTTTCTCTACCGCTGAAGATAACCAATCAGCAGTAACTGTACATGTTGTTCAAGGTGAGCGTAAGCAAGCATCTTTAAACAAGTCTCTAGGTCAATTTAACCTAGAAGGCATTGATAATGCCCCTCGTGGTACACCACAAATCGAAGTTACTTTCGATATCGATGCTGATGGTATCTTGCACGTTACGGCGAAAGACAAGAACACAGGTAAAGAGCAAAAAATCACTATTAAAGCTTCTTCTGGTTTATCTGATGATGAAGTTGATCAAATGGTACGTGACGCCGAAGCAAATGCTGACGCCGATGCTAAATTTGAAGAATTAGCAACTGCTCGTAACCAAGCTGACGGTATGGTACACGCTACACGTACACAAATTACTGAAGCTGGTGATGACTTACCAAGTGAAGACAAAGACAAAATTGAAGCTGCATTAACTGAACTTGAAGCTGCAATCAAAGGCGAAGAAAAAGAAGCTATTGATACTGCAACTCAAGCGTTAATGGAAGCATCAGCTAAGTTAATGGAAATTGCACAAGCTAAAGCACAAGCAGAAGGCGGCGCAGCTCCAGAAGGTCAAGCTCAAGAACAAGCACCAGGCGGCGAAGACGTTGTTGATGCAGAGTTCGAAGAAGTAAAAGACGACAAAAAATAATCACTACTTTTGATAAGTAAGTATTATTGAAACGCTTAAAGCGCTGCAGAGATTTCTCGTGTGGCGCTTTATTGTTTAATGGATATTAGCAAGTTTATTAGTGAACTTGCTTTAAAGATAAATTGAAGTAAAAAAATTATTATGTCAAAACGTGATTATTATGAAGTTCTAGGCCTTGAATCAAACGCTACAGAACGTGAAATTAAAAAAGCTTACAAGCGTCTTGCAATGAAATTCCATCCTGATCGCACCAAAGGCGACAAGACTAAGGAAGAGCAATTCAAAGAAGTTAAAGAAGCTTACGAAATTCTTAATGATGATCAAAAGCGTGCTGCTTATGATCAATACGGTCACTCAGCCTTTGAACAAGGTGGTCATGGTGGCGGCGGTGGTTTCGGCGGCGGTTTTGGCGGCGGTGGCGGCTTTGACGATATATTCAGTGATATCTTCGGCGGTGGTGGTCGCGGTGGACGTGGTCAATCACGTGCACAGCGTGGCAGTGACTTACGCTACAACCTAGACATGACTCTTGAAGAAGCAGTTAAAGGTAAAACAGTTGAGTTAAAAGTACCAACTTACGTTAACTGTGATCCTTGTGACGGCAGTGGCGCTAAAAAAGGCACTTCAGCTTCTACTTGTGCTACTTGTCATGGCCATGGCCAAGTACAAATGCGTCAAGGTTTGTTCGCAGTACAACAAACCTGTCCAACATGTTCTGGTCGCGGTAAAGTGATCAAAGACCCATGTACTAAATGTCGTGGACAAGGCCGTGTAGAAAAAACCAAAACTTTATCTGCTAAAATTCCAGCAGGTGTTGATACTGGTGACAGAATTCGCTTAACAGGTGAAGGTGAAGCCGGCGAGATGGGCGCACCAGCAGGCGATTTATATGTACAAGTAAATGTTCGCGATCATAAGATATTTGTTCGTGACGAAAACAACTTATACTGTGAAGTGCCAATTAGTTTTACTAGCGCAGCGCTTGGCGGTGAAATTGAAGTACCAACGCTTGAAGGCAAAGTTAAACTGAAGATCCCAAGTGAAACACAAACGGGTAAAATGTTCCGTTTACGTGGCAAAGGGGTTAAATCAGTGCGCAGTTCAATGACTGGCGACCTAATGTGTAAAGTGGTTATTGAAACTCCAGTTAACTTAAACAGTGAGCAAAAAGCGCTACTGGACCAATTACAAGAAAGTATGGGCGAAGGCAAAGCTGCTGGCCATAACCGACCAAAAGAGCAAGGCTTTTTTGACGGCGTAAAAACTTTCTTTGATAATTTAAAATAATTATTTTAACTTACTATTGATAAAGGCTGCTTCGCAGCCTTTTTTATTACAACACTCATAAATCTAAGTAATATTAATTAAGGTTAAAAACCAAGTTTTAAAAAATTGTATATACTTAATATAATTAAATTTTATAAGGATAAGTGCGATGACTTCAAATAAATTATTATTTGCTTTGCTCTTCTCGATATTGACAGTTTTACCCGCTAAAGCAGAATATAACGATGCGGTTGAAATGATTAATCGTGGTGACTTTATTGGCGCAGTCGAAGAATTAAAACCTTTAGTCGACTTAGGCTATCCGCCAGCATTATATCAACAAGCAGGCTTATATGAGAATGGCCAAGGGGTTGCTAAAAATGAATTAAAAGCATTTGAATTATACCAGCGAGCTGCAGGTCGCGGTATTGCCGAAGCACAATTCGCTTTAGCACAAATGTATTTTGATGGTCGAGGCACAGTAAAAAACAATCGCCAAGGTTTTGAATATACTCGCAGATCTGCAGAAAAAGGTTTAGCCGCTGCGCAGTTCAACTTGGCCTTAATGTACCAGCAAGGTGATATTGTCCCGCAAAATTACGGTAAAGCGGCAGTATGGTATAGAGATGCCGCAATGCAAAATTATGCCTTTGCCCAATTTAATTTAGCTTTACTGTATTTTGAAGGTAAAGGGGTTACACAAAACCTTGAAGAATCTTATATTTGGAATCGCGTTGCCGCCTTTAATGGCCATAAAGACGCAGAAACTAGTATGAACATGGATTCAAAAAAACTGTCACGAAATCAAATTAAACGTTGCCGTGATAAAGCCGACGCGCTGTATTTAAAAATTGCTCCAGAAGTAGATAACTACAAACCATTCACCTTCGACGGCTAATTAAATATCAAGGTGTCAGACACCTTGATATTAAAACATTAAACCAAAGGGGTCAGATCAACTTGAAACTTATTAGCTTTTAAATTTCAAGTTGATCTGACCCTCTTGATTTTTTATTAAGAGAATGTGGGGATTGCAGGGCTGCGGCTATGTTCAAATACCAGTGAAGTTTCTACATTTGTTACCTCATCTCTTGAGGTGATGGCATCAAATACAAAACGGCGAAGATGCTCGGTATCTTTTACTGACATGTGGATATAAAAGTCAAAAGCGCCGCCCATATGAAACATGCTAATGATTTCAGGTAAAATTAAAAGCTCATCGCGCAGGTTATTAACGATTTGCTCAGAGTAGGGCTGTAATTGAATTGCCGCCATCGCTTGAATATTGCCACCTATGGTGTTGTAGTTCACATCAATAAATGAGCCTTTAATTACCCCGGTACTTTTTAAGCGTTTAACTCGCTCTAAACAGGTAGAAGGCGCAGTACCTATTTTACTGGCTAATTCTTTATTCGTGATATCTGCATCTTTAAAGAGCATGGTGAGTATTTGTAGGTCGATATCATCAAGTTTTTTCATGGCAATGTTTCGCTGTGTTAATGGTAGCGGGTAGATAAATTTAGTTTATTAGAAAGTTATTAGACTTGCTATTAAATTCGGTTAAAATAGCTTTATTAGAAATATTCGTTAGTAACAGCCAGTCAATGTCGCATAAATATCAAGATCTCATACAAATTTTTGCTGAGCAATTTGCTTGCAGTGAAAATACTCGGTTAGTAAAAGGTGATGATGAGCCTATTTATCTACCAGCAGATGCTAATGTCGAATACCATCGAATTATTTTCGCGCATGGCTTTTATGCGAGTGCCTTACATGAAATATCACATTGGTGTATTGCCGGCAAAGAGCGTCGCTTACTTGAAGATTTTGGTTATTGGTACGCGCCTGATGGCAGAGACAGCCAATTGCAGGCTAAGTTTGAAAGCGTTGAAATAAAACCACAAGCCATTGAATGGGCATTCTGTCTTGCCAGTAACTTTAAATTTAACGTCTCAGCAGATAACTTAAATGGCGCTGAAGTTGATCGCTTTAGCTTTCAGCAAAAAGTACAACAACAAGCTTTGCAATATTTACAACAGGGTTTTCCAATTCGAGCTCAACAATTTATTGATGCCTTGATTGCTTTTTACCAACCCGGTTTTGTACTAACGCCTGCAAACTTTGAAGTCGGCCTAGCCCATTTAGATACAAAAGCTGAATTAGAGTCACGCGATGCAGCAATTATTCACCAGCGAGCTGAAGAAGTAGTCCATGAAACAATTTAAACTTGGTTTTTTCGTTAATCCTATTGCCGGTTTAGGTGGCAGTGTTGCTTTAAAAGGCAGCGACGGGTTAAATACTGCTGCGCAAGCATTAGCACTTGGCGCCGAGCCAAAGGCAAACTTGAGGGCAAAATTAGCGCTTGAGGTGTTACTACCTTATAAAGATAAAATCATTATCTATACTGCTGCTAACGATATGGGCGAGGATACTGCGACAGCATTAGGGTTTAAAGTTGAAGTACTATATCACTATGCAAGTGAGCATACATCAGCCACAGATAGTGAAAACTTTACAAAGATAATCCAAGAATTTGGCGTTGATTTATTATTATTCGCCGGCGGTGATGGTACAGCCCGTAATGTCTGTCATCAAATTGATGGTTACTTTCCTGTCCTAGGCATTCCTGCTGGTTGTAAAATCCATTCTGGTGTTTATGCTCTTACGCCAACTGCAGCAGGCCGCGTAGTTGAGCAAATGATCAATAATGAAATCGTTTCACTCACTGATGCTGACGTTATGGATATTGATGAAACTGCTTTTCGCACCGGTATCGTTAAAGCCAGACGTTATGGTGAAATGCAAATACCGAGTCAATTACAATATATTCAAGCGGTTAAATCTGGCGGTAAAGAAACCGACGAATTAGTGTTAATGGACATTGCTGCTCACGTAGTTGAGTTAATGGAGGAAGAGCTTTTCGTTATGGGCTCTGGCTCAACTGTTGCTGCCGTTATGCAAGAGATAGCGTTAGATAATACTTTATTGGGTGTAGACATTATCCAAGAACAAGAGCTAATCAATAATGATGTAATTGAAAGTCAGCTTTATCACGCAATTAAAACCAGTGAGCATGGCGTAAAGTTGGTGATCACTGTAATTGGTGGGCAAGGGCACATCTTTGGTCGCGGCAATCAGCAGTTAAGCCCTAGGGTAATTCGCGCCATTGGTTTAGATAATATTATTGTCATTGCCACTAAAACTAAATTACAAGCATTAGCACAAAGACCGCTTATTGTTGATACTGGCGATGTCGAACTCGATGCGCAATTATCAGGGTTTATTCCGGTAATTACCGGTTTTCATGATCAAGTACTTTACCCTGTGGCAAGCCCAGGCTTATAACTAGAGCTGATCCAATTAATAGAAATGAGATAGAAATGAATTTAGAAAATGTAAAAACAGTTGCCGACCTTTGTCAGTACTTTGACAGCCTAATTGATAGCGATGATGATGATTTATTATTTGCCAGTAGTTATGTACGCGGCTTTTTGGTGGTCGCTGCCGTTGAGTTTGGCGATGAACAGCAAACACTAAGCAATGAACTATACAGTTTAGTATCATCGCAACTTAATGATGCTCGCAGCGAATTAACGCCGAGGGATAAAGTTATCGTTGATAACTTCTGGGCAAGCTTAGTTAATGTTTTTGAGCCGAGAATCTAGAAACTAGAATCTAGAATCTAGAACCTAGAATCTAGAACCTAGAATCTAGGCTTTATTTCCTTTTGATTAAATCTCGAATAACAAAACGGTTAGGGGCGAGATTAAATAACATCTCGTCGTCGACAGGGTAGACTTCATCACACAACTCACTCACTAAAATTTCAGCAAGTAGTGGTGCCGTACAGAGTCCGCGAGCCCCAAGGCCGGTTAATACAAATAAGCCTGAATAAATTGGCGCAGGTTGTTCAAAGTGCCAATTTTTATCCTTACTCAGGTGTTGATAATATTCTTTATGCAACGCCACATTAGGTAACTGGCCAACAATTGGCATATGATCAGGGGTACAACAGCGCAGCCTTGCTTTACTGCCTTTAACATCCTCATTCGTCCAACTGGCAATATCACCTAAACAACGTTCCAGCATGGTTAGATTATACTCATCATCTACCGAGCGACTGGCAGTATCATTATCATCTTTATCAAATGTGGCACCAATGCAATGAATGCCGTTACTTTGTGGTGTTAAATACCCCTTATGGCACAATACCGCTTTTAAGCCTTGGACTTTATCGTTAGTTTGCATTTGCGATACTTGACCACGTACTTGCGTAAGAGGTAAATCGTTTAGCACTTCAATATTCAAACTATCAGCACCGGCACATACCACTACGTGTTTTGCTGTTTTCTGACCTTTATTAGTATTAAGTAACCAATGGCCGTTATCGAGTTGCTTAATACTACTGATGTGTCGGTTGGTTTTTACTTTACAAAATCCGGTATCAATGGCCGCTTGCATTACCGCCTTTACTAATTCTGGAGGGCATACCCAACCAGCGTTTGGCATAAATAAACCTGGGTGACCCACGGATATATTGGCAATACTATCAACTTCATTGGCTGATACGCCATGGATCAGTGATTTTGGCCAAGGCGAGTGTTGGTTAAAATGCTCAACCCGTTTAGCCAAAGCTTGTTTGTATGCAACTTCAATTAAACCATCAAATCCATGACTAAACTCATAGCCATCTTCTAGTAGTTGCTTATAAAGGTTAATCGCATGCTCAAAGCCTTGTTGATAAAATAAGCTAATGGTGTCTTGCTGTTGATGAATTAATGGAAATATTGCACCAACGGCATTGCTTGATGCACCCTCGGCAAGAGTTTCGTCCTTACAATATAAATTAACCTGAATGCCTTTTTTTGCTAACGCTAAAGCACTACAAGCTGACGCTAAACCACCACCAATGATACTGACATGTCTAGGACGCTCAGTTTTATCGGCGTTACGACGTTTAAAGCCGTTGAGTTGTTTACCTTGACGCAGACCTAAATAAACTGCCGAAAGTGTTTCATTTTTAACTGACTCTTCACTTTCTTCACTTTCTTCACTTTCTTCATTTACACCAGCACCAGCACTAGCTGCATCACCAGCACTAACATTAACGTTTAAATTCGCTTTGTTTTTTTGCTTCTGAATTTTAAAGCCAACGTTTTCTAGCCCTTGACGAACTAATTTAGCAACGGTAAATGTTGCTAAGGTGGAACGCTTTTTAGCTAGCCTAGCAACTTGTACGAATAGTTCACTAGTCCACATACTTGGATTTTTTTGTGGGGCAAAACCATCAAGATACCACGCATCAACAAGACCCTCATCAGAACAATTTATGGCAGAATATGCTTGTGTAGCATCTGAAAAGTAAATGAGCAAAGTGACATCACCGTCAGCGAACGTCATTTGGCAGCAATTGTCTTGATAATCGTATTGACTGAGTAGCTGCTTTGATAAACTGGCTAAATGTGGCCATAAAGCTAAAGCTCGTTGCAGATCTGCTTTGCTAAGAGGATATTTTTCACAACTGATAAATTTAAGCAATAAATTGGATTGGCTTTGTTGCTTAAAGGCAATGAATTTTTCTACGGTAAGTAAAAAATTTAAACCTGTGCCAAAGCCTGTTTCGGCGATAACAAATTCATTTGGCTCACTGTCAGCAGTATGACTTTGTTTGCTTAATTGCTGCCAACGCTTGTCAATATTGTTGGCATTAATGAACACTTGTTCGCTTTGTGAGCAAGTTGAACTGGCATCAAAATAAATATCGTCGAATTCACTCGAAACCGGGCTGCCATCGGTTTGGAAGTTTACTTTTGCTGTGTTTATCAGTTGTTTACTCAAGGTAATTCTAGCTTTGTTGTGACAATTATAGTAAATTTTACCCCCATAAAGCGTAGGAAGCTAGTCACTGTTTTTATTAAACAGCGTACAAGTGTACACTGGATGGACCAGATTTGGTTTTAAACGTAGTATGATACGCACAATTAAACAACATTAATGATGGTTATATAAATATGAAACGTGTAGTTATTACAGGTCTAGGTATTGTTTCTTCTATTGGTAACAATGCAACTGAAGTATTAGATTCTTTACAAAATGGTCGTTCAGGCATAACTCGTGCTGAAAGCTTCGACGAAAATGGTTTAAAAAGCCAAGTTTGGGGACAACCAAACATTACTCCTAGTGAACACATAGATCGTAAAATCATGCGTTTTATGGGTGATGCTGCTGGTTATGCATATATTGCAATGGAAGAAGCAATTGCTGATGCAAAATTAAGTGATGAGCAAGTATCTAATGTTCGTACTGGTTTAGTTGCTGGCTCTGGTGGTGCTTCATCAATGAACGTTATCAGTTCATCTGATACACTTCGCGCTAAAGGTATCCGTCGCGTTGGTCCTTATGCAGTACCAAAAACTATGTCTAGTACTTGTTCTGCTTGTTTAGCAACACCATTTAAAATTTTAGGCGTTAACTACTCAATCAGCTCAGCTTGTGCAACATCAGCTCACTGTATTGGCCACGCTGCTGAATTAATCCAACTTGGTAAACAAGATGTGGTTTTTGCTGGTGGTGGTGAAGAAGTTGATTACTCACTTGCTATGATGTTTGACGGTATGGGTGCATTATCAACTAAGAATAATGACAACCCTGAACTTGCTTCACGTACTTACGATGCAAACCGCGATGGTTTCGTGATCTCTGGTGGTGGCGGTATGGTTGTAGTTGAAGAACTAGAACACGCACTTGCTCGTGGCGCACACATTTATGCTGAAATCGTAGGTTACGGTGCAACATCTGACGGCTACGACATGGTAGCACCAAGTGGTGAAGGCGCGGTACGTTGTATGCAACAAGCGATGCACGGCGTTGAAGGTAAAGTTGATTACTTAAACACACACGGTACATCTACTCCGGTAGGTGATGTTAAAGAGCTTGGCGCAATCCAAGAAGTATTTGGTCACGACTCACCAATGATCTCAGCGACTAAAGCGATGACAGGTCACGCATTAGGTGCTGCTGGTGTTCATGAAGCTATCTACACTATGTTAATGATGGAAAACAACTTCGTCGCTCCTTCAATTAACATTGATGAGTTAGATGAAAAAGCTCAAGGCTTAAACATCATTACTGAAAAACTTGATACTGAAATTAACTTAGCTATGTCTAATAGCTTTGGTTTTGGCGGTACAAATGCAACATTAGTAATGGCTAAATATAAATAATATTTAACCCAATACTTATTAGGGCTGGGTTTATCCCGGCCCTTTTTGTTTGTACAATGACACAATAAAGTTAGAAGCAGCGAGTCGTCATCCTGAACTTGATTCAGGAGCTTGTGGTTAATAAGTAAAGTAAAACAGTCGTCATCCTGAACTTGTATATGGACTCCACGTATTTGGCAACAATAATTTTTAATAGTTAAGATGCATGCGTATATGCGGTTTCTTATTGAAGGAGCTACCTTCTAACCTCTGATGTATTCGCACCTTTCGTCCTCATCGATTCAATAGCATTAAATGCATAGAAGTTCAGCCAGGTTTTCAAAAGGTCGGTCTTACCTATTATTGTGCATTGTTACCTAATTTAAAATGGTTTCGCTGTTTAATCTTAGTTTATATTTCAGTTACTACTTTATATTCTGTGCTGTATTTAAGCATCGCCCATGCGGTTCTGATGTTTTTATTTACCAGTGCAATGCAGGCTTTTTTAACACCTGCCCGTTGAACCAGGTTTATGAGCCATTGCTGTTTATTCGTTTTAGCTACCGGCGGTAGTTTACTAATATAGGATAAAGCACCCATGTATAAATTGGATTTTAGCTGTTTATCCCCGGCTCGTTTATCGATACCAAGCATCACGACTTTACCACCGCTACTATATTGTTTGGGTGTTACTCCCATGTAAACAGATGCTTCTCTACCATTTTGAAAGTTTGAGCCTTTGCTTAAATTAGCGACTAAACCTGCTGCGGTGACAACACCAATACCTTCAAGATTCATAAGACGTTTGCACTCATCATTGTGTTTAACTATTTGCTCTAGTTGAGCTGTAACCTGCTTTAGCGATTCTTTTGTATATTGATACTGACATTTTAATATTAATAGCAACTCTTTGACGACAGTCGGTAGTTCGTCATTATCAGATGCGCTATAAATTACCACTGCTTCATTTAACGCTTTTTTTGTTGGTTTGATAGCAATGCCGTATTCGTATACTAATGCACGAATTTGATTACCGAGTTGATTCTCTTGTTTATCCAGTGCTTTTCTAACAACGGTTATACTTTGAATACTTTGTTGTTCAACAGACTTAACGGGGCAAAATGACATCCCAATT
>JAQWHD010000017.1 GCA_029237915.1 Thalassotalea sp. | reverse complement strand
GCCTAACCATTGCGGGCGCGAAACAGCAACCACTAGCAAAACCCAGATCAATGCCGCAAACCAAACCGGTAAATTCTGTTGTCCTGCCGCGCTTACTTTAGAGTCTACACCAGGTAATAATACTGGAACCTTTAGTGAGGCTGATGTTACTGATTTTTTGGGTGATAAAAAATAAACCAAAAAGGGCGCAGGTAATAATAAAAGCAACCAAGGCCAAGCTAAACTAATCATTCTGGCTCTCCTTTATCGCTGCTTTTAAGGGAAAGAAGTTAGCATTGGTTAGCCAAAATAGCGCGCCACTTTGCAAATCTTTAGCGTACAAGTCAACATCGGCTTTACGGTAACAATGTATTAGTGCATTTTCAGATTTAGTGATAAATTCGGCTTTATGTTGCTGTTCAAGCTTATCGGCTAAGTAGTTAAGTAAATCATTACTGTGCAGAGCAGCCACTTGATTACGAGAGAAGTAGTGCATACAAGTCCACTTTAAGGTGGCAATGATTTCTTTGCTCGATAATTCTTGCTCGCTAGATAACCTGGTTTTAGCTTGTTTTATTACCTTAACTAATTTGCGTTTTTTCATTATTTTATTAAACACAAAAATGCTGATACCAACAATGGCAAGTAGCAGTAACCACCAACCAATGGCTATTGGCCACTGATTAACTTGCTCTGGTAAATGTATATCTTTTAATTGGGCTAGCGGATCCAAGAGTCTGCTCCTGATTTCAGCTGTTGTTCAATACTTTGACCAGCGCTAAAGTGAATATATCTAGCACCAGCTTTTTGATAAAGTTGTTGTTTTAATTGATTACAATGCATGGCTTTTTCTTGGTACAGCTTAGCTGTTTTATTATCACCTAAGGTCAGTTGTTGTGTTGATGTGCCATCGGTTATGGCAACACTGGTTTTATGAGCGCTATCTGGTAATTTAACTTCTAGTGGGTCTGATACTTCGCAAATGATCAGCTCACAATGCTGGCTAATTTGTGCAATAGGTAACAGTGCTTGTTCGCTAAAATGATTACCATCAGTGATCAAATACACCAAGGATCCTGGGCGGGCCAACTGTCTTAGTCGATCACAATTTTCAAGGAAGTAGGTTTGACTGGCCTCATTACTTTCTTGCCAATGAGCTAACCCTTGTTTATGAAATTCTTCTAAAGCATGCAAATAATGCAACACACCCGCAAGGCGACTGCGTGGCTTTAATTCTTTATGATCTATTTCATTAAACACTAAACCACCAATACGATCGCCACGTTTTTTGGCATGCCAAGCAACAAGGGCGGCAATATGGGCAGCCTGTACAGATTTGAACAATAGCTTAGAGCCAAAACACATTGACTGACCAAGATCTGTAGCGATTAGTACCGGGCGCTCTACTTCTTCACGAAATAGTTTAGTGTGAGTTATACCGGTACGAGCCGTTACACGCCAATCAATGGCGCGTATATCATCGCCAGTTTGATAATGTCTAACCTCATCAAACTCCATGCCTCGGCCTTTGGTTCTGGCCAAATAATTACCAGACAAATGACCGTGTAAAGCCGCTTTCGGCGCTAAATTTAACAGCGCTGTTTTGCTTTGATAAGGCATTAATTCATCAATGGTTAAATTAATACCATCACTGTTAATTTCTTTCAGTGCGGCATCAATACCTTGATTGATGTCTTTATTTAAATGTTTGTTCCACCACATAATTTATTACCTACTGCCAGTTAATGAGCCATTAACCAACAGCAACTAAGCTTAAGATGTGATCTAAAATTTGATTACTTGTAATGCCTTCAGCTTCAGCTTGATAGGTAACCATTAAGCGATGACGTAATACGTTATGAAATACCGCTTGGATATCTTCCGGGCTAACAAAGTCACGGCCATTAAGCCAAGCACGTGCACGCGAACATCTATCAAGTGCGATGGTTGCACGAGGACTTGCGCCATACGCTAACCATTTACCTAATTTTTCATCGTACTTTTCACCATCGCGCGTAGCCATGATCAAATCTACAATGTATTGCTCTAACACTGGCGCTAAGTAAATTTCTAAGGTTTCTTTTCGAGCGGCAAAAATTTCTTCTTGGCTAATTTGCTCTTGCGGTTTACTTGAACCACCTAACGCTTCACCGCGATTAAGGCGAAGAATGTCCAATTCTGCTGCAGCATCTGGATAATCAATTTCTAAGTGCATTAAAAATCTATCTAGCTGCGCTTCAGGTAGAGGGTAAGTACCTTCTTGCTCAAGCGGGTTTTGCGTAGCCATTACTAAAAATAGATCTGGTAACTGATAGGTGGTTTTACCTACGGTTACTTGGCCTTCAGCCATGGCTTCTAAAAGTGCTGATTGTACTTTTGCCGGAGCACGGTTAATTTCATCCGCTAATATTAGGTTTTGAAATAATGGCCCTGGTTGAAACTCAAAAGTACCGTTTTCAGGACGGTAGATGTCTGTGCCGGTTAAATCTGCTGGTAATAAATCAGGGGTAAATTGAATACGGTGAAAGTCAGCTTTTACGCCATCTGCTAATGCATTAACTGCACGCGTCTTTGCCAAACCCGGAGGACCTTCTACAATTAGATGACCATCGGCTAATAAAGCGATAAGTAAGTTTTCGACTAAGGCGTGTTGGCCAACAATTTGTTCACTTAAGTGTTCTTTTAATACTGAAAATTTTGCAATTGACATAATACTTATTATTTTCCTGAAAATCGTAATTTAGCTTTATAACTATATAACTAAGCGATAGATAATAACTAGGTTATATAGCAGGAATTCAATCCATTTAATTTATATGAGTCCATGTTATTAGAAATCAACACTTTTAAATAGTTAATTTAACCGTTAGAATCAAAGTAAGTATCAGGTCGGACCTCTTGAGCGGTTTATTGAATCGATTAAGACAAAATCAAACTTAACTATAAACATAACCGGCTGATCATAATAAGGGAAAATCGATGGGAACTTTACAAAATGTAAGAACTGGCAGTGGTGAAAGGGTTGCAATAGTTGCAGGCTTGAGAACACCATTTGTTAAACAAGCAACGTCATTTCATGGTGTGTGTGCGTTAGACTTAGGAAAGCTTGTAGTAAACGAGCTTATCGCTAAACACGATATTGACCCAGCTATTATTGAACAGCTAGTGTTTGGGCAAGTAGTGCAAATGCCTTCAGCGCCAAACATCGCTCGTGAAATAGTATTAGGTACACAAATGAATGTTGGCACTGACGCTTATAGTGTGTCTCGTGCTTGTGCGACGAGTTTCCAGTCAACTGCTAATGTTATGGATTCGATTTTGTTAGGCAATATTGATGTCGGTATTGCTGGTGGCGCCGATTCAATGTCAGTTCCGCCTATTACTGTTTCTAAAAAGTTCGCTCGTACTCTTCTCGATTTATCTAAAACTAAAACTATGGGACAAAAATTTAACGTCCTAAGTAAGCTTAAATTTAAAGACCTATTACCAGACTCTCCGTCGGTTGCTGAATATTCAACGGGTTTGTCTATGGGGCAAACGGCCGAACAAATGGCTAAAACTCACGGCATTACCCGTGAAGAACAAGATGCATTAGCGCATCGTTCACACACCTTAGCCGCTAAATCTTGGGCAGATGGCTTACTTGATGATGAGGTAATGACCGCGCACCCTGAACCGTTTAAATTAGCGGTGAGCAAAGATAACTGCTTTAGAGACAACTCAACAATCGAAGGCTATGCAAGACTACGCCCGGTATTCGATAGAAAACACGGTACGGTAACTGCTGCCAACTCTACTGCTTTAACTGATGGCGCTTCGGCAATCATGTTAATGCGAGAAGGGCGTGCTAAAGAGCTTGGCTATAACATCATGGGCTATATTCGTTCTTATGCCTTCTCTGCCATTGATGTTTATGACGACATGTTAATGGGCCCATCTTACGCAACCCCAATAGCCTTAGCTCGTGCGGGTTTAACACTTGCCGATCTTGATGTGATTGAAATGCACGAAGCATTTGCTGCGCAAACACTAGCAAACGTTAAGATGTTTGCCAGTGACAAGTTTGCCAGAGAAAAGCTTGGCTTAGATAAAGCCATTGGTGAAATCGATATGGACAAATTTAATGTTATGGGTGGCTCGCTTGCTTATGGACATCCATTTGCCGCAACGGGTACACGTTTAATTACGCAAACCTTGAATGAATTAAAACGTCGCGGTGGCGGTTTAGGTTTAACTACTGCATGTGCTGCTGGTGGTTTAGGCGCAGCAATGATCTTAGAAGTGGAGTAATGATTATGGAAGATACTAATTCAAACAACGACTTAAACAACGATAACTTAGATAATGCGAGCGCAGAGGCTGAAGTATCGGCTTTTGCATTGCAACGTCAAGACAATGGCATTGCATTATTAAAAATTGATGTCGTTGATGAAACCATGAATGTGCTTAAAGCAGCCTTCATCGGTGAAATTTCAGATGTATTAAAAGAGATTAAAGCCGACAGCTCAATTAAAGGCTTAGTGGTTTACAGCGGTAAGGACAATTCATTTGTCGCTGGTGCTGACATCACTATGCTTGATCAATGTGCAACTGCAGAGCAAGCACAAGAGATTGCTAGCTCAGGACAAATGATCTTCAATCAAATTGAACAACTTAGTATTCCAGTTGTTGCAGCGATTAACGGCCCATGTTTAGGCGGCGGCCTAGAGTTAGCTATGGCATGTCATATGCGCGTATGTAGTGACTCAACTAAAACTGTTTTAGGTTTACCAGAAGTTCAATTAGGCTTATTACCTGGCAGTGGTGGCACACAACGTTTGCCTAAGTTAGTCGGTTTACAAAAATCATTAGATATGATGCTAACGGGTAAACAACTTCGTCCAAAACAAGCGCTCAAAGCTGGTTTAATAAGCGATGTTGTGCCTTTATCTGTACTTTTAGATGTCGCAATTAAAATGGCACTAGCGGGTAAGAAAAAGGTTAAACGTAAAGTCAGCCTAATCGAAAAAGCACTAGAGTCGAACTCGTTTGGTAGAAAGGTCGTTTTTGATCAAGCGACAAAAACTGTTTTATCTAAAACCAAAGGTAATTACCCTGCGCCATTAAAAATTATCGACAGTATTCGTGTTGGTTTTGAAAAGGGTACTGCCCGTGGTTTAGCTGCTGAAGCTGAACATTTTGGTGAGTTAGTACAAACCCCAGTTTCTCAACAATTAAGAAATCTATTCTTTGCTACAACCGAAATGAAAAAAGAAATGGGTGTTGCTGGCGTAGAAGCGGTAAAAGTAAATAAAATTGGCGTACTTGGTGGTGGACTTATGGGTGGCGGTATTGCTTATGTCTCTTCTAATAACGCAAAAGTGCCTGTACGCATTAAAGACATTAACCATGAAGGTATTTCTAATGCCTTAAAGTACAGCTTTGATATTTTAAATAAAAAAGTTCAACGTCGTTTTATGCAAAAGTGTGAAATGCAAAAGCAAATGAATACAATCACAGGTACTACTGATTACAGTGGTTTCAAAAATGTTGATATGATCATTGAAGCTGTTTTTGAAGATTTATCGTTGAAACAAGCTATGGTTGCAGATGTAGAAGCAAACTGTAAAGAAGGGATTATCTTTGCAAGTAACACCTCATCATTGCCTATTGGCCAAATAGCAGCAAAAGCCGCTAAGCCTGAAAATGTTATTGGCCTGCATTATTTCTCTCCAGTAGATAAAATGCCGTTAGCTGAGATCATCGCTCATGAAAGCACATCTGATCAAACTATCTCAACTACAGTAGCATTTGCTAAGCGCCAAGGTAAAACGCCAATCGTAGTTAAAGATAAAGCTGGTTTTTATGTAAACCGTATCCTTGCACCTTATGTAAATGAAGCCGCGAGTATCTTATTATCTGGTGAGCCAATTGAAAAGATCGATAAAGCATTTGTTAAGTTTGGGTTCCCGGTTGGACCTATCCAATTACTCGATGAAGTAGGTATAGATATCGGCGCTAAGATCAGCCCTATATTAGAAGCTGAACTGGGTGAGCGTTTTAAAGCCCCTGACGCGTTTAATAAGCTTATAGAAGATAACCGAAAAGGTCGTAAGACCAAGAAAGGTTTCTACTTATATACAGGCAAGAAGAAGGGCGGTAAGCAAGTTGATGAGAGCGTTTACTCATTACTCAATGTGACACCTGCTAGCAAGCTTAGCGAAAATGAAATTACCGAACGCTGTGTATTCTTATTAATTAATGAAGCCGTGCGCTGTTTAGATGAAGGTATTATTCGTAATGCTAGAGATGGCGACATAGGCTCTATCTTCGGTATTGGCTTCCCGCCATTCTTAGGTGGACCATTTAGGTATTTAGATAGTTTAGGTGCTGATCACGTAATCGCTCGTTTAACCGAATACCAGAATAAATACGGTGAACATTTCAAACCATGTGAGGCGTTAATTACTATGGCTGAAAACAAGGCGACTTGCTATTAACTGAGTGGGTATGAATAAACGGTAAGCAATTGCCGTTTTGTTTGTAAAGGGGCAATTTGTTGCCTCTTTTTTATTGCCGGTAGAAAAGTTTAATTTTTACAGGTAGTTAATGAATGTGTACAAAAAAACTGCAATTTCTACTTTAGAGTAGATAGTCTATTTGTTATACTGCGCATCCATTAAATTTGCTTGAGGTGTTGTTGTGTTTACGTTGCTGTGTATTTCAATAATTTGCGCTGTATTCTTTTATTGCCAAGCGTTTAAATCAGGTATGGGACGTAAGCGTTGGGCTACAGCAGGTTTTATCTTTGGGCCTTTAGTATGGCCGATGTTTCGTAATGAAAAGCGTATGAAAGTATTTAAAAAGTATGGAACTCGCTTTAGTTCGTTTAACGCATAACCTGTATTAACCGGCTATGCGCCTCACTTAGCTTAGTTCTTTGTTCTATTTTAAATAACTTTACGACCACCAGCTATTCGCTGACATTTCACAAATTTCAATTTTAGTATTAATTTTCTTAGTTTTATTATTACCTAAGATTGCTTTAATTACTTTTAACATAATACTCTCCAGACCTTGTTGTATAAGGTGATAGCTAAGGCTTATGCCCACCAGCTGTTTGCTGACATTTCACGAATTTCAATACTATCTGCAACTTGTTTAGCAGTAGTTTTAGAAGAAAAAATTGTTTTTATAATTGCTAACATGGTCTATCTCCTAAGATTTGATACGGATGCGAGAAGTACCTGTAACTTCAGGTTGAATACGGATGCGAGAAGTCCCCGTAACTTCAGGTTGAATACGGATACGAGAAGTCCCCGTAACTTCAGGTTGAATACGGATACGAGAAGTCCCCGTAACTTCAG
>JAQWHD010000012.1 GCA_029237915.1 Thalassotalea sp. | reverse complement strand
AACGCTACTTTTGAATATATTGAATTTGATTGGCAAAAAAATATAGATGCGCTGTTTGAGATAAACAAACAACGCTTTAAAGAAACAGCTAAATACATTGATGAAGCAGTACTTAAAAATATGATAGAAATGTATGAGGCTTACCAAGTTAAATAAATATTTCAGCTACTAATATTACATAAGTTAAGACAAAAAAAGATAAGCTAAAAAGCTTATTAAACTCATTAATTTCAACCTACCCAGTACAATTTAAAACACTTTCCACTTACTTAAAATCGTATAATTTATAACACCTTGTTTAAATAATATTAAACTGCAAATACAGAGTGACAAAGGAAAGACAAATGCAAGATTCAACATCTCAATTTACCATTAAAAACGGCTTAACGAGTTTTATTGCCAACAAGTTTAAATTTGCCTATTCAGCAGTGTTTGCTTTATTTGTTATTACTAGCCTAGTAATTTTTATATACGCCCCTTCATATAAGACTGTAGAAATAACAGGTACCGAAGCTAAGCGCTCACAAGTTGACGAAAATAACGCCCAAGCCTACGTTGACACTTATTACATATACACCACACAGATAGATAAATCTTTTGTACTACGTAACGAAGATAACTGGGTTTACTTTAAGTTTAATAGTGCCGATATACAAGCAGAAGCACAGAACGTTCAAGGCACAACCTCAGTTGTAAAATATTACGGTTTCCGTTCAAATATATTATCGATATTCCCTAATGTGTTAACCATTGAAAAAACAAACACACCAGTAAACGGTTTTTCTACGTTGGGTTATTTAGGCTTATGTTTAAACTTTCTATTGTTCAGCTACTTTGCATTTAAACTTATTCGTTTAAACAGAAGACTTAAAGCCAGCGTAGCACTGCCAGAAACAAGCAAAGCAACGCTAGAAGACCATTCGTAGAAGAGCGTTATTAGAAGATCACTCCTAAAATCTTTTAAAGTACTAAAACCACAAAGCCAGAATTAAATATTCTGGCTTTTTTATAATTAGTGGTTATGAATTCAAATGAGGTATAAAAAAACCGGCTTTACCATTACCTACAAAAAATATATTTACCTGATTTATATACAATTCTCATATTTAGCTTAATATTAAAACTATAACAAAAATCTAACGATGCATTAATTCAGGAATTACTTTGAAACACTTACCAATACTTTGCCTAATATTTCTTTGTAGTGCTTGTACTACCACCAGCGTAGACAAACCAACGACGATTTCTGAAGTTATCTCCTTATGTAAAAACGTAAATGCATCTACTGAAATACCAGTTAAATGCAACGCGGAATACATCAAAGACAATCCGGTTATTACTTTAGTCTTTCCTGATACCGAAACAGCTAAGCAATGGAGTGAGAAAGCCATAGAATACATTGGCGCACCATTTTGCATGGCAACGAACAGCGCCAACCGCCAAGCGTTTTTAGTTATTGGTATAGAAGATTTAGCCAAAGGCAGGTATTTTGAATGCGAGTCGCAAAACTACAGTGAATGGTTTACCTTAAACCCAGATGCCATACCGCAGAGCTACGCCATATCCAGCGAGCAAGAAGCCTTATTAAATAAAACCCTAGAAACTTGTGCACAGCTACATAATAACGAAGAGCTAAGCTGTACTTTCGAGTTAGTCAAAAACAAACCTATGATGTACATCGCCTTCCCTAACAATACCGCCATGATAAATAGGAAAGTAAACATCAACGAAAAACTGATTTCACCACTGTGCAGTATCTTTGAGCACACAGAATCTGGCGCATTCTTTTTCATCATTAATGTTGAACAAGACGAAGGCCTACTCTACTCATGTAAGATTGATCAGTTTAGTGATTGGTTAAATATAAATAACCAGGTAGAGAACACTAAAACGAAAACTAGTATGTGAGTATGAAAAATAACTTTTTCATGGCAACTCAAAAGCTGTGAAAAATATTGGTTACAATTAAAATACAGTAATATTTGTAGTTACATCTATAATATTTCGGATTAAATTTTAAGGCTATTTATTCATGATTTATAAATGTAATACCTGTTTTCAAATAACTTTTTCAACAAAATGTCATAAATGCAGTATCGAAGGTAATGGTATTGAATATGAAATGATCCCTCTTGATCCATCTTTCTATGATGAATTTCAATATCAATCAAAAGGTTTTTTTAAAGATATTTTAGGTAAGAAAAAAGAAACTGAAAAATTACGAAACTTATTAAGCGAAGTATTGAAAAAATACCACTTACTGAAAAAACCTTATTTTCAAAATTTTATACACACAAGCAATAGCTTATCATCTGATAATTTAGATATAAATGATCTAGGTTTCAATATGCAAGGCTCTTATTCTCAAATTTCATTATTTCATGAAGTATTGGTTAGAGAAGGGTTTGTTGAGTTAAAAGAGCAACCAAATTTGTTAAATAAATTATTATTCACTACCGAGTTTAGTTTTGAATATAAGGGGTTTGAAAAAGAGATCCAGAGACATATTAAAGAAAACCTGGATAAAACTATAACATCCTGGATTGCTGAAGTTGGCATTGTTTATAGGGACGAGCTGTGCTTTTTGCTCTACTATTTATGGAAAAAAAATATTGATCTTGGAAATATTAAAAACTTATTTAATGAGGAAGCCGCGACTAATAAAGATACTTTACTAGTTTCATCAGTGAGCCTTGCGGGTATTGAAGAAAATGCAGCCAAAATATACTTTGATAATATAGTAGGAAGACTTGGAAATAAACTTAAAAACTTTTCTCCTGAAAGATTCATTTCAATGCATTATGTAGATAGCTTGGATGGATTCCAATTTGAAGATTTTCTTTGTAAACTTTTCTCTTCGATCGGCTTCAACATAACAGAAACAAAAAAAACAGGTGATCAAGGGGCAGATCTTTTTATCGAAAGGTTTGGAAAAAACACGGTTGTTCAAGCAAAAAATTATTCGCAAAATGTTGGAAACTCAGCAGTACAACAAGTAATCTCAGCTAAAACTTTTTATAAATGTGATGACGCAATGGTTATCACAAATTCATATTTCACTAGATCTGCAAAAGAATTGGCAGAAGCCTCAAATGTACAATTAATTGATAGAAATGGGCTTCAAATATACTTAGATGAATACAATGAAAAACTTATTGAAGAGTTCGAGACTACAGACGTATAAATATATATAAAATAGTTGCAAAACTATTTACCCGCTGACTAGGCTCATGCATATGCGTTCTAGCATAGTTAGGCTACAAAGAAGGGGGTCAACTACCTAAATAAAAACACATATATTTCTTGTTAAACTACTTTTCAATAAGGTAACTGTACATATCTGATTGAACGGGTATCTTCATATTAAATAACACTTCAACTACTGAAACATTTTTGCTAGCACCAGTTTGCATGGTCGTTTGATTAAAACCATCCTCCACTGGCTCTACATCTCCCATATAGTAAAACTCAGTGCCTTCATCGTTACTTTTTTTGATAAATAAAGGTAAACGCAAGCCAAGCTTATATTCAGCTATGGCTTTAACATCTGGGCTGTTTAGTGTTCGTTTAGATTTAGACATCCAATGAAACTCAGTTTCATTTATAAATTTGTCTTCATACTTTGTTGTATCAGAGATATCTTCTGATTTGTGATAGTTTACAAAAATAGGACAATTAGATTTGTCTTTGCTAATAATATAGCCACCGACATTTTGAGCTAAAGGGTTATCACTCCAATTTAAAATTCTAAATACATCTTTCCTAGAGTATTTTTTATACAAGAGAAACCCATCAACAAAGTTAGCTTCTTCAAATAATTTATCATATGTTGCAATAGCATAATTTGTACAATCAGTTAGGTACTTACTGAAATGTGTATTTTTCAAATATTTTTTAAATTCCGAATTTAAATAAATTTGATCACTATTTATTTCAGCAACATTGAAATCGTATATCTCGCCAACAGCAATTAACTTTTTATTATGGTTTTCCTTAACGAATCTAAAATTAAGGTTGTTAATACAGGATTCAATAGTCTCATCAGAAATAACGTAGCCATATCGTTCAAGAATTAACGATTTAAACTCTGCAATATTAAGTGATGAATTATCAATTAATATTTTTAACATAAGACTTTCTTCTACGCGTTTTACGTTATTAATTTCAATAGAAAAACACTCTAAATATTTAATCAGTTTTTTAGGTAAAAATTCTAGCAAATCTTTATTAATTGACGCGACAAAGTTGAAATAAGACTTGCTGTATTTAACATAAGAGAAAGGATCTCTAACCCCATGTTCTATGAAGTCCAACATCATTGGGGCATAGCCGATTTTATATTCCAGTAATTTATAATCTTTTGTTAAGTCTTTCTTAGTTTGTAAATTAGCGGCATCAATAGCTGCATAAATTCTATCTCTAGCTATCGTGTCGAAATTGATAGTTGACGCACCAGGTATTAAGTTGGTTCCGCCATACATAAGTTTACGTAATGTGTCCTTGTTGTATGACGTATCTCCATAGAGAGCTATTGGCACTAGGAAGTTATTTTTGTAATTTCCAATAAAATCAATAACTGTAAGGTAATCTTTATCCTCAGCTTTACGTAACCCTCTTCCCAATTGCTGAACAAAAATAATTGCCGAATCAGTAGGTCTTAACATTAAGACTAAATTAACCGAAGGTATATCAACACCTTCATTAAAAATATCAACGGAGAATATAAAGTCGATCTTATCTTTTTTATCAAAAGACTCTAACCGCTTAATGGCTTGTTTTCTTTCTGCTTCACTGTTTTTACCAGTCAAAGAAGCTGATTTAAAACCACGTTCATTAAACTCTTTTGCCAACCTAATACACTCTTGGATACTTGAGCAAAAAACCAAGCCCCTGATTTGATTAGAATCCGTGCCATAAAAATCTATTTGCCTTAGAATATGTTTGATTCTCTGGTCACTTACTAATACATTAAAGTCAGCAAGTTCATCGATACAAGAACCATCTACAGTTAGGTCTGTAATTCCATAATAATGAAATGGACATAATATTTTCATTTCAAGCGCTTTTTGCAAGCGAATTTCGTAAGCTATATTATGTTCAAATAGCTCAAATACATCCAAACCATCTGTACGCTCTGGTGTTGCGGTCATACCTAGCATAAACAATGGTTCAAAGTATTCCATTACAGTCAGGTAAGATTTTGCTGCAGCTCTATGTGTTTCATCAATAACGATATAATCAAAATCATCTTTATTAAATTTTTTTAAATGAGATTCTTTTGAGATAGTTTGTACCGTACTAAAAATAAAGTCTTTGTCTTTATCTACCGAATTACCGGAATATAGCCCATATGATTTTTCTTCACCAAATATTGATTGAAATGTTTTCATTGCTGCTTCAGCAATATTGGTACGATGGACGATAAACAGCAACCTTTTCGGAGCAAGTTTTTGTGCATCAAAGGCCGATAGATATGTCTTACCAGTTCCTGTAGCTGAGATAAGTAACGCTTTACTCTTACCTGCAGTTCGTAATTCCTGAATATTTTGCAAGGCTTCTACTTGCATTGTATTAGGCTTTAATTCTTTTTTTGTGATCAGTTCATTTTTGACTGAGAGTTGTTTTGATAATGATTTTTGACTTTCATATATCTCAATATATTGGGATATAAAATTTTCAGTAACTACTGTTGCTTGCTTAAACTCATGTGAAAACTCTTCAAACGCACGATTCGCTATTTTGCTATCTTCTTTCGCTGATACTTGTAAATTCCACTCTTTATTAGCTGTGAGTGCATTGGCAGTTAAATTACTACTACCTATGATTAAGTTATGAAATTGACCTTTTGAGAATAAGTAACCCTTGGCATGAAAGTCACTATTAACAGCTATTTTTAATTCTATATTCGTAAACTGAAGTAAACGTTTTAGTGCATCAGGTTGAGTAAAGTTAAGGTACTGAGAAACTAATATTTTCCCTTTAACTCCTTTCGTTTCAAGTTCTTTTAAATCCTGAATTAACGTAGCTACACCACTGGTTGTAACAAATGCTACCGAAAACCAAAACTCATCACACTGTCTTAATTGTGCTTTGATGGTTGTTAATATTTTTTTATTACTATTATTAACGAGAATCTCAGGCTGCATTAGGTTATACGATGCACTTGTTTCATCAACAAATCCAGTATGCAAACTCTGAGTTAATTCATATGTTTGAGGGGCCATAGATTAGTTAATCAGCTTATCTACAATTGGTATATCTGCAGCAGCCCAATCAAGGCTTGGCAATTCTTCTAAGTTTAACCATTTAGCTTCTAGGTGTTCAGTCAACGTTAAGTTACGCGTGTTAGTTGTACAAAAAAAGCTATGCATAATTATTTTAAAGTCTGGGTATTCATGATTAACAGTAATCACATGTTCCATCACATCAACATGCATATGAAGCTCCTCCATAATCTCCCTTTGTAAAGCTGCTTTCAAAGACTCATTCTTTTCAACCTTACCACCAGGAAACTCCCACTTTTTCGATATGTAAGCAAGTTTACTTTCACCTCTTTGTGTACAAAGAATTTGATTATTATTTTTTATTATCGCTGCGACTACTTCTACGGTTTTCATTTACTAATTTTCTATCCATCTAGGTTGAATTTATCTTCTCACAGTCACAAAACAATAAAAAGAAAAATCACTTTTACCGTACTATTTGATTTAATTGCAGTTAATTTAGAATATATCAAAATTTAATTTCTAAATTACTAATGCCTATCTTCTGGTAATAGTTAATCAAATCGTCTTTATATTGTTTATTAATTCGCTCAAAACAATCTTTAGTAAGTTTTTCCCATAAAACTGTATCGAAAGAAATAATGTTTAAATCTTTGCAGTGATACACAAAACGCTTACGCTCAAATTTTTCAAATGGATTAGCTAATAAGTTTGATTGAAGTGCTTTAGTATCTTTTAAGAACTCAATTCGGTTGTAAGGGCTTTTCTCTTTATCTGCTTTATCGTACTTTTCTAATGTATCTAAATAAAACTTTTGATAAATAGTGGTTAGCTTATCTAATTCTATTTCACCGCGATCATTACAGTTATTGATGAATGCTAACAAGAAAATCAGTTTGTAAGAGAAGGTATAATCACGTTCTTCTAGGAATTCAAAAAAATCATCTTTGCGGCTATCTTCTGTGCGCTCTTTTAATTTTTTATTTTTTCTAATTAATGTTACTTGTTCTTTATGATAAAAGTTTAAAGTTTTATTACCAAAGGGTAGCGTTTTATCTGCTGATATCTCGCCTTTTTTTAGCCAACTTTTAATAGTACCGGTAGAAACAAAAAGCTCTCTTGCTAGCTGTTCATCATTTAATAAGTCGCCATATTCTTTTTCAAAATTGAAAATATTTATTGGTTCAATTCTAATCGGCTCTTCATGCAAACCTTCTAAGATCATTAACTCAGAGTTAGGCGTTTCTTTTTTAGTTTGGATAACATCAGCGAATGCTTGGTATTGACTTAGGTTGAATAACCCATGAACACTCCATGGCTGTAATGCCGCGCCATAACTATCTACAACATCGATTACGTAAAGCGCTTCTTTACCATCAAACTTACGCGTTCCTCTGCCAAGTTGCTGCATGTATAGTACTTTACTCATCGTTGGCCTTGCCATAACTACCACAGACGTTTGTGGCGCATCCCAGCCTTCATTTAATAAATCACAAGCACATAAATATTGTACATCACCTTTTTTATAAGCCTCGATCCCAGCTCTATTTTTGCCATCTACAGCTGCCGCCTTAATGCCATGTTCATTAAGTAATTTAGCCATAGCCTTGGTATGTTTAATATCAACACAGAACACGACACCTTGCTTTGGCAACTCATTATCAATTAATGGCTTGGTAAAGTATTGGCTGATGACATCAACAATCAATTGATTACGAGATGGAATAAGTACTGATTTGTTAAGATCTGATTTTACAAAGTCCTTACCATTAAAGCGTACCTGAGAAAAATCTATATTAGACTCAAGCCTAAAAGCACGCATGGGTGGTATAAGGTTTTGCTCAATTGCTTGCTCTAAAGTTAAATCGACTTCATAACGGCCAAAGATATCTTCAAGTTTTTGCTGATCTAACCGTTCATCTGTAGCGGTTAGTCCTAATAACGTTTTAGGATTAAAGTGTTCTAATACTTTTCGTAAGCCATGTGCAGCAGCGCGATGTGCTTCATCTACTAGTATGTAGTCGAACTCATCAGAGCCATACTTAACATAATGCCTTACCATATAAGCACTGGTTTGGATCACAACATCTAAAGACTTGTCTTGTGGATCGTGCCCTACATGCAAATTATTAAGTTGTGCGTTTAAACGTGATTTGAGTTGTTTTTTTAACTCTGTACTTGGCACAATGGCAAGAACACGTTTAACTGCATTTTTTTGAAATTGTTGTTTCACATCTTCAATGAAGACTTCTGTTTTACCAGTCCCCATTGGTAAGACAACTAAAAAGGTATCTTTACCCGTTTTTCTATCTTTATTTAATTGTTCAACAGCTTGTTCTTGGTGCTTATATAATTCAAATGATACTGAACGTTCAGCTCTATATTTAGGTGATGCTAAAAATAAATTTTGCTCTCCAAAATAATCACACATTTGATCAGCAAACTTTGATCTATCGGCCATTCCTCTGTCTGACCAACGGTAAACAAGGTAGTTGTCATAAACTAAGGAATTTTGTTTGTATAACTGGGAACGATACTGCTTAGGTTTAATAAATAGCGGATGATGATAACTTTCACCATTGAGCTCTATTGCTATAGGGCGCCCTATTCTATTTAGTTTGAAATCTATATACCTAGCGTGGCCATTACAATCAACATATTGGCTTTCAGCCTCTAAGGCATGCATTGCCTTTGTGCCAAAGACTTCTTCATAAAATACTGAAAAATTAAACTCTGGAGGTGTTGGGTCAATATGGCTTTGTGAACGGTCAGCACCAAATCTCCTTAACTCTAAGTTTTCTTCTTCATTTAACAAAAAGGTATTTAAATCGTTTTCGAGGCTAGATAGGTTATCCCACACAAATCTGTATAAACCCTGGTGCTTATGCATCAATCTATTTTGATAACTTGTATAGTCTACGTATTGGTATGTTTGTAAGGATAAAGAATACAGCGTTGTATCAATGAGTATTGCTGGACAGTTTTCTTTTGCGTATAGCCGCCCAACATTCACAACATCTTCTAATCTGTAGTTAAAGGTTTGTAATAGCTCATCTACTGCACTCTCATCAATGGCTCTAAAAGGAACTAAATACTTAGTTCCAACATCACTAACTTGATTGCTTTGATTAGGTTGAGACAAATTAATTGTTCACTTTAGTTAAAAGTACATTCAGCCATTTTTCAGCATCCCTACCAGGCCTTGCATCTCCTGTGATCCAAGTATCTTTTAATGTAAGTTCTGGAATGTTTTTTAATAACTCTGCTAATACGGTTTCATTAACATCGGTAAAGTTACGTCCATTGTGCTGCCTTTCAGTATTTCCATATTTAAAACTCATATAGAAAACACCTGTCACTTTTAAATACTTGGCTAAATTAGCAATAGAATTGGCAAGTTCTTCTTTAGGTACGTGAAGCAATGATGCACAAGCCCATATACCATCGAATTGAATACTTGATTGGAATTCTTGAAAAGTGGTTACTTCAACGTTTTGTTGAAGAAGCTGGCTAGCTTTTTCAGCTAAAACTTCAGAAGCATCAAAAGAGTGAACATTAAACCCTTTCGTTTTAAAATAAAGAGAATCACGAGCGCTACCACAGCCAGCGTCTAATATTGAGCCATGTGCTTTTACTAAAGGGGTAAATTTGCTGTAAAGAGAAGACATATCCACATTAACTGTGTCATTGAAAAATGAAGTAGCGTTCTCGTTGTAGTAGTTGTTCATGTTTATTGTTGTTCCTTAACTATCTAAATACTTTAGCAAAAGCTGTTGATAATTGGCACTTAAATATTAATTAGAACTAAATGTATTTGATTGTTGCTTGTTCGGCTAACTTAGCTGCATTTTGTTTTGCGTTTGCCTCATTATTTTCATAATAATGGCCACGTTTCGCTTTGTCTAAATCTCTAGATTTTTCTCTGTTATCCGCTTGTTGTTTTAACTGCTGTTTATGCTGTTCGAGTGCTTTTATTTGGCGGTTAATTTCTTCAATGGCGTCATTTGATTCTGCATTTAATTGTACATTTGATTGTGCATTTGATTTGGCAGACTTTTTTGGTGCTGCTTTTGACTTGGTATTTTTAACTACTGCTTGTGCTTTCTTAGGTAGATAGTTATTTGCTTGGGGATTGTTAATGACAATATGGTTGGCATCATTGTGAGTTTTATTGGAATTAGTTTTATTGGCATTAGTTGCTTGTTTGGCTCTATCATTCTTTTTAAGCTCATCCATAGCAATGGATTGAACTATAAATTCAATCAAACTAAATACACCTTTGAACATGAAAGCGATGATCTTAAAAACCATACTCAGCATTTCTTTAATTAATAAAAATGGAAAGGTGATAGGTAGAAACATAAAAAACAAGAACGTAGTAAACAGGTCTTGGCCGTTGTCATTATTGCTTGAGCGGTTACTAAGTAATAAACCAAGCGCTAAGAACGGAATAATAGACGAGTCTTCATCGACGCCCTCTTCGTGATAATCGAATTCGTCAAAATGATCATGCTCATCTTGATAATAGCCTTCATCGAATTGTTCATAATCATCATTTTGCGACATAAGTTATCTATTACTTGCCAATTGGTATTGTTAATACTTTGAATAAACTAATTTTAACAAAATAATTAATTGTTCATTGTTTTAATTTGTTATGAAAGAAATGCTCTACAGGTGCTTATTTAACTGGGTTTTGTTGTTAAGTTATTGATAGGTAATGGCGTTAACATATTACTAACAACAAACTATTTCAGTGTTTTACACTTGGTTAACGGAACTTTTTTCGATTACAGGTATCATAAGTAACAGTTAACTTAATTAGTTTTCCTCCCTGAAATGCTATATTTTTTGCCCGACTCTTTAGTCGGGCTTTTTTTTGTCTGATTTTTGCTTCTGCTGTTTATTTCTTCTTGTTGCTTCTGCTGTTTATTTCTTCTTTTTGTTTCTTTAGGTTGTTTTACTGTTTTATTGTTTTATTCCCTGAAATTCTATTGGCGTGCAGTGCAAACTATGGTGGTATAACCTAAAAAGGATTGGTAATTTTTAATGATAAGTTTATATACTATAAGCATTCCTTTTAGGCTTACTTATCTCATACATGCAACAATTTAAGATTCCATTAGTGTTTCATCCCATATACTCGCAACTCGATTTGCCAGAGCGTCATCGCTTTCCTATTGATAAGTATCGTAGCCTTTATCAAAGTTTATTAGATGATGGCGTTGCTGATGATGTATTTAACACACCTACCCCATATAACTATGCCGATACGTTACCTTTGCTTAATAAAGAGTATGTTGATGGGCTTGTTGCGGGTAAGTTAAGCGCTAAAGAAATGCGCCGTATTGGTTTCCCCTGGTCAGAGCAACTGGTTAAACGTACGTTTACAGCGGTTGGGGGTACATTGCTTGCTGCAGAGCTTGCCCTTGAAAACGGATTGGCTATAAATTTAACGGGCGGTTATCACCATGCGTTTTATGATTTTGGCTCAGGCTTTTGTATGATCAATGATTTATATTTAGCCGCCAATAAAATGTTAGAGCATGATGATATCAACAGCGTGCTTATTTTTGATTGTGATGTTCATCAAGGTGATGGCACAGCAGCGTTAGCAAGTGACCGTGATGAAATAATTACCGTGTCGCTGCACTGTGAAAAGAACTTTCCTTATCGAAAACAAACATCAAATTTAGATTTTGGTTTGGATAAACATTTAGATGATGATGCCTATATTGAACACGTTGAACAAGCGTTAAACCTTGCTCTTAAGTGTTTCCCTGTCGATGCGGTTATTTATGATGCGGGGGTTGATATACATTGCGATGACGATTTAGGCTTATTAAATGTTTCTACCGCAGGTGTCTATCGCCGAGACAAGTTTGTATTACAAACATGTAAAAATAAGGCGTTACCTGTTGTCGCGGTTATTGGCGGCGGTTATCAACGAGATATTGATGCTCTGACTAAGGTTCATAGGCAATTGTTTAATGCAGCTTTTGCTGTGCATAGCTAAATAAAACCTAGCGCTACATTGTATTAACAACAAACTATTGCAGTGTTTTACATTTGGTTAACGGTAATTTATCAGGATTAGTTTAATATTAAACACAGTTAACTTTCATAGTTTTCCTCCCTGAAATGCTATATTTTTTGCCTCGCTCCTTAGCGAGGCTTTTTTTTGCCTATTTTTTATTGATCTTAATCACTTACAAAGTCGTATTTATTACCAATGTCTACTTGTTATAAGTTTCTAATTGGAGATTGCTTTGTTTAAAAAATCAATATCACTGTTGTTATCAATTACTCTGCTGGGTTGTAGTACTACTTACCCTAATAAAACAAACTTGTCAGGGCCCTTCCCTAGCGTTTCAGGTGAAAGCCTTGAACAAAATAAGGTTGTTATTCCAGAGCATTTTAAAGGGGAACAAACCTTGCTGCTTATTGGTTATGTGCAAAACTCGCAGTTTGATATTGACCGCTGGCTTATTGGGTTAGATATGACACAAACCAATGTGGCCGTTTATGAATTACCAACCATGTCTGGCATGTTCCCTAAAATGTTTAAAACCGTTATCGATAATGGTATGCGCAAAGGTATTCCAAAGGAGATATGGAAAGGTGTTATTACTATTTATGATGGTGAGCCTATAAAGGAGTTTACCGGCAACGAGAACCCATCTAATGCTCGAGTAATAATGCTAAATAAGCAAGGTGAAGTTATTTATTTTTATGATCGTGGTTTTTCAACAATCGCTTTGAATGAGGTGAGAGCACTGACGTTAAAGTAAATGAGTTTTCTTAACAAGATTATTACAACAAACTATTGCAGTGTTTTACATTTGGTTTCTATTCATTATTGGCTAATTTAGATTTACGTACACCGTCATGCCGGACTTGATCCGGTATAACTTTCATAGTTTTCCTCCCTGAAATGCTATATTTTTATTCTTTTTTTTAGTGTTTTGGGTAAGGCGAAAGAATGGATTCCCGTCGTCACGGGAACGACGAAAAACTGATGTGATGTATCAATATTTTCAATGAATTCACGTTAACATGCAAACTACTAATAGTTGTAGGGGCATTTTAAGAATGAGCCCATAGAGCTATGAAACCTATGGACTAATACTTATCTATGGATTAGGTACTACGCCGTTCATATTGATTCTAAGTTCAATCACCGGGTAGTGAATGTCTTCTTCAATATTTTCTATGCATATCATTTTAATAGGACCTTGTTGAGGGTTATACCAAATTTCACACATTTCTTTTTCAACATTTCTAATCGAGTCATCGGCTGAATTACGGTCAATTCTTGTATACGTTAACGTACTTTTATTTGATGTAATATTAACAGGACTTCCATCTTCAATATTTTCATTTTCAATATAACCAGCAAAGTGTCCGGCAGTGAATGATGAAATGAATTCTGAATACGTTTCTCCTGAAGGACTTAGAGATATTAAGCTAACTTGCTCTTCATGATACATAAACGCACATGCCGTATTACCAGAGTAATAAGCTGGATTATTTAAATAACCTAAGTAAGTTTGTTGAGTTTCATTCCACTCACATGTATCCCATCTTGGGCTCATCAAATAGTAAAAGTAACGCGGCAATGCGGGTGACTTTATCCAATGAATATCGCTATTACTTTCATTTTCTTGGGTAATAGTAAATCTGTCTGCAGGTAAATCAGCTTGCTCTCCTGGCTCTAAACAATATTCTACAACGACCCTTTCACCAAACTCATCAAATTCATCGGTTTCTATATCGCGACATTGAGTTTCAGTAGCACTTCGATTTATTAATCTAGCTTCATATTTATAGCGGATAGTATCATGCTGGTTGTAGTGCATTTGTACAGCATTAACATCATGATTGGTTATTGGATTTTGATTTCTTGGCTGTTCAAATACAGCATAGTTTACAGTTACGGGGATTGTTGTTACTTGCTCTTGTTCTGTGTCGGTTGCTTGGCGTATAACATCTATAGTTGTCTCACCTTCACCTTTGATTTCAACAGCTAATAATAAATTAACGTTGTTCATTTCATCTGTTGGCTCTAACGGTTTAACTATATAAGTATTATTAGATTTGATCGTGTATAACGAAGGGTCGTCATTAATTATTTCTAGAATTTCCGGCTCATCACCATAATATAAAACCAGTTCGTCTGGTAGCTTCGGATCAATAGGCTCTGTTGGCATTTCAGGCTCTGTTGGCACTTCAGGCTCTGTTGGCACTTCGGGCTCTGTTGGTACTTCGGGCTCTGTTGGTACTTCAGGCTCTGTTGGCACTGCAGGCTCTGTTGGTGGTTCGAGATTAACTGGTGGTACAGGCTCTGATGGATTAGTAGGGGTTTCAGGTTCTTTGTCACTGCTGCCTCCACTATCACCGCAAGCAGTTAGTAATAATAATGAAGTTGATAATAATAGAGCAAGCAAGATTTTTGATGTCATTGTAAAATTTCTAAAAGTTGAAATGAAAATAAATTTTTAATGGTTCATTTTCGTCTATTTCAGTTTTAATGTATGTGTATTAGCTGTTTTATATTGTTTAAAAGTGTTTATTATTCACACCGCGTATTTACATTGAATTAACAACAAACTATTTCAGTGTTTTACATTTGGTTAACGGTAATTTATCAGGATTAGTTTAATATTAAACACAGTTAACTTTCATAGTTTTCCTCCCTGAAATGCTATATTTTTTGCCTCGCTCCTTAGCGAGGCTTTTTTTTGCCTGGAATTTAATTATTATTGTCGGCGTAACCACTGCCGATAGCACTAAAAGGTAAGTCTAATTCTAGCTCGGGTACTTGTTTGCCAATCCAGGCTACAAAGGTATTACTGTTTGGGCCCGGAAATACACTGTACTCATTAGCCCAAGGGTAAGTTTGTATCGCTTGTTTTATCTTAGGTATTAGTTCTACTGCTTGTTCGCCTTTTATAGACAGTAACAACTCAGGCTCTGAGCCATACCAATATCGGTCGGGGGTTGTAGTGGTATATTCTCGAACGGCAGAGTAACCCTGTTCTACTTGCCAACCTACAACTTCATAAACGGTATATTGATCAGCATTTAGCTCTTTGACAGCAACCCAAGGGTGCACGGCAAACCAACCGCGCCAACTAAAGGCATCAGCAGCATAGACTTCGATAATGGCCCTGTTATCTTCATTTGGCACTGAGGCAATACCAGCAGGCTCTCTGCTTGCCGTGCGCCAATCGTTATTGGCACAACCAGATAGTAATAAAATAACGAATAAGGTTATTAAACGATGCAATGATTAATTCCTTTAAAGTTTGGGTGAATTATTAGGTTCTAATTGCTTTAATAATACGATAACAGTGCATTTAAACAAGGTATTTAAACAAAGCATTTAAACAAGTAAGTAAATTAAAGATAAAGTTATCGGTTTTGATGGCAACCGTTAGTATGACTTACTAGATCTGCACTTTAACAAATATATAACAACAAACTATTGCAGTGTTTTACATTTGGTTAACGGCATTATTTTTGAAAAGGTTTAATATTAAACACAGTTAACTTTCATAGTTTTCCTCCCTGAAATGCTATATTTTTTGCCTCGCTTCTTAGCGAGGCTTTTTTTTGCCTAAAAATTAACAGCTGGATTCCCGTAGATACGGGAACGACGAATGCTTTGGATTCCCGTCGTCACGGGAACGACGAGTGATTAGTAGAGCGACGAAGTTAAGATACTGGCACCGACCTGATGATTGCTCCATGCAACGATTCGCCGGTATGACTGTAAAAGAAAAATACTGGTCCCGACAATTGCTCCATGCATTGTTCTAATAAGTTGCGTCCATGCAATGAACCGCCGGTATGATGATGTAGTTATGGTTATTTCTTTGATTATTTCTTTGATTATTTCTTGATAAATTAGACTTATCATATATGATAAGTAGCTAAGGAGCTTAATATGACATGGAATATACAGTTTTATGATGGCGTGGATGAACAGATCTTAGCTTTACCAGTAAAGATAGAGGCTAGATTTATTCGCATAATGGAGTTAATGGAAGAACATGGTGCAAATTTAGGCTCCCCACATACAAAAAGTTTAGGTCATGGGCTTTTTGAAATAAGAGCTAAGGCTAAAGAAGGCATCGCTAGGGGTATATTTTGTTACCTGAAAGGTAATAACATTATTATTGTTCATGCTTTTATTAAAAAGACCCAAAAAACACCAGGCAAAGAACTTGCTCTGGCAAGGAAACGAATGAAAGAGGTAACGTTATGAGTTTATCTAAATTAAAACAAAAGGCTTTTACCAATGAAGAAGTGAAAGTTGAATATGACAAGTTGGAAAATGAATTTTCTTTCGCAAACTTTTTACTAGAAATGCGTAATAAAGCCGGACTTACTCAAGCTGACTTGGCTAAGTTAATGAATACCAGTTTTACCAGTATTTCAAGGCTTGAGTCTGGAAAAGGTAATCCAAGTCTAAAGACAATTAATAACTTTGCTCACGCCTGTGGTTTTCAATTGAACTTTAATTACTCAAGATTGAGTTAACAAGATTATTACAACAAACTATTGCAGTGTTTTACATTTGGTTAACGGCATTATTTTTGAAAAGGTTTAATATTAAACACAGTTAACTTTCATAGTTTTCCTCCCTGAAATGCTATATTTTTATGCCACCCTACTTTGGGTGGTTTTTTTTTGCTTTTTTTTAGGTGGTTTGGGTAAGGCGAAAGAATGGATTCCCGTCGTCACGGGAACGACGAGGAGTTAGTTGAGCGACGAGGTTAAGATACTGGCACCGATGATTGCTCCATGCAACGATTCGCCGGTATGACTGTAAAAGAAAAATACTGGTCCCGACAATTGCTCCATGCATTGTTCTTATAAGTTGCGTCGATGCAACGATTCGCCGGCATGACGAGGTGTGGCTTGCTCCATGCATTGCTTTACCTACTTAATGCTTTGTACTAGTTCACAGGAGCTCTATGGGTAGAGGGAGCGACTATGGTAGATGGAAAAACGATAGGTGTTTAGTAATATAGTCTTAACACTGTTTCGGCAACACAGCCTAAACGTTTTGAATTTTCAACTTCTATACTAATTTCATTAACCACTTCAATGCTTTTTCTCATCGGTTTTAATTCGATAAGTTTGGTTCTAGCTCTTACTCTTGAGCCTGACTTTACCGGAAACGGAAAGCGCACCTGGTTTAAGCCAAAGTTAATGACCATTTTAGCATCTGGGTATAAATTGTTTTCTGGGTTAACGGTATCGGTTAATTTAGGTATTAACGATAAGGTTAAAAACCCATGCGCAATCGTAGTTTTAAAAGGCGACTCTTTAGCAGCTCTTTCTGGATCAGTGTGGATCCATTGCTCATCGTTAGTGACTTTTGCAAATTGGTTGATACATTCTTGATCAAGAGTAAACCATTCGCCTAAATGCGTTTCGCTGCCAAGCTTAGAGAGTAATTGCTTATAAGCTTTTGCGGCTTCAGGGGTTTGCACTAACTCTTTATGTGCAAGCTCTTTGGTTTCAGGCTCTTCGTTTTCATTAATGTTAAACCTCGACATCCAAGGATTATTAAGAGTATTGGTTAGAGATTTGGCAAGTCTTTCAGAAAGTAAGTCACTAATGTTTTTAAATTTGGGCTCGAGCTTTGCTTTAAATTCATTATTACGCTGCTGAATTTGCTCTCGTTGTTCTCGAATAAATTCAATAACTTTCATCAATCATCCCTTAGTTTTTAATATCTAGTAGCTGAGCTGTATACAATATGATAATTATAACCTTGTATTGATTATCAACAAAGCACAGCTGTACGCTGAAACCATGGTTTACTTGCTCAAAAGTACAATACCAATCTTAATTAGAAACACCCCTAATTATTGCTTAACATTTTAACAACAGCCAACTTTGGGCGTTTCATTATCTCCAACATCCCTGTTTTCGGTCCTTTGGGCTGTTTGGCAAAGAATAGTTATTCCCTGTAATTTTGTTTTTTTTTGGTTATTTAATAAGAGTAAAAGAAAGATACCGGCCTTCGCCGGTATGACGGTGTTTGAGGTAGTGCACCATGCACTGTTCTTATAAGTTGCGTCCATACAACGATACGCCAGTATGACGTTGGCGAGTATGGAGTATGGATTACGGCCCTGGCAATTGCTCTCTATATTGTTTTTAGAACATAGCAAAACGCCCGATGAAATTTGTAAACTTCATCGGGCGTATATGTTTTTGCAGGTAGTTGTTTAAACGAGTTAGCCTTGCTTAGATAGCTTACAGCACATTGCAAAAGATAATTTAGTAAATAATAAAATAGCTTTAGAAATTGCAAATACTACAATTACTGGTAAAGCGGTAATGACTTTGAATGACTTACTGTTTTTTATGTTTAATACGTGTGACATTTGAAACTCCTTAAGTTTATTGTTAATGATTGTATTTTAACGGTTATTTAAACTATTTCTGTTTACAAATGTTATTGGTTTTTGAGGGGTAAAATGGCTGTAGAGTTGATATAGCTTAGATGTTGTATTTAGCAGTGAAAAATAACCTTAAATTAACAAGTTTTTAACGACATTTTTTTGCACTGTTTTACATTTGGTTAACGGTA
>JAQWHD010000018.1 GCA_029237915.1 Thalassotalea sp. | reverse complement strand
TTATAAGCTCTTTATATCTGAAGAGGGTTCCATCCAAACGCACGATGGAATGACGGCGCTATTTTTCTAAGATTGTGTTTACTTTTTTGGTGCTTTTTATCGGATATCGTATGTCGGCGAATGGCACTTAGCCAACCAATTGAAGATTTATATTTAAGAGAAAAAGCTAATTTATCGATGGACAATACGCTGAAGGAGGTTCCATCCAAAAGCACGATGGAATGACGTTGTATTTTTCTATTTCCAGCTATGTTACAGCGTTTTTTCTGATTTTGTGTACGGCAAAAAGTGGCAAAAAGCCGATCCACAGCACGTTCAATGAGGTCCCCGATGTCGCTTGAGCTCCTCGAGGATGACGGGGTGTTTTTCTACGCTCAATCAAGCGTCTCTAGGTAAACCTTTTTCGATAGTTCTAATTAAACGTTGAGTTAATCGCAGGTTTGTTTCTTCGTTTAATTTATCTAGCTTTAATTGTTGTTGCTCTAATGCCCAGTCAATGTGTTCTATCACCATTGCGCTTGAAGTTTGCTTTTGCTTAGCTAAATCAATAACAATGTATTCATCATATTTAGCATTACCTAGCGCAACTGCAATATTACGTTGCCAACAATCAAAGCCAATGCGGCGAATAGGAGAACCTTCGGTTTTCTTTAAAAACTCAGCTTCATCCCAAGCGAATAATTCTAATAGCGTTACATGGTCAAAGTGATTTCTCGGTTGAAAATCGTCCTCGGCGGAGAGTTGTGAAAAACGATTCCAAGGACAAATCAACTGGCAGTCATCGCAGCCGTATATACGATTGCCAATTAGCGGTCTATATTCAACTGGAATAGCATCACGTAGCTCTATCGTTAAATAGGAAATACAACGGCGGGCATCAACAACGTAAGGTTCGATAATTGCCTGTGTTGGACAAATTTTGATACATGAAACACAAGCGCCACATTGGTTTTCTTTAGGTTGATCTACCGGTAATTCGATATTGACCATTAGCTCACCTAAAAAGAACCAAGAGCCGGCTTGTTCATTTAATAATAAACTGTGTTTACCAACCCAGCCTAAGCCTGCTTTTTCTGCTAAAGGTCTTTCTAAAACAGGGGCAGAGTCAACAAAAGGGCGAAAATTAAGTTGCTCACAATGGGCCGTAAGTTTGTCACCGAGTTGCTTTAAGCGATTACGCATGAGTTTATGATAATCACGCCCTAATGCGTAACGTGATATATATGCATGGTCACTTTTTTTTAATATTTTGGCAAATTTAGCGTCTGTGGGTAAATAGTCTAAACGGGCAGATATAACGCGCAGAGTTCCGGGTAATAAATCGGCTGGACGGGCACGCATTAAGTCATGGCGAGCCATGTAATCCATGTCACCGTGATAGCCATTTTCTAACCATTTGCTCAGTGCTTTTTCATGAGTTTTTAAGTCAACATCGCAAATACCAACATCACTAAAGCCAAGCTCTTTGCCCCAAAGCTTGATTTTTTCCGCTAAATCTTGATAGTTAATAGTAGGTTGTTCACTCATAAGATAAATAATGTTGCCAATTAAATTACAGACAAGCATACCACAGCATGCTTATTCCGCTGAACTAGTTAAGAAAAATGAAGGGCAAATTGCCAAGCAAAAAGGCTTATCTTTGTATCAGTTGATGGAGTCGGCAGGCTTAGCTGCGTTTGAGTTGTTTAAACAACAATGGCCAAAGGCTAAAACTATTTTGATTGTATGCGGGCGGGGGAATAATGCCGGTGATGGCTTTATCTTAGCTCGATTAGCCAAGAGCTCAGGATTAACTGTGCATGTGCATGCCTTAGCTAATCCTGATGAATACCAAGGCGATGCATTAACGGCTTGTGAAAAATATTTAGCAGCCGAGGGTAAATTAGAGCACCTTAATAATATTGCATTATCAAACATTGATGTGATTATTGATGCGCTGTTGGGCACAGGTATTAAAGGCGCTTTAAAGGAAAATTATTGCAACATAATTGAATATGTAAATGGTCTTAATAAACCTGTACTAAGCATAGATTTACCTTCAGGGTTAAATGCCAACACCGGACAAGTAAGTGATGTTGGTATTAAAGCCTCAATTAGCGTTTGTTTTATTGCGGTAAAACAAGGCATGCTCACTGGTGTAGCAAAAAATTATTGTGGTGATATCTATTTAGCTGGTCTGGGTATTAGCGATGAATTTTCAAAACAAATACCATCGACTATATATCTCAACCATAGCAATTATTTACCCAAACTGATGCAAAGAAAGGCCGCAAGCCATAAGGGGGATAGTGGCTTTGTTCTTGTTATTGCCGGTAATAAAGGTATGCCAGGGGCTGCAAGGCTGTGTAGCGAGGCAGCCTTAAGAAGTGGTGCTGGCTTACTTGCACTTGCTTGCCACCCAGAAAATAAATCTATCATTGTTACTAGCCGTCCGGAAATTATGTTGGCGGATATCGACAATCAAGTAACATCTGAGCAAGAAAAAATAGCTAAGGCTAAGGTGATTGTTATCGGCCCAGGCTTAGGTGTTGATGAGTGGGCACAGCGGCATTTTGATTTTGCTCTGCAGCAACAAAAGCCATTAATCGTTGATGCCGATGGTTTAAATTTACTTGCTAAGCAGCCAAGATTTAATAATGATTGGATATTAACCCCTCACCCAGCAGAGGCTGCAAGGTTGTTAGGGATAAGTGTTTTTGAAGTTGAAAATGATCGTTTTTCGGCTGTGCAAAAAATAGCATTGAAATATGGTGGCATTACCGTATTAAAAGGCGCAGGCACCTTAATTAGTGATGGTAAAAAAGTTGTCATTAACCTTTCTGGAAACCCCGGAATGGCAAGCGGCGGTATGGGTGATGTTCTCTCTGGTATCTTAGCGGCATTAAGTTTACAATTAGATAACTTATTTTATGCTACATGCCATGGCGTAGATATACATAGTCGAGCTGCCGATTTAGCAGCTCAAGATGGTGAAAAAGGTTTATTGGCTAGTGATCTTTTTCCTTATATTCGACAATTAGTGAATCTTTGATAAATGAACCAAGTACAATTTTTTCTGTCTGACGAATTAGCAACAGTAAATATGGGTAAAAGCCTTGCTCAAGTAACTAAAGCACTAGATGTTCCATCCTTGGTGGTATTTCTAAACGGTGATTTAGGCGCAGGTAAAACCACTTTAACTCGTGGCTTTGTTCAAGGAATGGGGCATACAGGTAATGTTAAAAGCCCAACGTATACCATTGTGGAACCTTATGATTTAGATCCGTGGCAAGTATTCCATTTTGACTTATATCGTTTATCAGACCCAGAAGAGCTTGAGTATATGGGCATAAGAGATTACTTTAATGATAAGTGTTGTTGTTTTATTGAATGGCCAGAAAAAGGTACAGGCCTTTTAGCCAAAGAAGATCTTATTGTTGATATGAAATATGATAATGAGCAAAGACGCATCACGCTAACCGCGGTAAGCGATGTGGGTAAAAATATAATAAAAAATTTAAAAGTAGAATAATCGCAACGTTATTCTTGTAGTCTAAGGATTGAATAAAAAATTTATGCGCAATAGTAGTCTGAAAATAATTATTTTCTTATTAAGTTTATTCGCCACAAATGTGTGGGCAATTAACGTAATAGAAGGCGTGCGTATTTGGCCAGCACCAGAAAATACCCGTGTCGTTTTTGATTTGTCAGAAACGCCTAAGTACAGCTACTTTTTTTTGCAAAAACCAACCCGCTTAGTTATTGATTTTAAAAACGCACAAAATATTGTTAATTTAAACAATCTCGCCAAAAATGATAAACGCATTAAAACTATCCGTACTAGTAAAACCAGTACTAAAGGGGTTTCTCGTATAGTGCTTGATTTAACCGGCACTTATAAAGAACATATTTTTCCATTACCAGCCGCTGGCCCTTATGGTAATCGTTTGGTTGTCGATTTAAATGATGCAAAACGAACAGTAAAAGCCAGTCACAAACCAAAAAATAATAGCCGTGATGTCGTTATAGGTATTGATGCAGGTCACGGCGGTGAAGATCCCGGTTCTATTGCTAAAAACGGTACTTACGAAAAGAAAATCACCTTAAACATATCTAAAAAATTAGCGGCAATCATTAATGCTGAACCAGGTATGAAAGCGGTTTTGATCCGCACTGGAGACTACTTTGTTAGCTTGAATAAGCGTACACAACTAGCCCGTGAAAAAGAAGTCGATTTTTTAGTGTCTATTCACGCCGACGCTTTTCATACTAGCCAACCTAGAGGTGCATCCGTTTGGATTGTAAATAATTCAAGAGCCCAGTCTGAGCTATCTCGTTGGTTAGTTAATCGCGAAAAAAACTCTGAACTACTTGGTGGTGGCGGTGAATTAATCAAAAAAACTAATGATGAGCATTTAGCCGTATTTATTGCTGATTTAACTAAAGATAAGTCATTAGAAATTAGTGATAGTACCGCGCGCAACGTTATTTCTGAACTCACTAAAATCACTAAGATGCATAAGCGCAGTCCACAAAATGCCAGTCTAGCCGTGTTGAAATCATCAGATATTCCGTCAATGTTAGTGGAAACTGGCTTTATCTCGAATCCTTATGATTTTAAAAACTTGATGTCATCAACTCATCAGAAGAAATTAGCAAATGCGGTATTTCAGGGTATAAGACGTTATTTTCAACAATATCCGCCGGAAGGCTCTTTATATGCATCACGCAAACCTACCAAGCATAAAGTTAGTAGCGGCGAATCGTTATCCGTTGTTGCTAAGCGCTATAAAGTGTCAGTTAAATCACTAAAACTCGCGAACAATTTAAAGACTGATGTAGTTAGAATAGGTCAAACACTTACCATTCCTCGAGTTAATTAGTTTATGTCTATTGCCATATTACCCGCTCGCCTTGCTAACCAAATAGCAGCAGGTGAAGTGGTTGAACGACCTGCCTCTGTTGTAAAAGAACTCGTTGAAAACAGTATTGATGCCGGTGCAACTAACATAGTTGTAGATATTGAAAAGGGCGGCGCTAAGCGCATTAAAATTACTGATAACGGCTGCGGCATTGCTAAAGATGAGTTAACCCTTGCGCTAAGTCGGCACGCCACGAGTAAAATCAAAAATCTAGATGATCTAGAGTCTATTGTTAGCCTAGGTTTTCGTGGTGAAGCATTAGCGAGTATTAGCTCCGTTGCCCGTTTAACATTAACGTCGATGCCCGATGAGCAAGATTCCGCATGGCAAGCTATTGCTGTTGGCCGAGATATGACCGTAGATGTTAAACCTGCGGCGCATCCAAAAGGCACAACCATAGATGTTGAAGACTTGTTTTTTAACACGCCAGCACGTCGTAAATTTTTACGTACTGAAAAAACTGAATTTACTCATATCGATGAAGTTGTGCGTCGTATTGCCTTATCGCAATTAGATAAAAGCATTACCTTAAGCCATAACGGTAAAGTCATTCGTCAATATCGTAGTGCTAAAACAGAAAAACAAATTGAAAAACGCATAGCCTCTATTTGTGGGCAAAGCTTTATTGATAATGCCGTACCACTTGAGTTCAAACACGATAACTTAGAGCTTTGGGGCTGGATTGCTAAGCCAAGCTTTTATCGTAGTAATAATGATTTAGCTTATAGTTATGTTAATGGCCGTATGATGCGCGATAAGTTAATTAATCACGCCATACGTCAAGCCTATGGTGAGCGCATGGGTCACGATGGTTACCCAGCCTTTGTGTTATATCTTAATTTAGATTTTTCTGAGGTTGATGTAAATGTTCACCCGGCAAAGCATGAAGTAAGGTTTCATCAAGCTAGATTAGTTCATGACTTTATTTGCTCTGCGATTGAGCAAACATTAAATAATGACTGGCAAGAAAACCAATATAGTAATGATGCTGAAGTTTACATTGATCAACAAACTGGTGCTGTTGAGGCTCCTAGTCGAGATTACATTCAGCCGTTAAAATCGGTAGAAAATTCTAGTGGTTATAACCAACCAAACAACTATGCCAGCTCAAGAAATAGTAACCACATCGCAAGTAATCATTACTCTGCAACTACTAAACCATCAGGGCAAGCGGTTGAAAATTATCAAAGCTTAATGACGCCAATCGTCTTTGATGAGCAACAAATTGCATCTGTGCATAAACCCACAGCAACGGATGGCAGCCATACTCAAAATACAACCATGGTTTGTGAAGGTATTGCCCTACTCACTATGGTGGCAGACACGACAGCTCTTATTGAGCAAAATGGTCAATTATATTGTTTAGCTTTATCGCCTTTACTAAAACAGCAGCTTATTGCTCAGCTTGCTCAGTCGTTTACCAAAGGCATTGTTTCGCAACCTTTACTGTTACCAATCAGTTTAGCTATCACCAAAGATGTTGCCGATTTCATTAAAAGTCATCTTGATGAATTTTTCTATGCAGGGATCCAACTAGAGTTAAAGTCGAATAACCAATGTGTAATAAAGCAATATCCTGCACCACTGCGAGAGCAAGATGTGCAAGCAAGTTTCAATAAGCTGTTAGAGCTATTAATGGCATCAGAACAGGTCACTGAGCAAGATTGGATCAGCGCATTTGCAGCATTAAAATTACCTAAAGTAATTGATATTGTTAGTGCTCAACAATTGTTTGTTAATGTAAAAACAATGCAAAACATTGATCTTTCTGAGTACGTACGCTTGAATTCTATTGAAGTAGACCTTACATCTGTAATTAACAAACTAGATAAATAAGCCTAATGAGCGCAATTAATACATCCGAATTACCACCAGTGATCTGCATTATGGGGCCAACCGCCTCAGGTAAGACTGATCTTGCTATGCAATTATGTGATCATTTGCCTTGCGATATTATTAGTGTCGACTCAGCACTTATTTATAAAGACATGGATATCGGTAGTGCTAAGCCTACAAGCGAGGAGTTAGCCCAATACCCGCACCGCTTAGTAGATATTATCGACCCTGCACAAAGCTATTCAGCAGCTGATTTTTGTCGAGACGCAAAGCGTGAAATTGCAGAAATTCGCAGTAAAGGCCGAATTCCGGTACTTGTCGGTGGAACTATGATGTACTTCAAGAGTCTACTTGAAGGCTTGTCACCACTACCTAATGCTGATGAAAAAATTCGCGCTGAAATTATTGCGCTGGCTGAGCAAAAAGGTTGGCACCATATTCATCAACTACTTGCTGAGGTTGATCCAGTTTCAGCCGAACGAATTAATGAAAACGACTCGCAACGATTAACCCGTGCATTAGAAGTTTTTCGCATAACAAATACTTCTCTAACAGAGTTAACCAAAATTAAAGGTGATACCATTGACGGTAAAGTGTTGCAGTTTGCAATAACTACCGAAGATCGCGCCGAACTACACCAACGCATTGAATTACGCTTTAACATTATGGTTGAGCAAAACTTTCAAGCCGAGGTTGAAAAATTAAAAGCTCGCACTGACTTACATGAAAACTTACCATCAATACGCTGTGTAGGTTATCGCCAAATGTGGCAACACTTAAATGGTGAGATGGATCATGATGAAATGATCTTCCGTGGTGTTTGTGCAACTAGGCAGTTAGCTAAGCGACAACTGACCTGGCTTAGAGGTTGGCCTGAATTAAATTGGCTAAAAACTAACGATGAAACCAACCTAGAACAAGTTTTAAATGCTCTGAAATAGCAGTTAAAAGGCCGTTGTTAGCGGCTAAAATAGATTTTTTACACAGATTTAGTTATTCATTAGCAAAGTTTAAATCATAGTGTATACTTAAAAAGCTCGTTGTCTAACTTACTAAAATAAAAACAAATTTTTTAGTAAATTAGGTGCACATTAATTATATAAACAATAAAAAAAGGGGCCAACATAATGGCAAAAGGTCAATCTTTACAAGACCCATTTTTGAATGCTTTACGTCGTGATCGCATTCCAGTGGCAATTTATCTTGTCAACGGTATTAAACTACAAGGCCAAGTTGAGTCATTTGACCAATTTGTTATCCTATTAAAAAACACTGTAAGCCAAATGGTATATAAACATGCTATTTCAACGGTAGTACCGTCGCGTGCAGTAAATACTTCGTCTGAATCGGATTCGATGGATTAAAGCTTAAATGAAATTGAATTGGAATTGTTCATTTGTTTGATAGACATCAAGCAGGTGAACAAGCAGTACTTGTTCACATAGATTTTCCGCAAGAAAACGCCCGCGAAGACCAGCAAGAATTTGAAATGTTAGTATCTTCTGCAGGCGTAAATTCTTTAACCGTATTAACCGGTAAGCGTGATTCTCCTCACCCTAAATTCTTTGTCGGTAGTGGTAAAGCTCAAGAAATAGCTGAAGCTGTTCGTTTATATGAAGCTGACGTGATTTTATTTAATCATGCACTAACGCCTGCCCAAGAAAAAAACCTTGAAGCACTTTGCGAATGCCGAGTGATAGACCGAACTACTCTAATATTAGATATATTTGCGCAACGAGCGCGTACTCATGAAGGTAAGATGCAAGTCGAATTGGCTCAGCTGAAACACATGAGTAGTCGTCTTATCCGAGGTTGGACTCACCTTGAAAGACAAAAAGGTGGTGTCGGGCTGCGCGGCCCTGGTGAAACTCAACTTGAAACCGATCGACGTTTATTGCGTGAGCGCATGCACCTTATTGGTAAGCGCTTAGAAAAAGTTGAAAAACAACGCATGCAAGGTCGGCGCTTACGTCAGCGTTCTGAGCTACCTACCGTGTCTTTGGTTGGGTATACCAATGCGGGTAAATCGACGATTTTCAATCGAATTACTGATGCCGATGTCTACGCGGCTGATCAATTGTTTGCGACACTCGACCCAACATTAAGAAAACTGCAAATTAAAGATGTCGGCCGGATTATTTTGGCAGATACGGTAGGTTTTATACGCCACTTGCCGCACGATCTAGTAGCCGCATTTAAAGCAACATTAACCGAAACACGAGAAGCTCACTTACAACTTCACGTTGTTGATATCTCTGACGAACGTCGAGTTGACAACATGGCGCAAGTTGCCAATGTATTAGAAGAGATTGACGCCAACGATATTCCGCAATTATTAATCTGCAATAAAATTGATAACTTAGCAGATGTGGCCCCTCGTATTGATAGAGACGAGTTTGGTAAACCAATTAGAGTGTGGTTATCGGCACGCGCTAACATTGGCATGGAATTATTATCGCAGGCGTTATCTGAATTACTCGCGACTGAGATAGTGAAATACAGTTTAAAAATACCACCGCGAGCAGGAAAATTACGCGGTGCTTTATACGAATTAGACTGTATAACAGAAGAACATTTTGATGAAGAAGGCAATTGTTTGATGGACGTTAAAATGCCTATTCGAGAATGGAATCGATTAATAAATGCAGCAGATACTGAAATAGAAGCTTATATTCAGCATTAGAAACATGAATGCTTACAAAGTTACTACATTAAATAGGCCGATTAGAGTAAGTCTAATAGACTTGCTATCAGACTTATTGATATATTAGTTACCATAACGGTAATGTCAGTGCATATGACTGGCGTTATAAAAATAATATTTTAAATATTGCAACATAGCGGAGAGCAAAATGGCTTGGAATGAACCGGGGAAGAATGATAATGACCCCTGGAAAAATAAAGGCGGTCGTGATCAAGGGCCACCTGATTTAGATGAATTACTGAAAGATCTTGGTAATAAATTTGGCGGCATCTTTGGTAATAAACCTAAAGGTGGCGGTGGGTCAAACAAGAGCTTTAGTGGCATTGGTGCTGGTATTGTTGTTGTTATTGCTGCAGCCGTTTGGGGCTTTAGTGGTTTTTATACCATCAAAGAAGCGCAACGTGGTGTGGTATTAACCTTTGGTGAGTTTAGCTCTATGGTTGAACCAGGCATTCACTGGCAGCCAACTTTCATTGAAAAAGTAATTCCTGTTGACGTACAAACAACTCGTAACTTACCTTCAAGCGGTTTTATGCTGACGGAAGATGAGAATGTTGTAAGTGTAGAAATGCAAGTACAATATCGTATTGTAAATGCACGTAATTACTTATTTAGTGTAACAAATTCTGATGCAAGTTTAGAACATGCCTTTGATAGTGCAATGCGTTATGTTGTTGGTCATTCAAAAATGGATGAAGTACTAACATCAGGTCGTGAGCAAGTACGTCAAGCAGTATGGACTGAGTTAGACAAAATTATCGAGCCGTATAATCTTGGCATTATCGTATCCGATGTCAACTTTAAAGATGCTCGTCCACCAGAGCAGGTTAAAGATGCATTTGATGATGCTATTGCTGCACGTGAAGATGAAGAGCGTTTTGTTTTAGAAGCTGAAGCCTATGCGTTATCTGTTGAACCAGAAGCTCGTGGTGCAGCTAAACGTATGGAACAAGATGCGTTAGCATATAAGCAACAAATCGTTTTAGCAGCTGAAGGTCAAGTGGCTAAATTTGAAAAGTTATTACCTGAATATCAAGCTGCTCCTGAAGTAACTCGTCAGCGTTTATACCTTACAACGATGGAAAAAGTTTACAGCAACACGTCTAAAGTTATGGTTGATGTTGATGGCGGTAATAGCATGATGTACTTACCATTAGATAAAATTATGCAACAACAGCAGCAAACTCCAGTTAATAATTACAATCGTGGTTTAACGCCATTAAAACCGGTTAACCCTTCGCAAGGTCAGAATTCTTCGGTGAATTCAACGTCTAACCGAACTGATCGTTTTAGCCGAGGAGATAACTAATCATGAAAAATTTTGCAATTATTATCCTTGTATTATTGTCAATGCTAACGGTTTCTTCAATCTTCGTAATTAACGAAGGCGAGAGAGGCATAGTATTTCAATTCTCAAAAATTAAACGTGATTCTGCTGGTGAAATGCGAGTATATGAACCAGGTTTACACTTTAAAATCCCAATGATTGAGCGTGTTAATAAGATTGATGCTCGTATTCAAACTCTTGATGGTGCACCAGATCGTTTCGTTACGTCAGAAAAGAAAGATGTATTAGTTGACTCATACGTAAAATGGAAAATCGTCGATTTTTCTACTTACTATGTACGTACTGCTGGCGGTAACATTGATAATGCCCGTGCGCTATTAAAGCAAAAAGTGAATAATGGTTTACGTACTGAGTTTGGTACCCGTACTATTAAACAGATTGTTTCTGGCGACCGCGATTCATTAATGGAAAAAGCACAAATTAGTGCTGAATCAAGTAAGGTTGATCTTGGTATTGAAGTTATTGATGTACGCGTTAAGCAAATCAATTTACCAAAAGAAGTAAGTAACTCTATCTATGAACGTATGCGAGCTGAGCGTAAAGCGGTAGCACAAGAGCATCGTTCTCAAGGTCGTGAGAAAGCTGAAGTAGCTAGAGCAACTGTTGATGCTAAAGTGACTATCATGTTAGCTGATGCGAAGAAGCAAGCGTTTACCCTACGTGGTGAAGGTGATGCAACTGCCGCGAAAGTTTATGCGGATTCTTACGGTAAAGATGTTGAGTTTTACGGGTTTATTCGTAGCTTAGAAGCCTATGAGAATAGCTTTAGTAGCAAGAATGATATCATGGTTGTTAAACCTGATAGTGACTTCTTCAACTATTTAAAAGCGACAAAAAAATAACTATTAGTTTCTATAACTAATACTAAAACCCCAATTTGAGCGATCAGGTTGGGGTTTATTTTTATAACCAATACCATTACTAGAGGAGATACTATGACATTTTCTATTGTTGTTACTGCACTTGCTCTTATGCTCATATTTGAAGGTCTTGGGCCTATGTTCTTTCCAAATCGTTGGCAAGAGTTTATGGGTAAATTGGCAAAAGAGAACCCTAAGATGATCCGCCAAATGGGTGGAGTGTTACTGCTTTCTGGCACTATCTTGTTGTTTTTAATTAATTAAATTTATAAATTCAATTGTTTTTTCTAAGTATTCAAGGCTTGGTTAACAACTTGACTACAAAAAAAGTTGATAAAACAGGTGATCTAATAGCCTGTGTTTGTTAGAATCCCCGCCTAATTTTCTTTCGAAATATGTAAATTAATATTATGGGCAAAAACGTCGTAGTTTTAGGCACCCAATGGGGTGACGAAGGTAAAGGTAAAATTGTAGATCTACTTACTGATAAAGCGAGCTTAGTTGTTCGTTATCAAGGTGGTCACAATGCCGGTCATACACTAGTAATTGACGGTGAAAAAACCGTATTACATTTAATTCCATCAGGTGTTTTACGTAGTAACGTAAAATGTTTAATTGGTAATGGTGTTGTATTGTGCCCTAAGGCACTAATGACTGAAATTAAAATGCTTGAAGCTAAAGGTGTTCCAGTACAAGAACGCTTATTAATTAGTGATGCATGTCCTCTTATTTTGCCATACCATAATGCTTTAGATGCGGCGCGTGAAATCGCTCGTGGCAATAAAGCTATCGGTACTACAGGTCGTGGTATTGGTCCTGCATATGAAGATAAAGTTGCACGTCGCGGTTTACGCGTTAGCGATTTATTTGATGCTGAATCATTCGCTGTTAAGTTAAAAGAAATTATGGAATACCATAACTTTGTTTTAACTAACTACTACAAAGTAGAAGCAGTTGATTTTGATACGGTTTTAGCTGACGCATTAGCTGTAGCCGATACTATTAAAGCGATGACTGCTGACATTTCTGAAATGTTAGACCAAGCACGTAAAGCTGGCGATTCAATTATGTTTGAAGGTGCACAAGGCACACTTCTTGATATCGACCACGGTACTTACCCATACGTTACTTCTTCAAATACTACAGTTGGTGGTGTTTCTACAGGTAGTGGTTTTGGTCCTCGTCACTTAGATTACATATTAGGTATCACTAAAGCTTACACTACTCGTGTTGGTTCTGGTCCTTTCCCTACTGAACTTGATGATGAAATCGGTCATCACTTAGGTACTGTAGGTCATGAGTTTGGTGCAACTACTGGCCGTGAACGTCGTTGTGGTTGGTTTGACGCCGTTGCTATGCATCGTGCAGTACAAGTTAACTCTATTACTGGTTTTTGTTTAACTAAGCTTGATGTTTTAGATGGCTTAAAAGAACTTAAAATCTGTACTGGTTATAAAACTGCATCAGGTGAAGTGTTAACTGTGCCGCCAATGGCTGCTGAAGGTTATGAAAACATTACACCAGTATACGAAACAGTACCTGGCTGGGACGAAGTAACAGTTGGCGCAACAAGTGTTGAGCAGTTACCTGCTAACGCTATCGCTTACATTAAACGTCTTGAAGAAGTTTCAGGTGTTCCAATTGATATTATTTCAACAGGTCCTGACCGTAACGAAACAATCATTTTAGTGAACCCTTTCGCAGAGTAATCATTAAAAATAATTTAAGAGCCGGGTTTACTGATAAAGTGAGCCCGGCTTTTTTGTGTCTATAATTTAGGTTCGCTCATAAAAATTACCGACTTTCGTAACAAACGCCACATTCATTAATCAAATTGGTATCATATGAGCAAATCAAACAAACGTTTGTCTCAAAATAACAACAGTTTAGGCATTAGTTATAATAAAAAACATTACACTTTGATACAGATTTATAAAAGTTTTCAGGTAGTATTACATTATCAAACAAACATTTAATTAACATCTGAGGTGTCGCTATGACAGATCTTCGCCAACAAGCTCTCGATTACCATGAATTTCCGCAACCAGGTAAAACGTCTGTAACCATAACCACTCCCGCTGAAACGGCGAAAGATTTATCTTTAGCTTATAGCCCGGGCGTAGCTGAGCCGGTACGGGAAATTGCCAAAAACCCTGATGACGTTTATCGCTATACCAATAAAGGTAATACCGTTGCAGTAATTTCAGATGGCACGGCAATACTAGGATTAGGTAATCTTGGTCCTATGGCATCAAAACCTGTTATGGAAGGCAAAGCGTTATTATTTAAGCGTTTTGCTAATATTGATTCATTCGATATAGAAGTAAAACACAATACAGTCGAAGACTTTATTAATACTGTCGCTAATATCGCTGACAGTTTTGGCGGTATTAATCTTGAAGATATTAAAGCGCCAGAGTGTTTTATTATTGAAAAAGCATTGATCGAACGTTGTAAAATTCCAGTTTTTCATGATGATCAACATGGTACTGCCATAGTAACTGCCGCAGGCATGATCAATGCATTAGAAATCCAAGGTAAAGATATTAAGTTTGCCAAAATTGTTTGTTTAGGCGCCGGCTCCGCTGCAATCGCTTGTATGGAACTTTTGATAAAATGTGGTGCACAACGTGAAAACATCTATATGCTTGACCGTAAAGGTATCGTTCACACTCGTCGTGATGATTTGAATGAATACAAAACGCGTTTTGCTAATAATACCGATAAGCGTACATTGGAAGATGCTATCGAAGGCGCTGATGTCTTTGTTGGTGTATCTGGTCCTAATTTATTCTCGGCCGAGCAATTAAACTTAATGGCACCTAATCCAGTTGTGTTTGCGTGTTCAAACCCTGATCCTGAAATTGACCCTGCAATAGCGCATGCTGCTCGTAATGATTTAATCATGGCGACAGGTCGTTCTGATTATCCAAACCAAGTGAATAACGTGTTATGTTTCCCGTTTATTTTCCGTGGCGCTTTAGATGTTCGTGCTAAAACGATTAATGATGAAATGAAAATTGCCGCTGTACATGCAATTCGTAAATTGGCGAAAGAAGACGTTTCTGCAGAGGTTTTAGTGGCTAGTGGCGCTAAGTCTTTAAATTTTGGTAAAGAATACATTATTCCTAAACCTATGGATCCTCGCTTATTAAAGCAAGTTGCATTTGCTGTTGCTCAAGCTGCGATAGATTCTGGAGTAGCTCAAATCGAGATGCCAGAAAACTATATGCAATAGAGACACTGCCGTAACTTAGGTAATCATTGATTACTGAATTACCAACATAAAAAAAGCACCTTAGGTGCTTTTTTTATGTTTAAAACCAATAACAAATTACTCGTTATCTTCAATAAGACCTTGCTCAGCTAAAAGCTTACGCACACTTTCAGGCATGGCATTATCGTTATCTTTGGTTAAGTCACTATCGTCTGGTAACGGCTGTCCTGTAAAGGCATGTAAAAATGCTTCACATAATAATTCGCTGTTGGTTGCATGACGTAAGTTGTTTACTTGTCTGCGAGTACGTTCATCAGTTAGTACTTTTAATACATTAAGAGGGATAGAAACCGTGATTTTTTTCACTTGTTCGCTTTTCTTACCATGTTCCGCGTACGGATTAATGTATTCTCCATTCCATTTAGCCATGGATATTCCCCATAAATTTATATTTTATATATGTATCTTCTTATCGTTCTAAATTGTACTAGTTCTGAAAATCTAGTCAACATCTAAAAGCAAAGATGTTTAGATGGCTAAAACTTCTTGACCTAATGCAAGAAACCATTTAGATTTATAGACGTCTAAACATCCGATTGTAAAAATATATAAAAGAGCCGACTATGAAACACGATAAAATTACAACTATTGCAGTAAGAGCGGGCATTAATAGTGATCAACATCACGGTGCTGTTGTACCTGCCATACATTTATCGAGCACTTATAGTCTTAAAGGCTTTAATGAAAAGCGAGAGTTTGATTACTCGCGTACAGGAAACCCAACACGGGCGACGCTTGCCGATGTTATTGCTGACTTAGAGGGAGGTAGTAAAGGCATCATCACTAGTACAGGCATGTCAGCAATTCACCTTATTTGTCAGTTACTCAGTACCAGTGATACTTTATTAATTCCCCATGACTGTTATGGCGGTAGTTATCGTTTATTTACTTTTTTAGCTGAACGGGGCTTATTCAAGTTAGTGGTTGTTGATCAAAACAACCAAACTGAATTAACTAAAGCATTAGCGCAAAAACCAAAATTAGTCTTGCTAGAGACACCAAGCAATCCATTATTACGCATTGTTGATATTGCTTCTATTTGCAAACAAGCAAAAGAGGTCGGCGCCTTGGTTGCGGTGGATAACACCTTTTTGTCTCCTCTATTACAAAGGCCTCTAGATTTAGGTGCTGATATCGTTATTCATTCCACCACTAAATTTATTAATGGTCATTCGGATGTTGTTGGCGGCGCTTTAGTAACTAAAGATTTAGAGCTGGGTGAACACTTAGCTTGGTGGGCAAATTGTATTGGTATTACTGGCGCCGCTTTTGATAGCTTCTTAACGCTGCGCGGTATAAAAACTTTGCCGGTACGCTTAAGGCAGCATAAAGAAAACACCGAACAATTAATTGAATTTTTACAGGGGCATGCTGCGATAGAAAAAATTTACTACCCTGGTTTAGTTGATCATCCTGGTCATGAAATCGCGAAAGCTCAACAGCAGGGTTTTGGTAGTATGTTCTCATTTGAGCTAAAAGGTGGTGATGCACAAGTGCGTGAACTATTCGCAAAACTGCAGCTGTTTACTTTAGCTCAATCATTAGGTGGTGTTGAAAGCTTAATCGCTCACCCTTCAACTATGACCCATGCGGGCATGAATATAGAGGCACAGAAAGTTGCCGGAATTAGCCAAACATTAATACGTGTGTCAGTAGGGATAGAAGACATTAGCGATATTATTGCTGATTTAGATAACGCTTTAAATGCAACATTAGCGGTGACAGGATAATGCCTCAGCACTTAAATAAATTAGTACAAAACCCAGTAACAGAGCCTCTACATTTAGTAAAAGACGATGTTAGTGTACATAAGTTCGGTGGCAGTAGCTTAGCTAATGCCCAGTGTATCGAGCGCGTAGTTGAAATTTTAAAAGATAATGCCAAGTTATCTGACTTAGTGGTAGTTTCTGCAAATGGAAAAACTACCGACCAATTATTTTTATTGTTAGCTAAAGCACAACAAGTAACTGAATTTGATCAGCAACTTGCTCAGGTAAAAGCAAACCAACAGCAGCTAGTCAATGAATTACTTAGCGAAACAAATGAGCAGCAAGAGCAACAACAATTACTCTCTGCGCTAGATGCTGATATTAATAAAATACAGCAATGGCAACGCAATGGTGAACTAACCTCACAACGTAATAATTTATTGGCGTTTGGTGAAGTGTGGTCAGCACGCTTACTCGCTAAGGTCATTAATACAAAAGTTTGCGCGGCTAATGCCATTGATGCTCGAGAAGTCTATATCTTAGATTCGAGTAATAACTTTCAATTAAACGAAAGCTTAAGTCAAAAAAACTTAACAAATAAAAAGCTTGATGGCCAACTGAATATTCTTACCGGCTTTATTGCTAGTGATGAGCAAGGTCGTACGCAAACATTAGGGCGAAACGGCTCAGATTATAGTGCAACCATAGCCGCACACTTATTAAATGCCAGCAATACTGTACTGTGGACCGATATAGACGGTATTTATAGTGCCGATCCTCGTGTTGTTCCTAACGCCAGAAAGTTACACCGACTAGAAAATTCAGTCGCCAAAGAATTAGGTCGCTTAGGTAACCCAGTATTGCATGCCAATACGTTAAATCCTTTAGCCACGCATAATATTCATTTACATGTAGCCAGTAGTTTCGCGCCGACAATTACCGGCACTGAAATTGGTGCATTTGGTGACATAGCTAAACAAGAAATATCAGTAACGCACAATAACGATTTACTCTATATTCATAGCGATGATTTCACTACTGATATTTTGGCGCAAATTGAATTACGCTTTCAACCGCTTTATCAATGTGCAGACCAAACCTGTGTCGTTTTATCGCAACAGTTTTCTGATTTAGCGCTGCAGTATTTAGAGCAACATGAATTAAGTTTCAGCCAAAAGCCAGTATCACTTATTGCTATTGTTGGTTATAACATTGCTAGTCGTGGTGAAATTAAAGCAAGATTTAAGCGAGCTTTAACTGGTGAACCGATTGCTAAGTTTGTTGGTTCAGATAACGGCCATAGTTTATTAGCTTTTTTTGATGATGCTTGTTCTGTCGAATTTGTTAATAAAGTTCATAGTAACGTGACTAAAGATAGTCGTAACATAGGTTTAGTCGTGGCCGGCTTAGGCAATATTGGTCAACGCTTTTTAGAAATGCTACCTGAGCAATTATCGCGTGTGCATGCATTAGAAAATCTTCACCTTGTTGGTTTGGCAACATCTAAAAAAGCGCTAATTAATACCGATGGCATTGACGCCAAACAAGCACTTGAGCTATTTGCAGATAACAGCAAAGATTATGATAATAAACAGTTAGTACAATGGTTAGAACATCACCCTTATGATGAACTTGTATTAGTTGATATAACCCCTAGTAGCGATTTTAGTGATTTATACCATGACTTTTTTGAGCAAGGTATTCATGTCATCAGTGCCAATAAATCAGCAGGTGCGAGTAATTCTGCTAATTATCAAAGCTTACTTAAAGCTATGCAATCATCAAACAGTAAGTGGTTAGTTAACGCCACAGTTGGTGCAGGCTTACCAATTAATTATGCATTAAATGATTTAATCCAAAGTGGTGATACGGTTGAAGAAATATCTGGAATATTTTCAGGTACATTATCACTGTTATTTGCTAATTTTGATGGTAGCGTGCCGTTTTCACAGTTGTTATTAGACGCGTTAGAGCAAGGTTTTACTGAGCCAGATCCTCGTGATGACTTATCTGGTTTAGATGTTCAACGTAAATTACTTATATTAGCGCGCTTAGCCGGCTATGAATTAGAGCTTGAAGATATAGATTGTGAAAATTTAGTACCTGAGTTTGCACAAAGCTTAGGATTAACTGAGTTCTTACAGCGTGCCAATGAATTAGACAGTTATTATGCTGATAAACTAGCTCAAGCCCAGCAGCAAAATGGCTGTTTGCGTTATGTTGCTCGCTTTATCGATGTAGACAATAAAATTACCGCAAAAGTAGGATTGGAAATATTAGCAAACGATCATGCTTTTGCTAATTTAACTCCATGTGATAATGTCTTCTTATTGAAGTCCGTATGGTATCAAGATAACCCATTAATAATTAGAGGCCCAGGCGCAGGACGAGATGTCACCGCCGGAGGCTTACACTCAGACTTAGTTAACCTTTGTAAAGAGTTAGCAGTAACCACGAAAGCAGTAGAAATCAAAGGAATTAACTAATGAATGCCAGAGCACGCCAATTAGATCTATTAAACCAAACTGTTCGCGATCTAGACCAAGATTTAAATGTATCGTTTGAGTTCTTTCCGCCGAATTCTCCTGAAATGGAAACCACACTATGGAATTCTATTGAACGCTTAGCACCATTAAAGCCTAGCTTTGTATCAGTTACTTATGGTGCCGGTAGTGGTACTCGTGACCGCACTCATGGCGTGATCAAACGCATTCAAAAAGATACAGGCTTAATAGCCGCACCACATTTAACTTGTATTGATGCGGGCCGAGAAGAGTTAATCGATATTGCTAAAGATTACTGGGAAAGTGGTGTTCGCCATATTGTGGCATTACGTGGTGATTTACCTAACAGTGGTAAAAAACCGGATATGTACGCCAATGACTTAGTCGAATTACTTAAAGGTGTGGCAGATTTTGATATTTCAGTAGCGGCTTATCCGGAAGCGCATCCTGAATCAAAAAATGCGCAATTTGATTTAGTTAACCTTAAACGTAAAATTGATGCTGGTGCTAATCGTGCTATTACTCAGTTCTTCTTTGACATGGATTCATACCTAAGATTTCGTGACCGCTGTGCCGCGATTGGCATCGACGTAGAGATTGTACCGGGCATTTTACCGGTATCAAACTTTGCTACCTTAGAGCGTTTTTCTAAGCTGGCTGGCGTTAATGTGCCGAGCTGGATGGGTAAGATGTATGAAGGTTTAGACGACGATCCAACCACTCGTAACTTAGTTGGTGCTAACATTGCCATGGAGCAAGTAAAGATATTACGCAGCGAAGGTGTTAATGATTTCCATTTTTACACCCTTAACCGCTCTGAGTTAACCTACGCTATTTGCCACACCCTAGGCGTACGTCCATAACAATCAAAAGCTATCAAGGGGGTCAGATCAACTTGAAATACTTCGACAGGTTTCAAGTTGATCTGACCCCCTTGATTTGAGCTAAGTCGCTTTATTTTATAAGCAGTAGTGCTGGATTAAATCGAGTAGGATTTTCTCGGTTGGGGCTATTTGATCAAACGCCAAAAATTCATCGGGTTGATGGGCTTGCTCTATTGAACCAGGTCCTAAGACAATTGTTTGACAACCTAGTTGCTGAATAAATGGAGCTTCGGTTGCATAGTTCACTACTTGGCAGCAATGGCCTGAGATTTTTTCTGCAGTCTGAACTAATTCACTGTCTTTATCTTCAGCAAATGCAGGTGAGCTTGGGTGCATTTCTGCCATAGTTACTCGACCAGGAAATTTTTCAGCCAGTGGTTTTAATGCTTCACTTAACCAATGCACTAATTCTTCATCTTTTATGCCGGGTAGGGCACGTAAATCGATATCTAAATAACAATCACCACAAATTCTATTGGCGCTGTCGCCGCCTTTAATCGCACCAAAGTTTAACGTTGGCTCAGTCACTGTAAATGCTTCATTTATATAATTGGCTTTTAAGTCTTGCTTAAGTTGCATCAAACGACCAAGCACTAGGTACATGATCTCAATGGCATTAACACCTTTCGATGGTTGGCTTGAATGTCCCGATTTACCTTGAATTGAGATACGATGCGACATGTGGCCTTTGTGCATAATAATAGGCACAAGGTTTGTCGGCTCGCCAATTACTGCGACATCGGGTTTTGCTAACTGGCTTTCAATAAAAAAGCGTGCCCCCGCCATAGTGGTTTCTTCATCTGCACTGGCAAGAATATATAAAGGTTTTTTTAATTGTTTTGCGTTTAGCCCCTTACAAGCTTGTAAAATAAAGGCGAAAAAACCTTTCATATCACAGGTGCCTAAACCATAAAACTTATCATTATCAGTTTTGATACTAAACGGGTCACTATTCCATCTGTCCTGATCAAAAGGCACGGTATCACTATGCCCTGATAATAATAACCCGCCCTCACCATCACCAAGTTTTGCTAGTAAATTCAGTTTGCCTCGACTTTCAGGAACTTCTTGCAGAGTAATGGTGAAACCTAGCTGCTCAAACCAAGTGGCAAGTAAGGTTATTACCCCTTTATTACTTTGATCCCAAGTGCTAGATGTGGCACTTATTGAAGGAGAAGCAATAAGCTGACTAAGTGATTCGCTAAAATTCGGTAATTTATTCATAATATCGCTATAAATAGTAAAATACTTATGTTAAATAATTGCATAAGTAATCAATAGTTGTTATTTTCATATCCTCAGTGTAATAAACCCCAAAGCTTCTGGCTACTTCTTATTTTTTCTGTTTGTAATTATAGGTAATTGTAATAAGTTAAATGGTTATATTGTCGTAAATCATCTGGTTAATCACAGATGATTAAGTTACATTTATTGAATAGAATTGCAAAAAAGGAATGAAAGTGAAGGTAGCAGTAGTTGGCGCAAGTGGTTATGCCGGTGCCGAGTTAGTAGAAATACTAGGAAAACATAGTAACGTTAGTGACATGCAGTTGTTAGTATCTGAAAACAGTGAATCGAAAGGTTTATTATTTTCTGATCTGTATCCACGCATGCAATCTATTTGTGACGTACCTTTACAGGCTTTTACGCAAACTTGGCTTGCGGCTAATGCCGACTTAGATGCCGTATTTTTTGCAACCCCTCATGAGTATTCGCAACAATGGGCACATGCCTTTATTGAATTAGGCATTAAGGTGTTTGATTTATCGGGGGCTTTTCGTTTAAGCGCAAGCAGCGATTACCCTAAATATTATGGCTTTGAACATAAACATCAAAACTTAATTGATGAAGCCGTGTATGGTTTGGCAGAATGGAATGCCGAACAAATTTCTACAGCCCAATTAGTTGCCGTTCCCGGCTGTTACCCAACAGCAAGCTTGTTAGGTTTAAAACCAATAACTAGCAATGGTTTTAATGTCAAAAATGGTTTAACCGTAGTTAATGGCATTAGCGGTGTGAGTGGCGCAGGTAGAAAAGCCTCATTAGCAACAAGCTTTAATGAACTTAGCCTGAAAGCATATAATGTTTTACAGCACCGTCATCAACCAGAAATAAGTCAAGAATGTGGTCAGCAAGTTATTTTTAACCCACATATTGCACCATTTAAACGTGGTTTATTATCAACGGTTACTATGCAAATTAACCCTGGTGTAACTGCAAAAGATGTCGCTCAAGCATTTCATAGCGCTTACGATAATACACCGCTGGTTCGTATTGCTAAAACATGGCCACAAATTGATGATGTCAGTGGCTCACCTTTTGCTAGTTTGTTCTGGCAAGTTGATGAAGAAAAGCAAGTAGTTGTAGTAAGTTGTGTTATTGATAACTTATTAAAAGGTGCCGCGTCACAAGCGATTCAATGTTTTAACTTAGCTAATGGCTTTGTTATTACCCAAGGTTTACTAGAAGGAGCTAAATAATGTCAGCACCTTTAGTGATTAAAATTGGTGGCGCTATTATGGAATCGCCAGATGCCTTGAATGCCTTATTTTCAGTAGTAAAGAAACTACAAACTTTAAAACAAAGCGTAGTTATTGTGCATGGCGGTGGCTGTGTTGCTGATGAACTATTAGCACAAGCTGGTTTTGTTAGTAAAAAGGTTGATGGTTTACGTGTTAGCGAACCAGAGCATATGCCCGTGATCACCGGTGCTTTGGCTGGAACAGTAAATAAAGCGCTAGTAGCCAGTGCTAATACTTTGAACTTAACGGCGGTTGGCTTAGCCTTGCACGATGGCAATATGATCAAATGTAGCCCAGCAGCAGAGTTTTTAGGTTGTGTTGGCATTCCTAAGCCAAATCAACAAGCATTCTTAACAACTGTAGTTAACAATAACTGCTTAGCGATTATTTCATCGATTGGTGCATTAGATAATGGCCAATTAGTAAATGTTAATGCTGATGATGCTGCGGTAGCTATTAGCCAGCTAATTCAAGGTGATTTAATTTTATTAACCGACGTTGCTGGCGTAAAAGGCGCGGACGGTGAATATATGAGTGATTTGAATTCACAACAAGCAGAGCAACTAATCAATGACGGCGTTATTGCCGGAGGTATGGTAGCAAAAGTTAATGCCGCCTTGACTGCTGCTAATCAATTACGACGAAGTATCGCGGTGGCCAGTTGGAAAACACCCGAGCAGTTATTAAAGCTGCAAAATGGACATGTTTTTGGCACCCGCATCCAGCCTTCATTAAGTTAAGCGCTTGAGACAAGCGATAAATATTTAACTTAACACTATTAAAAACTAAACATTAATACTGAACAATTTTTATAGAGATACTTATGTCATTACAACATTTTTTAGCAGATCAACTGCAAGACAAGCAACAACTTTTAGATTTAATCGCACAAGCGATTGATATTAAAACTAATCCTAGTAAATACGCGCAAGCTTTAGCGGGTAAATCAGTCGTCATGTTATTTGAAAAACCATCACTGCGTACCCACATCAGCTTTGATATTGGCATTGAAAAACTCGGTGGTCACAGCCTATATATTGGTCAGCAAAATGGTCAATTAGGTGAACGCGAACGTGTTAGTGATGTTGCCAAAAATTTAGCTTGTTGGGCTGATGCGATTGTGGCCCGTGTATTTAAACAAACCGTTTTAGATGAAATGGCCGAGCACGCAGGTATTCCAGTCATTAATGCCTTAAGCGATTTATACCACCCTTGCCAGGCTTTAGCTGATTATATGGCATTAACTGAAACTTTCGGTAGTGTGGAAAATTTAAATATCGCTTACATTGGAGATGGTAATAACGTGTCTAACTCATTAATGTTAATGGGTAGCATCTTAGGTGCTAATGTTACCGTTATCACCCCACAGGGCTATGAACCGGATACTTCACTAGTTGCAAAGGCACAAGACTTAGCGAGTAAAAGTGGTGCTAAATTAACGGTATCAACTAATATAGAAGACGCTAAAAATCAGCAAGTTATTTACACTGATACATGGATTTCTATGGGCGATGATACTAAAGTGGAGCAGTTGCTAGAGAAATTTATGCCGTACCAAATTAATAGTGAATTAATGGCAACAGCCGGAGCAAGTGCGGTAATGCATTGTCAGCCAGCACATTTAGAGCAAGAAATTACCACAGAGGTGTTCGATTCAGAGCAATCAATTGCTTTTTTACAGGCAGAAAATCGTATGTGGGCACAAAATTCAGTACTAGTGAGCTTATTTAAATAATCATATTTGAGTGATCTGGCTAGATAGAAACAAATTAAAATTTAAGAGTTGAGAGAAGTAACATGAGCAAAAAAATTAAAAAAATAGTATTAGCATATTCTGGCGGTCTAGATACATCAGCTATCATTCCATGGTTAAAAGAGAACTATGAAGGTTGTGAAGTTGTCGCGTTTTGTGCCGATGTTGGCCAAGGTGATGAAGAACTCATTGGTATTCAAGAGAAAGCGATAGCCTCTGGTGCTTCAGAGTGTCACGTTGTTGATTTAAAAGAAGAATTTGTTAAAGACTATATTTTCCCAATTTTAAAAACAGGTGCGGTTTATGAAGGTCAATACCTGCTAGGCACTTCAATGGCACGTCCAGTAATTGCTAAAGCGCACGTAGAAGTAGCCTTAAAAGTTGGCGCCGATGCGGTATGTCATGGTTGTACAGGTAAAGGTAACGACCAAGTTCGTTTCGAGTCTTGTTTTGCTGCCCTTGCTCCACAATTAACCGTTATTGCGCCATGGCGTGAGTGGGATATGGTTTCTCGTGAAGACTTGCTTGATTACTTAGCAGCACGTGATATCCCATGTTCAGCATCATTAACTAAAATATACAGCCGTGATGCAAACGCGTGGCATATCTCACACGAAGGTGGTGAGCTAGAAGACCCATGGTGTGAGCCGACTAAAGAAGTGTGGACCATGACTACCGATCCACTTGATGCACCTAATGAACCAGGTTCTGTAATGTTGTCATTCGACAAAGGTGAATTAGTTTCTGTCGATGGTAAAGCTATGTCAGCGTATGAATCATTAGTTTATTTAAATGATAAAGCCGGCGCACATGGTGTTGGCCGTATCGATATCGTGGAAAACCGCTTAGTCGGCATGAAGTCTAGAGGCTGTTATGAAACTCCTGGTGGCACAGTAATGATGGCGGCATACAAAGGTTTAGAATCACTAATCCTTGATAAAGAATCTCTAAAATTCCGTGAATCAGTCGCACTAGAGTTTTCTCATGTAATTTACGATGGTCGTTGGTTTACTCCTCTTGCAAAAGCACAAATGGCTGCAACAAATTCATTTGCAGAGCAAGTTAGTGGTGATGTAGTTGTTAAGCTTTATAAAGGTACTGCTAGTGTTACGCAGCGTCGTAGCCCGAACAGTCTGTACTCAGAAGAGTTTGCTACATTTGGTGAAGACGATGTATACGACCAAAAACATGCTGAAGGTTTTATCCGTTTATTCAGTTTATCAAGCAGAATTAATGCTTTAAAACAGCAGGAGAAATAATATGGCAGCATTATGGGGTGGCCGTTTTAAATCAGGTAGTAGTGATATCTTTAAAGCATTTAATGATTCATTACCGTTTGACTATGTATTAGCTCAGCAAGACATCCAGGGTTCTATTGGTTGGTCAAAAGCCATCCAAAAAGCGGGTGTGTTAACGATTGAAGAGCAACAAAAAATGGAGCAAGGTTTATTAGATCTTGCTGCAAGAGTTGAAAATGGTGAAGTAAATTTTGCTGATTCAACAGCGGAAGATATTCACAGCTGGGTTGAATCAGAGCTAACTGAAAAGCTAGGTGACATTGCTCGTAAATTACATACTGGCCGTAGCCGTAATGATCAGGTATCTACTGATTTACGTTTATGGGCTCGTGAGCAATCAGGTGTTATTGTTGAGCAATTAAAAGTTTGCGTACAAGAATTGATTAACTTAGCTGACAACAATAAACAGCACATACTGCCAGGTTATACTCATTTACAACGTGCTCAGCCAATTCGTTTTGCCCATTGGTGTATGGCCTATGTTGAAATGCTTAAACGTGATATTTCTCGTTTAGAAGATGCCCGTCGTCGCCTTAATCAATCGCCACTAGGTTGTGGCGCTTTAGCAGGTACAACCTACGCAATTGATAGAGTTGAACTTGCTCACTCACTGGGTTTTGATGGCCCATGTATGAACTCTTTAGATGCAGTTTCTGATAGAGATTACGTACTAGAGCTTCTATTCTCAGCAAGTACTGGCATGATGCATTTATCACGTTTTGCTGAAGATTTAATTTTCTTCAATTCAGGCGAAGCAAACTTCATTACTTTGGGTGATCAAGTGACCTCTGGTAGTTCATTAATGCCACAAAAGAAAAACCCTGATGCATTAGAATTAATCCGTGGTAAATGTGGTCGAGTTTATGGTTCATTGCAAGCACTGCTAGTAACGTTAAAAGGTTTACCTTTAGCGTATAACAAAGACATGCAAGAAGATAAACAAGGCCTATTTGATGCGCTTGAACAGTGGTTAAGCTGTATTGTTATGGCCGGTGAAGTGGTTAATTCAATTGAGCTAAACAGCGCTCGCTGTCAAAAAGCTGCCCGTGAGGGTTATGCAAATGCAACTGAGCTAGCTGATTACTTGGTGTCAAAAGGTGTTCCATTTAGAACGGCTCATGATATTACCGGTGCTGCAGTTCTCTATGCGATTCAACAAGATGAGCCTCTAGAAAGCCTACGTTTAGATGAATTTAAAAAATTCTCTCCATTAATTGAAAAAGACGTTTACCCAGTTCTCGAGCTTGAATACTTAGTTGATAAACGTAATATCTTAGGTGGCACTGGTATTGAACCTGTGCAAAAAGTGATTGACCAAAATCGTCACCAGTTTGGTACTGCAGACTATGTAGTACGTGATGCGAAATTAACCGACTTACGAGCTATTGTGAAGTTAGTTAATTACTGGTCATCTAAAGAAGAAAACCTTCCTCGTAGCGAAGATGATTTAATTAAGAGTATCCGAGATTTTGCTGTTATAGAAGTAAACGGTAAAGTGTGTGCTTGTGCAGCCTTGTATATATACAGTACCGGCCTTGCTGAGATTCGTTCACTCGGAGTTAATTTAGATCACCAAGGTCGAGGTTATGGGCAAAAGCTTTGTAAGTTCTTATTAGACCGAGCGCAAACCTTATCTTTATTGAAAGTATTTGTACTAACTCGTAAGCCTAAGTTCTTCGAAAGATTAGACTTTATCCCAGGTAATAAAGACGATTTACCTGAGAAGGTGATGAAAGATTGTGATCTTTGTCCTAAACAAGATAACTGTGATGAAGAAGCATTAACGTATAATTTAAGTGAACACCATTCTATGCCACAAATGTTGCAAAGTATTGAGGTTGTTGAAGTAAATTAATCAGGTTAAAACTGAGTAAAAGAAAAGGGTGTCAGTTAATAACTGACACCCTTTATACTTTTAGAAACTAGAAACTAGAAACTAGAAACTAGAAACTAGAAACTAGAAACTAGAAACTAGAAGCTAGAATAACTCTTCTTCAACTTCTTCCTCATCATCACCAACAAAGATCTCGCTGGTGCTTTCGGCCACCCATTCTTTTGGCTCTGTGCCTTTAATGAAGTATTCAAACGTAGAAGATCTATCGGTTTTATTAGTACGCTTACCTGTTAATTTATCAATGCGAATCGAGATAATATTTTCAGGTTGCTCAAAAGCTTCGTACTCAAAGTCTTGTAATGCTGTTTCCATAAATTTAATCCAAGCGGGTTGCGCTGCGTTAGCCCCTGCTTCGCCACCAGCCGTTTGACCTTTACCTAGGTTTCTATTTACTCGAGTAGCACCAAGGTTACGCTTAGGATCGTCAAAACCTATCCAAGAGCTTGCAGTCACACGTCGACTAAAACCACTAAACCAAGCATCTTTAGATTCATTGGTAGTCCCTGTTTTACCGGCTAAATCACGGCGTTTTAATACCTTAGCGCGCCAACCTGTACCACTCCAGCCAGTACCCTTAGACCAATTTCCGCCACCATCCCAAATAACGCCGCGCATTGCTTCCGTTACCAAAAATGCATTTTGTGCACTTATAACTCGTGGCGCAATTGGCTTGCTTAGTTTATCAAGATCAAACTCGTCTGTAGCATCAAAACTATTAGCGTAACGCTCTTGCTCTAATTCACATTCATAACAAGCAACTTGTGGTTCAGCTTTGAAAATCTCTTCACCATTGGTATTTTCAATGCGATCTATTATATAAGGTGTTACTAAGTAACCACCATTAGCAAAAGCTGAATAGCCGGTAACTACTTGTTGTGGTGTTAATGAAGCCGAACCTAAGGCTAGCGCTTCATTGCGTGGTAATGCTTTTTTATCAAAACCGAATTTAGCTAAATGGTCTATTAATGGTTTTATGCCGATACCGCGTAGCAATCTTACCGACATTACGTTTTTAGACTTAGCTAGACCGGTTCTTACTCGCAAAGGTCCTTCATATATTGCTGGTGAGTTTTTTGGTCGCCAAGCAAAACCAGAGCTTTTATCCCATTGATTAATTGGGGCATCATTAACGATAGATGCAAGGGTGAAGCCATTATCTAAAGCTGCCGAATAAACAAATGGTTTAATGTTTGAACCAACCTGACGGTTAGCCTGGGTCGTGCGATTAAACTGACTTTGGCTAAAGCTATAGCCACCGACACTTGCATATATAGCGCCTGTATCAGGAGACATAGATACTAATGCACCAGATACATCCGGCAGTTGACTTAATTGATAACGTTTTGCGATAACTTGTTGAGCTTGATCCTCATCGGCATTTTCTTCACTACTCGCATCCGCATCTGTGGTTACTGGCAGAGGGGGCATTTCTCTCATGTAAATGAGTTCGCCAACTTTTAATATATCACCGGCAAGTTTCGGCTCTTTACCTTGAGTTTTATCATCAATGTAAGGTCGAGCCCAAGCTAAGCCATCCCACTCTATCGTGGTAACAGAGTTATCTTTTAATTGCACACTAGCTTGCTGCTCAGTAACTGATATAACCACACCAGCATACAATCCTTGATAGGTTGGAATTTTACTTAGCTTGTTAGCAATTTTTTCATCACTAATCGGTTCATTTTTCAGTTCATCTAGCTCATCAATATATTTATCTGCTTCATCAGGCGTTAAGGTTGTCACTGCTTGCAGAGTTAAACTTTCTTTATCTTGGTTTGTTAACCATAGACGCGAAATTGGCCCACGGTAACCATGACGTTCATCATAAGCATAAACATTTTTAACCACAGCTTCTGTCGCAGATCTTTGTAGGTTGGCATTTACTGTGGTGTAGACTTTTAAGCCTTTACTGTAGGCGAAATCTTTACCATACATTTCTAGCACTTTTTGATGGGCAATTTCGGCTACGTACGGAGCTCTAATGTCTACTTCAACACCATGACGTCTAGTCTTGATCTCTTCATTATTCGCGGCTGTATATTCTTGTTCAGTAATGTAACCACTCTCTAGCATACGCTGCAAAACGGTTGTACGGCGAAAACGGGCGCGCTCAGGAGAGCTAATTGGGTTATAAGTACTAGGCGCTTTTGGTAAACCAGCGATTACTGCCATTTCACCTAAAGTTAATTCATCTAGTTCTTTACCATAATAAACTTGCGCTGCAGCACCTATACCAAAGGCTCGATGGCTTAACTCTATTTTATTTAAGTAAAGCTCTAAAATTTCATTCTTGGATAATAATGTTTCCATATGAATGGAGATGAATATTTCAGTTAACTTACGCGAATAAGTTTGTTCTCTGGTTAAGAAAAAGTTTCTCGCGGTTTGCATAGTAATGGTACTAGCGCCGCCTTTATCTTGCCCCATTAGTTGCCCTAAAACAGCTCGACTCATACCTATTGGATCGACACCGTAGTGTAGATAAAAGCGATTATCTTCAGTTGCTAAAAAAGCGTTAATCATTTGTTGCGGGATATCTTCAAACTTAACCGGTATGCGACGTTTAGAGCCGAATTGCGAAATTAATTCGCCTTCGGTAGTATATATCTGCATAGGTATTTGTAATTGCACGTCTTTTAGGATCTCAACACTTGGCAGATCGCTGCGCATGGAGAGATAAAAGCCACCTAAAATGAGGCTGCCAATAAGGCCCAAAATAAAACCAAGTTGCACTAAACGTTTAATTATTTGCACTGTTTTTGTTACCAAAAAGTTAAATTAGAAGAAATATATTACTATTATATAGAGATATTTAGTGTAATAAATGTATTTTTAGTTATATTATGTTTATATAAGAAAAAAAATAAGAATGATCACAGGAAGTTATGCTAGATAAATTATGGAATAAAAAAGCATCGTTGATGGTCGGAATTGATATTGGTTCACATTCCGTTAAAGCTGTTCTTATAAACGAAGACAAGAATGGTTATCAGCTACAAGCTTTTTCAGTCGAGCCCATGCCAAAAGGGGCTGTTGTCGATCGCAAAGTACAAGATATTGAAGCGGTTGGCGCTGTCGTTCGAAAAATTCGCAAAAAAGTTATCTCGTCCGTACAAAATGCAGCGGTTGCTGTATCAGGTTCGACAGTGATCACTAAAATCATTTATATGGATGTTTCCCTAAATGAAGATGAACTTGCCAGCCAAATTGAAATTGAAGCCGATAGCCTTATCCCATATCCACTTGATGAAGTTAGCTTAGACTTTGAAAAGCTAGAAGTTAATGAATCCGATCCAAGTAAAGTAAACGTATTACTGAGTGCTGTGCGAACAGAAACTATTGAAGCAAGAGTTGCAGGTCTAGATGCCGGTGGCTTTAAAACAAAAGTGGTTGATGTCGAATCTTATGCGTTAAATCGTGCTGCAGACTTATGTATGCCAATGCTACCTGATGACGCTAGCGATAAAGTGGTAGCTTTTATTGATATTGGCGCAACCATGACATTGTTTACCGTTAATGAAGATGGTAAAAATATTTATACTCGCGATCAATTATTTGGTAGTGAACAATATACCCGTTCAATCGTATCTTATTATAATAAGTCGTTCGAAGAAGCCGAAAAAGAAAAAATTAGTAACGCACTTCCTCCAACTTACACTTTTGAAGTGCTAGCTCCGTTCCAAACCACACTAATTCAGCAAATTAGACGTGCAATTCAAATGTATCTAACCTTTAGCGGTAAAGAAAAGTTAGATTATTTAGTTGTTTCTGGTGGAACCGCGGCCCTTGAGAGCATTCAAGAGCTATTATCCGCTGAACTTGGAATTCACACTATCATTGCAAACCCATTTAACTCTATGGAACTGGGTCAACAAGTTGATGAGGAGGCATTGATTAAGGTAGCACCGCAATTAATGGTAGCCTCAGGCTTGGCATTAAGGAGTTTTTCGCCATGCCACATATAAATCTATTGCCTTGGAGCGAAGAAGCGCAAAGGCAGCAACAACAACAGTACTTTTCAATACTAACTTTCTTAGCGTTAATTAGCTTTTTAGTGGTATTTTTAATTAGCCAAGTATATCAAGCAAAAATTGACGGCCAAAAGGCGCGTAATCAGTATTTAACTAATGAAATTAAAGTCTTAGATTCTCGAATTGCAGAAATCCGTACTTTGGAAAAAAAGAAAAAAGACCTAATTCAACGTATGAAGTTAATTGAACAATTACAAAAAAGCCGTAACGTTGGTACACAAGTACTCGATGAGATAGCTAAAATTGTACCGTCAGGTGTTTACATTACCAAACTTGAAAAACGTGGTAACGAATTGTTATTGCAAGGTAAGAGTGAATCAAACAACCATTTGGCTAACATGATCCGAGAAATTCAAAGCTCGAGTTTGTTATCAGATGCTGAACTTCAATCGATTACCAATTCAGGTAAATCAAGCAAACTATTGAGTGATTTTAAAATGAGCTTGAAGATTCAAGGTTTAGTTAATGATTCACCAACAAATGGGGGCGGTCGATAATGAATATTGATATGTCACAATTTGACAACTTAGACCTAAATAATATTGGTCAGTGGCCAAAAGCTGCGAAGATCATATTAGCAGTTGTTATGGTGGTGTTTGTTTCTTATTTCGTATATTACGTGTTAGTAAGTGATAAAATTACTGAACTTGATCGCGTTATCGCAGAAGAAAGTAAGCTTAAAACCGATTACCAAGCAAAATATTTTGTTGCTGCAAATTTAGAATTATTCCGCGAGCAAATGGAAGAAGCGGAAGAAATGTTTGCCAAACAAGTTAAGCGTCTACCTGAGAGCCATGAAACTCCAGGGTTACTTGATGATATTACTTTCGTTGGAACAACGTCACGCTTAGATTTCAAAAAGCTAAACTGGCAAGAAGAAATTAAACGAGAATTTTACACCGAATTACCAATAGAAGTGCAAGTAAGCGGTTCTTATCATGACTTTGGTGAATTCGTTTCTAAGATTTCTGGCTTACCAAGAATTGTGACTTTACATGACTTTGCCATTGTTGGTGATATGAAAGGTAGTGACAATTCATTAACGTTGAAGCTGCAAGCAAAAACATATAAATATAGGGAGAGCAAATAGATGCGTTATTTAGTCTTACTTTCTGTATTCTTATTATCGGCTTGTTTTGATGATTTAACTGAAATCAACACTCATATTGAGAAAGTTAAAGCATCTACACCGAATAAAATTAAACCAATGCCAACCCTGACAGAGTTTCAACACTTTGATTATTCAGCATTTGCATTACGAAGCCCATTTGTTGCACCTAAACCTGAAGCGATTCAAGAAAAAATGCAGCAAATGTCCGATTGTTTACACCCAGATCCAAGACGTCGCAAGCAACCTTTAGAAAAATTTGCTTTAGAAAGTTTGAATATGAGTGGTACATTAGGAGAACAAGGTATTATTTGGGCATTAGTTGAAGCATCGGATTCAACATTGCACAGAGTATCAGTGGGTAGTTATTTAGGTTTGTATAATGGTCGCATTACCAATGTTGGCCAAGAAGAAATTATCATAGTTGAATTAATTCCTGATGGCGCAGGCTGTTGGGTTGAACGTGAAACAACCATCTCTATGGTTGAGCCGGATCAAGAGGGGCAAGGGAATTAATGTTTAGTCGTATAAGAAGAACAATAATGCAAAAAAAATCAGGTCAGGGAATTTTCAAAGGCACATTGGCAGCAATGTTACTTATAGTTTCTTTTAGCTCTTTAGCTCAAGGAAAACTCAATGACATTTATTACAACACTCTGCTATCTGATGAAATTGAGTTTACTTTTGGCTTTGAAGAAGCAATCACCGAAGAGCCTACGGTAAAAACATTCACCGGACCGGCTCGTATTGAAATATCTTTCAATGCTAGTGACTTTGTCGCGCCTCTTGCAGAAACGCAAGTTAATCATGCCGGTATTAAATATATAGACGTTAAACAAGTTGCTGGCCAAGTTACTGCAACGATATTCCTTGAAGAGCTAAAGCTTTATCAAGTGGCTATTGTTGAAGGTAAATTTGTGATCCTATTAAATAGCTTAACCGCATTTGATAATCCAAAAGCCGCGGCAGATGACGCCTCTGCAGATTTCATTAACAACATCCAAGCTATCGACTTTAGAAAAGGTGAAGCAGAATCGGGACAAATTCTAGTTTTTCTAGATGACAGTATGTCGGTTGTTGATGTTGCTGATAAATTAGGAAAAATCCAAATTGAGTTCCATAATACGGCAATTATGGATGACTTGTTGTATCAACTTGATGTAACAGACTTTGGTACTATTGTGTCTAGCATCGAAACCTTTAAAGAAGGTAGCAGTGCTCGTTTAGAAATTACTACCAGTAAGCCTTTCTCTTTCGAGCATGACCAAATAGACAACATCTTCTCTTTAACAGTTAAAGAAGAAGAAGAGAAAAAATCTTATCTAGAAAATGGCGAAGACTTTAATGGTAAGGCCATTTCTCTAAACTTCCAAGACATCCCAATTCGTACAGTATTACAAATTATCGCTGATTATAACGGCTTTAACTTAGTAACATCAGATACCGTAAACGGTAACATCACTCTACGTTTAGATGGTGTGCCTTGGGATCAAGCGCTAGACATTATTTTAAAAGTGAAAGGTTTAGGTAAGCGTATGGATGGCAACATTCTTATGGTTGCTCCTAATGATGAACTGGTAGCTCGAGAAGCCAAAGAACTACAAGCTCAACAACAAGTTTCAGAGCTTGCGCCATTATATGCTGAATATATTCAAGTGAATTATGCTAAAGCGGCTGATTTCTCAAATATCTTAAAAAGTGAAGGCACTAGCTTATTATCAGAACGTGGAAGCGTTACTGTTGATGAACGTACCAATACGTTATTAATTCGAGATACAGCAAAAAGTATTGAAGACATTAAACGTATGATTAACGTGCTTGATATTCCAATTCGCCAAGTTGTAATAGAATCACGTATGGTAACGGTTAAAGATAATATTTCTGAAGAGCTAGGTATTCGTTGGGGGGTAACTCACAATGGTGGTGATACATCTAGTTCGGGTAGTTTAGAAGGTGCAGATTCTGCTAACGCAGGTATTGTTCCGCCAATTGACCAACGCTTAAATGTTAATTTGCCGGTTGCCGATCCAGCTGGTGCGATTGCTTTTCAAATTGCACGTTTAGCCGATGGTACTATTCTTGATCTTGAGCTTTCTGCAATGGAGCAAGAAAATAAAGGTGAAATAATTGCCAGTCCGCGTATCACTACGTCGAACCAGAAAGAAGCTTACATTGAGCAGGGTACAGAAATTCCATTCGTATCAGCAGCATCAAGTGGTGCCACCTCTGTAACGTTTAAGAAAGCGGTATTAGGATTACGTGTAACACCACAAATTACTCCTGATAACCGTATAATTCTAGACTTAGTTATCACTCAAGATACTCGTGGTGACACGATTGCAACGGGTACAGGTTTAGCTACAGCTATCGATACCCAAGAAATTGGTACGCAAGTTTTAGTCAATAACGGTGAAACTATCGTGCTTGGTGGTATTTACCAACAACAAATAATTAACTCAGTATCTAAAGTACCTGTGCTTGGTGATATCCCTTACGTAGGCTGGTTATTTAGAACCACTAGTGAGTTTAATGAGAAGAAAGAGTTACTGATTTTTGTTACACCAAGAATCGTAACGGAGAAGTTTTAAGCGCACTTTAATAAAGATTTAGCTAAAATTTAACGAAATATGGGCGCTTTACTTGCAATTTGACCTAAACAATTGCGATAATTGCGCCCTTAATTTTTTCGAGGAGTATCCTCACTTTCGTTAACTCTTACCAAGTTAATCGTAAATCTCAGCTTGGTATAACAATTTACGAGTATTAAAGAAATCTCATGGCAGAAAAACGTAACATTTTCCTAGTCGGCCCTATGGGCGCAGGTAAAAGCACAATTGGCAGAGAATTAGCGGAAAAGCTACATCTGGAATTTTTCGATTCGGATCAAGAAATCGAACGTCGTACAGGTGCTGACATTGCTTGGGTCTTTGACTTAGAAGGCGAAGCAGGTTTCCGTGTTCGCGAAGAAGGTGTCATTGAAGACTTATCTGAAAAACAAGGCATTGTTCTAGCTACTGGTGGTGGTTCGGTGATCAGCGATAAAATTCGTAACCGTTTATCCGCTCGTGGCATAGTGGTTTATTTAGAAACGACTATCGATAAGCAAGTGGCTCGTACCCAACGTGACCGCAAACGCCCACTTCTACAAACAGAAGAAGAGCCGCGTACAGTATTAGAAAGATTAGCTCTTGAGCGTAATCCTTTATACGAAGAAATTGCTGATGTTGTCGTACAAACAGACGATCAAAGTGCAAAAGTTGTTGCTCATAAAATCGTAGAGCGTTTGGACTTTTAATATCTAATGGCATCGTTAAACGTTGCATTAGGCGACCGCAGTTATCCTATCTATATTGATTCAGGGCTATTATCAACTAATAGCTCTTTAATCAAACACATCAAAAGCAAACGCGTTTGTATTGTAACCAACGAAATTGTCGCACCGCTTTATCTCGAAAAATTAACTAATATCCTTACCGACTTTAAAGTAGATATCGTTACTTTAAAGGATGGTGAAGCTGAAAAAAGCTTAGCTAATTTTGAAAAAATAATGGCGCATATGTTGAGTGAAAATCATGGTCGTGATTCAACGTTAATTGCCTTAGGTGGCGGTGTAATAGGTGATATTACTGGTTTTGCGGCAGCGTGTTATCAGCGCGGCGTAGATTTTATTCAAATCCCTACGACATTACTTTCGCAAGTAGACTCAAGTGTTGGTGGTAAAACCGCTGTTAATCATCCGCTTGGTAAAAATATGATAGGTGCTTTCTATCAGCCGAAAGCGGTAATTATTGATACCGATAGCTTAACAACTTTGCCAGTACGTGAATTTAATGCCGGCATGGCTGAAGTGATCAAATATGGCATTCTTGGTGATGCGCAATTTTTTAGCTGGTTAGAGCAGAATAAAGCGGCAATTAAAGCTAATGATGTTGAAATACTTAAGCAGATGATTTTGCATTGTTGTCAGCAAAAAGCCGATACTGTTGCCCAAGATGAAAAAGAATCAGGTGTTCGCGCCTTATTAAACCTAGGTCATACCTTTGGCCATGCGATAGAAGCCGAAATGGGCTATGGCGTTTGGTTACATGGTGAAGCCGTTGCTACCGGTATGGTACAAGCAGCGCAACTAGCTGAGCATTTAAATCTAATATCAGCTGCCGATGTTGCTCGAATTATCACATTAATTGAATATTTTGATTTACCGATAAAAGCCCCAGAATCAATGAGCTTTGACGACTTCATCAAACACATGAGTCGTGATAAGAAAAATCTTGCTGGAAAAATTCGTTTGATTATTCCAACCGCAATCGGTGCAAGTGATATCTTTGATGATATAACCTTTGAACAATTAGCCCTGGTTATTTAAACTGTTCTAGTAACGCCATCGAACATAATAGCTCAACCTTTTGCAATCTAAGTAGCATATGACTAACAGCAATAATAATAAGCAAAGAGCATTTTTAAAGTGGGCTGGTGGTAAATATACCCTAAGTGACACAATCCGAAAAATGCTGCCAAAAGGTCAACGACTTATAGAACCCTTTGCTGGTGCAGGCTCTATATTCCTCAATACCAATTTCAAGCAATACGTACTTAACGATATTAATAAAGACTTAATTAATCTTTATAAGATCTTACAATACAATCCTGAACAATTTATCGAAGATGCCGCTAAGTTGTTTACGCCAGAATATAATATTGCAGAAGAGTATTATGATTTACGTGCGCAGTTTAATGCCACAGATGATCCTTACCAACGCTCTCTAATGTTCTTGTACATGAATCGCCATGGTTATAATGGATTATGTCGTTATAACTCTAAAGGCGGCTACAATGTCCCGTTTGGTAAGTACAAACGTCCATATTTCCCATTGAATGAACTTAATGCCTTTGCTGAGCAAGCAAAGCACGCTGAATTTGTTTGTGAAAATTATCGTGAAACCTTTGCAAGAGCCCAAGATGGCGATGTGATTTATTGCGATCCACCGTATGTACCATTAAGTAAAACGGCAAGTTTTACCAGTTATGCTGGTAATGGCTTTGGTTTAGATGAACAAGCGGATCTAGCCAATGCGGCGGAAGAAATCACGGCTGAAAAAAATGTCACGGTATTAATTTCTAACCACGATACTATTTGGACTCGTAAAATTTATGAGCACGCAGATAAAATTAAATCGTTAAAAGTGGCAAGAACAATCAGCCAGAAAGGCAGTAATCGGAAAAAGGTTGGTGAGTTATTGGCGCTTTATAAACCGAAAAAGTAAATAGCCATTAAAGTTAGCTTGGTAATACTAAGCTAACTATACCAATCAAGATACCTACAAATAACACCACACCAATTAAACCAACGACGACAAAATGGCTAAATTTACCTTTAGTAAAATCACGCTCTCGGTTTTTATCACTTTGCACACCAATGAACGCGGCAGCAACACTACCTGCTACATCTTTTAATGAAGCGCTATTGTTGTCTTTTTCTTTAGTCTCATCATTGTTCATAATAACATCTCGATAAAATCGTTACTGACCACCTTAAATCTTTTTTAAATCATAGTCATTAACTATCAGTGGATCAGGCACTTTGAGTTCAATCACCCGTTTATGGCTATGAATAGGTTTGCCTTTACGCCTTGGTCAATTTAAAATCATGGGATAGTACTAAGGAAAACCTATGACCCTCAATTCAATTATTCGAACCACACTACTTTTTGTGGTTAGTGTCACTTTATTGGCATGTAACAATACCCCAACAACTAAAGAAGACAGCAAAACAGCGGGCAAAGAGCCGTTGTCTATTAAGCGTATATATGAAGATAAAGAGTTTGAATCAGAGCGTATTGGTCAAATTCGGTGGTTAAAAGATAGCAGTGGTTAT
>JAQWHD010000058.1 GCA_029237915.1 Thalassotalea sp. | reverse complement strand
TCCTACTCGAAAGTAAGGAACTATGTAAAATCAACTGTAATGTGAGTGTCCACACAAATTGCATGATAACTAATTGTTAAAGAGCTTATAAACGTTCGTTTATAAGAAGAGCTAGTCGCATTCGCTAGACTCTTGTTGCTGTCGGTTAACGTTGCCGTTTACCCGAAGCAGGAGGCGCATTATAAACACCTCAGTTAGTAAGTCAACAGCTTTTTTATCAATTCTCAAAAGAAGTTTTAAAAAAGTTTTTATTGCTGTTAAACACTAAGTAAATATTCAATGCTTAACCTTCTAACCCTTCTTTGGGATGTCCCGAAGAAGTGGAGCGCATTTTATAGATTTGCAGGTGAAGATCAACACATTTTTGTGATTTATTTAAAAAAAAAGAACTGTTCGGTCATTTAATAATCAAAACTAATAAATATGCTCGTTTGCCATACCAATATCGGTGATTCGATGTGCGACCAAAGAACCATCTTCCGAATATTTACCAGTTAAAAGGATACGATTGTGGATACCTGCATTCTTTGCGGCCTTAATATCAGAAATTTTATCACCAATAAAAATACTTTGTTTCAAGTCTATCTTATGTTTTGTTGCAGCTTTTAATATCATTCCAGGCTCGGGCTTTCGACATTCACATTCAATTTTGTAATGGTCTAGACCTTTAGTTGGGTGGTGCGGGCAAAAGAATACATCGGTTATTATAATTTTCTCTTTTAAAAATTGGTTTTTCATCCATGATGTAAGTGTTAAAAACTCTTCCTCACTATATTTTCCCCGAGCTATGCCCGGTTGATTTGTGATCACTATTAATTGATAACCTAATTCTTGGGCATAACGGCAAACATCAAAGATCCCTTCTACAAACTTAAACTGCTCTGCTTGATATACATAACCATTGTCTATATTGATTATTCCATCACGGTCTAAGAAAAGAGCTTTGTTCATCGTCATTCCTATTGTTATAGCAAGTTTATTAATAGATTTTGATTTATAAAAACAAAAAAAGCGAGCTAAGCTCGCTTTAATATAATAACAACAGCTGTTGTTACATACTTAAACCGCCATCAATTTCAACAACACGGCCAGTAAAGAAGTCATTCTCAAAAATGTATTGCGCTGTGTGAGCAATTTCTTCTGCTGTGCCTAAGCGCCCTACTGGTTTCATTTTTTCTAAACGTTCACGCATTTCTGGTTTCATACCATCCGTCATCGCTGTTTTAATTACGCCAGGAGCAATTGCACCAACACGAATACCATGACGACCTAATTCGCGTGCCCATGTAGTAGTCATAGCAACTACGCCAGCTTTTGCTGCTGCATAGTTTGTTTGTCCCATATTACCATTACGAGCAATTGAAGACATATTAATGATCACACCTTTATTACCGTGCTTGATCATTTGCACCGCTGCTTCGCGGCCACATAGGAAAACACCAGTTAGGTTTACATCAATAACTGATTGGAATTGCGCTAATGACATTTTTTTAACGATTTCACCGTCTTTAACTTTTACGAAAAGACCGTCACGTAATATGCCAGCGTTGTTTACTAAGCCATCAATACCATTAAAGTCATTGGCAATCGCTGCAAATGTTTCTTCTACTTCGGTTTCAACAGCTACATTAGCTATGTAGTATTTAGCTTTAGAGCCAGTTGCTTCAACTAGCTTAACGGTTTCAGCTAGTAGTTCTTCTCCTAAGTCAATAACAGCAATGTTTGCACCTTTTTTAGCAAACTCAACCGCCATAGTGCGTCCTAAACCTTGACCACCACCAGTAATTACGATTGTTTTATCTTGGAAATTCATTATTTATCACCCTTGTTAAACATATTAAATATACTTGAAAAATCTTTAGCTCCATTGCCAGCACCAGCATGCATTGCAAATAAATTACGAGCCAAAGCGCCCATAGGGGTTGATGATTGACTTTGTACAGCCGTATCCATAGCTAGTCCTAAATCTTTAGCCATTAAGTCAACCATAAAGCCACCTTCATAATTATTTGAAGACGGCACACCATCGGCAACGTTAGGACAAGGATTATACACTTCTAAAGTCCAGTTTTTGCCTGAACTTTGTAACATAATTTCTGATAATACTTTTGGATCTAAACCGTTACTTATCCCCAATTGTAATGCTTCAGAAGTACCTGCCATTAATACAGCTAAAAGCATGTTATTACATACTTTTGCTACTTGGCCGGCACCATGGTCACCTGCATGAAATATGTTTTTACCCATATTCTCTAACACTGGTTTAGCCTTGCTAAAATCTTCCGCTGTGCCGCCAACCATAAAGCTTAATGTTCCCGCTGTTGCACCGCCAACACCGCCAGATACAGGAGCATCAATAAAGTTGATTCCTGCTTCGCTTAATTTATTCGAGACTTTAATAACGGTTGCTTTATCGATGGTTGAAGAATCAATAACCAGTGCACCTTTAGCTATATGGTTAATTAAACCATTGTCACCTAGATATAAACTTTCTACATGCTTGCCCGCAGGCAACATAGAAATAATAAAGTCAGCACCTGCAACACAAGCAGCAACATCTGATTTTGAAGAAGCACCTTGTGCTACAACTTTTTCAACCGCTTGTGGGAAAAGATCAAATACACATACTTGATGACCCGCTTTAACTAAGTTAACGGCCATAGGGCCGCCCATATTTCCTAGTCCAATAAAGGCTATATTCGCCATGTTTTTTTCTCCAAAAATTGTTTTTATATAAATGCTATTTTACTTACAGTGCTGCTAAAGGATGTTCTGACTCAAGCCATTTTGAAGATAAAAACCAGTCTTTACTTTCTTGGTCAATATCAGCAATAGTTTTGAATTTCCACGCAGGGCAATTATCTTTTTCGATCAGTAAGGCACGAACACCTTCCTGAAACTCTCCAAACTTGCCGCACTTAACTGCAGCATTCAATTCAACTCGTAAACATTGTGCTAATGATAAATCTTTAGCATTACTAATAAGCTGATGAGTTAGCCAGGCACTAATTGAACTGCCATGTGCTAATGATTTTTGCGCTCTAGTTAACCATTTATCATCAGAATCAATATTAGAAATTGCAAAAACAATATCTTCAACTTTTTCAAAGTTGGTGACTTCATCAATTAACGACTTGTATTTTTGTACATTTGATAATGGAATATTAGCTTTACTTTTAAGCTCAAGTTCTTTCATCAACTGACTAAGCTTCTCATGATTGAGTGAGACTGTGTCGCCCCAGCTAATGTCCTGTAGAGCTTCTATAAATTCAGTTTTATCAGAGCTTGCTATAAAGTGATCGGCTAAATTAATATATTTAGCATCACCGGCATTAACTGATGCACCTGTTAATCCTAGAAACAAACCGCAATTATCTGGCATTTTATTGAGAAAATAGCTACCACCGACATCAGGAAATAAGCCTATGCTAATTTCTGGCATAGCAATACGAGAGGATTCAGTTACAACGCGGTGACTTGCACCTGCCATCATACCAAGGCCGCCCCCCATAACTATGCCACTACCCCATACAACAAATGGCTTTTTGTAAGTATGAATTAAATAATCAAGTTGGTACTCATCTTTAAAATAAGACTCTATTGCCGGAGAATAATCACCAGCACTTGCCACCATATTTTCATATAAATTAACGATATCGCCGCCAGCACAAAATGCTTTTTCACCTGCACCTTGTAAGACCACTAAGGCAATATTGCTATCTTCTTGCCACGCCATTAATTGCGGATAAAGAAGTTCAACCATTTCATGACTTAAAGCATTTAATGATCGCTCTGAGTTTAGCGTCGCTATTGCGACTTGTTTTCCTGATTGAGTTGGTTGCAACTCAAATAACACTACATCTGACATGTAAAAACCTAATTTATGTTCTAAAAACAGAAAGTTAAAGAAGCTGACCAGCACCTTCAGTTAGTAATCGTCTTGAAATGATCAAACGCATAATTTCGTTTGTACCTTCCAAAATTTGATGAACGCGTACATCACGGAAGTGACGTTCTATTGGGTATTCTTTCATGTAGCCGTAACCACCATGAATTTGCAGTGCAGCATCACATACTTTAAAACCGACATCAGTAGCGAACTGCTTTGCCATTGCACAATAGGCTGTCTTTTCCGCGTCGTTAGAGTCCAGCTTAAATGCGGCTAAACGGACCATCTGACGAGCAGCAACAAGTTCAGTTGCCATATCTGATAATTTAAATTGCATACCTTGAAATGCTGCAATTGGTTTACCAAATTGCTCTCGCTCTTTCATATAGGCAACGGCTGAATTAAGAGCTTGTTGGGCAGTACCGATAGAGCAAGTTGCAATATTAATTCGACCGCCATCAAGACCTTTCATAGCAATGGCAAAACCTTCGCCTTCCTCACCAAGTAAATTAGCAACAGGAATACGAACATCTTCAAAAGTAATTAAGCGTGTAGGCTGGGCATTCCAGCCAAGTTTCTCTTCTGCTTTACCATAAATAACGCCAGGACTATTAGCAGGGATAACAACCGCAGAAATACCTTTAGCACCTGGGCCACCAGTTCTCACCATAGCGACAAGTACATCAGTTTCGCCAGCACCAGAGATAAACATTTTTGAGCCATTAATAACGTACTCATCACCATCTTTTTTGGCCGTGGTTCTAAGTGATGCAGCATCTGAACCAGCGCTAGGCTCGGTTAAACAATATGATGCTAATTGCTGACCACTAACTAAGCCTTCACACCATATTGATTTAACGTCTTCGGTGCCCCAAGTTGCTAGCATCCAAGTCGCCATATTATGAATGGTGATCATCGCTGTAGTTGCAGTACAGCCCATAGCAAGCTGTTCAAAAATTATTGACGAGTCTAAGCGTGATAAACCAAGACCACCAGCATCTTCTGGTGAGTACAGACCACAAAAACCTAACTCTCCTGCTTTGGCGATCACATCTTTAGGGAAAATATGTTCTCTGTCCCACTTGGCTGCATTGGGAGCTAACTCAGCTTGCGCGAATTGGCTTGCCATATCAGCAAACATGCTTTGGTCTTCTGTTAAATTAAAATTCATATTTTATCCAATACGTTACAAGATACTTAAAGCATTTCGATTGCAACAGCAGTAGCTTCACCACCACCTATACATAAAGTAGCTAAACCTTTTGATAAACCACGTTGTTTTAACGCATGGATCAAAGTCACCATAATACGTGCACCACTGGCACCAATTGGGTGGCCTAAAGCACAGGCTCCGCCGTGAACATTTACTTTAGATTCATCTAAATCTAATTCTTTAATTGCCAACATAGTTACCATCGCAAAGGCTTCATTGATTTCAAATAAATCAACATCGGCTTTAGACCAGCCGATACGTGCGAATAACTTATTAACCGCGCCAACTGGAGCGATAGTAAATTCACTTGGTTTTTGTGCGTGATTTACATGGCCTACCACTTTACAAATTGGCGTTAAACCACGCTTGTTAGCTTCAGATAATTTCATCATCACCATAGCTGCCGCGCCGTCAGAAATTGAACTTGAATTGGCTGCAGTAATAGTACCGTCACGCTTAAATGCGGCGCGCAGAGTTGGAATTTTTTCAGGACGAGCGTTGCCTGGTTGCTCATCAGTATCAACAACCACATCACCTTTACGAGTTTTAATAGTTACAGGGACTATTTCGTTGCTAAAGTTACCTGAGGATATAGCCATATTCGCTTTGGTTAATGAATTGATTGCAAATGCATCCATAGCTTCACGGCTAAACTCTACTTCATCAGCAGTATCTTGAGCGAAACAACCCATTGAAATGCCATCGTAAGCATTTTCTAAGCCATCAAGCATCATGTGATCAATAACTTGGCCGTGTCCCATACGCATACCCGAACGAGCTTTTGGTAATAAATACGGTGCTTGCGACATACTTTCCATACCACCAGCAACAGCGACATCTATGCTACCTGCAGCTAAAGAATCATAAGCATTCATAGTTGCTTTCATGCCTGAGCCACATACTTTACTTACAGTAGAGCAAACGGTAGAAAGTGCTAAATCGGCACCTAGTGCTGCTTGACGAGCTGGAGCTTGCTTTAAACCGGCAGCTAAAACACAGCCCATAATAACTTCATCCACTTGATCATTAGCAAGGCCTGCTTGCTCTACAGCACCGCGGATTGCTTGAGCACCTAACTCAGGAGATGGAACATCCGATAATGCCCCCATAAATCCCCCCATAGGAGTTCTTACAGCGGAAACGATTACGATAGGATCTGATAATGACATGAAATGTACCTTTATATATTACTTAACTAATTTTGACATTAGGGTACAACAAAAGAATTGTTTACGCCAACGTAAAGCGGTTTGACCAGTATCGACATATGTACACAAAGATAAACAGCCCTTGCATTTATTGACGTACAGCGCAATTACCATAATATCACTTTATATTTACCATTACGTTCCACAGAATAAAACAACAACAAAACACATTTAAAGTTTACCTTTACGTAAACTACAACCTTAGCTATACTCGATATAAATTTAACGTATGAATAAATAAAATCGCTATGGAAACGACAAAAACCGCAACCTTTTCAATTGGGGATTTATCTCGAGAATTCGATATTACCACTCGGAGTATTCGATTCTATGAAGACCAAGGATTAATTTCTCCAGCCAGAAAAGGCCAAACTCGCATATACAATCGTCGTGACAGAGTACGTTTAAAGTTAATTCTTAGAGGTAAACGCTTAGGTTTCTCATTAGCTGAAACAGGTCGTTTATTTGAGTTATATGACGCTGATAAAACTAGCAGCAGCCAACTAGACACCATTAAGCAATTAATTTCAGATAAAAAATTAGCACTAACCCAGCAACTTGATGACATCAAAGTAGTGCTTATGGAGTTAGACACTCTAGAGCAACGTTGTGAAATGGCGCATAAAGAATTAAACCTATTAGCCAAAGCATAAACTTATAAGCTAGCAAGCGTTCACGTTTGCTTAAGTAATAAAATAAATATTAAAGGAACCACCATGATTTCTACATTTTCTTCATTAAACTTCAATTTAGGCGAAACAGTGGACATGATCCGCGATACCGTAAATGCTTTTTCTCGTGATGAAATAGCTCCACGAGCAGAACAAATTGACCGTGATAATGAATTCCCTATGGATTTATGGCGCAAGTTCGGTGACCTAGGTTTACTAGGTATGACCGTTGATGAACAATACGGTGGTTCACAACTAGGTTATTTAGAGCACGTAGTTGCTATGCAAGAAATTAGCCGAGCTTCAGCTTCTGTAGGTTTAAGCTACGGTGCCTGTTCTAACCTTTGCTTAAACCAATTAAATAAAAATGGCTCACATGAGCAAAAGGCTAAATATCTACCAAAACTTTGTACTGGTGAACATATTGGCGCGCTAGCAATGTCAGAGCCAAATGCAGGTTCAGATGTGGTAAGTATGAAATTACGCGCTGATAAAAAAGGCGATAAGTACATTTTAAATGGCAATAAAATGTGGATCACTAATGGTCCAGATGCACACGTTTATATCATTTACGCAAAAACAGATACTTCAGCAGGATCAAAAGGCATTACCGCTTTTATTGTTGAACGTGACTTCCCTGGTTTTAGCCGTCATCAAAAATTAGATAAATTAGGTATGCGCGGTTCAAATACTTGTGAATTAGTATTTGAAGATTGTGAAGTACCTGCTGAAAATATCTTAGGTGAAGAAGGCCGCGGCGTTAAAGTATTAATGTCAGGCTTAGATTATGAGCGTCTTGTTTTATCTGGTGGTCCATTAGGACTTATGGATGCTGCAATGGATTTAGTTGTGCCGTATATCCACGACCGTAAACAGTTTGGTCAATCAATTGGTGAGTTCCAATTAATTCAAGGCAAAATTGCCGACATGTACACCCAAATGAATGCAGCAAAATCTTATGTATATATGGTTGCACAAGCTTGTGACCGTGGTGAAACAACTCGTAAAGACGCAGCTGCAGTTATTTTGTACTCAGCAGAGCTAGCGACCAAAATGGCACTTGATGCAATACAGTTACTTGGTGGTAACGGTTACATCAACGAATTCCCAGCCGGCCGTTTATTACGTGATGCAAAATTATATGAAATTGGTGCGGGGACTTCAGAAATTCGCCGCATGCTAATAGGTCGCGAATTATTCAACGAATCAGTTTAAGTTTTATTTTAATCGTTACCAATAAGACTGTGTTCGGCGTCAAATATACTCACATATAGTATATGTTGCGTGTATTTTCCTTGAACACAGTTGATTGGTTTAGGTTAAAGCTTAAATTTATGAACAATAATAACCAATTTATCTATTTAAAAAACTACTTATAAGGTTAGCAACGTGGCTAAAATAACGAGTAAAATCAATGTCCGCAGCCAGGATTTTTCTGATAACGCTGCCCATATGCAAGTGCAGGTCGATGACCTGATTGAAAAACTAAACACAATCAAACTAGGTGGCGGTGAAAAAAGCCGTGAACGTCACCTAAGCCGAGGTAAGTTATTACCTCGTGACCGTGTATATAACTTATTAGATGCCGGCTCTCCTTTTTTAGAGTTTTCACAATTAGCCGCAGATGACGTTTACCCTGACAATATACCAGCAGCAGGGATTATTACCGGTATCGGTCGTGTTGGTGGTCAAGAATGTTTAATTATTGCCAATGACGCGACAGTCAAAGGCGGTACTTATTACCCACTTACCGTTAAAAAACATTTGCGCGCACAAACTATTGCTCAAGAAAATAACTTACCGTGTATTTATTTAGTTGATTCAGGTGGTGCCAATTTACCTAATCAAGACGATGTGTTCCCAGATAAAGAGCACTTCGGTCGCATCTTTTTTAATCAAGCAAATATGTCGGCGCAAAACATTCCTCAAATTGCGGTAGTAATGGGTTCTTGTACTGCTGGTGGTGCTTATGTACCAGCAATGGCAGACGAGTCAATTATTGTTAAAGCGCAAGGGACTATATTCTTAGCCGGTCCGCCATTAGTAAAAGCCGCCACTGGTGAAGTGGTTAGCGCTGAAGACTTAGGCGGTGCCGATGTGCATTGTAGAACCTCTGGTGTTTCAGATCATCTTGCGCAAAACGATCATCATGCACTGCAATTAGCAAGACAAGCAGTAAGTAATTTAAACCGAGTTAAACCGGTGAAAATGAAAATTGAAGAAGTACGCGAACCAGCCTACGACCCGAAAGAAATTTACGGCATCATTCCAAAAGATGCACGCCAACCATATGACGTACGAGAAGTTATCGCGCGAGTTGTCGATGGCAGTGAATTTGATGAATTTAAAGCATTATACGGTGCAACTTTGGTCTGTGGTTTTGCTCGTATCTTTGGCTACCCGGTAGGTATTATCGCGAACAATGGTATTTTATTTGGCGAATCAGCTGAAAAAGGCGCTCATTTTATTGAGCTGTGTGCGCAACGAAAGATCCCATTAGTTTTCTTACAAAACATTACTGGCTTCATGGTTGGTAAACAGTATGAAGCGGGCGGCATTGCAAAACATGGCGCGAAAATGGTTAATGCTGTAGCGTGTGCAAAAGTACCTAAATTCACAGTATTAATTGGTGGTAGCTTTGGCGCAGGCAACTACGGTATGTGTGGCCGAGCTTACGATCCTCGCTTCTTATTTATGTGGCCAAATGCACGTATCTCGGTAATGGGCGGTGAACAAGCGGCTGGCGTATTAGCGCAAGTTAAACGTGACCAAAAAGCTAAAAATGGTGAAGACTGGTGCGAGACTGACGAAGCTAACTTTAAAAAGCCGATTGTTGATATTTACGAAAAACAAGGTCACCCATACTACGCATCTGCTCGTCTTTGGGATGATGGTGTTATCGACCCAAGTGAAACACGCCAAGTATTAGGTTTAGCCATTTCTGCATCATTAAATAAAGAGATCGAAGAAACACGCTTCGGTGTCTTTAGAATGTAGAGGTTGATATGTCTTTAGATAAATCAAAAGAAAGTAAGGTGCTGCTAGATATTAACGCCCAAGGCGTTGCAACGGTAACCTTAAACAACCCTGACAAGCATAACGCCTTTGATGATGGCGTTATTAAACAGCTTACTGAAATATTTACGACTATTGCCAACAACAGTTCGGTAAGAGTAATGGTTCTAGGATCAAATGGTAAAAGCTTTTCAGCAGGTGCCGACTTAGGCTGGATGAAGCGTATGGCAGGTTATTCTTATGAAGAAAACCTACAAGATGCCAACGCATTAGCACAAATGTTGAAAGTGCTAAATTTTCTGCCGGTAACTACCATAGCGAAAGTTCAAGGTGCTGCATTTGGCGGCGCTGTAGGCTTAGTAAGCTGTTGTGATATTGCCATTGCCAGCGAGAAAGCCAGCTTTTGTTTAAGTGAAGTAAAACTTGGTTTGATCCCCGCAACCATTAGCCCATATGTGGTAAATGCGATGGGCTTAAAAGCGAGTCGCCGCTATTTTCAAACAGCAGAACGTTTTTTTGCCGAAAAAGCTCTGCAAGTTGGCTTAGTTGATGAAGTATGCTCTGCAGAAAACTTAGATGCAGAAGTTGAAAAAATGATCGCTACGCTATTACAAAATAGTCCTGCCGCTGTTAAGCAAGCCAAACAACTTGCTTTAGATGTTGCATATCAAAACATTAATGAAGATTTATTAGCAGAAACGTCTCAGCGTATTGCCGCTATTCGCGTATCAGATGAAGGCCAAGAAGGTTTAACTTCATTCTTTGAAAAACGCCCTGCTGCTTGGATAAATAAATAGGAACAATATAAATGTTTACTAAAATACTAATTGCAAACCGTGGTGAAATTGCTTGTCGCGTAATTAAAACAGCTCGTGAAATGGGCATATTAACTGTTGCCGTTTATTCTGACGCTGACGCTGATTCATTACATGTATCAATGGCTGATGAAGCAATACATATTGGTGGCTCACCATCTCGAGAAAGTTACCTATTAGGTGATAAGGTTATTGAAGCAGCAATTCGCACTGGCGCACAAGCAATACATCCAGGCTATGGTTTCTTGTCTGAAAACGCAGACTTTTGCCGTAAATGTGCCAAACAAAACATTGTATTTATCGGTCCTCCGGTACCCGCTATTGAAGCTATGGGTTCAAAATCAGCAGCCAAAACTATCATGGAAAAAGCTAATGTACCTCTAGTACCTGGCTACCATGGTGACGACCAATCACGAGATATAATCAAAAAAGCTGCCGATGATATGGGCTACCCTGTATTATTAAAAGCAACTGCCGGCGGTGGTGGTAAAGGTATGCGCCAAGTATGGTCAGAAAGCGAATTTGATGAAGCATTAGCTGCAGCAAAACGCGAGTCATTATCTTCATTTGGTGATGACACTATGCTGGTAGAAAAATACCTAACACAACCACGTCATGTTGAAATCCAAGTATTTTGTGATAATCACGATAACGCGGTGTACTTATTTGAACGTGATTGTTCCGTACAGCGTCGTCATCAAAAGGTTATTGAAGAAGCGCCAGCACCAGGTATGAGTGAAGAGCTGCGTAAGCAAATGGGTGAGTCGGCAATTAAGTCAGCTAAAGCCATTGGTTACCAAGGTGCTGGTACTGTTGAGTTCTTACTTGATGTCGATGGCTCATTTTACTTTATGGAGATGAATACGCGTTTACAAGTTGAACATCCAGTAACGGAAATGATCTCTGGTCAAGATTTAGTAGAATGGCAATTACGAGTAGCCGCAGGTGAGGTATTACCATTACAACAAGACGAATTAAAGCTTAATGGCCACGCATTCGAAGCAAGAATTTATGCAGAAGACGCGAACAATGATTTCTTACCAGCAACAGGGACATTAAGTTATTTACAAACACCAATTGAAAGTGAAAATGTTCGTATTGATACAGGTGTTCGTCAAGGGGATGAAGTAAGCGTATTTTACGATCCGATGATCGCTAAATTGATCGTCTGGGGCGAGAATCGTGAAAAAGCCCTACAGTTATTATCGAAATCATTAATGGAATACCGCATTAAAGGTGTTACTACCAACATAGATTTTCTTTATAACTTAGCAACGGCAAAGCCATTCGTTGAAGCTGACTTAGACACAGGATTTATTGAAAAGCACCATGACTTAATTTTCCATGATGATGAACAAACGTTGGCGGATGAATTACCGATTGCTGCACTGTATTTAGTTTTAGCTCAAGCTGATTCAGCTAAAGTTACAGCCGCAAAAACTAACGATCCACACTCGCCGTGGAATGCGACTAATGCATGGCGTTTAAATGAAGCCGATGTTCATGCGTTTGAGCTTGAACATAACGAAGTTGTTTACCCGGTACAGGTTGAAGAAAAACGCAAAGGTAGTAGTACCTTTTATCTGATAACCGTAGCGGGAAAAACAACTGATTGCCAAGGTCGCATCGAAGGCGATAAATTATTTGCTAATGTAAATGGCTATCGATTTAATGCAAGCGTTGGTGAAAACCAAGGGCAATTTAGCTTATTTAGACAAACTGGCGTAATTCATTTCTCGAAAGTAATTCCAGATTGTGGTGATGCAGATAATGACCAAGCTGCAGGTGGGTTAACTGCGCCAATGAACGGCACTATGGTTACTTTGCTTTGCGAAGTTGGCGAAGCGGTTAAAAAAGACCAACCTCTACTTATTATGGAAGCAATGAAAATGGAGCATACCATTCGCGCTCCAAGTGACGGTTTTGTAAGTGAGTTTTACTTTAATGTTGGCGATATGGTTGATGGCGGTGCAGAGTTGCTTGCATTTACGGAGTCTTAGTTATGAACTCATCTTTACCAAAAAACGTTAAAATAGTTGAAGTAGGCCCGCGAGACGGATTGCAAAACGAAGCGACATTAATTAGTGCAGAAGATAAAATTGCACTCATTGAACAGCTTGCCGGTGCAGGCGTAAGCTACATCGAAAGTGGTAGCTTTGTTTCGCCTAAATGGGTACCACAAATGGCGACATCCACGGATGTATTTAATGGTATCAAGCGTCAACAAGGTGTTACTTATGCAGCTCTTACGCCAAATTTAAAAGGTTATGAGGGTGCTGTTGCGGTTAACGCAGATGAAGTAGCGATATTTGGCGCCGCGTCTGAATCATTCAGCCAAAAGAACATCAACTGCTCAATTGACGAATCACTTGAGCGCTTTATCCCAGTAATAGAAGCTGCGAAAGCTCAAGGTTTAAAAGTTCGCGGCTATGTATCTTGTGTTGTTGGTTGTCCGTATGAAGGTGATATTGAACCAGAGCAAGTAGCTAAAGTTGCTAAACAACTATTTGCTATGGGCTGTTATGAGATATCACTCGGTGACACTATAGGCGTTGGTACACCAGCATCAGTTGAAAAAATGCTGATGGCTGTAAGCGAAGCGGTACCTATGGAAAACCTTGCTGTACATTTTCATGATACTTACGGACAAGCGCTAACAAATATCTATGCTGCACTTAATTTAGGTGTAAGTGTTGTTGATAGTGCTATCGCTGGATTAGGCGGATGCCCTTATGCTAAGGGAGCTTCAGGTAATGTTGCTACTGAAGATGTGGTTTATCTGCTAGATGGTCTAGGTATTAAACACGGTATCGACTTTGACAAATTATTAAGTGCTGGTTGGTTTATCGCGGATAAGTTGGGCAAAGCCCCGATATCAAAGGTATCTAACGCTGTACGAGCAAAATCATAATTTAAGCTTATTATTTTGTGTCTAACGGTTTTACCTTAAAACCTACGCATATAAAATAAGAGGATAAAGTATCAGGCTTTATCCTCTACTTATGTCTAATCACATATATACAATCAACTTCTTTACTTAAATTCGAATTTCTATCATTATTAAAGCATAGGTAAATATGATTTTATAAAGTTGTTAATCGATGGTTTCCAAAAAAAGCTACAAAGGATGTAAAACGGCACTCTTACTTACTGGTGGCGGAGCAAGTGCGGCTTATCAAGTGGGGGTATTAAAAGCCATAACCAAATTTATGCCTAGAAATCACGGCATTCCCTTCCCTATTATTTCAGGCACATCTGCTGGAGCAATTAACGCAACGACATTAGCCTGTTATGCCTCTTGTTTTCATTTAGGTATGCGCCGCTTGGAATATATTTGGAATAACATTCACACCCATCAAATTTATGATAGCACCAGCAGTAAAGTTTTCGGCCATATCATCAAAGGCATTTTAGGCAGTTATCAAGCAGGTTATGCTGCAAAAAAACCGGCAAGTTTATTAAACAACGAACCGCTTCGCCGCTTACTTACCCAAGTTGTCGATTTTAAAAGGATTGATGGCAATATTGCCAACGGCTTCTTATCATCAATTGCTATAACTGCGGCAAGCTACACTAGCGGTGACTCAATCAGCTTTTATCAAGCAGATAAATCGATTGCACCTTGGCAACGTTCAAAACGCCGAGGTATTCAAACGCAGTTAAATACCGAACATTTAATGGCGTCTTCTGCGATCCCATTTATTTTTCCCTCAGTAAAAATAAAAAAAGAGCATTATGGCGATGGTTCAGTTAGCCAATTATCACCTTTAAGTACACCAATACATTTAGGCGCTGAAAAAGTTTTTATTATTGGTGTAGAACAACCAGAGCAAAAAATTCATCACGCGGTAGATTTTCATAAACCACCAAGCGGCGCTTCTATTGCTGGTCATTTAATGGATACGGTATTCACCGAAGCACTAAATAGTGATTTAGAAAGAATGCACAGGGTAAATGAAACCATTCAATTAATTGATAAAGACACACTTGCCAAGCAATCAAAACTAAAACAAGTTGACAGTTTTGTATTAAATCCAACTAAGAATTTTCATGTATTAGCCAATGACCATTACGATGAATTAACTTGGGCACTGCGCTTAATTTTAAGAATGATGGGGGCGAAAAAAGATGCCGAAACCACACTGACTTCCTACATAATGTTTGAACAAAATTATTGTAAAAAACTCATAGCCGCGGGGTTTGATGATGCAATGGAACGAGAAAGTGAGATCAGGGAGTTCTTAAATATTTAAAGCTATCGAGCGATTCATGGCACGTTATATTCCTATATTCGTGCCATAGACCCAGATAAATTAAGCAAGTTGCAGTTAATTAATGACCGTTTGTTTTATGAATTTTTTAACTCTTCCAGCAAGTCATGGATTTCAGCTTTTAGCTCTTTATCAATAATTTTATTACAGCTGATTTTAGCTTTTTCTAGATGTTCAATAGCCCCGGTTTTATCACCTAGCTCAACTTTCAACGAAGCAATCGAATAACCAATCGATGAACGGAAGTCTTTAGAGTTAATCGCTTCAGCTTTAACTAAGGCATGCTCGTAAATACTTACTGCCAGAGCTAAATCATTGGTAAGGTCTGCAAGTGTCTCCCATTGCACAGGATGGTCTTTGTCAGTATCTTCGTGTTCTTCACACAGTTGCTTCAACTGTAAATAATAACCATCAAATTTGGCTTGATTATTTTCTTGATCTGCAGCCATTAAATCATCAGTGAGCGCCAGCACTCTTTTGTATATCTTGGTATTCATGTATAACTAGTACCTTATCAATTAGGGTAAACAACGAATTAAGCGGTGATTATAGAGCTTTTAAAGCAACTAGATAGAAACAAAAGAAAATAATTTATCAGTCTTGCTCAACTAATATTATTTCATCAGTATTAAAGCCTAGTTGTTTTGACATAGACATAAGGTTTTCTTCAGACTACCTCTTCAATGTCTTTTATGTAGATAACCGGGTTAATGGCCTTCTTGTAAATAGCGCTCTATACGTTCAACTCGTCTTGGCTTACCTTGTAAAATAACCGTATCTTGAGCTTGTAAAACAAAGCTTGGATGGACATCACTAAACTCATCATCACCGCGACGAATTAAAGCAATTTCTACTCGTCTCCTGGTGATATCAAGATCTTTCAATGCTTTGCCAATAGCCCATGCATCGTCGGTTAAATGAATGGCATGCACAAACTCTCGTTGTTCAATCGCATCCGCGCTCATATCAGTATCAACACCTGGGTAAAAACCATGTAAGCGATGATAATGACTCTTACGTTCCGCTTGTATACGGCGGATCACTCTTGAGAATGGTACGCCAGTTAAATTAAGAACTTGTGACACAAGCATTAAACTACCTTCAAGGGATTCAGGTACAACTTCATTCGCCCCGGCTTCTTTTAAGGCGACTAAGGCATCATCATTTCGAGTTCTAACGAGAATTTGTACATCTTTAGATATTGAGCGTACCTTTTGTACTACATCTAATGATTGCTCAGCAGCGCCATACGAAACAACGACTAACTTGGCATCTTTTAAATTTGCTGCCGCAAGTATTTCACTTTGTCGAGCTGAGCCAAATAATACATTTTCACCTGCGTCTCTAGATTCACTAACTCGCAGCGGGTCTATATCTATTGCAACAAATTCAACCTTTTCTTGTTTTAAGAAACGGCTAACCGTTTGCCCAACTCGGCCAAAGCCACAAATGACAACATGGTCAGTTAAGTTTTTGCTAACGTTTTGTTGCTCTAAGTCGATTTCTTGTTGTTTACCGTCATAAGATAAAGCAACGGCCCATTTGCGCGCGTTCTTGATCATATATGGTGTTAACGCCATCGAAATAATACCTGAGCCTAAAAGGATTGAAGTCACCTCGGTAGATAGCACATCAACATTTGCTGCTAAAGAGATCAATACAAAACTAAACTCCCCCATTTGGGCAAGCATAAAAGCAGAAGCCCAAGCGTCTTTAGATGACTCACCGGCTTTAACGGCAAGATAACGAATAATGGCTATTTTTATTAGCATAAAGCCGATAACCAACATTGCAATTGTGCCAGGTGAGGTAATTAATAAACTCGGGTTAAGCTTCATACCAACAGTTATAAAAAACAGACCTAAAAGGATATCTCGAAATGGTCTAATATCAGCTTCTAATTGGTGTTTATATTGGCTTTCGCCAAGCATCATACCCGCTAAAAAAGCACCTAAGGCCATAGATAAACCAAAGAATTGGGTAAGGGCTGCAGCCATTAAAGTAACAAGTAAAGTCGACAACACAAAAAGCTCATCAGTACGAACCTGAGCTATTTGATTGAACAAGCGTGGCAGTAGCCATTTACCCACAGATAAGAGTAAGGCAACAACAAATACGCCTTTAAGTAAGGCAAAGAGTAATGCCAATAGCATTGAGCTATCACCATTATCAGACAAAAATGGAATAATAATTAACAGCGGTACCACGGCTATATCTTGAAAGAGTAAAATAGCGACTGATATTTGCCCTGACTTTCTTTTTATCGAACCAGAATCATTGAGCTGCCGAATAACAATAGCAGTTGAAGACAGCGCTAATGCTCCACCTATCACTAATGAAACTTCCAAACTAAAACCCAAAAGCATGGAAATAACTAAAAATATAACTAAGGTTATGAGAAATTGCTTAGAGCCAACCCCCATTACCAAATGTCGCATAGCGAGTAGCTTAGGTAAGGAAAATTCTAAGCCGAGAGTGAATAATAGAAAGACTATGCCTAATTCGGCGAAGTGTTCATAATTAAGGTGATTACCGGTTAAGCCGAGTCCGTATTCACCAACTATAGTTCCGGCAACTAAGTAGGCTAGAATCGCAGGTAAGTTAAGCTTCCTGAAGATCCAAACAGTGATTACAGCGGCGACAAGAATAGCAAGAATTTCAAAAAAATGACCCACAACTTCCCTTAAATAAAATTAAATGCGATATGAAATTTATCTGGTTATGGTTATTTTTTGCGAGAACACAAATAACGATAACATCCTATTTACACCCTTACTTTATCATTTTTAATTATAAATCGCATAAAATTCTTTAGAACATTAGCGAATTAGCTAATCCCATTCCATACTACATATATGTGCAAAAATAGAGAAATAACAAACAATAATCAAATTGGGAATACTGAGCTAAGCTATGCCAGAGTCTAAAAACTCAAATTTAGATATTGACAATCAAGCTGAGAACAAACAAGAAAAAATCAAAGTACCGCCTCAATTTCATAAAGGTTTTGCTCTTGGCAATATAGTTGTTGAACCAGATTTAGGTGTCATTATCAGAGATAATGAACGCTATCATTTGGCACCTAAAGCTATGGAAATTTTATTTTTTTTGGCTTCAGCCGATTGTGAAATAGTTAGCAGAGACCAAATGTTAGAGTTTGGTTGGGGAGATTTGAATGCCTCTAAAAACAATATTACTCACATTATTAGCGAAATAAGACATGCTTTAGACGATCATAAAGAATGCCCCACCTTTATTCAAACAATCCCGAGAAAAGGCTACCGCATGATGCAGCCAACCGCGGCAAAACCCAGTAAAGGCTTATTTGATTTTCAACAAGATGCAGAAGTTTTTGAAACAAAACATCCCCGCTGGCATTTATCAATCGCCATATTAAAAAGCAGCCGTTTATTTAAAGCCAGTGTCGGTTATTTAGTTTTTTCTTGGGTACTGTTACAAGTGCTTGCCATTGTACTGCCTATATTTAATTCGCCTAGTTGGGGCATTAAATTTTCAACCTTAGTATTAATGATTGGCTTTCCTATTGTATTAGGATTTCAATGGCTCAAAGAATTAAAAATAAAGCGAGAAAAAGTAAAAACAAAAAAACAAAAAAAATTATTTTACTACCAGCAACTGTCCATAGATTCAGCTTTTGTTTGCTTGATTATTGCTTGTATATATTACCTATCCACCCACTTAATTACTTTTATTGAAAAAGAAAGTGTCGTTACAACTGCGCAGCAAAACCAAATTCCCAGCGTTAAAGTAACCAAAAATTCAATTGCAGTATTAGCCTTTAGCAATAATGATAAAAATAGCAGTTCAGCTTACATTGTTTCTGGTCTGCAAGAAGAATTAGTCAGCTATTTAACTCAAATTCCAGTAGTAAAAGTGGCTTCATTAAGGGCAACTAAAGCACTAAAAGCAAACTCTTCTATTGAAGATATTAAAAAGCGTTTAGGGGTAAATTATATTCTGGAAGGTCAAGCTAAACTAATTGGTAATGAAATTATCATAGCGTCAACATTGATAGATACCACTACAGGTTTTCAGGTATGGACATCAGAAAGCCGAGGAAGTAAGTCACAAGCACTTATTTTATATGAAGAAATATCAAGAAAACTACTAAGTTCTTTGCATCTAATTATGCCAGATTTAAGTGATACAGATCATAAAACTGACACATATACTCGTAACTTTGAAGCTTACGATGCATATTTACAAGGTAAAAATACCTACCGAGCAACACAGGGGATAAAATCATTAAAAACTGCAGAAAAACTTTATATCAAAGCACTGTCTCTTGATCCTAAATTTATTCAAGCTTCTGCGGCGTTATGTACAACTTATATGGAGTTATATGTATTAACTGCTGATGTGAAGGAGTACCAAAAAGGGCTGCGAGTTTGCGAGCTAACCGCAAGCTATAACGAGGTTAGCATGGAATCTTATATTGCCTTAGGTAAACTTTATCTTACTAATGGTAGGTATCAACAAGCCAAAAACAATTTAGAAAAAGCCATTGCACTGGACAAAAACAATCCAGTACCTTTAAATTTACTTGCTACAGTTTACGTTAACTTAGATCAAGCTGATATCGCCGAAAGTTTACTTATTAAGGCGATAGAGATTGAACCGAGCTTTTGGAAAAATTATTACAACTACGGGATTTTTTTATATTCGACCGGACAATACCAAAGAGCGATCAGTCAATTTGAAAAAGTTAATTTATTAAATGATAGTATCGCCAACTCTTACAATGCCTTAGGTGGTTCATATTATTTAATTATGGACTGGGATAATGCCATTATTGCTTGGTCAAAAGCTCTTGCCATAGAGCCATCGGCATTAACTTACTCTAATTTAGGGACGAGTTTATTTTTCAGTCAGGAGTTTGATAATGCAGTGGAAATGTACGAAAACGCAGTTAAATTAACCCCTGAAGATAATATTCTTTGGGGAAATTTAGGTGACGCATTAAAGTTCTCACCTAGCCATTCCTATGAAGATGCATTAAATGCTTATAATCAGGCACTACACCTTGCTAATAAACAGGAGCAAATAAACCCTAATGACATAAGCTTAATGTCGCAAATAAGCCGTTATTATTCAGAATTAAATCAATGTAATAGTGCCAACTCATACAAAAACACTATATTAGAATCAAACACTAAAGATCCTTACCTTTATTATGATTTAGCGATTGCCGATTTAAATTGTCAGCAATTTAGTCAAGCAGATTTAATGCTCAAAAACGCTATAAATTATGGCTATGAAAAAGATCTATTATTGGTGGATCCACAATTTATGGTCTATAAAGAACAGCTTAACCAGCTTTAAAAGCCGATGCCAATCTAGTTGTATGGTATGCAAAGTGAAACGTATCTCTTGATACAGTCTCAATACAAGTAAAACAACTAAAAGGAACAACATATGCGCTATACAGCCAAAAACAACAAAATTTTAAAATCTATCATTTCAATACTGCTATTAAGTTGCTCTTCGTTTTTTATTAATGCTCAACAGGTTGAAGAAGACAAACTTAAAGATCAATCATTAGTTGTTGCCATTAATGAGCAGAGCTGTGCAATTGGAGTAACCATTAGCGGAGTTGATAATTGTAAGGCTAAATTTGGTGAAGGTAGGGGTGCATGTGGTAGTAAAAAAGATTGCGTTTGCTCTAAAAAAGACAAAACAATTACTTGGACACCTAATAAAACTAAGAAAATAGAAATAAAATTCACGACCCCAGCAACGCCATTTAAAGCTGATTGTGCGTTAAAATCAGGCACCAGTGGTAAGGTTAGTTGTAAAATAAAAAACAAGGGTACTTTTGACTACGACGTTCACGTTGAGGGTTGCGCAGGTAAGCCTTACGATCCAAGAATTGTGATTCAGTAATGGTAAAGTATTCTATTTGTTATTAGCTTAGGTCTTTAAGGGCTACACGTTTTTCATTAGGCGTGTGGCCAATATAAAGCCGAGCAAACCTTATTGCATAAGCAAATCTATCCATGCCTACTATTTTTAATACTTGTAAGAGAAACTCTTTATCAAGGCCATAAGTAGCAACATAAAAATCTATTGCTTGGTAAACATCTCCATAACTCACACCATCAAAAACAAAGGCTTTTCCTTGAGTGATATCTTCAATTTGTTCGCCATTACACCATAAAGGCCAGCCAGAAAAATTGACTCGATCGCGGGCAACTTCAAAAACAAACCAGCCACTTTTAGCAAAACCTTCAAAGTTGCCACCTTGAAACTCACTATTTTCTAACTCTTCTTTGGTCCAATTTTTACCTATAGCTAAATCTTTACTGTACCTTTTCATTAGAGATTTTTTTACCGATTCACGGCAAGTCCAAATTGAATGAGCCTCATTGTGCTGTGCAAAACGCTTACACTCAGAGCAACTTGGCAAAGAAATGGCTGGGTGAGGACAATCGATTAATAAGGCCTGCTCAGATGGAAAGGCTAATGTTGCTGCTGCAGGCTCGTTACAAAACCAACAACAATGACGAAAATGAAATGGTACATCTATAGCTTGATAGTCGTGCTGCATAGGATATCAACGATGGTATTTTTAGATTAATGGATAATTATTGTAGTAGCTAATACTCAGCATAGAAAAAAAGCTAAAACAGTTGCCTATTTTAGCTTTTTCTAGTGAAAGACTATGAAGAATAACGGCTCTTACGAGGTGCTTTTCCTTTAGTACCTTCTTTGTTCTTTTTCGCTACTTCTCGGTTTTTCACCTGAGTCGCTTTGTAGCGATTCATTTTAGGCGCTTCTTTAGCTGCAGCTTTCTTTTCATATTTAGAAGCATAGTCTAAAGGATCAAAGTCATAAGCTTTAAGCTTCACCTGTTCAATTCGGTAACCAACAATTTCTTCAATATTAGCTAAAAAGCGATTATCTTTAGGAGAAACTAATGAAATCGCAGTACCCGATTTACCGGCACGGCCAGTACGGCCAATGCGGTGAACGTAATCTTCAGCAAGAAATGGTAAGTGGTAGTTAACTACGTAAGGTAAGTCTGGAATATCTAAACCACGAGCAGCAACATCAGTAGCCACTAACACTCTTACTTTACCTGCAGAGAACTCTTCTAGAGCACGATTACGATTACCTTGAGACTTGTCACCATGACAGATCGCCGTTTTAATACCATCGAGTTTTAGTTCTTTAGCAATGTCATTAGCACTTTCTTTAGTGCCTGCAAAGACTAAAACTTGTTTCCAGTTATTAACGCCGATTAATTCAGCAAGTAACTCACTTTTACGATGCTCTTCTACTGGATAAACATAATGACGAACTTTAGATGCCGTAGCGTTTTGTTTAGCCGTTTCAAGCACTCTCGGATTCGTTAGAAATTGTGTTGCTAAACTTCTTACTTTATTAGAGAAAGTTGCCGAAAACAGTAAAGTTTGATACTTATTTTTAGCGCTTTGGATGATGTTTTCGATATCAGTTAAAAAACCCATATCTAGCATACGGTCGGCTTCATCAAGTACCAAGAACTTCATTTGCGATAATGATACCGAATGCACCGTTAAGTGATCACGTAAGCGACCAGGAGTTGCCACGATAATATCAACACCAGACTTTAGTTGTTTCTCTTGGCTAGCAGTACTTGAACCACCATAAACAACCGCAGTTTTTAAATCAGTAAACTGAGTATATTCACGGATATTATCAGCAATTTGTATTGCTAGCTCACGGGTTGGCGTTAAAATTAACGCTTTAACAACGTGCTCACTTGACGTTTTACCCTTGAGTAATTGTTCAATAATTGGCAGTGCAAAAGCAGCAGTTTTACCAGTACCAGTTTGTGCAGAAGCGAGTACATCTTGCCCTGTGCGAACAGCAGGGATCGCTTGCTGTTGAATTGGTGTCATGGTTTTATAACCACACTCTTTTACTGCTTTTAATAAGTCTTCTGGAAGGCCTATTGAATCAAAACTCATGGGATGTCCTAAAATAAGATACCTAGTATTAGGTAATTGCGCGGATAGTAACAAAATTTATGCTTAATACCAAATGGAGAAAGCTAAATCAATTTGTCATACCAATTTAATTAAGTATGTGTTCAACTTTTTAATTTAGAAAAACGGATAAATACAAGGCATAAGATTTTATGAGTAGTTATTCTACTTATTAATTTTATAACGCCGTAGTTATTTGTTTTAATTATTAAAAATGAGCAGCTATTTAATCAACTTGGTATTAATAACCACAGTTGTGCATTGTCAATATCGTCGAAATTAAACCACTTAATTTCACTATGAACAAAATGCCCTGATAATAAACTTACAAAGTTACCTAAAACGGAGTCGGTAACAATAGCAATACGTGCAACATACTGGTGATGCTCTTTGATAAACTCCATATGCGAAGCCATAGCACTAAAAGATTCCCAACCGGGGAAGTTTTGGCTAAATAACAGAATACCATTAAGGTAACCATTGGCTCTAATATATGGGTCTATAACATCTGCAGCATATATAAAATCTTGTTGAGTCAATGCGCCGACAGGCTCTAAAACGGCAATGGCATTGGCTCGCTGAATCGATACATTTAACATTTTAACCACCTGTTTAAAAATATCATTACAGTAGTTAAATTTAGTCGCTAATCCTTAATAATGAAAGAAAAACGCCTATCTATTGATAGGCATTTTCTAGTTAAAGCTAAGGTAACTTGGTGTTTTCTTCAGACCAAATACCTGGCGTTAAATTCATTTCTTTCTCTTGTTCAGGAGTTGCAATGAACCTTGGGATTTCACCTTGGTCAATATGTCTATTGTAGTCTTTAGCAATAGCAACTAAGTGTTTGGTAAGTAAAACTATAGCGACAACATTGACTACTGTCATCAAGGCTACCGCTAAGTCAGCAAGTGCAATAACTTGCCCTAAAGAGGCAATTGAGCCATAAAAAATCATACCAAGGAAAACGGAAACAAAAATTACTCGGCCGATTTTATTGTCCATTTTAATAAAGCTTAAACTGTTTTCAGCATAAGCGAAGTTTGCCACCATCGAAGTAAATCCGAAGAAGAAAATCGCTAGAGAGATAAAATCACTGCCCCAAGTACCAACTTCATTAGCTAGAGCTTGTTGAGTTAACTCGATACCAACTTCTTGGTTTAAATCAACGCCACTTAATAAAATGATCATTGCCGTACACGTACATAAAACTATCGTGTCAAAAAACACACCTAGCATTTGCACATAACCTTGCGAGGCAGGATGCGGAGGATATGGCGTTGCAGCAGCCGCCGCATTAGGCGCACTACCCATACCGGCTTCATTTGAATACAAGCCACGTTTTATGCCTTGCATAATCGCGGCGCCAACCATACCAGCACCAGCCTCACGTAAACCCAGAGCTGACGAGATAATTTCGACAAACACCGCAGGTATAGCACTTAGATTGGTAATAATCACCCAAATAGCAACTAAGAAATAAGCTAAGCCCATAAATGGTACTGTGATTTCGGCAAAGCGAGCGATTTGTTTTAAACCGCCAAGGATAATAACACCTGTAAACAAGGTTAAGAACACACCAGTATACATAGGGTCAATATCATAAGAATAAGAGAATGCTTCAGCAATAGAGTTGGCTTGCGGGGCACTAAAGATGATGCCGTAACCAATAAATAAACAGACAGAAAAGATGACAGCTAAAACAGGACTCTTCAAACCTTTAAGCATATAAAATGCAGGACCGCCTCGGTATTCACCATCGGCATTTTCTTGCTTATACAGCTGTGCTAGTGTACTTTCCGCAAAGGCGGTAGCCATACCAACTAAAGCAATAACCCACATCCAAAAAATAGCACCTGCTCCACCTAATGAGATAGCAACCGCTACCCCCATCAAGTTACCTGTACCTACACGGGCAGCAAGCGTTGTACAAAGTGCTTGGAAAGAAGAAATACCATGTCCGTCGCTAGTACGGCTATGTTTCATCACCGAAAACATATGAGTAAAATGGCGAAATTGGATCCCAGCAAGTCTGAAGGTAAACCAAATTCCAGACAATACTAATAAAGGAATTAATATATTCCCCCATAATAGTCCGTTTAACCAATCAACTATGTCGTATAGCACTATGTAATCCCGTTTTATCTAATTAAATAAAATACTTATGCCATATTATAGCAATAAGTCACTAGCTCGTAATTCTAGCATGTTAATAATAAGGGTACTGCGCTTTAAATAATATTTAACTTTTGTTGTTTAGTGTAATCAAGCGTTTCAGCTCTGCTATTTCACCATGCAGTTGTTCAATTTGCGCTCTACTCGCAGGCTCAGCCCCTTCCGCGGTTTCACCATGCGATTCTGCTCGTTCTTTTTCGTGCTCTTGTGCCATTACTTCTAACACAGTGCCCACCATCATATTTAAGAATACGAAGGCGGTTAAAAATATAAAGGTAAGATAATAAATCCAGCTTAAAGGATGAACCGTCATGGTTTCATACATTACATCGGTCCAATCCTCAAAAGTAGCTACGCGAAATAAGGTGAGTAAGGAAACCGAAACATCCCCCCATAAAAACTCATTAATTTGACTGAATAAAATACTGCCAATGGCTGCATAGATATAAAAAATAACAAACATTAATAATGCGATATAACCCATTCTAGGAATCGCTTTAAGTAGAGCGTTTATTAACATCCTTAATTCAGGAACCATTGACACTAAACGCAGTACTCTAAAAACACGTAATAATCGTGCTAACAAGACTCCTGAGCCTCCAGCAGGAATTAAACTACCGATGACAATTAAGGTATCAAAAATATTCCAACCATCTTTAAAGAACTTCTTAGTATCATTCGTTGCTAAAAATCGGATTAAAATTTCTACTGCGAAAAAAATGGTAATACTAAGATCGAGCACGCCGATGACGGTAATAAACTGTGCAGGTAAATCATGCGTTTTAGCGCCTATTAGTAAAGCCGAAATAATGATGACGGTAATAACTAAGCCTTGGAATAAGTTACTTGCATCAAGTCGCTTTAATTGCGTTTGCATAAATGGGATCGTTGCCATCATAAAAGTATTAACCAATAAAATATTAAATCAGCTCTTAGATATTGGTATTAATGTGAAAATATCAACTATTTAACAAAAATACTTACATTTTCATAACCCTAGTGTTTTACTAATGTTATCTCAGCTTAAAGTCGCAATTACTTATGACAATATCGCATTTAATACAATTGATTAGCCTAGCCGCCATTTGGGGATCATCGTTTATGTTTATGCGTGTCGCGGCGCCTGAAATAGGACCGGTTGCACTCATATTCTTTAGAGCCGCAATTGGCTTTATTACCTTACTGCCTTTCTTATTTCTCTATAAGCAGCAATCACAAGTGATAAAACATTGGAAAAGCATCGCTGTGGTGGGTTTAACCAATACTGCCCTGCCCTTTGTTCTGTTTGCTTTTGCTACCTTAAGTATTAGCGCCGGCCTTACTTCCGTATTAAATGCCACCGCACCAATATTTACCGCCTTAGTTGCCTTTGTCTGGCTCAAAGAGAAATTAGGACGTAGCAAAGTTATCGGCTTGCTAATAGGCTTTTCGGGGGTATTATTTTTATTTATAAGTAAAGGTAACTTAGCGTTAGATGCCGCAGCTATTGCGATTATTGCAGCATTAGTTGCCACTTTAAATTATGGCTATGCGGCATGTTATACCAAGCAACATTTAAGCGGAGTTAGCTCTCTAGCAATTGCCGCTGGTAGCCAATTGTTTGCCAGCATAATGTTACTACCATTTTTAGGTTTTAATTTACCTGTTCATGAAATAAGTAATACCGCTATTTACTCCACCATTACTTTAGGAGTGGTATGTACCGCATTAGCTTATATTTTTTACTTTAATTTATTAGCAAATTTGGGGCCGGCAAAGGCGATAACGGTAACTTACTTAATCCCCGTTTTTGGTATTTTCTGGGGTATGGTATTTTTGCATGAGCAAACTAATGCATCCATGCTAATTGGCGCGACTCTTATTTTAGCGGGGGTTAGTTTAACCACTGGTCTGATCAAGACAAGGCTATTAACCCGTTTATTTACCCGCTCTTAAAAGGTAATTGTAGCTTTGCTTGCTCGATGTAATCGATATGATGTTTTTTCTCGCGAGTAATAAAGTCATTAATTGCATTTTTAAATGGCCCTTCACTAAGTAAATAATTACTAAAGGTTAAACTAGGCTCGAAGCCTCTTTTTAATTTATGCTCACCTTGCGCGCCAGCATCAAAGCATTGAATGTTTTCTCGAATACAATATTCGATGCCTTGATAATAACAAGTTTCAAAATGAAGAAACTCAAACTCGGCTGAACATCCCCAATAACGACCGTACAAGTGGGTTTTAGTGCGAAAGAACAATGCACAAGCAATAACTTTCCCCTCACTATCAATAGCTTGCAGTAAAAGTACTTGCTCAGCAAGAGCTGATGTTAACTGTGTAAAAAACTCGGAATTTAAATAGCCTGCATGGTTCGATCGTTTACTGTAGGTATTTTTGTAATATTGATAAAACTGTTGCCAGGCGGCACGAGTTATCTCATTACCTTGCAACCAATTAAATGTAATGCCATTACTGAGCACAGCATTGCGTTCTTTATTTATCGCTTTACGCTTTCTAGATGTTAGCTTTGCCATAAAGTCCGAAAAGTTATGATAATCCCTGTTCATCCAATGATACTGAACTTCGGTACGGCGAATACAAGCGAGCTTTTCTAGCTCTAAGCTTTGCTGTGACAGTGCAAATAAGCACTGCCAATTAGAGGTTTTATAGGTACTCTGTAATTGTTCGATAACCGACACTAATAGGGCAAAAATTTGTGCTTGCTGTGAATTAAACTTTGGGTGAATACCAACCCTAGGGCCGGTAGCAGGAGTAAAGGGTACTGCGCTAACCAGTTTAGGATAATAATCAAGCCCATGCTGTTGATAAGCATCAGCCCAACTCCAGTCAAAAATATATTCACCATAGGAATGACTCTTCAAGTAACAAGGCAGTGCAGCAATGAGTAATTCGTCTTGATAAATTAGAATGTGTAATGGTTGCCAACCTTGCTCTGCACTAACGCACTTACTTTGCTCTAATGCATTTAAAAATTCATGCTTATAAAAAGGATAATCACTAGTAAATACTGAGTGCCACAAAGCTGGAGCTACTTCATTTATTGCCGTAATTACTTTTGCGCTAAGCTCATTCATATAAGTTCATTCATATAAGTTCATTTATCTAATTTTCGACATAGAAATAACAGGTAATAAAAAAGCTGATATATAAACAATATCAGCTTTTATCAGCAAGAAGTAAAATCAAATGTTATTGATTTTTATGAACTACGCCATCTTTCATCACAAATTCAACAGATAATAATTGTTGTATATCTTGTAATGGATTTTCATCCATCGCGATAATATCTGCAACTTTACCAACTTCTAATGTACCTAAAGAATCAGTTTTATCAATTAGGTCAGCAGCATTAACGGTTGCTGATTTTAGGATATCCATTGGTTGCATACCCGCATTAAACATTAACACTGCTTCTTGAGCATTAGTGCCATGCTTTGATACACCTGAATCAGTACCGTAGGCTATTTTAACTCCAGCTTCATAAGCTCTAGTGAAGTTTTTCAACATGTCACCACCAACTCGAATTGCTTTAGCTTTAATTGCTGGTGACATAAAGTCACTCGTTTTCGCCATGTTTACAACCGTATCACCGGCTAACAAAGTTGGTACTAAATACGCGCCGGAATACTTGAACAAGGTAATTGAGTCTTCATCAGCGTAACTGCCATGCTCTATGCTGTCTACACCTGCTCGAAGGGCCGCATTTATACCTGCAGCTGCATGAGCATGACTTGCTACCTTACGGCCTAATCCGTGTGCGGTATCGACAATTTCTTTAATTTCATCATCAGCCATTTGCTGACCAGTGCCAGTATTAGTATCAGATAAAACACCACCTGTTGAAGTGATTTTTATAACATCGGCACCATATTTAATTGCTTGTCTTGTTGCTCGGCGGCAATCATAAGGGCCATCACAAATGGTTTTAGAGGTATATTTTTCCATTAAATCATGGCGCATGCCATCCACATCACCATGGCCACCAGTAACCGATACACCACCCGAGCCGATAATTCTTGGTCCTACAACCCAGCCCTTTGCTACCGCATTTCTAAGTGCGTATAAATACTGAGGATTTGCGCCTAAATCACGTACGGTAGTAAAACCGGCCATTAAGGTTTTATTGGCAAAATGTACACTTTGCATGCCCACGTCTTCAGCTGACATTTTTAAGGTGTCACTGGCATTTGTCGGTCCAAGTTCGCCTTGTAAATGCACATGCATGTCCATTAAGCCCGGCATTACAAAGCTATTTTTTAAATCAATAAGCTTTGCATCTTTACCAAATTCTTTAGCACTTAAAAATCCCGCTTCAATGTTGGTGATCTTGTTATCTGTGATCACTAGAGTTTGTTTTTTGAGTACTGTTTTACCTGGTACTGCTAATAACTCACCGGCGTGAATTACTTGAATATTTTCTGCTTGCGCATAAAGAGGTAGTAGAGAAAGTATCAGGGCTGATAATTTGTTTTTATAGTTTTTCATAATTCGCCATAATCTATTGGTTTAATTTATATTATTAGCATAAACAGAGTTAAAGCGTAATAGCAATTTAATTAATGACTTTGAAATAGAGGAAAAAAGAAAGGTGAAACTTGCTAAATTAGATAGGTGCATTACCTATATAACAGCAACGGCTACATAGGTAATGCAAAAAAAGGTTTAGTGCTGATGACCACCAGCGCCATGTGCATGGCCATGAGAAATTTCTTCTTCCTCTGCAACGCGCACATCAACAATCTTAATATCAAAGTTCAATACTTGGCCCGCTAATGGGTGATTAGTATCAACGGTAAGCATAAATTTACCAACTTTTAATACAGTAACTTGGCGTTGACCTTGCTCAGTATTAACGACACCAACCATGCCTGGTTTCCACTTAGTGGCACCTTGCAAGTGTTTTGCAGGGACACGTTGAATTGCTTCTTCAAGGTATTCGCCGTAACCATCTTCAGGCTTAACTGTTACCGAAAACTCTGCACCGGCTTCTTTGTCTGCAAGCGCATCTTCAATACCTTGGATCATATTTTTATGACCAAATAATAAAGCTACAGGATCGCTTTTAGATGAATCTTCAATAATATCGCCTTCGTCAGACTTTAATACATAGTGAAATTTTACAACGGTATCTTTAGTTACTTTCATGGGATTTTCCATAGTGGGAATTTAATTGCGATGATTATAAAGCAGTATAGACCTTAAATAAAACAAAAAGGCCTACCGATCAGTTAATCAGTAGGCCTTTTTTATTTTTGCTTTTTATTTTTATAGATAGCTATAAAGATTTATTAATTTTATCAACGCTGTCTTTAGCGTCGCCAAATAACATTACAGTATTGTCTTTAAAGAAAAGAGGGTTCTGTACTCCAGCATAACCTGTATTCATCGAACGTTTAAAGACCACCACTTGCTTAGCATTCCATACCTCACACACTGGCATACCTGCGATAGGGCTAGTTGGATCTTCAGCTGCTGCAGGGTTAACAGTATCGTTAGCACCAATAACTAGCACTACATCCGTTTCAGGGAAATCATCGTTGATTTCATCCATACCAAGTACGATATCATAAGGTACTTTAGCTTCCGCTAATAATACGTTCATATGGCCAGGCAATCGACCAGCAACAGGGTGAATGGCGAATCGCACATCAACACCTCGTTTTTGCAGCTCTTGCGTTAATTCATATACAGGATATTGAGCTTGAGCAACCGCCATTCCATAACCCGGAGTGATGATCACCGACTTAGCATCTTTTAATAGTTCAGCGGTATTTTCTGCTGAAATTTCTTGATGTTCACCGTAGTCAACGTCAGATGCAACCTGGACATCAGTACCGAAGCCACCAGCAATAACACTAATAAACGAGCGATTCATCGCTTTACACATAATGTAAGATAAAATAGCACCCGATGAACCAACTAATGCACCTGTTACGATAAGTAAGTCATTACCTAACATAAAACCAGCTGACGCTGCTGCCCAACCTGAGTATGAGTTAAGCATAGATACAACAACTGGCATATCTGCACCGCCAATTGATGCAACTAAATGCCAACCAAATGCAAAAGCAATAATGGTCATGATCATTAATGGCAGTAAATCACCACCAGAGCTAACAAAGCTATACATTAAGTAAGCACTAACTAAACAAGCAACTAAGTTTAACTTGTGACGGTGCGGTAGCATTAATGCAGAAGTATTGATAATACCTCTAAGTTTGGCAAAGGCGACAATAGATCCAGTAAATGTAACTGCACCAATAAACACCCCTAAGAACACTTCAACATTATGGATAGTTTTTGCTGTCCCCATAATTAAAGCGCTATGATCTAACAAGCTGTTGTAACCAACAAATACCGCAGCTAAACCAACAAAACTATGCAAAATAGCAACCAGCTCAGGCATCTCGGTCATTTCAACTTTTTTAGCTAAACGTAAACCGATAAAACCACCAATTACCATACAAGCAACAATTAAAGGCACACCGGTTACAGCAGGGTTGGCGATGGTTGCGATTAAGGCAATACTCATACCGATAATACCGTACCAGTTACCTGCTTCAGCAGTTTCTTGCTTGCTTAAACCAGCCAAACTCATAATAAATAGCAGAGCGGCAATGATATATGCTGCGCTAATAATTCCTTCAGTCATATCTTAACCCTCTACTTTCTAAACATTTTAAGCATGCGTTTAGTGACAAAGAAGCCACCAGCAATATTGATAGTTGCAATCAAAATAGCAATACCAGCGAGTACTTGCACCGCAAGGTTATCAGAGCCGACTTGTAACAAGGCGCCAACAACGATAATGCCAGAGATAGCATTGGTAACACTCATTAGAGGGGTATGTAGTGAATGACTAACATTCCACACCAAGTGATAACCAACAACACAAGCAAGCATGAATACAGTAAAGTGAGATAAAAATTCAGCGGGAGCGACACTAGCTACCCAAGTAAAAGCTAAAGCACCAGCAGCCATAGCTGCGTATTTTACGACTGGTGATTTAGGCTCTTCAGGAGCGGCTGCAACAGGCTCGACTTTAGCAGGAGCTGCTGGCGCGGCAGAAACTTGAATTGGCGGCGGCGGGAAAGTAACTTCGCCATCTTTAACAACCGTCATGTTACGCAACACAACGTCTTCAAAATCGATAGCAATATTGCCGTCTTTTTCTTTACACAATAACTTCATTAAGTTAACTAGGTTATTTGCATATAATAGACTTGACTGGTTTGGTAAACGAGAAACAAAATCGGTGTAGCCAATAATTTTAACTTGGTTTACTTCCGCAACTTCACCAGGAACAGTTAGCTCACAGTTACCGCCACCAGGTGCGGCCAAATCAACTACGATACTTCCAGGTTTCATTGAATGAACCATTTCCGCGGTAATTAGTTTTGGTGCAGGACGACCTGGGATCATCGCTGTCGTAATGATGATATCAACATCTTTAGCTTGTTCGGCGAAGAGCGCCATTTCAGCATCAATAAATGCTTGGCTCATTTCTTTCGCGTAGCCGTCACCACTGCCAGTATCCTCTTCCTCGTAATCCATCTCAAGGAACTCTGCGCCCATACTTTCAATTTGTTCTTTTACTTCAGGACGAGTATCAAAAGCGCGAACAATAGCCCCTAAACTACCCGCGGTACCAATGGCAGCAAGACCGGCAACACCAGCACCAATAATCATTACTTTCGCTGGAGGAATTTTACCTGCGGCAGTAATTTGACCAGTAAGAAAGCGGCCGAAATGGTTTGTGGCTTCAATAACTGCACGATAACCGGCAATATTGGCCATTGAACTTAGCGCATCCATAGATTGTGAACGTGTCATACGCGGAACCATTTCCATCGCTAAGGTATTCACGTTTTTAGCACTAAGTTTTTCTAATAATTCTTGATTTTGCGCGGGAGCAATAAAGCTAATTAAATTGCCACCGTCTTTTAATAAATCAACTTCAGCAGATTCAGGTTGATTCACCTTCATCACTATATCAGCTTGCCAAACTTGTTCTTTTTGAGCTATTTCAGCTCCCGCCTTGGCATAAACTTCATCGTTAAAACTGGCTTTATCACCAGCTCCTTGTTCAACCACAACACTAAAGCCTAATTTAATTAGAGCCTCAATAGAAGATGGTGAAGCAGATACACGGTTCTCATTGGCAAGAACCTCTTTAGGTATTCCGATCAGCATAAAATCTACCTTCATTAAGTTATTGTTTTAAATTGTTTTAGCAATTCAAATAGATATTTGTCTGCTACTAGTGCAGCTCTTTTAGTTATTCTAAATATGAATATAACTACCTAGTTATACTAAAGTTTAGTTTTGTACTATTCTGTTAACTATCCGCTCTTATTAGTAACACGAATTCATTAACAAGTTAATAACATAATTAAAGTAGAACACTTTACAATTAAAGTAAATACTTCAAACAACTGTTCGAACCAGTACTAAGATTTATTTATTAAATTATCCAACAATTATTCACAGCCTCAGTTGCATTTCAAACTACACAAATTAATCGAAATAGGTTATCTTGTACGAATAACCTTTTTAAACAACAAGAATAACGTCCCTTTCAGCACACGCCATATTTGAGACTTGGGAAGTAGTAATTACTTCGTGCTAACGGAAGCGAATATAAGTAGGGTATGAAAAAACTTTTTTTGTTGCTAATGATAATGCTACCTCTGAGCTTTACAGCCTATTCGGCTGATGATTTATCAGAAGAACGTATTAACCATATAGCACAACAATTTATCGCCTTTCACCAAACAGAAACTGCACAGTTACTGAGTGATGTGCTTGCCTCTGATCTTGAAGTCATCATAACTCAAGGTTCAACTGGCTATGGTTTTATCCTTAATTACAACAAAGTAGAATACGTCCAATATCTACAAGAAGGCCATAAAAGCAAATCACGAAAAGGTACCGATGTTTCTTTTATATCATCCGAGTTTTTGGGCGATAAAGAAGCAAAAGTGATCGTACGTTATCGTTCAAAAAAATTAAATAAATACGTTTGGGTTGAAGCTATAGTTAGCTTAGTGAATGGCGAAGCTTTGGTTACACAAATAGAAGAGTATACCTAACCTCAAGTAACATTAGTGACCTATCAAATATATTTTTTATCTTATAAAGTAGCCATTTCCAATACGATAATAGAAACACACGGTTATACAAAGATAAAAAGTAGAAATAGAAAAAAACACCGTCTTCCCATCGTGCTTTGAAATGGTCCCCGAAACTTGGACTCTTTTTAACATGAATTGAAATTTTCAATTGGTCGGCTTCACGCCCTGAGGCACTCGTCAACTAAATATTATTAAATAATCTGTAAATCAATAACGATTATTCAGAAATGCCAATTACGCCATATTATTTTTATTGCTGTCTGGCCTTAATTAACCTTTCCAAATAGTTTTTATCCAAGTTATACACTGTTGCTGTTTGAGAAGCATTAATTAGAACTCTCTCAGTGGATGAGCCCCCTTTGTTGACCTTGTAAATATCATAAATTCCAAATACGTTCTGCGATGTAAAAAAGACTTTAGAACCGTCAGGAGACCAGGCAGGATCTCCATCTCTAATACGGTTTCTAGTAAGTCGTGTTTGGTTGGTGCCATCGACGTTCATCACATAGACCTCTTGATTACCATCTCTATTTGAAAGGTAAGCAATTTGCGTAGCATCAGGCGAAATCTTCGGATTGAAGTTATCTGTATCATCATTTGTAAGTTGAATCACATTACTACCATCGATATTGGCAATGCTTATTTGTGTTGCAATCGTTTTAGAAAAGCGGCCTTTAGAGTGAAAGAGTAGTCGTCCATCTAACATAAATTCTGGAGCGCCTCCCTCTAGTCCTTTTATTTGGCGTTGCTCAGTGCCATCTGCGTTCATCAACCAAATTTCTTCTTGCTTGACTCCATTTACATCCGTGTACTCTCGGCCAAATGCAATGGTTCTTCCATCAGGAGAAAAAGCAGGGCCATAATCCCAAACATTTTCTAGGTTGGTAACACGGAGCATGTTGGTGCCATCGATATCTGCGATGTGAATAGACCACGTTTTTCGTTTGTCGTATTTACCATAAAAAGCGATTTGCTTACCGGTAGGCGAAACCGCAGGGTAACCGCCAGCGTTATTAGGAACATCAATAATTTTTATGCGTCTATTCCCTTGTTCATCACTCAAATAAATTGATTTTTTATCACCATCTTGGAACCCATAAATAATGGAAAAAGGCAGGAAAGTAGCTGTTTTATTGGTTTGACACCCAACCGTCAAACCAATAAAACAGCTAGAAAGCAGTAGACATTTTATTCCCGAAAATTTTTTAGGTGGCATAGAGCAGTCCTTAAAGTAAGTAAAATCTTAGGGAAATTATAAAGACATCAAAGTTAAAATCATGACGTTTCACTGATTTTTCGCTGACTTTTAATCTCCCGTATTTACCAAGTAATATTGGAAGCAAGTTGAACAATTAATTCAGTTTAAACTTTTCTTGCTATTTAATCTAGCGGCAGCTTTGAGCTTAAACGAGCCCTACAAGCGAACATAAAACCTCAGTAAAAGATTATAATGGCTTCACAATAGTTTGTTGTATCCTTATGCTCAAAATTACCGTTATGCTCGCAAAGGCCAACGTCTGCTTAGTAGAACAACTTAAAAATAAAGGCAACTAGCTGAATAGCGGTTGATGGCACTGTATAGTCTCTCTATCCTGAATTAGACCATACTTAATTAGTTCAGGTTATGTCCTTCACCATACGAATATTTGGCACGAAACAATTTCTATGTTTTCAATTTTGCTTTCGATGATGTTGGCCATCCTTAGCTCATTAACGAATACTCAGGGCTTGCTCATAAATTGCTAGCTATATTGCTTTCGAAGAGCTTAGGTATCTCCTGAATATTAACTAGGAGATAGCACATGACTAAGACAAAAGAAGATATTCTGTATATAGGTATCGATTGGGCTAGTGACAAACATGATGTTTGCCTTCAACTTCCAGATGGCAGCAAAAAATTTAATGTTATTAGCAGCTCACCAGAGTCGATTGATGAGTGGGTTATGGGTTTGCGTAAGAAATATAAACGTAGAATTCATGTCTCAGTTGAATTATCAAAAGGGCCAATTGTTTACGCTCTTCAAAAATATGATTTCATCACAATATACCCAATAAATCCCTCAATGTTAGCTAAATATCGTGAGACATTTTCACCTTCAGGGGCTAAGGATGACCCTACAGACGCACAACTTGCTTTGGACTTAATGGTTCTATATCCAGACAAAATAAAAGCGTTAAAGCTACCAAGCGAGTCGATACGAAAACTATCCTTTCTTGTCGAACAACGTCGTCGTTTAGTCGATGACCGTCTACGCTTTAGTAACCGATTAATTAATACCTTAAAAGAGTATTACCCTCAATTGCTTACGTGGTTTTCTCATCGTGATACCAAGTTGTTTATGGATTTTATTATTCGTTGGCCGAGCTTACAGAAGCTTCAACGTGCTCATGAATCGACCGTAAGAAAGTTCTTTCATAGCCATGGTGGACATGCGGTGTCTTCCGCAGAAAAGCGCATAGATTTAATTAAAAAATCTACAGTTCTAACGAATGATAAAGCTGTCATAGAATCGCATGAATTACTGAGTGCGACACTTGCTAGGCAGCTTCAGACGGTTATCCTGTCTATTCACGATTTTGATATAGAAATTTCACATATCTATAGTGAAATGCCTGATGCAGATTTGTTTAACTCACTACCCGGAACAGGGGTATGTCTCGGACCTAGGTTACTTGTTGCCATGGGTGAAAATCGTGACCGATTTAATACTGCATCAGAAGTACAAATGTATGCAGGAATAGCACCAGTGACAGAAAGAAGCGGTAAGAAGTGCTGGGTTCATTGGCGTTGGCAGTGTTCAAAATTCTTAAGGCAATCATTTATTGAATGGGCCGATAAATCCAAATCCTATTCATTTTGGGCAGGCCTCTATTACAACCGACAAAGAGCAAAAGGTAACTCTCATAACGCAGCAGTAAGGAGCTTAGCATTCAAATGGATACGTATATTGTTTAGATGTTGGAAGGCTAAAACACCATATTCAGAAAGCAAATATTTGCAGACATTAAAAGATAGAAAGTCACCATTAATTGCTAATATTTAGTTGACGAGTGCCTCAGGGCGTGAAATTGCCGTTCGAGTCACCTTCAAACTGCATGA
>JAQWHD010000050.1 GCA_029237915.1 Thalassotalea sp. | reverse complement strand
AAATTGCATGATAACTAATTGTTAAAGAGCTTATAAACGTTCGTTTATAAGAAGAGCTAATCGCATTCGCTAGACTCTTGTTGCTGTCGGTTAACGTTGCCGTTTGCCCGAAGCAGGAGGCGCATTATAAGCACCTCAGTTAAGAAGTCAACGTGTTTTTAAAAAAGATTTTAAAAAGTTTTTGTTGCCGTTAAACACTAAGTAAATACTCAAGGTTTAACCTTCTAACCGTTCTTTGGGATGTCCCGAAGAAGTGGAGCGCATTTTATAGATCTGAATGAAATCGTCAACACCTTTTTTTAAATATCCGAAAAAAAACTTCCGTTTGATTATTTTTTAATCTAATGTGTAATTTAAAGTTATGTAAGCAGCTAAATCTAGTTAATTAGTTACATTTTAACGATTTTTATTTAACGAGTTTAGGTTAACTCATATATAATAAATACAGACTAGCCTTATAATTATTAATTTTATAACTGCTTTTAGATATTTTGTATAAACTTGGTAAGGAATTCAGCAAGGAATAAGTATGAATAGGATATTCTCTTTATTAATAATATTGTCGATAAGTTCACAGTCTGTTGCAAAAGATGTGACTGTATATCGTTGGGTTGATGAAAATGGTGTTATTCACTATACACAACATCACCCGATAGAAGATGATTACGCTGAAATGAAAATTGATACCCATTACTCTCCAGTTCAAGCTCCTTTGAAAAATGGTATTAAACCAACTAAAGACGACTCAGCTGAAACATCGACAGAAATTGTTCACGCCTCTATAGCTAAATGTAACAACGCCAAAGCAAATCTGAGAACATTAACAGATTTTGATAAAATTGAAATTACTGATGCCAACGGTAAATCTAGAATTTTAACGGATACTGAAAAGTTAAACCGAATGCGTTCAGTCGAGAAAGATGTGCAAGACTACTGTTATTAGTTCGATACTTATACCAATTTAGCTTTAACTTTAACTATGCAGCCCTATTAAAACGAAAGCCTTACTATAACTAGTAAGGCTTTTTTAATTAGGTGACGTTTATTGCTATTTAATGACTAATTCGCCTTCTTCAACATCAATGCAGATAACATCATTAACAGCAAACTTGCCATTCAATATAGCCTGAGCTAATGGATTTTCAACATAGCGCTGAATCGCACGCTTTAATGGCCTTGCTCCAAATACAGGGTCGAAGCCAGCTGCAGAAATTTTCCCTAAGGCCTCTTCACTTACTTCTAGACTTAGCTGTCTGTCAGCTAAACGACTGGATAACAGTTGCAGTTGTATTTTAGCTATTTGTTTAATTTGCTCTGCATTTAAAGGATGAAATACTACCGATTCATCGATGCGGTTAATAAACTCCGGTTTAAAATGCTGACCTACTACTCCCATAACAGTATTTCTTAACTCTTCATAACTACTTTCTGTAGCTAACTCTTGTATTAAATCAGAGCCCATATTAGAAGTCATGATAATGACTGTGTTACGGAAATCTACGGTACGTCCTTGGCCATCGGTTAAACGACCGTCATCTAATACTTGTAGAAGAATATTAAAAACATCCGGATGTGCTTTTTCAATTTCATCAAGTAATATCACAGAATAAGGTTTACGACGAACCGCTTCGGTAATATAACCGCCCTCCTCATAGCCAACATAACCTGGAGGTGCGCCAATTAATCGTGCAACAGAGTGTTTTTCCATGAATTCAGACATATCGACACGAATAAGCGCATCTTCACTATCAAATAAAAAGTTAGCCAATGCCTTGGTTAACTCTGTTTTACCAACACCAGTTGGTCCAAGAAACATAAAAGATCCTATCGGTTGATTTGGATCAGATAGCCCTGCACGCGAGCGGCGAATAGCATCAGATACGGCAGATAATGCTTCTTTTTGACCGATGACTTTCTTCTGTAATGATTCTTCCATTGCCAATAACTTATCTTTTTCGCCTTCAAGCATTTTGGCAACAGGTATACCCGTTGCTTTAGATAATACATCTGCAATTTCAACGTCCGTTACTTTATTACGAATTAATACGGTTTCAACAACTTCGGAATTATTAGCTGAATCGAGTTGTTTTTCTAATTCGGGAATTCGACCGTATTGTAACTCAGACATTCGATTTAAATCGCTGGCTCGTTGGGCTATTTCTAAATCCATTCTTGCCTGCTCTAAATCTGCTTTTATCGCTTGCGTACCATACAAAGACGCTTTTTCTTTCTTCCACACTTGCTCTAGTTGATCAAATTCGGTTTGCACTGAGGAAATTTGTTCATTGAGCAACACTAGCCTTCTTTTCGATGCATCGTCAGATTCTTTCTCTAGCGCTTTTTGCTCGAGCATTAATTGTATTAAGCGACGCTCTAATCGATCTAACTCTTCCGGTTTAGAGTCCATTTGCATGCGGATACTTGATGCTGCTTCATCGATAAGATCAATGGCTTTATCTGGAAGCTGTCGATCACTTACATATCTGTGTGACAATGTTGCAGCTGATACTATTGCTGGGTCGGTTATTTCAACACTGTGATGTAACTCATAACGCTCTTTTAAACCACGTAATATAGCGATAGTGTCTTCAACACTTGGTTCTTCAACCAATACTTTTTGGAAGCGACGTTCAAGGGCCGCATCTTTTTCAATGTATTGACGGTATTCATCTAAGGTTGTTGCGCCAACACAGTGTAAATCACCGCGTGCTAACGCAGGCTTTAGCATGTTACTGGCATCCATAGCGCCATCAGATTTACCTGCGCCGACCATAGTATGTAATTCATCAATAAATAAGATCACTTGCCCTTCTTCGTTGGCAAGTTCACTAAGTACAGCTTTCAAGCGTTCTTCAAATTCACCTCGATATTTAGCTCCAGCGATCAAAGCCCCCATATCCAAAGATAAAACTTGTTTGTTTTTCAGCCCTTCCGATACTTCGCCATTGACAATGCGTTGGGCTAAGCCTTCAACAATAGCTGTTTTACCAACCCCCGGCTGGCCAATTAATACCGGGTTATTTTTCGTTCTACGTTGCAGTACTTGTACCGTGCGACGAATTTCTTCATCACGGCCAATAACAGGATCTAATTTACCCTGCTCTGCTCGCTCGGTTAAGTTAATGGTATATTTGTCTAGCGCTTGGCGGGTATCTTCCGCATTTGGGTCGTCAACAGTTTGCCCACCGCGAACTTTTTCAATTGCGGCTTTGACTTCTTTTTCATTAATACCTAATTGCTTTAATAATTGACCAAGTTTGCCTTTGTCTTGAAGCGCTGCAAGGATAAACATTTCTGATGAAATAAATTTATCGTTTTGCTTTTGCGCCAATTTATCACAAAGGTTAATGATGGTGCTTAGTTGGTTTGAGACTTGCACCTCACCACCAGTACCTTCAACTTGTGCAGTATTTTCAAGAATGGTCGCTAAGCTTGAGCGAAAGCTAGTGACATCTATCCCTAAATTTTTTAGTAAAGGTAAAACGGTGCCACCTGATTGATTTATTAACGCCAGCATTAAATGCACAGGCTCAATGAATTGATGATCCTTTCCTAAGGCCAAAGATTGTGCATCAGCAAGGGCTTGTTGGAATTTTTGTGTAAGGCGATCTAAACGCATAAACAACTCCTAAACGATTTATAAATAATACTTCTTAATTAAGAGATAGGTACTAAAACCTGAGTTTTCAATGCTAGGAGCCCACTTTAAAAGGTAAACTTGTTTTAAATCAAAAATTAATAGGATGTAAATGCAACCTCAAGTAGTTAAGCACAACCTTGGCTGGTTAACAAAATTGAGTTTTAAATTATGTAGATAATTGGATATTAAATTTGGGTTTGATTTAGATTTGGATTAAGGCTGGATTGATATTAAGCTAGCCATACGCCCGGTCTGACCATCACGACGATAAGAAAAATATTTATCCGCTTGTGTAAATGTGCAATCGTTAAGAGCGGCAATAGACTGAACACTCTCTTTAGTTAATAACAGCCGAGCGATAGCGTGTAAATCAGCTAAATATTTGTCATTAGGCTGTTTGGTAAAACAACTTTCTAACCTTTTATCGAGTACAGCGAATTTAGTTTTTACTTCAGGCCCTACTTCAAAAGCTTCTTTACCAATACAAGGTCCTAACCAAGCTTTTACTGTCGTCCCTTTGCAAGTAAATTTATTCAAGGTGTTTTTGATGATATCAGCTGCTAAAGGTTTCCAACCGCCATGAATAGCGGCTATTTCAGTGCCTTGTTGATTAACAAGTAAAATAGGTAAACAGTCTGCAGTAAGAATGGCTAAAGTAACATCAGTTGATTTTGTAAATGCTGCATCTGCTGTAATCGGTGTATTTTGATGCTCAGTGACTTGCACAACATCCGCACCATGCACTTGGTTCAACCATTGTATTGGCTGGCCAGATTTAAATAGCTGGCTAAGAAGCTGTCTATTTTGCAGAACATGTTGAATATTATCAGCAACATGACTGCCCACATTAAATCCATCAAAAGGCGGAGCACTACAGCCACCGACTCTTGATGTTGTTGTGGCCAAGATATTAGATATTCTTGGCCAGTTTATATCGACAATTGAACTCATTTAGTCGTTAATAACTAAAAGTCTTCAACAATATTCAATTTAGCATCTTCTTTTAATGCTAAAGCAACCGCTACCATGTCATCTGGTACTGGAGCAGTCCAGGTCATTAATTCTCCTGTAACCGGATGATAAAGAGATAATAATGCGGCATGAAGTGCTTGGCGTTTGAAACCTCTTAAAATATCACGAAGTTCTTCACTAGCATTTTTAGGTGGTCTTGGTCGGCCGCCATAAACAGGATCGCCAACAAGAGCATGTTGTATATGTGACATATGCACACGAATTTGGTGGGTACGACCCGTTTCAAGACGTAATCTTAAACGAGTATGTAATCTATATTTTTCAACAACACGATAATGAGTTACTGATGGGCGTCCTGAATGAACTACCGCCATATGAGTACGCTTTGTCGCATGACGACCAATTGGTTCATCAACTATACCGCCAGCAGTCATAATACCATTGGCAATAGCTTCATATTCACGTGTGATTTCTCGAGCTTGTAATGACTCAACAAGATTGGTTTGTGCGGCAATGGATTTTGCTACAACCATTAAACCCGTGGTGTCTTTATCAAGACGATGCACTATACCTGCACGAGGCAGTTTATCTTGTTCAGGGCAATGATGGAGCAAAGCATTCAATACTGTACCGTCAGGATTACCAGCACCAGGGTGAACAACTAAACCAGCAGGTTTATTAATAACTAAGATATCATCATCTTCGTAGACAATATTAAGCTTAATATCTTGAGCTTTGTAATGGACTTCTACTTCAACAGCGGCATTAATACTAATGCTTTCGCCACCCATCATTTTTTCACGGGCACGAGTAACAACTTCGCCGTTAACTTGCACACTGCCATCTAAAATCCAATCTTTTAGACGAGAGCGAGAATAATCCGGGAACATTTGCGCAATTGTTTGGTCTAGACGTTTACCTAAACACGAATCTGGAACGATATCCTGATGTTGAATTTTTTCAGCCATTGAAGTCTCTATTAATTAATACTTAAATACCCATACTGTACAATTATAGGTACTGTATTTAAGTATCATTGGTAAATATTTAATACTGCATTTATTTAGCACTGTGCAATGCACTTAAGCTAGGTTAGAATGTTTAGTATTATTCGATATAAGTATTTTACCTGCTTTATGCAGGGCTTTCACAATTATTTTAAGCAGACATCCAAAATTTATGAACAAGTTTACAATAAAAATTCTAACACTAACGTTTTTTCTAGGCTTAGCAGGCTGTTCGTCTTCTCCTGAAGATGTAGAAAAAGTTCCTGACAAATCTGCACAAGCACTTTATATGGACGCTAAAAGTGCTTTAGATAATGGTCTTTACCAAAAAGCTATTCCTATTTTATCAGCAATTGATTCGCGTTACCCGTTTGGCGCTATTTCACATCAGGTACAACTCGACCTAATTTATGCGTATTATAAATCAGGAGATACTGCCCAGGGTATTGCCTTAGTTGAACGATTCTTACGATTAAATCCAAGCCACAAAAATGTCGATTACGTTTATTATATGCGTGGCTTAATGCACCTTTCTAATGAAGAAAATCTTTTCCAAGAAATGGCAGGCATAGATCGTAGTGATAGAGATCCGGTACATGCACGTTCTGCATTTACAGATTTTAGAACTATCTTAACCTTATACCCTGACAGTAAATATGCTTCAGACTCAAGACAAAGGTTAATCGCTGTTAAAAGTCGCTTAGCTGATTACGAAATTGCAGCAGCACGATTCTTTGTCGAACGTAAAGCTTATGCGGCAGCAGCTAACCGTGCGCGTTATATTGTTGAATATTTCCCTGGTGGTGAGCAAGTAGAAGAGGCATTAGTTATTATGGTTGAATGCTACGGAATTCTTGGTCTTGACGATTTACAAAAGAATGCTCGCCAGGTGTTAACTGTAAACTACCCTAATAACGAAATGGTTAAAGGGCTTTAGAGCTAAACACTAGAAGCTAGAAGCTAGAAGCTAGAAGCTAATTTTAACCACAAAAAAAGCGTGCATTGCACGCTTTTTTTATAAGCAAATTTCTAATATTAGATTGCTGCAGCGTCTTCTTCACCAGTACGAATACGAATTACTCGTTCAACATTAGTAATGAATATTTTACCATCACCAATTTTACCGGTTTGCGCCGTCTCAATAATTGTATTAACACAACGTTCAACGTCTTCATCAGCTACAATAATTTCAATCTTAACTTTAGGTAAGAAATCAACCATGTATTCTGCACCACGATAAAGTTCAGTATGGCCTTTTTGACGACCAAAACCTTTTACTTCAGATACAGTCATACCTGTGATATTTACTTCTGCTAATGCTTCACGAACATCATCCATTTTGAACGGTTTAATGATGGCTTCTATTTTTTTCATTATGTTTGTTACCAAAAAGTTATTTATTAACTCATTCTAACTAAAATTTCGCCAAGATAAATAGTTAGTTATGATTTTTTTATAAAAAAACAACATAACTTAATTAATTTCATTTTACACAGTTGCTTGCCAAGTTTATCATTGCTTAACTAATTTTTTGAAAAAACACACCTAAGGCCCTTTATGAACCGCCAAGCTATCATAGCTGAAATGAAAGTATTAGCTGAAATTGATCCACAATTCGAAATATCTCGACGTGTGAACTTCATCAAACAACAATTAGTTAATTCTGGTTTAAAGCATTTAATTTTAGGGATCAGCGGTGGCGTCGACTCTTCTACCTGTGGCCGCTTAGCGCAACTTGCGGTTAATGAGTTAAATACAGAGCAATCAAAGGTCACATATAAGTTTATCGCGGTGCGTTTGCCGTACAACGTGCAAGCAGATGAAGATGATGCGCAAATGGCGGTTAAATTTATCCAACCAAGTCACTGTGTATCGACGAATATAATGCAAGGTGCGGACGGTATTCATAATGAAGCGGTAAGTGTATTAGCTGAGAATGGCTTACTTGATGCAAATGAACACCGTTTAGATTTCTCCAAAGGTAATGTTAAAGCTCGTACTCGCATGGTGATGCAATACCACTTAGCCGGTATTTTAGGTGGTTTAGTAATAGGTACAGACCACAGCGCGGAAAACATCACTGGTTTCTATACTAAATGGGGCGATGGCGCTTGTGACTTAGTGCCACTGTTTGGCTTAAGCAAACGCCAAGTTCGATTATTAGCTAAAACTTTGGGCGCTCCAGAGAAATTAGTAGTTAAGGCTCCTACTGCTGATTTAGAAGAATTAGCGCCTGGTAAAAAAGATGAAGCTGCGCTGGGGTTAAGTTATAACAACATTGATGACTTCTTAGAGGGCAAAGAAATAGATTCGTCAATAAAAGATAAGTTGGTAAGTATTTACAACAATACTCAACATAAGCGCCAAGCTATCCCTACTATTTACGATTAAGCTAGGTTTATTGTTAGCTACTCGACTTTAAATACAAAAAGACCAACGTTTAAGTTGGTCTTTTTAATTAACAATAGAATCAATGATTAGCTAAATTTTACCAACAACCCTCAGGAGTTTTATTACCTTTCGGATAATCAGTATCAAATACCACTGACATTTCAGTACAGCCAGTATCTCCGGCTTGTGCTCCGCCTATTTTAGCTGTTGCTGTTAATGTATAAGCATTACCAGTTGCGCCACTAATAGCAAAAGTATAATAACCATTTTCACTCTCTTCAGCGCCTTTCACAGTGCCATTGGCACAGCTATTTTCTGTGCCAATAGTGCTACCATAAGTAGTACAACTGCCCCTTAGCTTACTCTGTGATAACGCTAGTTCAACTAAGCCACCACGCGCATCTGAGCGGCGAGCTTTTTTTATAGATTCACTAAATGATGGATAAGCAATACCAGCAATAATGCCAATAATAGCAACGACGATCATTAGCTCGATTAAGGTGAAGCCTTTATTTTTAGTATTATTTAAGGACATTTAGGGGTTCCGTTTTGCTCATCTGATAATTCAATTTCAATATTTCCAGCGCTCGCGTTAGTAATGGTAAAGATCATGGATTTACCAGAAGGCCCCTCTGTAATACTGACAACATTCCCACCATCGCTTACTATTTTAGTACAAAGCTTACTGCCTTCAACATTAACAGTACCACTCCATGTCTCTGTATTTAAAAAGTTAACCGTAGCACAACTAAAATCAGGACTTATCGTTGGAGAGCAGGTATTGTCACCAAATTCATTTGTATCACCTAAAATAGTAATTGCTGTAGCTGAGGATGTATTACTTCCATTTATTACAATATTACCATAAACACCATTATCCACTTTATTTTCACAACTAAAATTTATGTTATAGGTATCAATTCCTATACTGGTAAACCTCTTACGGTAGCTAGTACAAGTGAATGCATCAAAATTGGGAGTAACTTGTAAATAGCCACTCCAAGGATTAGTCCACTGGTAAACATCACAACTATAGGGAAGAATATATTTACTGCCATCGTGGCTAATACTCAAAGTATCAACAACACAATTTAACGGCCCATCCGAAGTGTTCATATTGGTAGAGCTTACCAAAGCAGTGTTTTCAGGGCTAAATGTTGCGGTAACTTTAATGGCCCCACTAATTGTATGTTTTTGATTAGGTGGATCGCTAGGGTCAAATGGACAGGCTTCATCTACACCATAATCTAAAAGGTTTAATTTAAGCCCATCGACATAATCAACATTTTGATTTAAACAATAAAATGAAGTTGGATTACCAGTGAATTCAGTCCCATTGACACTATCAGAACGGGTCATAATTCCTTTATCTCCAATTTCCCCTCTCCCATCAGTGACACAAACTGTACCATCAGAGTCACTAATTGTTGAAATAACAAAGTCATGCGGGGCTTGTGTATCATCCTCTGGGTCCGGTAACTCAAGAGCATCTGCTACACCTACGGTATAATAAACGATCCCTACGTCATCCTCTTCTTTTTGGGTGTGAGTATCATCAGTATATTTAAATGCCATGCCACGATATACACGGCGAATTGCAATTTCAGGGTCTGCAAACTCATCTGCTGATGTTGGGTCGCCTACACAAGCACTAACTTTATCTTGTGAATTGTTTTTAGCCGTAACGATTAAACCTATATTTCCATGCCAACCACCACCTAAATAACAGGTGTAATTATAGTATAAATAGCTACCGTTTGGTTCTGTGGTGAAATCGGATATAGATGCACTATCTATGTCCGCAGGAACATCTTCACTCAATTCTTCAAGAGTGATAGGGTTTATGCCGGTAAAATAATAACGTTGACAAAAAGCCGCATCAGAGGCAATCACAAATACATCAGTAGGGTTGGTTGCTTGAGTAGTTTGGTCAATAAACACACGGCCAGAAATTTTTACAAAATCAGTACACTCAACTTGGCTTTCTACTCCCGTATCAGGATCTTTTTCAAAGGCTCGATCACCATTAGCATCAAGTTCACAAGCATCTCTTAAGGTTAGAACAACATCATCACCGACCTCATTACCATTAGATAGACGCAAGTCACCATCGCCTCTATCTATTAAACCAAGTAAACCTCCAAGTTCACCCACAACAGTGTCAGAATCTAACACATCACCATCACCTAATTCAGCACGTCCAGTAGCTGAACGGACGAGAGGGGCTGAAAACTCGTTATCTAATTCACCTTCAAGACTTGGTGATTCCCAAGAAATCTCAGTAGATAATACAACTTGCTGCTCAGCACCAGAGATATCGTTCCAAGTTACAAATACATCAATCTCTTTAGTATCCTTTGGTGAGATAATAGTTTCGGTTCGAGTAAATTCTGCATTTGTTCCAGGAAAATCTACCGCTGTAAATTCCCTCAGGCTTTCGCCTTCAATAGGCTCATCAAATAAAGCATTAAATGCATCCGAATCATAAGCATCGTTAGTATAATTTCGTATCTGTTCAATACGTTCTTGGGCTATAGCTAAAGCTACTGCGCGTGCTTTATTCTCGGTACTTTCACCTATCAAACCACTTTGAAAACTAGCTACAGCAAGTAACCCAACCGCCATAATAGCTAAGGCGACTAATACTTCAATTAAACCAAACCCATTATTCTTACGTAAATTCATTGCATTTAATCCCATTAGAAATCCTTCCAACTACCAGCGCCAACAGCTTTGGGTCCATTATCCTTTAATTTTCCTAAAAGACTTGAATCGTAATGCGCATCCAAACTACCTCCAGTAGAATTAGTAACATCACCGCCAATAATTAACGCGCCATGAAAAGTACTATTACCGGTACCAATTATCGAGCCCATGACATAAACAATGCCATAAAAATGAGGTGTTCCTGTTATATTAAGATCCCCATCGATAATCAATATCGATGGCATTTGGTCACTTTCATTGCAAACCTTATTTGGACCACCGCCTTGAATGGATTCTGCACAGCCCATTGTTAATGCACCAGCTCCACTAACATTACCGTCATGCCAAATGATGTCGTTTTCTGAACCATTTACACAGCCATCCCATGTATTATCACAATCACCTCGAGCGTCAGTTCCACCAATAATTATATCACTCATCACTTCTTTATAGCGTTCAGGGCTCATGCCAAAAAAGTTTTCAAACATTTCTGATTCGGTTAAGTTAGCTAAATCAGAATCATGTTCAATTATATCAAGGCCGATATTATCCTTGCTTGAGGTTTCAACAGTTTCACAGCTACCATCATCCATGCAGCCAGGGTAAAACTCATCACTAGGGTCTGCTATTAATGTTTTAGTTGAGTTATTCGAGCCGACATCAACATCTCCCCCGCTCCAAATAGTACTGTGCCCTTCAGGGTTATGAACAGTTGCAGAACCACCTAAAACAATTGTTCCTTTTGTACTTAAAGGATTGTCGGGGACGTTAGGTAAAGGATTTAAAGCTCTCATCATTGAGGTAACGGTTCGCCTTGCGGTGCCATCATCGCTTAAGCCGGTCGACTCTATACGATAAGCGTTTAATTCGTTAATTATCTCTAATGTAACAACAATTGATACACTACCATTATCAAGTGTTGCAATATCGCTTTGGGTAACAGGATCGTATGAGTTATTTATGCCATCACCGTTAGTATCAACAATGCCTAAAATGTCACCATCTTTATCCCAATACTTATCATCACTTATCGCTTCCATAGCAAGTGCTAAACCGGCTTCAGCATTATCAAAAGCTTGTCTGGCGCGGAAATCATTACTGACCATTTTTTGTTCAACTAAAACAGTTCTAGCTAAATACACTGATATAAGGGTAATTAAGACTAATAAAATAATAGAAATAATTAGCACTGCCATACCTTGTTGGCGTTTTTTACTTAGCATTATTTTTAAATTGGTTCGATTCATATTAACGCACCCTGACCAAATCGTTTCTTACTCGCACACTTTCAGACACTGTATGATTAACTTCGGTATCATTGACTAAATAAGCGGAGATGGTTATTTTAATTTCGCGTGTTTCAACGGTAATATCAAGTGCTTCAGGTGGAACATCATAACAATCTCTTTCAGCGTCGTTATCAATTCCGTTTTCGTCATCTTCATCATCGCCATCGGGCTCTGAAGTGTTTACACAGGCTGAGTTTTGACGGTTGAAAGCTAAAGTTTCAACCACATATAAATCTGAATCACTAAGCTCTTCCCAGCTACCATCGTTACAATTGTCACCGTCAACAATTGAACTTGGTACCCGCATTTCAATAACACCGCTGTTTAAGCGAAAACCAAAAAATTCATCGCCTAAATCTAAATTTCCATCTTCGTTTAAATCGTATGAATACAATAAACATTCACCATCAACCGTACTATTTTCATCTATTTTTGTATTTGAAGACGATGAGTTCACTACCGTTAATGCAGATAGTTCAAGTTGCTGAAAAGGATTTTCCGAGGCTAAGTCGGCAGTATTTGCCCAATAACCGGCACGACGTGCATCATTGGTCATAACGCTCATAATCGTCATTAATTGACTGTTTAATTTACTGCTTTTTAATGCTTTTTAATGCTGAAGAGGTACTCGAAATAACCGCGATATAAATATAGATAACACCAGACAATACGATTAAGCCAAACACCATGCTTAGCATTAATTCGATAAGGGTAAAGCCATTTTGTTTATTTTTTTGTTTGTGTTTAATTATGAACAATTTTTATATCCTCCTATATCGTTGGAGCATATTTTAGCTGTTCCTAATTTGCTAAGTTTTACCGTTGCTGTATCGCCAAGTGAATTGGTTAATACAAAAGATCCTGATAGGCTACTCGTACCGTTCATCGGGTTAAAAGTTATTTCTTCATTGACCATGTCGGGAAAATCAAGTGCAATGGTAATATCTTTATGATCTGCACCATCAGTAGTATGAAGCACATGATCGTCACCAGCTACGATATTACCGTCACCGTCATCTACAACTAAATAACAAGCGGCATCATTGCTATTACTTAAGCTAGGATCACAATTAGAAGTTTCACTAATACCATAGCGCCAAGAGTTACTACCGGAACCCGTTAAACGAACATAAATATTACTAGATCGAGCAAGAGATTCAGAGCGAGCAAGCTGAAGATTTGAATAGAGTTGTTCTGTAGCTGAAACCAGTTTACGAGTTTCAAACGAGCGTAAAAAGCTTGGGCCTGCAACCCCAGCTAAAATGCTAATAATTAGAATGGTGATTAACACTTCAATTAGTGTTAAGCCTTTTATATTTTTCATAATTCAATACCCACCATTAAGAACATCCGTCTTAATAGCGCTTCCTTTGTATCGCAAAGTTATATCCTATAAATTGCACTATTTGTTGTTATTCTATTTTTTAAAATTTTTTTTGCTAATCCATTATTACTTTTTTTAGGGTAAAAAGGAATAGTGGCTAACTTTATCTATTATCTTTAATTTAGCACCATTTTAACATTAGAGCTATTTTTTCACCAATTATTAAAGCGTTACGCCTGTTTAGCATCTATCAGTTACTTTTTCAGAATAGGTATTCGAATAATTTAATCAAATATAATTTGGAAAATATCATAATATAAGCTATTCGTTAATACTGAATTTGATAACAAGGATGTGAATCAATGACTATTATTAACGCCCAAAATCTATCTAAACAACGCGTTTATTACATATCTAAAACAATTTCAGGTTTTACCCTATTAGAAGTACTCATCACCATGAGTATCCTTGCCTTTGGCATGCTAGGTGTTGCCAAACTGCAACTTAATTCATTGCGTGATACTCAAAATGCGCAATTCCAAACGAAAGCAAATTTATTTGTGCAACAAATGGCAACACACATAACCGCAAATAATAGCGTTTTAAATAGCTATCAATTAAATTTTAAGCAACAGCCTAACGCATCTATAGATTGCCAGGTGAGCAGTTGTTCGCCCAGCGAAATAGCTCAGTATGATTTAATGCAGTGGCATCAATCAATTAGTAAGTCATTGCCTTCTGGCTCAGCCCAGATATCGGTAAATAATAATGATGCCACAATAATTGTACACTGGGATGAAAATAGAGACGGCTCTATCGGCAGTAATTGCCCTAAAGAATCAACTGCTGATTTAGAGTGTATAAAAATCAAACGCAGCTTTAGATAATAATGTCTATTTCGATAACAGCTAAAAGTACAGGCTTTACTTTAATTGAAGTAATGGTGTCGCTAACGCTTGGTTTGTTTATGTTAACTATGGGTATGCAATCACTGCTATTAATTAATAAAAGTTTTGTTGCCGTAAAACAGTCCGCGCATATGCAAGAAAATGCTCGTTTTACCTTCAACTTTATCTCTAGAGATATAGTACAAAGTCGCTATTGGTCAGATTTACTGGCTTTTAGTGAGATTGAGGGCAGCCTAAACTTAAGCGATGAATCTAATCAAAACTGTATTGAGTCTGGTAATAGCTGGGGAGCACAAATTCAGCAAAGTATTTTTGCAGTGAACAATTCAAGTGGTGAATATACCTGCGCTAGTAATGATGGTTACCTGCGCGGTGATATTTTAACGCTTAGGTATATTGAGCCAACGCCAACAATCCTTACTGATAGCGAACAGCTATACATTAAAAGCAATGGCAACATCCATAAAGCTTTTCTGGGCAAAGATAAAAATTTAATAAGCAATGCTCTTACCTCTAGCTCAACAACCCATGAGATTGTCAGCCATAGCTATTTTATTGGCGATAGTAACAGACGATGTAATAACCAAGTCATCCCTGCTCTTTATTGGCAAACCTTAGTAAATGGCAGACCGCAAAAAGAAGAGTTACTTAGTGGCGTCGAAAACCTGCAAGTACAGTTTGGTGTTGATGAGAATTTAAATTCAATTACAGATAAATACGTTAACGCCAATCAAGTATTAAACTGGCGTGATGTTAAGAGCGTTAAAATTGATTTATTAGTGAGGAGCCAATGCCCTGATATGACGCATTTAGATAAAAAAACCTATTACATCGGTGACGAGGTTTACCAACCTATGGATAATTTTCATCGGCAAAGTTATCAACTGACCTTAGCTCACTAATAATAGGGTGATTAACATGACGAAAGCCAAAAAGATAAAGAGAATATCAGGACTCGTGTTAGCGACTAATTTAATTATGTTGTTGTTAGTTACTTTAGTGGCAACCTCTCTTTATAAAAATAGTTTTATTGAAACTAAAATGGCCAACCAGCAATTATTAAAATTACAAAGTAAAAATAATGCTAAGCATGCAACTAGTGTCGCAAAGTTATTTATAACAGATCTGCTGACTAACAATGTCGATCTAAACCTACCTCAAGCTGGTTACTTGCCAAATAAGTTTGATTTATCCATTGCTGATATTAACTGGAATGATAATACATCGGTAATTAGCGCAATAAACAACAGCAAATACCTGATCATTTACCTAGGAAAACACAACAAGAAACATGGTAGTAATAGCGGTATCGAACATCACCTTTTTAAGATAGTCGTATTTAATCAGTTAGGACAAGGCAGTCAACATATAGAGCAGTCATTGTTTACATCACCAGTGCCAGTGCCAGTGCCATAAATATTTTCAAGGATAAATAACATGAAATACAATCTGAACGGCAAAAATATTTTTTATACACAACAATCTGCTTTCACCTTAATTGAATTATTAATGGTAATACTGATCATCGCCATTTTATCTGCCATTGTGTATCCAAGCTACAAACAGTATGTATTAAAAGCCCGCCGCAGCGATGCAAAATCAGCTTTGATGAGGCTAGCAGTTGCACAAGAAAAATTTTATAACCAACACTTAAGTTATTCTGCCGATCTTGTATCAGCAAATGGATTAAACAACCAATCGAATACTTCGACAGATGGTTTTTATCAATTATCTATCAGCATAAAGTCATACAGTGTTGATGGAGAGGATAGCTTTAACTTAAAGGCACAAGCTATCGGTGCTCAGGTTAATGATAGTGATTGTGCAAAGTTAAGCTTAAATAATTTAAACCAGCGCCAAGGCTACACTGCTGAAAATATTTTAAATACAAAGTGCTGGTTGTAGTTTAGCGTATAACTGACCGTGCTCCTTAACCACAGGTAATACTGTTACCGCTTGCATCATCTTCAATACCGTCACCATCACTATCTTCTGATAATCTTAAACGCCCCGATCGAGTCACGATGATCGCACGGTTATATTTTAAGCTAGGATCCTTATTGCACAACCTTAACGTGCCATTTTGCGCCCAGGTAAAACCGTTTGCTTGAAATTGTAGATAGTTTCTATTTTGAAATGCTCGCCACGTGACTTTATGATCATTTGGACTTTTATCAATAACTTGGATCAATTGCTCTGCATTATCAAATTTATGGTTCTTGTTATCATCAACAAAGATTAATGCGCCATCATCCCAACGACTACTACATTGCAAAGCATCACTGCTTGGACAAATAGTAACAATTTTTGCATTAATGATTGCTGTGTGTCGGGCCATATTAAAAACACGATACCAACGATTAATATCTGCTGACATTTGCTGTTTTTGCATTAGGTGATCGTAACTGGGTAAACCTATGGAAGTTAAGATTGCCGTAACAGATAAAGCGATTGTTAACTCAATTAATGAGAATCCATGATTGGCGTTGAATTTAGATTTAGGTTTAGGTTTAGGTTTAGGTTTAGTATTACTAAAATTGATAAAACATGTCATTTAAGCCTCCTTGCTTATTAAATAGATAATCCTTTATCAACTCAAGTATAGGAGATTTTTACAGTTTGTATAAACTAAAATGCCCCGTAAAAACGAGGCATTGATTATTTTTTATTACTTATTTTTATCTAAGTTCTGCTGGCACGGCAAAAACTGTTGTTTCTTCACGTCCTGGGTTTTCAATAACCACTTTGCCGCCAAGCTTTTTCAATGTTTCAATCACTTGGGCAACTAACACTTCAGGAGCTGAGGCCCCTGCTGTAACGCCAATTTTATCAACACCTTCTAGCCATGATGACTGAATATCTTCTGCACCATCAATTAAGTATGACGTTGTGCCTAACTTTTCTGATAGTTCACGTAAACGATTCGAGTTAGAGCTGTTTTTAGCGCCAACAACTAACAATAGCTCGGCTTTTTTCGCTATAGAGCGCACTGCATCTTGGCGATTTTGCGTAGCATAGCAAATATCATCTTTACGCGGGCCTTGAATACTTGGGAACTTAGCTCGAAGTGCATCAACGACTTCTGAGGTATCATCTACCGACAAGGTGGTTTGTGAGCAATAAAATAAAACTTCTGGATTTTTAACATCTAGATGAGCAACATCATCTACAGACTCGACCAAATAAATACCGCCAACTTCAGACTCATATTGGCCCATAGTACCTTCAACTTCAGGGTGTCCGGCATGACCAATTAAAATACATTCATGATTTTTGCGAGATGCACGAGTGACTTCCATATGGACTTTAGTCACTAATGGACAGGTCGCATCAAACACTTTTAAACCACGGTCTTTAGCATTCTGACGTACTGCTTTAGACACACCGTGAGCAGAGAATATAACCGTCATCTCATCTGGCACTTCATTAAGTGATTCAACAAATACCGCGCCACGATTTTTTAAACCGTCGACAACGAATTTGTTATGCACAACTTCATGACGAACATAAATAGGCGCATCAAATAAATCCAGCGCTCTATCTACAATAGATATGGCACGGTCAACACCAGCGCAAAAACCGCGAGGGTTAGCTAATATAATTTCCATAGAGTTCTTAAATGTCCTTCAATCTATAAATAAAGTGCGATAACGAATTAAAGTACTTCAACGACATCAACAGCAAATGTAATCGCTTGTCCTGCCAACGGGTGATTAAAATCAACCGTTACAGACAAATCATTTACTTCGCGGATAATACCAGGGATTTCACCACCTGGCTGAGTAAAGGTAACGATACTGCCAACCTCGGCAGGAGTTTCACTAAACTTGTTGCGATCAAGATAATGAATATTATCAGGATTTGTTTCACCAAAAGCATCTGCTGGCGGCAAGGTAAACTCTTTACTATCACCAGCGGTTAAACCTAACAGCTGAGCTTCAAATGCAGGAGATAAACTTTGGTCGCCTAAATTAACTTTAGCGGGTTTATTATTTACCTTGGTACTGTCAGCGGCAGAGCCGTCTGAAAGTTTCATGGTAATGTGCATCATAATGCTTGAATCATTTACAATTTTCTTATCAGACATACTACTGTGCTCCTGTGCTTTTATCGTCTGGTGAATCTTTTTTAGGTTCACCTTTAAAAGCATCAAATATCATTATTGCTGCGCCGATAAAAATGGCAGAATCTGCAATATTGAATGCTGGCCAATGTTTATTACCAACATAAAAATCTAGAAAATCGATAACATAACCAAACATTACACGGTCAATTAAATTACCCACCGCGCCACTTAAAATAAGCGCAAAAGCAATCGAAATAGCCTTATCTTGTTTAGGTGTCTTTGCCATCCAAACCACTAACATCAAACTTACACCAGCAGCAATGGCAGTAAAAAACCAACGCTGCCAACCCCCTTGGTCTGCTAAAAAGCTAAAAGCAGCACCAGGATTGTGTACATAAGTTAAGTTAAAGTATGGCATTACCGCAATTGACTCGCGATAATCCATTAAGGCAACAACCGCTTGCTTGGTTACTTGATCTGCTATCAACATCATTAACGCTAGCCAAAGCCAGCGTAAGCCTGTTTCTTTAAAAATACGATTTACTGTGTTTGCCATCTTTTTTACTACTCTTTTTCTTTAAACTACAGCAAATTTAAGCAAACTGGCGAACTTCGCCATCACCTTCAATGTTAGTTACACAACGACCACACAACTCTGGGTGTGCTTCGTTTGTACCAACATCGTCAGTGTAATGCCAACAACGATCACACTTGGTACCCGTTGATGCTGCAACAGTTAACCATAAGCCGTCTAATTCAGTCGCAATTGCACCTTCAGGTGCATCACTTACAGTAACCACTTCAGCACTTGATGTGATTAAGGCAAAACGTAATTCATCACCAACCACTAATAATTGCTTCGCTATCGCTTCGTTAGTGTAAAGCGTTACTTTAGCTTGTAGTGCTGCGCCAACAACTTCGTCACGGCGAGCTTGCTCTAACGCTTTGTTTACTTCAGTACGAACTGCAATTAAAGATGCCCAGAAGTCATCGTTAGTTTGTGTGTTTTGATCAAGTTTTTCTAAACCGTCAAACCATACACCAGTAAATACGAATTCATCGCGTTCACCCGGTAGTGCAGTCCAAATTTCTTGTGCCGTAAATGATAAGATTGGCGCTAACCAACGAACCATAGCTTCAGCAATTAAGAACAATGCACTTTGACAAGAACGACGAGCTAGGCCGTCAGATTTTGCTGTGTACTGTCTGTCTTTAATGATGTCTAAGTAGAAACCACCTAGCTCATTGGTACAGAAGTTCATGATTTTGCCAACTACCGAACTGAACTCGTAGTTGTCATAAGCGGCAATAATTTCTTCTTGCAATTGTGCAGCGCGACCAACAACCCAACGATCTAATGCCACCATATCTTCTAAGGCAACCGCATGTTGTGTTGGTTCAAAGCCATTCATATTCGCTAATAAGAAACGAGATGTGTTACGAATACGACGATACGCATCAGCTTGGCGCTTAAAGATTTCATCAGATACGGTGATCTCTTGAGTATAGTTAACCGAAGCTACCCATAAACGTAAAATATCCGCACCCAGCTTGCCTGTAATTTCTTTTGGCATTACCACATTGCCTAATGACTTAGACATTTTGTGGCCTTTAACATCAACGGTAAAACCGTGAGTTAATACTTGGTTGTAAGGCGCTTTACCTGTCATCGCAACCGATGAAATCATTGAAGACATAAACCAACCACGATGTTGGTCACTACCTTCTAAGTATAAATCAGCGTGTTTATCAAAATCTTCACGCGCATCAACCACAGAGTAATGAGAGACACCTGAGTCAAACCAAACATCTAATGTGTCAGGTACTTTTACGAAATCTTCTGCGTCAGAGCCAATAAGTTCTTTTGCTTCTAAATCGAACCAAGCTTGAATGCCTTCTTGCTCAACTTTTTGGGCTACGGTTTCAATTAGCTCAATGGTATTTGGGTGCAATGCGCCAGTATCTTTATGGATAAATAAGGCAATTGGCACGCCCCAAGTACGTTGACGTGAAATACACCAGTCTGGACGACCCTCAACCATTTTTTGAATACGGCTTTGGCCCCAATCTGGGATCCACTGAGTTTTTTCAATTTCTTTTAATGAGTCTTCACGTAGACCTTTTTGATCCATGCTGATAAACCACTGCGGCGTAGCACGGAAAATAATTGGCGTTTTGTGTCTCCAACAATGTGGGTAAGAATGCTCAAATGCATGATGATGCATTAACGCATTGTGCTCTTTTAACACTTCAACAACACTGTCATTGGCTTTAAATACATGCTGACCTGCAAATAATTCAGTATCAGGTAAGTAAACACCGTTAGCGCCAACTGGGTTAGCAACTTCTAAGTTGTAAGTACGACCTACATTGAAATCGTCTACACCATGGCCAGGTGCCGTGTGTACACAACCAGTACCAGCGTCTACTGTTACATGGTCACCTAAAATGATTGGCACTGTAAAGCTGTAAAATGGGTGGCTAATTTGCACGTTTTCTAATGCAGAGCCGTCACAAAAACCTAATGCGTGATATTTTTCAATACCAAAACGATCCATACAATCTTTAACTAGGTCGGTACCTAAGATTAAACGTTGTGGACCTTGCTCACCTTCAATTTGTACTAAGGTATATTGCAGTTCAGGGTGAACAGATACCGCGCGGTTAGCAGGTAATGTCCAAGGTGTAGTGGTCCAAATTACAATTGAAATTTGACCTTCACCACTGTGCCCTTCTGGATGAGAGAACAATTCAGCGATTGAATCATCGGCTGCAAATTTAACATCGATTGCAGGTGAAAATTTATCTTGATACTCAACTTCAGCTTCAGCCAATGCTGAACCACAATCTGTACACCAATGTACAGGCTTAAAGCCTTGGTGTAAGTGACCGTTTTCAGTAATTTTACCTAAAGCGCGGATAATGTTCGCTTCAGTTTTAAAGTCCATGGTGAGGTATGGATTTTCCCAATCAGCAAAAACACCTAAACGTTTAAAATCTTCACGTTGGCCATCAACTTGTTTTTGCGCGTATTCACGACATTTTTGACGGAACTCGCTAGCGTTAAGCTTTTTACCTGGCTTACCCCACTTTTTCTCAACAACTAACTCGATTGGTAAACCGTGACAGTCCCAACCAGGCACGTATGGCGAGTTGAAGTCAGATAATGTTTTCGACTTAACAATAATATCTTTTAATATTTTATTAACTGAGTGACCTAAGTGAATATTACCATTTGCGTACGGAGGTCCGTCATGCAAGATGAATGATTTTTTGCCTTTTTTAGCGGCACGAATTTGACCATAAAGGTCTTTATCAGCCCACTTCTTAAGCATTTTAGGTTCACTTTGCGGTAAACCACCACGCATTGGGAACGTAGTATCTGGTAAGTTTAAAGTATGTTTATAATCACTCATTTAATCATTTATCCGTTAGTATCAGTTTCTAAAGCCTGTAGATAACTACCTGCTTGCTTAACATCTTTTGCAATTTGGTCTGTCAATTCATTTAAAGAAGCAAAACGTTGCTCATCGCGCAGTTTTTTCAATAATGCTACTTCAATGGGTTGACCGTATAAGTTGTCGCTAAAATCAAATATATTTACTTCTAGTTGCTGCCTAATACCATTCACTGTTGGCCTAGAGCCGATATTGGCAACACCATTAAATCTTTTACCAAGTGCTTTAACTTGCACTACATAAACACCGCTTACTGGTGACACACAACGCTTCAATAAAACGTTGGCGGTTGGGAAACCTAAGTTTCGCCCTTGTTTATCGCCATGTACAACACGGCCAATAATACTGTATGTTCTGCCTAGCATAGCCTGTGCTTCAGCTAGTTCATCTTGTTGTAAGGCTTTACGAATTTCGGTACTTGAAATTCGACAGTCTGATAATTTATAACTTGCCGTGTCCGTTACGTTAAAATTAAAACGTTGGCCAGCATCTTTGAGCATTTGGAAATTACCTAAACGATTTTTACCAAAGCAAAAATCATCACCAATGATCAAATGTTTAAGTCCTAGTTTTGCCACCAACAGCTTTTCAATAAAACATTCAGCGCTTTGGTTAGCAAACTCGCGGTTAAAATTAACGCAAATTAACCTCTTAACCCCCAACTTTTTTAATAAAGAATATTTATCACGTAAACGGCTCAATCTTGCGGGTGCCATTTGCGGATTAAATAATTCTTGTGGTTGTGGCTCAAACACCATCACAGCAGGGACTAAATCAAGTTCTTTAGCTTTAGCTACTAAAGCGGCAACGACTCTTTGATGTCCTAAATGAACACCATCAAAATTACCTATAGTTAGCACACAACCGTGATGATTATCACGAAGGTTATGTATACCACGAACTAATTGCATGTAAGCCTAAATCCTGAGCAAGTTAAAAACCGACGAATTATATCGTAGTAAGAGTGAATAATCAGCACCTTGAAACAACTAACTGCATATTTGTTGATGTTTTTTTATGATTATTTATCATTTATTGGTTTTTAGTGGCTTTTGCTAAATAAAAACCTAATAAATTAATGGCCGTTTAACCTTTTCACTCTAGTCAATCGCCTTTACTGTTCAGGTTCAACCTTGACAGTAAAATGATGCAAACGAATACCCAAAATAATCGCACTTATAAAGTAACTCGCCGCACCTATACTGATCAGCATGACAAGTTTGAGAATTTGATCCAATGATCCTAACTCTAACCACTGACTAAAGCCCGGCGATAAATAATATATCACCCCAGCCATAACAGCTGCTGAGACGATCAACTTGCCCACCACAATTTTGGTCGCCAAATCAAATTGATATATGCCCTGTTTTTTAAGGCCTTGGTACAATAAGAAACCATTAAGCGTTGCTGACATCGCAGTGGCAATAGCTAAGCCAACGTAGCCGAAAAATGGTGCTAATGCTAAGTTAAATACCATATTAGCGATCATAGCTTTAATACCAATAACCACTGGCGTTTTGGTATCCTGCCTGGCGTAATAACCAGGCGCTAACACTTTAATAAACATAAAGCTTAACAAGCCACTTAAATACGCATATAAGGCAAAAGACACCTGCATCACATCTTGCTCACTAAACTCACCGCGCATAAACAGCACCATAATGATCGGTTGTGCTAGTACCATTAAACCAGCCATAGCAGGCCAACCTAATAAGCTAACCACTTTAATGGCCCAATTTATAGTCGCTGAAAATTCATTCGGATTTTGACTTGAATGCAGTCGCGACAAACTTGGCAATATAACGGTAGCGATACCAATTCCAAATAACCCTAAAGGGAATTCCAATAATCTATCGGCATAATAAAGCCAACTAATTGAACCGGTAATTAAGAAGCTGGCAATTAGGGTATCAAGTAGTAAGTTAATTTGGGTAACGGATACACCGAATAACGCCGGTATTAACAATTTTCGGATTTTCTTAACTCCGCTGTGCTGCCAGCCCCAACTAGGCTTGACTAAAACACCGGCTTTAACTAAAAAAGGTATTTGAAATAAAAACTGAGTTAAACCACCTAAAAATACGCCCCACGCCAATGCGTAAGCGGGCACTTCAAATAGTGGTGATAAATAAATTGCTGCGCCAATAATACAAACATTGAGTAAAACCGGGGTAAAGGCCGCTGCAGCAAATTTGCCTAAAGTATTTAATACCGCACCAGCAAGTGCAGTTAAGGTGATAAACCATAAATACGGGAAAGTAATCTTTAATAACTGCGCGGCTAAATCAAACTTTTCGGTGAACGGGCCATTATCAAGCCAATCTAAAAACCAACCAAAACCAAATAACGCCACCAATACCGGCGATGCAATAACTCCAATCGCGGTAACTATGGTAATAATAACGCCTAACGTACCACTGACTTTAGCAATTAGTTCGCGAGTTTCATTGGTGCCATTTTTGTCATCACGCTCTTGATATTCACTTAACACGGGGACAAATGCTTGAGCAAAAGCTCCTTCGGCAAACAAGCGACGCAGGAAGTTTGGAATTTTATTGGCAAAGAAAAAAACATCGGCACCAGTACCGGTACCCATTTTATCGGCGATAACTACGTCACGTACTAAACCAAGCACTCTTGAGATAAGAGTCATAAAGCTGACTACGAGCCCTGATTTAAGCAATTTTTTACTCAAAATTGCTGCTCCTTTATTATTTTTATGAAAATAGTGAAAAAAACCTACAACTATTTTAGTCACAGGCCATAAATAATGGTATCATCTTATCCACTGCTTGTGCCTGTTTAAACAAAATATTACATGAATTTGTTATTTTTTGTTTAATCAATAGATAAAAGGTTTGACAAAACCTTCTAAAACAGGCATATTTCATCGCCTTAAATTTCGGCAATTATTATTTATTTTAGGAGTTCACCTTGGCTAACTCAAAGTCTGCTAAGAAGCGCGCTGTACAATCAGAAAAGCGTCGCCAACACAATGCAAGTCGTCGCTCAATGATGCGCACATACTTGAAAAAAGTTATCGCTGCTATCGAAGCTGGTAACAAAGAAGAAGCTACAAAAGAGTTTGCTTTAGCAACTCCGATTTTAGATCGTTTCGCAAGTAAAGGTCTAATTCACAAAAACAAAGCGTCTCGTGCTAAGAGTCGCTTGAATGCTAGAATTAAAGCTCTTTAATTAGAACTTTCGTTTTAACATTAAAAAGACCGGCTTAGGCCGGTTTTTTTATACCTAAAATTCAACATATCAGATAGCCCCTTAGTGTACGCGATGTTTATTTACTTACACCACGTCATCCCTGAGGACTTGTGCTTGGACGCACTTAGGTAGAACAACGCAGGAGCTGTTGTCGAGCTTAAGCGAAATCAGGGACCTCATTAATAAGTGGCGTGCGCTCATTGGATACGCAATGTTATGCCTGCAAAGAAGTGGAAAGAATGAGATTCCAATACAGAACCTAAATCCAACTCTAAATTAAACGCAATAAAAAACCCGCTAAAGCGGGCTTCTAATCAAACAACTCTATCTGTAAGGGATTATACCGAGAATGGATATTTAATCGCTTCATGGTGTTCGTAGCCAACCACATCAAAATCAGCCATAGTTACCCACGTTTCTAAATCTTCTAGTGATTTAATTTTAGGGTTAATAATTAACTGTGGTGATGCAAACGGCTCTCGTTTTAATTGCACGTCGCGCATCAAGTCAACTTGGTCTTCATAAATATGGGCATTAACTATTTTATGATAAGCAACACCAGGCTTATTGCCGGTAATTTGCGCCATAATAGCTAAGAAGGCAAATACTTGTATCTGATTAAAGTTAAGGCCTAGAGGCACATCACAGCTACGCTGATAGCTGTTTAAATAAAGCGTACCATCAAGTAGTGAGAATTGATGTTGGAACATACACGGGCGTAAACAGCCCATATGAAACTCGCCCGGATTGTAAAAGCTAATGATTTCACCGCGATCATCAATGCCTTTACTTAGGTTATCAACAACTTTCTTTAATTGATCAACAGAGCCGCCGTCCGGTTTAGTCCATGCTCTACCTTGTACTCCATAAACACGCCCCATGTCATCTTCACCTTTACGATGAGGATTATTCAGCCATGCTTGGTTTTCATTGGCATTAGCATTCCATGTTGGTGTGCCTAGTGCTCTGAAGTCAGCCGCATTGTCATAGCCTTTGATGTAACCAAGTAACTCAGCAATAGCCGCTTTATAAAAGCTTTTACGAGTAGTAATAATAGGGAATTCATTCTTACCAACTTGATATTCCAAATCGGCATTAATAATGGTTAAGCAACGCTTACCTGTTCTTTCATTTTCAATCCAGCTACCTTCATTGATAATGCGCTGGCATAAATCTAAATATTGTTTCATTAAGCGTTACTCTTCTTATTGTCACTTACTGCGCCTTGTTTTAAAGACCAGAAAATTAATCCACAACCTATGATGATCATTGGCATTGACAGTATTTGCCCCATAGAAACAAATGAGAAAATAAAGCCTAAATGCGCATCAGGTTCGCGGAAGAACTCAACAAAGGTTCTAAACAAGCCATAACCGGCTAAAATAAGACCCGAAGCTAAACCTGGAGCCTTTGCCTTACGACCAATAAAATAAACGATACAGAACAGTACTACGCCTTCTAGGAAGAATTCATACAGCTGTGATGGGTGGCGTGCTAATTGTAAGCTGTCGGTTGGAAAGACCATAGCCCAAGGAACATCGGTTTCGCGTCCCCAAAGTTCGGCATTAAGGAAGTTGCCAATACGACCGGCACCTAAACCGAGAGGCACTAGTGGTGCAACAAAGTCACCTACAGCTAAAAAACCTTTTTTCTCTTTTCGAGCAAAAATAGCGACTGCGGCAATAACACCTAGTAAACCACCATGGAACGACATACCGCCGGTCCATATTTTAAATAAATAGATAGGGTCTGTTAAGAAATAATCAAAATTATAAAACAGTACATAGCCAACACGACCACCTAATATTACGCCTAAAAATCCGTAAAATAATAAGTCACTGACTTGATCACGTGTCCATAGGCCATTACTTTTATCTGCAGCTTTGTTAGCAATAATCATCGCAAAAACAAAACCAACTAAATACATTAAGCCGTACCAACGTAAAGCGACAGGTCCGATTGAAAAAATTATTGGGTCAATAATCGGGAATTGAATTGCAGCAAGGGTCATATAAGATCCAAAATTAAATCATCATTTCAATTGCTACAAAAATTAAGAATGCAGCAAAGAATTTTTTTATTGTTTTAACCGGCAAGCGATTTGCTAACCGCACACCATATGATGCCAAAATGGTAGAGGTTGAGGCAATACCTAATACAGCAGGTAAATATACATAGCCCAAACTCCATTGTGGTAAGTTAGGCTCACCTAACCCAGCCACGATAAATGCCAAGGTACCAAATAGCGAGACTATCATACCACAAGCAGTAGAAACGCCAATGGCGTGAAGCAAATTTACGCCACAATATGTTAAAAAAGGAATGAGTACCGCACCACCACTAATGCCCATCAAACTGGCAATAACACCTGTACCTGCAGCAACCCCTTTTAAAGCATTATCACTAGGCAAGTCACGATGTACTGTTTGCCTGATAGAAAAAAGCATGTATGAAGCAAGTAGAATTACGAACGTTGAGAATATCGTGGTTAACGTACTCGTCGGTAGTAAATCGGCAAGGTTAGCACCAACAACTGCGCCAACAGCAACAAAGGCCATCATTTTTCTGGCCATATGCCATGGAATGTTACCACTTTTATGATGGTTAAATGCAGCACTTGAAGAGGTCACAACAATAGAGGCTAACGACGTTGCTAAAGCTATCGGCATTACAATTTCAGGCTCAAACCCAAGCATTGGCAATAAAATCACCAATGACGGGACGATAACTAATCCGCCACCAATACCAAGTAGTCCGGCAAGAAACCCCACCAAAGTACCAAGTAACATACATATTAAAAATACCGTTAAAAACATAGAGAACTAAGGTCTTATTGAAGATGGTCCCCAAATATTGGGCACCTTAAAATTTAAAACATAGACTATAGCGGTTACTTCCCCGCACGAACAAAGCCACCAAGACCGAGTAATTCAAGCTGGTCATTAATGTAATTATGCACCTGTTTGGTGGTAGATAACATTAGACAATGGCTTAGTATTAATTTTGCTTGTTCATAGTCAATATGACGCAATACCCACTTAATTCTAGGAATGTTATGCGAGTTCATACTTAGTTTATCATAGCCCATGGCTAATAATAACAAGGCGCCACCAGGATCACCGGCTAATTCACCACAAAGACTCAGTTCTATGAGTTCTTGCTGTGCATGATCAGCAATGTGATTAAGAGCACGAAGTACTGCCGGATGATAAGAGTCATAAATTCCAGCAACTCTTGAATTGTTGCGATCAACGGCCAGCAGGTATTGAGTTAAGTCATTACTACCGACTGAGAAAAAATCTACTTTTTTAGCTAATTCAGACAGTTGAAAAATTACCGAAGGCACTTCCAACATAATGCCTATTTTAGGCTTACTCACTTGCTCACTAGTTTCACTGCTAACTTCAAAGTAAGCTTGATTAATCAGTCGAATAGCGTCATCAACTTCCGTAATAGACGAGATCATCGGTAACATAATTTCTAAATTACCTATGCCAATATTAGCTTTGAGCATGGCTCTAACTTGAACTAAAAATATTTCAGGGTGATCTAGAGTTATTCTAATCCCGCGCCAGCCTAAAAATGGATTATCTTCAGTAATAGGAAAATATGGTAGCGCTTTATCACCACCGACATCTAGCGTGCGCATCACTACAGCCTGCCTTGGGAATGACTGCAGCACTTTTTTATACCAACATATCTGCTCAATTTCAGATGGAAAACAATGTCTGTCCATAAATGGAATTTCGGTACGGTATAAACCAATACCTACGGCACCATTTTTCATCGAGTGATCAAACTCACCACTTAGACCAGCGTTAAGTAGTAACTCTATGGATTTACCATCTTTAGTTATCGTTGGTAAATCTATAACTTCGCGAACGACATCTTGAAGCTCTTCTTCTTCCTTAACTAAATGTTGATACTCTCTAAGTAAACTTGCTTCGGGTGATAAAAATATCTCGCCAGAGTAACCGTCAATAATAACTTGCTTATTAGACAGATTATTCAAAGGAATATTGCCAACCCCCATTATTGCAGGGATGCCTAACGCCCTAGCTAAGATCACAGCGTGCGAGTTAGTTGAACCCGATAATGACACTATGGCTTTTAAGCCTTGGTGCTGATATTCAGCTAACAAAGCAGCCGTAACTTCTTGCGCTATCAGCACCATATCTTCTGGCACTTCTGGCTTAGAATGGTCACTCTCTTGTAAATGGAATAAGACTCTATTACCTAAGTCTTTAATGTCGGTAGCACGCTCTCTAATGTAAGGGTCGTCAACCGATTGAAACTGTACAACATATTGATCAATAATAAGTTTTAATGCACTTTCAGCACACCAACCGTCATTAATTTTTGCAGCAACTTCCTCACCTAAACTAGCACTTTCTAACATATGCTTGTACATATCAAATATGTCTAAGGTATCTTCAGGGATAGTGCCACGCATACGGTGACTCATTTGGCCAAAATCACGAATGGTTAACAATACAGATTGTTGAAAACGCTTTATTTGTTTTGCTGGTTGAGTGTGCTTAGTTAAACTAATACCACTAAGTTGCGATCTCGGGTAGCTAACATAAAAATTACCAATAGCTAAGCCAGTTGAGCCAGGGATGCCTTGCAGTTTCTGCCACTTATTCAAGCTAATATTACGGTTGCTAACCCCTTGTGCTTCGGCATTAGTGATGGCTGTTGCCAACTGCGCGGCAAGGGTTACCAGAAAAGCTTCTTCATTATCATCAAACTGCCTGGCTTGTTTTTGTTGCACCGAAATAATGCCAACAACTTTACGTTGATGAATTATAGGCGTACCTAAAAAGGCATTATATTCATCTTCTTGAACTTCAGGAGAATGTTTAAAACGAGGATGAGTTTTAGCGTTAGCAATATTTATCGGCTCTTCACGTTGACCTACTAAACCAACCAAACCTTCAGAGAAGCCTATAGCTACTTGTCCTAATGAGGTTTTAGATAAACCATCAGAAGCCATTAACAAGAAATGCTCTTGTTCGTAATCAGCAAGATAGACCGAACAACACTCAGTCGCCATGGCATCTTTAACTTGCGTGACTAAGCGCAACAACCCTTGGTCTAATTCAGGTTCTTGACTAAAAGCTAAAACGATGCGGCGTAAAGTGGTTAGCATAAACTCCCTGTACTAATAAAACAAAGCTAAGACCGTGTTTTAAAGGCGTAAGTAATAAACTTTGTATTAAAAATTCAATTTAAAATAGATACTTAGCATACTAAAAACGAGCGAAAAAATCCATTTTATTAACAACCGATTCACAACATTGTACTTCTAAAACATTGTAAATTGGCACTGAGTGTTGATATTAAAAAAGAGCAGAGACCAAGGGGGTAAATATTTTTTTGACAAAAAAATACCGCTACATCTAAGATTAGCGGTACTTTAAAAACATAATGATTACGAATTTTTATTTCGTCTAAAGTTACGACGATGATGATTATTTCTAGTTTTCTTTGGCTCTTTTCGATTTGGTTGTGTGTTATCGACAGCAAAAGGAGGTAATGCAATAGCTGCAAACTCTTTCATAACTCTTCGATAAACATCTTTCTTAAAAGATACAACCTGTCTTACCGGGTACCAATAACTTACCCAACGCCAATCATCAAATTCAGGATGACTAGAATGTAATAAATCAACTTCTTCATCAGCACAGGTGAGTTTTAATAAAAACCACTTTTGTTTTTGTCCAATACAAACAGGTTTACTTTCATGTCGTATTAAACGTTTTGGTAAACGATACCTTAACCAATGTTTTGTCGTTGCAATGATCTCAACTTGTTCAGGCTTTAAACCAACTTCTTCGTGTAATTCACGAAACATGGTTTGTTCGACTGACTCACCTTCATCAACGCCACCTTGTGGGTATTGCCATGAATGCTGACCAAATCGTCTCGCCCAAAAAACTCGACCTTTGCCATCTGTAATCACTATGCCGACGTTAGCTCTATAGCCTTCGGCATCAATCACATGAACTCCCGTTCAATTTTATAACTATATAAAATGATTGTTCCACAAAGTTGCGCCTTGAGCAAATAAACAAGGAAATTAATTTTAATATTAGTAATATTTAAGCATAATAATAAAATCGACATGCAAGAATTAAATAAAAACCTTGAAAATTAATACCCCAACTACTGAAACACAGTTAATAGAGAACGCACAAAGTCTTGCCGGTTGTTCTTTAGGCGAGCTTGCCGAACGAGTTGGCGTTGCTGTACCTGAAAATTTATCTCGTGAAAAAGGTTGGATTGGCTTATTACTTGAAAAGACTTTGGGAGCAAGTGCCGGTTCACTACCTTTACCTGATTTTCCAGAGTTAGGTATAGAGCTAAAAACCTTACCGATTTCAAGAGAAGGTAAACCATTAGAGACAACATTTGTCTGCGTTGCGCCCTTAACAGGGATCACGGGGATGACTTGGGATAAATGCCATTTAAAGAACAAAATGGCAAAAGTGTTATGGGTACCAGTTATTTCAGAGCGCTCAATACCAATCAGCGAGCGCATGGTTTGCACACCATTTTTATGGGAGCCAAACCATGAAGAAGAGCAACTTTTAAAGCAAGACTGGCAAGAGTTAACGGATATGATCGCCCTTGGTAAGGTTGAACAAATTAATGCTAAATATGGGCAAGTACTACAGCTTAGACCCAAAGCAGCAAATTCAAGTGTAAAAACCCAAGCATTTGACTCACAAGGCCGACCTTTTCAAACCTTACCCCGTGGCTTTTATTTAAAGATCCCTTTCACCCAAATGCTGTTAAATAGACATTTGAGAGTAAATTAGATCAGGAAAGCGAGTTAAACAGACTTTAACTCGCTTAAAGCAGGTGAGTAAAAAAAGATTCAATAAATAAGGTGAAAGCAATAATTCAAGTTTAAAGTTTATAAACTTGAATTTCTTGTGACAAACAAGCCGTTTCGCCAGCCGGTACTTTAATCCAATTAGTATTAGCCGCTTCTAAACAAACAAAGCCTTGCTCACCTTGTTGGTGAATATCATTAAAGCCTTTGGCTAGTTCAACACCTGGATTCCATAATACCCACTGCGCAGAATTTGACTTAGAAACCTCAATTGCTCGTTTCCAACCTTTATCAAACAAAGTAGCAGATGAGTTATGGTGATAAATTTTATCAATCGGGCCAACACAGTCAAATACATCACTAGGTTTGCAATTTTCAACTTGAGTTATTTTGTCATCGTAAAAGCTATTAGCTAAATCAGGGATGGCAATATTTTCAGGTGAGCTCACTGAAAAATAGCTATGTAGTGCATCACTAAATTGGAAATCTTCATCGCTGGTGTTTTCAATAATAAGTTGCTGTGAAAACGTATGTGAAAAAATAAGTACTTGTTTAACAACAAAACTGTTCGGCCAAAAGTGAGAAAAATCAGCACCAGATAACACTAATTCAACAGTTACAGAGTGCTCAGTAACATCAGCCTTAAACAACTCCCATATACTAGTACGAGCAAATCCATGATTACCTGCTTCACCATAAGGACCAAACCAAGGCCAACATAAAGGAATTCCGCCTCTAATAGGTGTTTTCGCATCAAAAACAGCAGTTTTGCTTAACCAAAAAACTTCATCGTGGCCCGTAGGTTTCCAATTTAGTACATGGCCACCAAATAATGACAAGCTTGCCTGACATGTTTGATGAGTAATTATAATTTTTGAATTTATTTCATCGATCAATTGGTGTTTTACATTACCAAATGTATTTTCAATAATTACATTATTATTTAGTTCTATTGGTTTATTTGAATTCACGTTATTTTCACACTCAATATTTTATTGTTAATTACAAAATTGATGGGACATTATCCAATTATTTTGACCAAATTATCCACAAGCGAGTAAGTATTTAACAGCGACAGCTTAACTTAGTTTGCAGTTTTTAACCTTACAGGTCCATCGTATACTCAGTGTTGTTGTGATAATACGATTAATTATCTCTTAAAGGAGATAGTATAAAATTTAGGATTAAGTAAATATTAATCCATTTTACTGCTAAACGAAAACAAGATCAGCAGTAGATATTCACATTCAAAAAAGTTTAAGTAATGATATAAAATAAAAAAAATGATAACTTATTCATAAGATAACCTTCTCAATAATAACTAAATGCCTACAACAATAATAAACGCTAAACCTTTCCCTGCCCTATTTTGGCTACTTTTTTGTGTATCATTATTAATATTTTCATCCGGCATTAGCTGGAAGTTAAACTCTGCGGTTAACTTTACATACCCAACTTGGTATCAAGTATTAGATATACAAAGCCATATCAAAACCTATGCTCCGCAAAACAAATACAATAAACAAGACTTTGTAAATACGGCTAGCGAGCAGCATTATTCATTATTTTCTGAGGTCGTTGTTGCTATTAATGATCATGGAAATAAACTTGATGATATTAGCTATTCAACAGGTACAGGGGCTAAAAAGTTATTTACTCGAAGTGAAGTTGTTCATCTACAAGATGTCAGTATTTTAATTGATAAGCTCACTTGGGTTTGGCTGGTTAATCTAATTCCATTGGGCCTATTATGTTTCGCCTACTTTAAGAATAAAGTAGCGATGCCTAGTGCAAGATTAAAGTTGCAGGCGCTAGTCATTAGCACTTCATTTATTGTTCTAAGTTTTGTGCTAGTTGGGTTTAAAAAGATATTTTATTATTTTCATACGTTAGTCTTTCCTGACAATCATCAATGGTTCTTTTATTATCAAGAATCATTAATGAGTACATTTATGAAAGCACCTGATTTGTTTGCAGCAATGGGATTAAATTTATTATTCGTAGCAATAATAATTTTTATTCTGATGAACTATTTATTAACTAAAAAATTCAAAAGATCACTCTAGATCAATAGTACGAATAGCCTTCTTAATAAACTCTATTCTAGAGGCAATATGAGCTTGCTCTTGGGTTCCTGTATATATACTTTTATCCGCTTGTAGTTGCAGAACTAGCCAACCTCTGATCATTAAGTAGTATCTTTGGTCCCAGCCGAGAGCAGTTATTTTGTGGATTGATGCGGGGTCTTTCGGATGTTTGATTGCTTGCAGTGCTTCATTAATTTGTTGACCTAGTTTTAATGATTCAATATCTTCCTGCGATAACTTTACTGTCACAAACTTATCTTGTTCCTGTACGTTTAACTCATTGCTATTAGCGTTAAAATATATAAGTGAAGCACTTAATAAAACGAATATTGAGAAGTGATTTTTAACACTGGTTTTGGTTTTGTATTTTTCAGATATGTATTTGACGTTCATCTAATTAACTCACTTTTATTAACGTTAATAGTAATTGTCTTTCTGTTTAAACTGACTATAGCAAATTATGAATAAACGTATAGTTTGCTTTCACCATCGTAACCAGCAATTAGTCGTTGTTGCTCAAACTTAAAACCAAGCTTAGACAACAGCGCTTGCGATGATGGATTTTCGATTGCAGTCATAGCCATTACTTTAGTTAAGTTATGGCTGGCTAGTTCATAGTTTAAAACCGCTTGTGCAGCTTCATATGCATAGCCTTTGCCGCAATATTTTTGCAAAAATGCAAAGCCTAAATCAGGGTAAGGTAAAACATCTCTTTTTAAAAATCCGCAAAAGCCTATCGCTTGCTCTGTGTCTTTTAAAACGACAATATGTAAGGCAAAGCCATTATCTTTATACATCTGCTGCGGACCAGTTTTTATATAATGAATTGCATCATCAATTGTTCTGATTTGCTTATCGCCAATGTATTTATGAAACTCAGGTTCATTTAACAACTCGAATATAAAGCTCGCATCTGCAATCTCTACATGACGAATTAAAAGACGCTCGGTTGTTAGAATATATTTATCCAATGTTTGCTCTTCCCTAACTGTTCAAATAACTTGATGACTGCATTTCGATTAAGCGTGATTCACAGCGAGCAAATTCAAACGCTAATTGTTTACCTTGGTATAACTGCGGAATATCAACTTGTGCGCTTATATAAACCTTTACCTTTCTATCATAAAACTCATCAATTAAGGCGATAAAGCGCCTAGCTTGATCGTCCATTGCATTTAAGTCGCTGAGCATTTCACTATCACGTTTATAACCATCCTCTACACCGCTGGCAACTTTAACTAAGGTGTCACCACTAAATTGCGGCACATCCTTGATTAATATGGTGTTGTAGTTATTGGCAAGTGCAATGTAATCTCTTTGGCTACGAGGCCCTGTGCAAAGTGATTTAAACTCAAAATAAACCACCTTCTGCTGTAGGTTTTGCGCAATATAATTAATGTTACGATGATTTACTTCTAGCTCACCGGCTTCTAAACCTAAGTTTGTTAGTCGTTTAAATTGCTCATCCAAAAATAATGGATACTGGCTACTAGGGTAGACATAGCATTGGTATTGCTGTTGATGGATGCGATGATCCTTTTCACCATTAACGCTTATCACTTGGCAGTATTGATTTATTAAATCTATGGTCGGTAAGAAACGCTGACGCTGTAAACCATTACGATATAGATCGATTGGCTTGCAGTTTGATGTTGTAACTAGCACCAGCCCTTGCTTAAACAGCTCATCAAACAAGCCAGCTAAAATCATTGCATCGGCAATATCACTGACAAAAAACTCATCAAAACATAATACATCAACTTGCTTAGCCCAACGTTTGGCTATTGATGTTAATGGGTTAGAAGTACCAGATAATTGGTTAAGCTCAAGATGTACTTGCTCCATAAAGTGATGAAAGTGCAAGCGCCTTTTACGAGTAATGGCTAGATGATTATAAAATAAGTCCATCATCATGGTTTTACCGCGCCCTACCCGGCCGTGTAAATATAGGCCTTGTTGGCTATTTTTCGAAAGCTTATTTTTAAAGCGGGTAAGCTTTGATTTTTTAGCAGATAACTCAGCACTCAAAACATTTAAGGCATCAATAGCATTTTGCTGGGCACTGTCGTGTTGCAAGGAGCCGTCTTTGATCAATGCTTGAAATTTGTGTGTTAATACCATGAATTCAATTTATAGAGTTTTTTATTAATTTCATTATAGATAAACCATACTCCTCCTTGTTAGCTTTTTAAGTGATTATTTTAAACAATTAATAAAAACTTAAAAAACATACAATTACAGTTCATTAAAAAAGCAGGTAAAACTCTTTAACAAAAATGCAACATCTTTACTCTTGTTTAGATTTTCAAAGGGCGTATCATCCGCTCAACTTTTTCGTTTCCCCTTTCTGGAGTGTTTATATCTATGAGAAAACTGCTTACTTCCCCTGCTAAAATGTCTATTGGTACACTTGAAAACCAAATTTATCAAACTGCTTTAAAATACGTTGCCGATCTGGCGTTAAATTTAATGGCAGTTAAAGTTGAGAATCATCCAGAAGACTTTTTAGGCTGGTGTAAAGAATTACACAAATTATGTAAGCACAGTATCAACATGGATTTATTGGAAGAAAATCAACTTCGTCCATTAAAGAAACTACAAGAAACGTTAGAAGCCGGGATTTCTGTTTGTCAGTTAAAAATGACACGCATTACGCCTTGGCCAATATTTTTAAGCTTTATTCAACAAAACTCAACACTGCAAGCACTAGAAGAGCGTTTAACCTTACTTGACTACATTAAAGAGTTAAATGCTAAACCACTAGCACAAATGATTGAAGAAGACCGTTTAGCATATACAGGTAAGCATAGTGCCAAGCACGACATTAGTGTGTATAACTTTGATGTTGAATGGTTTGCCGGTACTAAAGGCGCGAAGGTATTTCATAACTTATTAGTTAATCATAGTGAGTATTTCGATACAGCCCTTGCTCACATACCTTTAGAAGGTGATGTAACAAAATCTCATTATGATGCGTTTGTATCTGCATATTGCAATATATTCACTGAGCATACCGATGGCGAAAAACCTTCGATGATGGCTGCTACTCGCTTATTAGCTATGCGTCGCCCTGATATTTTTGTTGCTTTAACCAATGCCAAATTAGATGTGATTTGCCAAGGTTTGAGTATTACTAAGTTTAATAACCAAAGTTTTGCAGGCTATTGGAATGAGTTAGTATTAGCAATCCAAACTTGCCCATGGCATCGCGAGCCAGCACCTAAGGAAGGTCAAGAGTTACGCATTTGGCAAGCTCGTGCCTTGATGATAGATTTATTCTTATTTGCCGATGAATCATTAGCTGAAAATTCCAACTATGTCCGTATGCGCGATAAACCAACAAAGATCAAAATTGGTGTCGCTCGCAGCGTTAAACGCACTAAAGAATCAGCAGAACAAATCGTAGATAAAGCCCTGGCTCAAGAAGATATCCCTGAGTACTTATTAGATATGCGCAACTCACTAGTGAACAGCGTAAAAGATGGCAAACCGGTTGAAAAAGCAATTTCGTTAATGCGCTCTATCTTTGGCTAAATATTCTTAGCTAAAATAAGTTAAAGCCTGCCAATCTCTGGGCAGATAAATAATATCGCTTGGATTAGTTTTACACAGCTAATCCAAGCAATTCTCCCACCGAACAACTACAAATCTTTACAAATTGTAACTTAATCGCATAAATCTGTGCTTTAGGCTGATCCTGCATTGACTCACTAAGCTCACTTGTATAAATTCTCTCTCATAAAAATAGCGCTAAGTGTTGAAAATTTTTTCTCGGCTCTGTCCTAACAAGATAGAACGTTGATATTTTCAATGAATTAAATCATATTTCAGGAATATTCATGAACTTTAAAGCATTGTGCCAAGCATCAATCTTATCGGTTGTTATAGCTAGCCCTGCAGTAGCTTCTGCTGTAAAACAAACCAAAGGTGATTTTGAAGATAAATTTCGTCAATTAGAAGAAGTTTTGCCAACACCAAATGATTATCGTAACGCTGCTGGTGAGCCAGGTAAAGAGTACTGGCAACAACAAGTAGATTACAAAATCAAAGTTAGCTTAGATGAAGAAAAGCGTCGCCTTAGCGCTTCACAAAGCATTACCTATCAAAACAACTCACCTTATACCTTAAAGTATATCTGGTTACAGCTTGAGCAAAACCGTTTTAAAGCCGATTCAATTGCTGAGCGCAGTGGTGATTTTGGTGGTATTGGTCGTCGTGGTCCAGCGAGCAGTAAAGCAAGTGGTGGCACACCAGCAAAAGTAAGCTTTGGTGAATTACGTCGCCAGCAATACTACGCGGATAACACTATTGGTTATGACATCACGAAGGTTACTGATAAGCGTGGCAACAAACTTAAAGTTACCATTACTGGCGCACAGGCACGCATCGATTTAGCCGAAGCGTTAGAGCCAGGCGATGATTTTGCTTTCAACATCGATTTTGCTTATAACATTCTTGAAGAAAATGCTGTTTCAGCGCGTTCAGGTTTTGAGCACTTCCCTGATGACGCGAACGAAGGTGGTAATGACATCTTCCTTCTAGCACAGTGGTTCCCAAGAGTTGCCGCTTTTTCTGATTACGAAGCATGGCACAACAAAGAGTTTTTAGGTCGTGGTGAATTCACTTTAGAATTTGGTGACTACGATGTATCTATGACGGTACCTGCCGATCATATCGTTTCATCTACTGGTGTACTTGATAACCCAAGCAGCGTTTTAACAAAAACTCAGCGTAAACGTTTAGAGCAAGCAAAAACAGCTAAACGCCCTGTAATGATAGTTACTGCTGAAGAAGCATTAGAAAACGAAAAAGCCGGCACAACAAAAACTAAAACATGGCGCTTTAAAGCTGAAAACGTGCGAGATTTCGCATGGGCGTCATCACGTAAATTTATGTGGGATGCTAAAGGCTACAAACAAGGCGGCAAAGAGCAACCACACGTTATGGCAATGTCATTCTTCCCGAAAGAAGGTGGCGAGCTGTGGAGCAAGTATTCAACTGAGTCAGTAATTCACACCTTAGATGTTTACTCTCGTTACACATTTGATTACCCATACCCAACAGCGATCAGTGTTAATGGTCCAGTTGGCGGCATGGAATACCCAATGATCAGCTTCAACGGCCCACGTACTACTCGTCATGAAGATGGTAGCCGTACCTATACTTTAGCTGAAAAACAATTCTTAATTGGTGTTGTTATTCACGAAGTTGGTCATAACTACTTCCCTATGATAGTTAACTCAGACGAGCGTCAGTGGACTTGGATGGACGAAGGTTTAAACAGTTTCTTAGACGGTGTTGCAGGTCGTGAATGGGATCCTACAATTCCATGGGGCGTAGAGCCACGCGATATTACTTCATACATGAAGTCTAACGTACAAGTACCGGTTATGACTCAATCTGACAGCGTATTACGTTTAGGTCCAAATGCTTACACTAAACCTGCTGCCGCATTAAATATTTTACGTGAAGTTATTATGGGTCGTGACTTATTCGACTTCGCCTTTAAAGAATACGCCGTTCGTTGGAAAAACAAACGCCCTACTCCTTCAGATTTTTTCCGTACTATGGAAGAAGCTTCAGGTATGGATTTAGATTGGTTCTGGAACGGTTGGTTCTACACTACAGATCACGTTGATATCTCTTTAGATAAAGTATACAAACTTCGTTTAGATACTAAAAACCCAGACATCGATTATGACCGTCGTCGTCAAGAAGAAGCTGATAAGCCAGGCACGCTATTCTTAGAAAGAAACCAAGCTGCCGGTACAAAAACTTGGGTTGAATTAAACCCTGATGTAAGTGACTTCCATGATAAAAATGATCGTTGGACTGTAACGAACAAAGAACGTAACAAGTACAACGAAATGCTTAACAAGCTTAAGCCTTGGGAACGTACTGCTTTAGAACGTGCAATTAGCGAAGATAAAAACTACTACGTAATGGACTTCACTAACTTAGGCGGTTTAGTTATGCCTATCTTGTTAGAGATGACTTACACAGATGGCACTAAAGAGTCTTTGCAGTTACCTGCTGAGATCTGGCGTCGTGCTCCTAAACACGTAAGCAAGTTAATCGTTACTGAAAAAGGTAAAGAGTTAGCATCAGTAGTTGTTGACCCATTATGGCAAACAGCGGATACCGACGTTGAAAATAACCATTACCCACGTCAAATCATCGAATCTCGTATTGAAGCATTCAAGAAAGAGAAAAGTAAAGCGATGAAGTCACGTGATATAATGCACGACATCAAAACTGAACTTAAAGAAGTTAAACCTAAGGTATACCAAAAATAATGCGTATTTTTCATCTACTATTTATAACTATCACCTTGTTAATGAGTAGCCTTGTTGCCGCTCATCAACAAAAAGAAGCTTACACTACCGTATTGTTTAACAACAACACTGGCAATATTGAAGTTTCGCATCGCTTTTATATTCATGATGCTGAGCACGCGCTTGGCCGAATACTAAAGAAGCACACCGATATTATAAAAAGTGATGAAACGCAAAAAGATTTTGCTAACTACATTCAACAGCAATTTCGCTTAGGCGATGAAAACAAGCAACTGCTTGAACTAGGCAGCGTTGGCTATGAAATAGAAGGTAAATTCTTTTGGGTGTACCAAGAGATAAAACAGCCGAAAACCATTAAAAGCGTGTATATCCAAATGCGCGCTTTACAAGAAGTTTGGCCTGGCCAAATTAATCAAATCAACGTTGAACGTGATGGCAAAACGCGTTCGGTTCGTTTAAGCGATGATGACGATTGGCAAAAACTAACAATTGATTAGTACTACTGATTTGATTGTTAAATGATAGCTGTTAAAATAACGAAAAGCGGATTAGGTGACTAATTCGCTTTTTTACTTTTAGTCGTTATTAATACCAATCTTAGAGCATACTATGTCTGTACCATTAAAATATTTATCAGCCTACTCGCCAAGTGTACAAGCACAAGTAAAAACCTTGATTGATGAAAAACGTTTAGATAAGTTTTTACTAAAAAAATATCCAAAGACACATTCAATTGGTAACGATAATCAGTTACGCGAATTTGTTCAGGACTTAAAGAATCAATACCTAAAAAAGTCCGCACCTTTAAGCAAAATAGCTTTTGATAATAAAATCCACGTCATTAATAACGCCCTTGGTTTACACACTTACGTTTCAAGAGTGCAAGGTAGTAAGCTGAAAAGTAAAAATGAACTGCGCGTAGCTGCCCTATTTAAGAACACCCCAATTGAGTTTTTAACCATGATAGTGGTGCACGAATTAGCGCATTTAAAAGAGAAAGATCACAACAAAGCATTTTATAAATTATGCCTGCACATGATGCCTGATTATCATCAGGTAGAATTTGAACTGCGCTTGTACTTAACGCAGGTGGAGTTTATTGGTGAGATTTATTAGACCTAAGCCAGTATGACGAAAAAATAGAGTCATTGCGGCGAAAAATTAGGGTCATTGTGGCGAATCGTTGCATGGACGCAACTTATAAGAACACTGCACTAATACAGGACGTATGTAGGTAGAATAACGCAGGAGCAGTTATCGAGGAGCAAGTGTCGGGGCCGCAATCTTGTTCTGATACCGTCATTGTGGTGCATACCGCAATCTTATTTTTCACTATCTATTCTTCAATTATTAGATTTTCAATCTTATTCGGTACACCATCCCACTCTTTAGCATCCTCTGGCGCGGCTTTAACTTCGGTGATCCTAGGCCAAATTTGTGATAGTTCAGCATTAAGTTTAATGAACTCTTTTTGGTCTTCTGGCACATCATCTTCTTGAAATATAGCGCCGGCAGGACATTCTACTGGGCATAAGTCACAATCGATGCAATCGTCCGGGCTTATCACCAGAAAGTTCGGCCCTTCAAAAAATGCATCGGCAGGACATACTGCAACACAATCGGTGTATTTACATTGGATACAATTGTCGGTTACAACAAACGCCATCTAGGTGGTACTCGTTTTCATAATTAATTAGCTAGATCATACCTTGCTTTGCGACAATTTCAATCTCTTGTTTGTATGCGCGCCATGATCAGGTAAAATAAAGATACTGGCCTACGCCAGTATGACGAAAATTAGCGCCATTGTGGCGAAAACTAGCGTCCTTGTGACGAAAACTAGCGCCATTGTGGCCAAACTAGCGTCCTTATGGCGAAAATTAGCGTCATTGTGACGAAACTAGCGTCCTTGTGGCGAAATTAGCGTCCTTGTGGCGAAACTAGCGTCCTTATGGCGAAATTAGCGTCCTTGTGGCGAAGGCCGCAATCTTATTTAAGGTGCCGACCTCGGTTCGGGCAACCTGCTTCGCTCTACCTTCTCCATCTATGGAGGTGTGCGCAGTATGACAAAAATCACATACAATTTACGGAAAACCATTAATGTTACGTTTAACCAATGTGCAATTAGATCTCAATCATCAACCAGAAGAGCTGCAGCAAGCAGTACTCGATATTTTACAGATCAGCGAAGACCAATTAATTGATTTCACAATGTTTAAACGTGGCTACGACGCCCGTCAAAAAAGCAAAATAACGCTTATTTATACACTCGATGTTGATACCACTATCAATGAAGAGCTTTTAGAGCGACATGCTAATAATCAGTTAGTAAGACAAAGTCCAGATACAAGCTATAAATTTGTGGCACAAGCTCCGGAAGAATTACCACAACGCCCAGTTGTTGTTGGCTTAGGTCCTTGTGGTTTGTTTGTTGGCTTGTTATTAGCGCAAATGGGCTTTAAACCAATCATTCTTGAACGTGGTAAAGAAGTACGTGAACGTACTAAAGATACCTTTGGCTTTTGGCGCAAAAAAGTATTAAACACTGAATCTAATGTGCAATTTGGTGAAGGCGGCGCAGGTACTTTCTCTGATGGTAAACTATATAGCCAAGTAAAAGATCCTAAACATTACTCACGCAAAGTTTTGCATGAGTTTGTTGATGCAGGTGCTCCTGATGAAATTCTATATGTAAGTAAGCCGCATATTGGTACCTTTAAACTCGTTACCATGGTCGAGAAAATGCGCGCGCGTATTACTGAACTTGGCGGCGAAGTACGCTTTAGTCAACGTGTTGACGATATCGAAATTGAAGACGAGCAAATTAAAAGCTTAACCTTATCGGATGGCAGCAAAATAGAGACAAACTTCGTTGCTTTCGCTATTGGCCACAGTGCTCGCGACACATTTAAAATGTTATTTGATAAAGGCGTTTATATTAAAGCGAAACCTTTCTCTGTTGGGTTTAGAATCGAGCACGAGCAATCAGTTATTGATGAAGCTCGTTTTGGTAAAAATGCTGGCCACCCTATTCTTGGCGCCGCTGATTATAAATTAGTACATCATTGTAGTAATGGTCGCTCGGTTTACAGTTTCTGTATGTGCCCAGGTGGAACTGTAGTTGCAGCTGCCTCAGAAGAAGGTCGATTAGTAACAAATGGCATGAGTCAATACTCTCGTCATGAGCGTAACGCAAACAGCGCGATTGTGGTTGGTATTTCACCTGAAGATTATCCGGGCGATGTATTAGCGGGTATTGAATTTCAACGTCGCCTGGAAGAAACGGCCTTTAAGCTAGGTGGTTCAACTTACGATGCGCCAGCACAATTAGTTGGCGACTTCTTAGCAGGACGTGCAAGTGGTGAACATGGTGAGGTAGTGCCTTCATACAAGCCTGGTGTTACTTATTGTGATTTAGCTGAAACATTACCTGCTTATGCAATTGAGGCGATTAGAGAAGCTATTCCGGCGTTTGAGCGTAAAATCAAAGGGTTCTCAATGAAAGATGCAACCTTAACAGCTGTAGAGACTCGTACATCATCGCCAATTCAAATAACTCGCGATAAAGAGCTAATGACGAGCTTAAATGTTAAAGGCTTATACCCTGCAGGTGAAGGTGCTGGTTATGCTGGCGGTATATTATCAGCAGGTATTGATGGAATTAAAGTTGCTGAGGCGATGGCGTTAGCTATGATGAAGCAATTCGCTAAATAGCTCAGCCTAGCTTCTAAATTATTTAAATTTCAAAAACAAAAAACGAGCTAATTAGCTCGTTTTTTTATTTCAATACCTAGCAAGGTGTCTGACACCTTGATATTTATTTACTTGTTTAAGTAAATAGAGTTTACTTCTTCGCTGCCATCAACTGTTGGTGCGTCGTCTTCAACCACAACGTCTTCGGCTTTAGCTTTCTTTGCTGCTTTGGCTTTTTTCTTAGCAGCAGTTGCCGCTTCTTTTTCAGCTTGCTCTGCTTCTTCTAACTCGATTTCGAAGTCGAACTTAGCAACAGTTTTTGTTTCGTCCGTTGTTTCTACAGAATCTTGCGTTGATGCTTCATTTGTCACGGTTTCAACAATTACTTCTTCCGTGCTTTCTTGCGTTGCAACTACTTCATTATCTTCGCCATCATAAGACTCAGCTAACTTGTCGCTTGCGGCTTGCAGTTCAGCTTGCTTTAACTTCTCTTGATATTGCTCAGCTCGCTCATCATCATGGCGCTTATTCTTAGCAACTAATGTCGCTAAAATTTCTTTTAGCTGTGCTTCAGCCCAAGTAACACCTTCAGCTTCGGTAGCAAAATCAGTTTGGCGTTTCGATACAACTTTCTTCTTAGATGTTGCTTGACGTTGGATTTCAGCTGTCCAAGTTTTGTTGCGTTTTTCAACAACACGGAAACTATATTTTGGCGCTTTGCTCATGGGTATTCCTAAATTTTAAAAGGTACGAATTAATCAAATGATACGTACAAGTTCACAGCGTTTTTGTGCTGAAAATAATAATGGCGCTATTTTACACTGATATTGTTAATTTCACACGCAGTTAATTGCCTACTTTTTGTAACCAACAAGTTACTATCTAGTTGTAAGTTACCCACAGATAAGCGATGTAGGCCAATAACCGGGTTTTGAAAGCGACCAAACATGCGTTTTATTTGGTGATATTTGCCTTCTTCAAGAGTTATTAGCACTTCATGAGCAGTAATAAACTCTAATGTTGCAGGTTTGGTAGTAATGTCTTCATAAGAAAAGTACATGCCTTTAGCAAAAGCTGACTGGTATTGCTGCTGTAATTCATCAGTATTAATTGGATTTTCTAAGGTGACTCGATACACTTTTGCCACTTTTTTATCTGGCAAGGCTAGGCTTTCTGACCAACTACTATCATTGGTTAATAATATTAACCCTGAAGTATTTAAATCTAAGCGGCCAACAATATGCAATTCATGCTTGTTTGGGTAGTCGTTTATATCGAGTAAATCGATAACCGTTTTATGTTTATCGTCTTTAGTCGCACTGACCACACCAACCGGTTTATGCAACATAACATAGCTGGCAATATTTGCTTGTAAACTAGCACCATCGACTTCAACCATTGAAAATTTATCGACAATAAAATCAATATCAACAGCTAGCTCACCATTAACTCGTACGCGTTTTTGTGCCAGCATTAGGCGTACATCTTTTTTAGGTACTTTAAGTTTTTGGCTGATAAATTTATCTAAACGGCTACGTTGCATATAAAGATTGAGTCATAGTAAATTAATGCCTTATTTTAACTCAGGCAGTTATGGTTACAATAGCTAGGTTTACAATAGCAATTTTATTAACCTTAAAAGTAAGTATAATGCCAGCCTATCAAGACCACTCATGACCAATATCGAGACCATGCGCTTATTAAAATCAACAATACATCCTGACATTAGCCAACTAGTTAACAATCAACAAGGCACGCAATTTAATCGCAAAGCTGCGCGTGGCATAGTGTTAAAAGGTGATGATATATTATTATTGTATACCGAGCGCTATCACGACTACACCCTACCTGGTGGCGGCATTGATGAAGGTGAAGATTGTATTGCAGGTTTGGTTCGAGAACTCAAAGAAGAAACTGGCGCGCAAAACGTTAATGTACTGGCTGAATTTGGTCTATATGAAGAGTTTCGCCCTTGGTATAAAGATGATTTCGACATAGTGCACATGGAGTCTTTCTGCTACGTTTGCACTATAGATGACGAATTACTTGCGCCTGAATTTGAAGCCCATGAAATTCAAAACGGTATGACACCAGTGTGGATGAACATTTTTGATGCCATTGCCCACAATGAAGAAACCATGGCAAAGAGTAGCAAAAAAGGCCTATCGATTGTGCGAGAGACCTTTCTGTTAAAGCTGATTGTTAGTGAATTAGTTAAACAAGAAGTTAGTTAAAACGTTTACTTTTTCAACATCGACTTTAAATCGGCAAACGGATTGTGAGTTGCCGCTTGGTGATCATTTTCACCCGCTTTAACTTCACGAGTGTATTGTTCTTGATCGGTATACTTAGCATGCTCATTGTCATGACAATAAATACACAATAATTCCCAATTGCTACCGTCTTGCGGGTTATTGGTATGATCATGGTCAACATGATGCACAGTAAGCTCTTTTATATTTGAATAAACGAATTCTCTAGCACAGCGGCCACAAATCCATGGAAATAGTTTTAGGGCTCTATCTCGATAACCTTGTTCTTTGCTTTTATAATTGGCACTGGTGCCGAAATGATCTGAAGACATAATATCCTGCCATTAAATTTAATTCTTTTGTGCAGTATTGTAATGATGTTCGCCATAATTAGCACTTGTGCGTAATTAATAAGCTGAAGACATAATATCCTGTCACTTTTTACTTAATCTAAAGACATTGTAATCAGCCTTGCTGCTTAAGCCAAGTAACTAATTGCGGAAAATGATCTTGTACTGCCAATGGATGGGTTAAAATGTTGATGTGGTCGTAATCAACTAAGTTGCCATTTTGCTTACTTAATAACGAAAACTTGGCATGATGATTCTTTGATTCTTCGATAAATAATTGCACATCAACGGCATGACCAAGTACCGTATCTTTTATCCCAGTTAAGTGCCAAGTTGGCGGCCAAATAATGTTATCTGCAGCCGTTTGATAATCAAAACCATCTTGTGGATCGTGCCAAGGGCCTTTATTAACCCAAGTCACACTGTGTTCTAAAGATTTGCGTGTTTCATTATCTGAGCCAAAATTATACTTTTTGGCATTTAAGAAGCCGTGTTTTTTAACCATTCGCATTGCAACTCGATTCCAGAACAAATCCAGCTTTAAGAATCTTTCAAAACCAGTAACCGTTACCCTGCGTTTACTACCAAAACATAAGTTAGAGCGAACTTTAAGTAATACTTCTTCATGTCTGGCCATACAACTAGCTGCTAATATACCGCCCCAAGAATGAGAAACTAAATGCATTCTTTGCCCAGCGGCTTTATATACATGTTCGATAGCTAAAGGAATATCATTAGTAATAGCTTCATATTGGCCATGATCGGATTCGGCATTAATGGCAGGAGTACTTTTGCCTCGACCGCGTAAGTCGAGAACATAGACATCAAAGCCTTGCTCAGCTAAGTAACAAGCAAAGCCTTTACCTTTCTCAGTATAAAAGATCAGACCATTTTCAACGATACCATGCACCATTAAAACAGGTACGCCACCGGGCTGTTTATAAATATGACGAAGATGTAATCGATGATCATTATCATCGATAAACAAAGATTCTTGATTTATTAACTCTTGTTTCATTAATATTCCGTTATGTTTGCCGCGGTTGAGTAAGCTTGGTACATACCAAGAGGTACGACCAGAACGATGTATGGTTAATAATAGCTTAGGATAATGGCGCAGAGCAACAGGTTAATAAGAAGTTAATGCGCGAGTTCTGCACTTTCAAATAATGTCCACTTTACGCCTATCGCAAACGAGTAAGTAATATCTTGCTCAAATAACGGACTGTCTTTGTTTTTAGCTGCCGACCAAACACCAATTTGACTTGCAAAGAATATGGACAGGTTTTTACGTATCTGAAAACGATTGAAGATACTTATCTTAGTGCCTAAATAGCCGCTATCCGCTTGATAAAATTCCCTATCTTCATTTACATACTGTTGGTCAACACTATAGAAATAATCATGAGTTTTCTTAGTTGCCCAAATAGGTGCAACTGAAAAGCCAAAATCTGAGTTATCGGTTATTATGCCTTTCCCTTTAAAAGCGACTTCCGGTTGAAATATATAACCCTTATGATCTACTTCAGAAAAATCGGTAGTAAATACCGAACGAACCTGCAAATTTAGCCAGGTATTAGATGTGTCGGTATCGTGTAATAAAAAGCTTGCTTGCGGACCAATTTCAAATAAGAAATCAAGATCTGGCATCCCCTCTCGGATCTTAGATTTTTCTGAATCCGCATTAAAGGCTGCGCCAACGGATACATCAAGTTTGAAACGTTCTTTTTCTACCGCCATTGCTTTCACAAAAGAGCCATCGCCTACGCGGACCCGCTTTCCTCGGTAGATAACAAATGGCACAGGTAGGAATTTATTTTGAGTATCAGATGCCGCAGGATAAATTGGCCCATTAAATGCGGCGGTAAATATACCGGCCTCCCAAACGGGTTTGCCGATAATACCATCTTCTAAATCCATCTTATCAGCATAAGAATGACTCGATATTATTAAAGATAAGAATAATAAAATAATGATTAAAGAGCTTACTCTAATTTTATTACGCGATTGTAAATCCAAAGTCATATATTTTTACTCGAAGCCTAGTTTTTAATTGTTATTGGTATTAGTTTGTCTATACGAAATGCTTAGCTAGTGAGTTCACATTATCAGTAAATTCAGCTAACGCCAATGCTTTAACTCAATAGTTAGACCAAGGATTAACGCAACGATTAACGCTAGAATAAATCAATGCTACAATGTCTGTAATGATCACAAACAAGACCGACCAATGAACTATATTGCTATTGAAGAGCTAAAACACGCTTGGGTATTTAAACGTAAAGACTTACCTATATCTGTAAAAGACTTAGCTGCAATTAAACCTATGGCTAGTGCCAGAGCCGCAACATTATGGGGTACGTCTATAAGCCCTAGTGTAGATCACCCAGATTTTTTTAGTGAAGGTGATTGGGTGTTTGAAAAAAGCACTTGGAGCGTAAAAGGGTTTTGGGAATCTCGTTGGGATAGCGAAGAGCCTGAACTTCCTGAAGAAATTACCGAGCACTTAGCTTGGGAAAACAATACAGTTGTCTATTTTTGTTTATCAAGAAAAGTTGTCATTGAAACAACTTGGGCAGTATTTAAACGCACCTGGAAAAACTTTTTAATGATGGACGATGGCCCATTATTAGTGGCGAAGAAGCGTAAAGAAGTCGCTCAATTTTTACCAAATGGTACCTTTAAATTAGGGCTTAAACCTTAACCTTTAAAGTTTATCGCCGATATTTTGCATCTAATCTTTTAAACGCAAGGCAACACTAGAAAACTTGATACCTTGCCAACCGGTTTGCATAAAGTTTCGAATATTACCGTGGTCACTCCCTTCAGGGTGAAGAAGAACATCAATGCGATAATAATCACCAAAGCAGGCTAAGGTTTGTTGCTCATTTAAGTTATTAAGTTGGGCGAAAGCAAATATTTTACAAGAGCCTTCATTAGTACCGGCCACATTTTCGATATCGCCATTAATGAAGCTAGTTGGGGTATAAAGGTAATTCTCGTTTATTACTGATATCACTTCAGAAAACAGGGTGTTTTCTGGTTCGTTTTTTAATTGTTTTAACAGGTTTGTTAGCATTTTTTTTTCGAATTAATTTATAACGTTTGCCAAGATTATACACAATTAAAGCAGTATTTAAAGAAGCTATGAAAACTGGACTACGACTACAAACTATCAATGCAATGATCAAAGATAACTACGCTCATATATGGGATTGTTGTTGCGATCATGGTCTGTTAGGAATGACAATTCTTAAAAGACAACTTGCGGATACGGTGCACTTTGTTGATATAGTCGACACTATCACTGAGCAAGTACATCAACATTTATACAAACATTTTAGTGATCAAGCCTTTGCTAATAAATGGCAAGTGCACTGCACCGATGTTGCTAAACTGCCTATTGATAGGTTTATTGCTGATAATCAACAACACAGCCATTTGATTATTATCGCAGGTGTAGGAGGCGATTTACTAATTGAGTTTGTACAGCAAATCGTTACAGCTAATCCAACACTTAAATTAGAGTTTATTCTATGCCCTGTTCATCACAATTATAAAGTGAGACAAGCACTTATCGAACTTAACTTTAATTTAATCGATGAAATAATAACCTGTGAAAATAAGCGTTTTTATGAAGTTATTCATGTAATAAGAAACTCAACAAACAATGAACCGATTGCAAATGTTGGCTCTAAAATGTGGGATTTATCGGACCCGTTACATCAAAAATATTTAACCATTAGATTAAATCATTATCAAAGAATACAAAACAACCCGAATGAAAATGTGAGTGAGATAATACAAGCATATCAGGCGTTAAAAGCTTAACCTTTAACGCCCTAGTAGCGTTTATAAATCAGACAAGTTCATCCGGACTTAGCATGTTTAAAGCCCTGATTTCTTCTTTAGTTTGTTCTTTCAAGGCTTCAATTTCTTTACCATGAAGTGCTGGCTTACGAGTTTCTGGGTCTACCGCAACAAAAACAATCTCATCAGCAAAACAAATCGTTTTCTTAGTGGCTTTATTTCGTACTAAACAACTGATGGTAATTGACGTTTTACCTACTTTTTTAGTTTCTAAGCCAAACTCCACAATATCCCCTTGCATTGCCGGGGATTCAAAACTTATTTCACCAATATGTTTAGTTACTAAGTATTTGGTTTCAAGTTGACATATAGCGTATATTGCAGCTTCTTCATCTATCCATTCTAATGCTCTACCGCCAAATAAAGAGTTGGCATAATTTAAATCATTAGGCATAACAAGACGGCGAGATAAAAAGCGCATATAAGATCCTTGGGGTTTATTAAAAGATTTTCGCTACTATTATAACGACTAAAAATAAAAGCAGGTTATTTAATTTCAAACCGTTACAAGTTAGCGACTCTTTAAACATGGTCATTTTAACTGTGCGAGTGCGATCTCGGTTTGTTTGTGCATATAGCCATTAATTTTAAAGTGTGTTGGACTCCAGCCTTGTAAAAACCGATAAAAGTCAGCCCAAGCATAGACATATAACTCTTGCCACTCAGCTATTACTAATTTGCTATCAATGCCTTTGTGGTAGCGTTTTATTGCTAGTTTTAAGTTAGTAAAATATGTAGTTAATAGTTCATCATGATATTTATGTAAATCTTTACTATCAAGGCAACTCCCTAAAAAGTAGGCAAGATCTTGCACGCCAACACCAGAGCCTACGTATTGAAAGTCAACAGCCGCAACCTTAGTTAAATCCTGAGCAAAGCAAAAGTTAGCTAATTTAGCATCGCCATGTACCAATGTTTTGTATTTAGCCTGAGTAAGCTTTTGAGCAATTGCATTAGCCTTATTTTTTAAACGGCCAGAGGCCATTGCAGCTAATTCATCCTGACGTGTAGCTAAATGCCAATAACAACCTTGCGGCCAAAGTCCATGCGCCTTCGAATTTAAGAAATATCCATGAAAATTTGCTAACCAATGTATTACTAATTTAATTTGATCAAGCTTGATATCATCTAAGCGAGTAGGATAACCAGCATAATCTAAATCTTCCATAACAATGCAAAGCTGTTCATCAATACTTAAAGAGGCAATTCGCTTAGGTACTCTAAAGCTATCAAGACAATTACCGGCATAGGCTTTATAGAAATGGCTCTCTACCTGATAAGATCTTAATTTACGCTGATGACTTACTTCACCATCCCACCCCCTTGGATGCGTGACTTGCAAAGGCACATCTATATGCTTAACAATAATGTGCTTATTATTTGCGGGACTGAAATAGCGAGCGATTTCACCATAATCACTCCACAGCATTTGTACTGTTTCTACTTTAACTAGATTTTCATCGTTTAATACGTCTTTTAACTGAGTGATTAGCATTTAAATATAATTTATTAAGTGTAAAATGAGTGAATGAAAAAGAATGATAAAAATTTTGAAAAAAATCTTATTAAAAGATTAACCATAATTTGTGATGACTACAAGTTAATATCTCATGGTTTTAGCTGGCTAACCCATGCCGTTAATTTTAAAGATATACCTCAGAGCTTAACGATTACTTGTGTTTATGACACAGAGCAACAGCTTATTAATGCCAATGACAATGGCAACAACCAAACGTTGGTGAATGCCATTATTCGAGAAATTAGCGAACTTGGTATAACGATTAAACCAAGAAAAAACTTAGTACGTTTTGACAGTGAAGAAGCGTGTGACTTAAGCCATAACGGTAACTGGCAAGCTAGATTAAAAGTTAAATTACATTAAAATTAAATCATTAAGATTAAATCATTAAGATTAAATCACTAAGATTAATCGCCAATAGCTAAAGGCTCTTCTTGAAAGTTTTGATGCGCCTTCATTAATTCTATATTGACTATTTTGGAGCGATTTATGGTGATTTTAGCTCGCTGTAATATATGTTCATTTTTACGATTTGATTGCTTTATTACTAAGTTAATTTGATAACGTCGCTCAACCCCTTGATTCGATATTTTATTGGCATCAAGCGCATATAACCTACCTTCACCTTTTTTTAAAAAACGGTTAAATGGAGTCAGATTAAATACGATTTGATTTTGAATTTCTTCAAATCCTGGAATAAAGCCTTTAGCAACTACTCGGGTATCACAGCGAAAATGCAGTAATTGTGCTGACTGCCGGTTTTGCTGACGACGCTTCATTAATAGAGCATCAACTTCTTTTGGTAAATCTTTTTTCTTAATGTATTCAAGCCAAATCGTTTGCGAACAAATTCTATTCTTGGTCAAACCATTACTAAATATATGCTGCCATTTTGGCCGTCCGTGTTGAATTTTACGCCAAAGATAACTGGTTAAGTCGTCTTTAAATATTTCACGAACACCATAAATAAGCCCTAATGATGCAATTAAAACTAAGGTCACTTCGGTATAAGCAGTACGTGCATTCAATACTATGGCCATCACAAAGGCCATAATAACCGCAGTAACACTACCTCTCACCAAACGTTTTAAATTCGCATTTAAATTAAATGTTTGCCGTTTAAAGACCACGCCAAATTCACTTAAACGTTGTAACAAGCGCATTTTATTGGTTATACGATTAGGGTCACTTATGGTGATCTTGGTATTATATTTATTTTCAGTTCGATGAGCTGATTCTTGTTTACATAAATCTAAGAGTTGTTCTCGTTGTTCACTATGCTCACTACTTTTAGGACCACTAGCAACTAGCTTTAAAAATAGCTGCTCGGTTTTCCAGCTAAGAAAATTATCCACGTTTTCAAAATACGAACTGAGCTTTTGATCGGGTGGTGTATAGCGGCGCAATTTTTTTAGTAATGATTTAGTTTGCTCAAGTAGCTCTATTGCACTTTGATAAAACTCCTCAACTGACTCTATCTGAATTGTTTGTTTTACATCGGTTTCTAGAGCTTTGCGGTATTGATGAGAGAATAAATTAAGATTACTGCGATAGTCCGTTTGCTCACCTTTAGTTTGGCTGATAAAACGACTACGTACTAAAGGTAAATGCACCTGCTCTGAGTAATAAGCACAGTGACTGCGAATACTTGAATGAAAGTAATTTTCTTCTGATAAGGTTTTCGAACTTATGCCCATTTCATCGGGAATAGAAAAATATAAATCGATGTGTTGAAATTCTTTTGGGCACAATAAGTGACTTATATTAATCGATAAGTTTTCTTCTTGGCTCAACTTAAATTTTTTCACTTCGTTAAATGTTCCTTTTTTGAAGATTTATCAATGATTCAATAGCTTATAGGCTTAATCTAAGTATCTATTAGAACGGTAACTAAGTCTAATAAGATTTGACTATGAGTTAGTTATTTTTTGTAAAAAAAAAGGTTAAAAACCTAAGTCTTTAACCTTTCTTAATAAGTTAAACCTACAAAAGCTTAACCTTTACAGCTAAATAAATACTATGCGCGAGAGATAAACTTCTGCTCTTCAGTATTAATTTTAATTTTTTCACCTTCAGCAATATGCTCAGGAACTTGTACAGTTAAGCCTGTTGTTAACACTGCAGGTTTTGTACGAGCACTAGCTGATGCGCCTTTCATTGAAGGTGCAGTTTCAACGATAACTAAATCAACCGTTGCAGGTAAACCAATACCAACCGGAGTACCATCAACAGAAATAAGCACTAAACCTTCAGTTTCTTCGTTGATGAATGGAATTTCATCAGCAATGCTTTCTTTGTTTAAATGGAATGGCGTGTAATCTTCGTTATCCATAAATACATATTCGTCACCATCAACGTATGAAAACATTACTTGGTTACGAGTAAGGTCAGCAAAGTTAAGCATATCATCTGCTTTAAACGTTTCATCGGCTTTTGCATTAGTTACTACATCGTATAGACGCATACGGTATAAACTTCCGCCGGCACGGCCTTGTGGAACTGAACGGGTAATGTCGCGAACAATATACACTTTACCGTTGTGCTCTATCGCTGCATTTTTCTTTATATCACTTGCTTTTGGCATGAATAATTTCCTACTTTAAATCGTGTTACGAGTTTACACGATTTACTTTTTAAAAAAACCCTAATATATCAAGTCTACTAATAATTTTTATTGTGCTAATAAGTAATCTAAACCACCAGTAATAGCTGCGACTTGCGCAACAATACAGTTTTCATCATCAACTAATGGGCTGTCTGGATAAACTTCTGTGGTGGTATTATATTTTGCATCACTAAAGCCAGCACAAAGGCCAAGCTCTTTGGTTGGATAGTTTATAACGCCGAATTGCGATAGTTCTACGCCAATTAATTTGCCATCGGCATCTGCCGGAGCAATATGAGTGATTTTCTCGACACTTTTATTAATTGCCGTTTGAAAGTCGTCACAGGGATTTAATGTATCGCCGACTAAATAGAAACCATCAGGAATATTCCAATTCTTTTGCACGATAGCATCACGGGCGGCAAGTGCAGGTCTAAACTCACTGTTATCACTATCGGTAGTTTCATGTAAATCAATATGCGCGAGTAACTCAGTATTGAGACTTGCTACAAACGCCATTACTTGCGCTGATTCAGGTGCTGGAGAGTTATCGACAAACGAGCGGTTTGGATCAATCGCCTTTGGATTCCAGCGGTTAATTGTTTCATAACCCCACGGACTAATGCACGGTGTAACTACGATATTGAAGTGTTCACTGTAATACTTAGCTTTAGTTTCAACGAAACGAATAGCACCTTGCACACCGCTAGTTTCATAACCGTGTACACCGCCAGTAATTAAAATAGTAGGTTTTGCGCTGTCCCAGTTTTTAGTTTTAATAGCAAATAATGGGTAGTTGTTTGGGGTATAATTTAACTCACCATATTGCTCGACATCAAAATCACTTTCTAACGCTCTAATTTTACTCACGACCTGCTGTTGGTATGAGCGTTTAACATTTTGCTGTACTAACCACTGCGCTTTATCCGCGTCATTCCACTTTTCATTTACACGGCCAATACCGTATGAATTAATTTCTGTCATTTTTTGGGTATCCATCATTTATTTTTATACTAATTTTTATGCTATTTTTATTATTTTACTACAGAGGCTAATCAACACCTAAGAAACCACCGGTTTGATGTGCCCACAGGTGAGCGTAAATACCATCGGCTTTAATTAATTCTTGATGGCTCCCCTGCTCTACAATTTTCCCCTCATCTAACACAATTAATCTATCCATTGCCGCAATCGTGGATAAACGGTGAGCAATAGCAATCACAGTTTTACCTTGCATTAGAGTGTACAAACTTTCTTGTATTGCCGCCTCTACTTCAGAATCGAGTGCTGACGTTGCTTCATCAAGCAATAAAATAGGTGCATTTTTAAGTAATACTCGCGCAATTGCAATACGTTGGCGTTGGCCACCGGAAAGTTTGACCCCACGCTCACCTACTTGTGCATCTAAGCCTTTATTGCCATGCGGGTCGGTTAAATTATCAATAAACACTGACGCCTCAGCATCATTAATCGCTTTTAATAATTGTTCTTCACTAGCACTTGGGTTGCCGTATAAAATATTTTCTCGAACCGAGCGATGCAGTAATGAAGTATCTTGTGTCACCATACCTATGTGCTCACGTAGTGAATCTTGCTGCACTTTACTAATATCTTGCTTGTCTATTTCTACCGCGCCCTGCTCAACATCATAGAAACGCATTAGCAAATTAACTAATGTTGACTTACCCGCACCAGAGCGGCCAACTAAACCGATTTTTTCACCGGCTTTAATATTTAAATCCAGTTTATCAATTACGCCGATGTCTTCACCATAATGAAAACTAACGTTATTAAAATCTATACTACCTTGCTCTACAACTAACTTAGGCGCACCTTTATCATCGGTAATTTCAATTGGCTTAGATAAGGTATTCATGCCATCGGCCACTGTACCTATGTTTTCAAATAATGAACTTACCTCCCACATAACCCATTGCGACATACTACTTAAACGCAGTACTAAAGTGATGGCTATCGCAATAGCGCCAACGGTAATGGCAGAGCTAGTCCACAACCAAATTGAAATGGCGCTGATGGTAAATATCAATACATAGTTTATAACTTGCACGCTAACATTAATGCCAGTAACCAAGCGCATTTGTTTATAAACCGTTTGTAAAAAAGTATCCATACTATCTTTTGCGTATTCAGCTTCTTTATCGGTATGGGCAAATAATTTTACCGTGGCAATGTTGGTGTAGCTGTCAACAATACGCCCCGTCATAGTTGAACGCGCGTCAGCTTGCTCGGTTGAGATCCTTTTTAGTCTCGGAATAAAGGTTAACTGTAATGCGATATATGCCACTAGCCAAATCAGCATAGGCAACAACAAGCGAAAGTCTGCGTTTGCCATCATCACTATCATTGAGGTGAAATACACACCAATATAAACTAATACATCAAGTAATTTAGTCACAGTTTCACGCACAGCCAGTGATGTCTGCATTACTTTGGTGGCAATACGACCAGCAAAATCATTTTGATAGAAAGACACACTTTGCTTTAATAAATAACGGTGAGCAATCCAGCGAATAGCCATTGGATAGTTACCCAATATGCCTTGATACAAAACCAATGCGTGCAATAAAACTAAAGCAGGAATAACCACTAACACCAGAAAGGCCATTTGCAGTAAATGTCCGCCCTGCTCAGCAAAGAATGTTTCGGGGTCGCTACTAACAAGTAAGTCGACTAAGTTGCCCATAAAGCCAAACAGTGATACTTCTATAATAGCCAAACAGGCGGTGGTTAATGACATCAAAATTATTGGAATTTCAAAGCCACGGGTATAGTGACGACAAAAAGCATAAATCCCCTTAGGGGCGGGCTGATGCTCTTGGCCAGATTTTTGCTCAGGAAAGGCACTTACCCAAGACTCGAAACGTTTAAACATGAAGATCTCGATAAAATTTAGTGAAAATAAAATTTTTATTCAGTTACAAACCTGATAATTTAAACTGATAGCAAATAGATTATTACTTATTGAAGTGTAAATCATTTACTTAAAACTTGTGTAAGAAAGACTATTAAAAAACGTAACAAAATTTATCCTAAGGAAAAATATGACTATAGCCTATTGGTGTGTATTAGCCGGCTGTTTATTGCCTTTAGTGGCAATCGGTTTTGCCAAATTTTTATCTAGCGACTCGGATCCCAAAAACTACGATAATAACGCCCCCCGTAACTACCTAGCTAAGCTAACAGGTAATGGCCAACGTGCCTTATGGGCAGAGAAGAATACCTTAGAATCTCTACCGCTATTTATTGCTGCAGTGATCATTGCGCATCAAACGGGTGTTGAACAAGTAACTTTAGATATTTTAGCAATAAGCTTTGTCGGTTTTCGCCTACTTTACATTTACTTGTATATTAGTGATAAAGCGACATTACGATCTATGTCTTGGGGCGCCGCCCTAACGTGTTGTATTGCGATGTTTGTGCTGGCCGTTTAACGGTAAAACCTAATTATACATCAGCCTAATAAACACGAAGTTTAATTATTAGGCTGATTGATATTAATTAGCTTCCTAGATTTATTCTTAGCTGCGTTTGTTTTTAGGTACGTTTGTTTTTAGGTACGTAGTTTAAAATAGAAACCGGAACTGTTTTTCTTACCGGAAAATCGGCAAACTCTTTACGCTCAATGACATGCCCTAAACGACTTTCGATTGCACAAAGGTTTCTAAAGTTATCTTTGGCAACAAACGAAACCGCTTCACCTTCAGCGCCAGCACGGCCAGTACGTCCGATACGGTGAATATAATCATCTACTTGATCAGGTAAATCGTAATTAACCACTCGAGTTAACTCACCAATATCAATACCACGAGCAGCAATACCAGTAGAAACTAAGAATTTGATTTTACCTGATTTAAACTCGCTTAATATTTGCTCGCGTACCTGCTGGGTTCGGCCGCCATGTAAAGACTCCGCAGCAATACCGCGTTTTTCTAATTGGCTTACTAATTTTGCTGCGCCATGTTTGGTTTCAATAAATATTAGCGCCTGCTGCCATTCTTGCTCAACAATTAAATGACTTAGTAACGCTGACTTTCTATCTTTATCGACAGTGACTAACCACTGCTCAATTTTAGGTTTTGATGCGCTATTTTTACCTATGGTTATTTCGACCGGTCTATTTATCGTGCGGCGAGCAAGATTGCGCACTTCATCAGAAATAGTGGCTGAAAATAATAAATTTTGACGATGCGGTGGTAAACGTTCAATGATTTTATTAATGTCTTCAATAAAGCCCATATCAAGCATTCTATCGGCTTCATCGAGAACAAGTACTTCAAGTTCGTCAAAATGTAATGCCCGTTGATGCGCCATATCTAATAAACGACCAGGAGTAGCGACAATTATATCTACGCCCCAAATTAAACGCTGCTTTTGCTCGTCTATATCTGTGCCGCCATACATCGCCATAGAGCTTATATCTAAGTTTTTACTGTATTGCACAATACTCGCTTCAACTTGAACGGCAAGCTCACGCGTAGGCGTAAGAATAAGGGCGCGGATGCGTTTGCCACGCAGTGTTCTATCTTGGTTAAACTGTTCCAGTATAGGTAGGACAAAACTTGCAGTTTTACCGGTACCGGTTTGCGCTGCAGCAACAACATCTTTACCAGATAAGATAGCTGGTATCGCATTTTTCTGGATATCGGTTGGTTTGCTATAACCGAGTTCAGCTATCGCATCTAAAATAGGTGTTGATAACCCAAGTGTTGAAAATGACATACAAAGCCTCTGGCAAATAATCAATGCCATCTAAAATAATAATGATCTTTTAAAACGTAAAAACGCTTCTAAGATAATGAGGGAAATCAAAGAGCTGAAGTATAGCAGAAAGCTCATCTATGGTGAAAGTAAGTGATGGTAAGTCGATTAATTTTTTGTTTATTTTTTCGGGTTAAATAGCCATTATCAATCCACTTAAACCTCATAACAAAATGGGCAAAAAATAATAGCTAAACTTACATTACTCGCCTTGATTTATATCAATAATCAAGACAATGAATAGCTCTAATTACAATTTAACACACAAACAATATCCTTATAATTCCTATAGTTAACCGATTACAAACTGTAACTTGTTCATTTTTAACTCTGCGTATAAACTTAATACAACATTAAAAATAGTACGGGTTTTACATGAAATCTACCACGTTGATATCAATACTTATTGTCACATTACTAAGTGCTTTAGCTTTACCATCAATCGCGACTACCGAAAAAAGCAAACTTTCCGATGCCGATCCTACAATTCGCTCTTGGGGTAAGGACTACCCTGAACATGTTGAAATGTACATGATGATGAAAGATACCTCTAAACCTACCGAATACGGTGGTAATACACCTTACAGTAAGTTGATTCGTTTTCCGCAACTTACCGAACTTTGGGCTGGCTATGCCTTTGCAGTTGATTTCAATGAAGAGCGTGGTCATTACTATACCCAAATAGATCAATACGAAACTAAGCGTAACGACAAAGAGTTTTTAAATTCTCATGGCTTTGCCAAATTCAATGGTCAACCTGGTGCTTGTATGAATTGTCATAGTGGCTGGGTACCCGAGCTGGTTCGTGAAATGGGCTGGCAAGAATTTAACCGTACACCTTATTGGGATACAGTTGCTAAGTTAAAAGAAGAGCATGGTGAAGGTATCCATGGCTCAGAAATGGGCAGTACCTGTGCCGATTGTCATGCACCAGATGATATGAGTTTACGTGTTACTCGCCCAGCTTACATAAATGCCATGGTTGGTCGTGGTTATGAAGCAGATGCAAAACACGGACTTAAATCGAGCCAAGAAGATATGCGTAATCATGTCTGTCAACAATGTCACGTTGAATACTACTTTAAAGGTAAAAATAAAGAGCTAACTTTCCCTTGGTCTAATTGGCCAAAAGACAAGCCTTTAAAAGTCGAGATGATCGAAGAGTATTACGATAATGCTCGTGCAAGTGGCAGCTTTAAACAAGATTGGACTCATAAAACCACTAAAGCGCCAATGCTTAAAATGCAGCATCCAGAAACAGAGATGACCTCAAGTGGTCGTCACACTCGCGATGGTGTTACCTGTGTAGATTGTCATATGCCAGAAAAGACCGTTGATGGTAAGCAATTAACCAACCATAACTTAGAGTCGCCACTCAATGAGCTTACCGCTTGTAAGAGTTGTCATGATGACCAAAGTGAGAAACAAATTAGAGCCATGGTACGTGATGTACAACGTTATACTGTAAAAGAGTTAAACGATGCTGAAAAAGCCATCTTAGTGTTAATTGAAGACATTAAAAAGGTTCGTGATGATTTAGCTAAAAAGCCAGATTTTGAAAAAATCAGTGATAGCCAAGAACAAGAAGTTGCTATTTCAAAAGCAATTCAACCAGCGCTTGAAATGCATCGCCGTGCAAGTATGCGATGGGACTTTGTTGGCGCAGAAAACTCATCAGGGATTCACAGCCCTAGAGAAGCTTGGCGCGTTCTTGCAGACGCAATTAAGCTAGCTAAAGAAGGCCAAGTATTACTGAAAGAATCTGCTGAGCATTACGGTATTGAAGTAAAACTCACCACCGAAGCGACAATTCCGCCAGCACCAGAAATGATTAATCCTGGTCATATTGTTGGCTCTATGCCTCCTGAAATAACCAAACGAGCTGACTATTAATTAATAGTAATCAACTCAATAATTAAAAATATTAAACCATGGGTGGCATCGTCACCCTACTTAATCTGACAACAATAGTAACCGTTTTGTCAGGAAATGAAGATTTATAGAGGCACATTCAATGAAAGTTTGGATCCCAGTAAAAGAATTTAGCTCAGCAAACCGTATAGTACACCATCTATCGGCATTCGCGTTTGTAACTGCATTAGCATTAATGATGTACGACTCATATGCAGGTTCATCCGAGGCGATGAAATTACACCAATCATTTGGTATGACAGTATTCTTTTTATATTTTGGCCGGATCGTATTAATGGCTTGGTTTGGCAAGCCAGAAGGTTTAGGTACAAAATTTGAAAAATTTATCGCCCATATGGCACATATGGCCCTGTACGCAATATTACTGCTTATGCCAATTTCAGGTTTCCTTATTAACCTTGCCCGTGCGCGTGAAACTGTAGTGTTTAACTTATTTACGATCCCTGGCTTTGAAGAGCGTAATATGGGCCTTTACATTATGGCGCTTGATTTTCATTCATTCTTAGAAATAGCCTGCTATGTATTATTAGCTGCGCATATTAGTGCATCATTCTTTCATCACTACATATTGAAAGACGATACATTACGAAGAATGTGGGGCAAGTTAAAATAAGTGCAATTAAATTATCTTGCACTTAAAGATGATGTACACTTAATCAAGCGATAGTCGAGTTTGCGACTATCGTTTTTTTGTTTTTAGCATTTTAAAGTTGTTTAATTAATCCAATAAATACGAGTTGTTATTTCTATGACCTGCAAAATACTTTCTACTTTATCATTTGCTCTTTTCGTTGCCTTAGCCCCTGCCTTTGCGGCAACAGATACGACTACAACTACAGAAGAAAATAACACATCAGAAAAGGATACAACGCCCAGCTTATCTGACGGTAAATGGTTAATCGCTCCGAAAATAAGTAACAGCCCTAAGCTTGGTTTTTCTGGTGGTATTAGTGCTAATTACATAAAAAAATACGATGAATTATCGCCAGTGTCTATTGCTGGTGCTTCTGCTACCTATTCAGATACCGACTCTTCGGTTGGTTTGCTATATAACCGCGCTTATTGGGATAACAACACTAAACGGGCGCTAATGGTTGGTATGCTTTCAGAAACCAATAATGACTACGACGATTATTTAGGCCAAGGCCCGGCGTCATTAACCACAACATTTGAGCTTTACTATGGTCGTTATCAACAGCGCATTGGCGACTCGCTGTGGTTTATTGGTGGCAGTTATGTGTATACAAATTTAGACCCGCAAGCGGCTGATGCTCCAACTGAGATCATTATGTCTGAATTTGATATTGGCGAAGTTTACAGTGGCGGCTTAGGCTTAAACATTACCTATGACTCTCGCGATTTGGTAATGAATCCTAGCTCAGGCTCTTACCTTGAATTCTCTGCAACTAAGTTTGATGAAGCCTTTGCCAGTGACTTTGATTACTGGTCGTACAATACCCAATACTCTTACTTTCAGACAATTACTGACGACTTCGTATTAGCGTACATTTACTTATCCCTACTTTCAACTGTCGATGCACCAAAAACATCACAAGCTACACTCAGGCGCTTGCGCGGTTATACCCCGGGTGAAAATAGCGCGGAAAATGCCTTTGTAATGCAGATTGAAGGGCGCTATAGATTAAACCCTAAGTGGGGCATGGTAGCATTTACCGGTGTTGCCTCACTATTTGATGATTTTGATGACGTAAGTAATGAGGATAATTTGTTTCCAATGGCGGGTGTCGGCGCACGCTACACCTTAGATCAAAAAAGCCAAACACTATTAAGGTTAGATTTTGCCGTAGGTGAGTCAGGAAACAATGGCCTTTACCTGCAATTGGGGCAAGCGTTTTAAAATAAAAAAAGCAGGACTAATTAACCAAGTCGATTACCTATCGAGGAGCAATTAAAAACATCAAATTTCTTTAATCTGATGTTTTTTTCTTAGTTAGGATTTACATTGATTCAACCCTCTTATTTCTAATATGAAAAGTTAAATCCTATAATTTAACTATTGCTTTTATTAATCTCATTTAAAACTTGTTTCACAAATAACTTAAATACACTAAATGCGCCTTGCCAGGTTACTATAATATCGCCATAAACCATCGGCACCACATATTTATTAAATCGTTCTTCATATACCTTATTTTCCTCCAACATTTGCAAGCCAAACATTAGCTCACCAATAGGGTTTTCAACAAATTCTTCATGCTGATTTCCATATCGGGTAACATCTTCAGCTATCACTTTAGCAACCAGTGGTACTACTATTTCAATATCCGCGTGATTGGCTTGTTGAATGTAATAGGTATCATAAATATGGCGGATTAAAGCAGGATCATCATTCCTTTGACTATCGCGTGTGAAGCTAGCGGTTCTTCTGAGCATTGAAACTAGTTTTTCAGCCTGCGTACTAATAATGCTAGTAAAGTCCATTGTTTCGACTTCTGGTGCTTCTTGCATTACTTCATTAGTTAATGAAGAAATTTCTCGTTGATTTACTTCGTCATATAATAAAGTTTCTATGAGCTCTAATTTAATAAAGGGCCTTAAACATGGAACGATTGAATGAGCTTGAGGATAGCGAATGTCGAACTGCTGGTATCTGTACTCATCAAAAATGATGGGCTTACTTTCAATGGTGAATACATCATTCGAATGAATTGTATCTAAAACTTGCTGATGAAGCTCTCTTCTTGCTTTTCTCTTTTGCGTTTTTGATACTTCAGCTAAAAGTTTTTTAGGGATGATTTTAATATCAACATCTTCTGACATTCGGTGAGTTTTAATGCCTGACTTAGCTAGTGCTGTACCACCAGAAAACACCAATAAATGTGTATCTGATGATAACTCTGACAGTAGCTTTAATAAAGCCACAACATAGTAATCTTTTTCAACAATGGCAGGGTTACCCAGCCCCAAAGCATCGGAAACATCTAAAAACAAACTGCTATCAACTGGCATTGATAGCACTATTGCTTACGACTATTTTACGTTTAAAACGTTTATTGGTAATGATTTGAAATGAAGCGGGGATTTGAAGGCTGTCACCATCAATGCTTCGTTGTGAGAATTCATCAAACTTGTAATCAATACCGAGTTTTTCGATAGCTTCTAATATAACGCCATCAGCACCCGCAGGAGAGGCAGGCATCAAGTTACCTGTGATACGGTTTTTTCTTGCTTTGGTATAAAGCCCATAACCGATACGTAATAAGTCACCCGCATCAACAAGTTTTTTTAGTACACGTCCAACTTGGTCATACCCTGCAATATCAGTAAAATCAGCACGTTCAAAGACATATCGCTTTGAGCGATTTATTCTCGCTTTTACTTTACTGGTTATAGTCATGGTAAAACTCCTAATAGCATAAACATCAATATAGCAAACATACGACATTTTAACAATGCAAACATACGACATTACAGGGTTAAAACCCATTCAACAAATTTGTTTTAAATAGAGTGTTTTTGAACTATTTGGTTATTTAATATTACGACTAAAAGACTTTATATAAATGAACGTCTTACAACCCAGTAAATATAAGTTTGCTTGCTAAACTCTTATCAACAAGCAAGCTTTGGTTCGGTAACTACTGGTTGTTAATTAATATATACATAATAAAATTAAGATAATTGAAATACAAAAACGACTGCTTATCTGCAGTCATTTTTAGTTTAGTTAATTCTTTTTATCAAGAAACAACATTATTTAAAGGCTACTAAATAAACTCCACGCAATTACCCACATTAATATTGCTACTAATAAATTAATCACTCGTTGCACCTTTTCTTGCGCCAGCCAAGGTGACATCTTTGCCGCACCTAATGATAAAGTATAAAACCAAAATAATGATGCCAGCATAATACCCACTAAAAATGTACTTTTTTGCGCATCATCAAACTGGCCACTAATGCTGCCAATAATAACAACCGTATCTAAATACGCATGCGGATTTAGAAAAGTAACCGCTAAGGTGGTAAATATTACCGCCTTGCGAGTACTAGGCTTCATACTTTTAAGCACATCGCCCTTACCGCCTTGGTAAAAACTTTTAAAAAAAACAACACCGTATACAGATAAAAAGATGATGCCAGCCCAAGTAATAATTAGAGCTAGCGTTGAATTACTTTCAAGTAACGCACCACCGCCATAAACGCCAATGGCCATTAACAGAAAGTCGCTAAATACACATATTGTTGCCGCAACTAAATGATGATTGCGCTTAATACTTTGACTAAGCACATAAGAGTTTTGTGCGCCAATAGGAATAATAAGCCCAAGCCCAAGAACAAAACCTTTTAATACCGGCATAACGGTCAACATAGCGAACTCCTAAAACAAAAAATAGATAAAGCAAAACTGATAGGCAAATTTTATAGTTGGCACACAATTAAGTAAAATTAAATAAACTTAACTTTTATTAATTTTACTTATAATCATATTAACCTATAATACCGGTTAATTATTAATAGATATTACTTATAAAATTGAGTACGCCATGCGCCCTTTTGACTACAAACTTATTCACGCTCTTGATACCGTGGTTCAACAACAAAGTTTTGACAAAGCAGCCAATGTATTAAATATTACCCAGTCGGCAATTTCTCAGCGTATAAAACAATTAGAACAAGTTGTAGCACAACCAGTGTTAATAAGAACTCAGCCACTAAGGCCAACATTAGTAGGTGAAAAGCTGTTATCTCATTTTCGAAAAATTCGTCAATTAGAGTACGACTTAACCAGTGAAATAATGCCTAATGATGCACCAACCTCAACGCCTATTAACATTGCAGTGAATGCCGACACATTAGCCAGTTGGTTTATTCCAGCAATCACTCCGGTGTTAAAGAAGTACTCGGTTGAATTAAATATTCAAGTAACTAATGAAGCGAATACACAAGAGTTACTGAAAAAAGGTGAAGTGTTTGCCGCGGTAAGTTCACAGCAAAGTAGCTTTGCCGGAGTTAAAGTAGAGCCTATTGGTACCATAGATTATATTTTATGTGCGAGCAGAGATTTTCAGAAAAAGCATTTTAAAGACGGACTTAGCAAGCAGAATTTACAACTTGCCCCCAGTATTGATTATGACGCGAGGGACACCATGCATAGTGACTATTTAAAAAAACATTTTAATGTGCGCCGTAATGATTATCCCTGTCATCGAATTCGCTCTTCTGAAGTTGTAGTAAGTATGACACTTGCAGGGCTTGCTTATGGTTTGATCCCAACCACACAAGCAAATGAGCATTTAGCAACGGGGGCACTGATTGACCTAGCGCCTGATAAACATTTACCTCAAGCATTATTTTGGCACAGCTGGGTTTTAGAGCGCGGCGTACAAAAGAAAATAAGTGACACCATCATCACTTATGGGCGCCAGCATTTTAAACAATCGAATGTACAAAAAAAGTGAACTAAGAAGCTCACTTTATGTAATACATAGATTTTATTTTTGCGCCAACAAACCTTTTATAAAGGCATTTAATACATCATCACCACATTGTCGAAAATGCTTGTTATTCGGGTTACGGAACAATGCACTTAGCTCATATTTGGTTAAGCTCAATTGACCTAACTCTAGGATACTAATAACCTCTTCAGCTTTTAGCGATTGGGCTATTTTTAACTTATTAAAGATTTGATTATTGTTTAGCTCAACTTCATTAGGTTGTTGTGCCCCGTCTTTTTTGCCACGTTTTTCAATAATTAAACCGTTTAAAAATGCAGCCAATTCGACATCTTCAACTTCCACATATTGTGCATCATTTTTTTCTTTGGCAAAGTTCTCTAATTGCTCTGGGCTTATTTCGCACTGACCTAACGCGAATACTTTAATGATGTGCGCATCATCAAAATTAAAAATAGTGCTAACACGACGAATAATATCATTGTTGATCATTAAAAAAACCTTAACTTAGTTTGGGCTTTGAAGGTTGTTTTCAAAGCTAGATGCATTATAACCGACTTAACGTGTTTAAGCGTAATACATTTGCACTTCTATGATATGTGTTAGCTTTAGAGTTTCAGAGGACGGTTCAAGGCGAGCTTATGAATAAAGATTATCTTAGTTCAAATTTTTTGAACTTATCAGTCAAATTTGATTGCTTATCCTAAATTAAGTTTCCTATTACAATAGCTCCAACTTAACAAATACTTGAAACTTTAAAACTTTAGGAAACCACATTATGAACATCGCAACTATCAAACAACTTCTTAGCTCTAACGATACTTCAGCAACACTGCCATTACGTTTAATTGCAGGTATTATCTTTTTCGCTCACGGCGCACAAAAATTATTCGCATGGTTTGGTGGTTACGGTCTTGAAGGTACAGGTCAATGGATGGAATCAATTGGTCTTGCACCAGGTTACCTTTTAACGCTTTTAGCGGGTAGTGCAGAATTTTTCGGCGGTATCTTATTAATTATCGGCCTGTTAGTTCGCCCTGCATCGTTAGTATTAGCATTCACTATGATAGTAGCAATATTCAGTGTACACATTGATAACGGCTTATTCATGAGCAACAACGGCTACGAATTTGGTTTAGCACTAGTAGCAATTAGTGTTGCCTTAATGCTTCAAGGCGCTGGTCGTTACTCTGTAGATAACATCATTGCTAACAAACTTAAATAAGCTTGTTACAGCGCACATAACTAATCGATAAATTAAACAATTAAATATTATGCGCCGACTTACTTAAGCGGCGCATAAGCAAAGTTTCGGAGATAGATCATGATCAAGCAATACACTTTTGACAAACTAGGTAAAGCAAACCACGGCTGGTTACAGTCAAGCCACCACTTTAGTTTTGCTAACTATTATAATCCAGCAAGAACCGGCTTTGGTACACTTTTAGTTGTGAACGACGATTGGGTTGCATCTGGTACGGGTTTTCCAACTCATCCACATCGCAATATGGAAATCATTAGCTTTATTCGTTCTGGCTCTATCGTTCATCAAGACAGCGCAGGTAATAAAGGCATAACACCTGAAGGTGAAGTGCAAGTAATGAGCGCTGGTACAGGTATTGCTCATTCAGAATATAACTTAAGTAAAGATCCATTAACGTTTTATCAAATATGGATTGAACCGAACCAACTTAATATAAAGCCACGCTGGGAAAGTAAGCGTTTTTCTGAGAAAGCAGAGAATGGTGGCTTAGCGTTATTGGTTTCTGGTTATCCAGAAGATAAAGATAATGCACTATATATCAATCAATTTGCTCGTATCTATGGTGGTAAGGTTGATAAAGGTAGTGAGTTTGAAATACAAATTGAGCACCAAGCTTATGTATTAGCATCTGATGGTCAATTTCAAGTGAGCGATAACCAAGACTCTATTGTAATGAACAAAGGCGACGGAGCTGAAGTTACAAAGCAAAAGACTATTAAGTTTACTGCATTAACTGACTGTGAAATCATTGTTATTGATGCACCAGTAGATTAAACCTCAATCTACAACCTCTTCTTATAGAGGAGATATAAATAGAAGCAACCTTACATTACTGTAGGTTGCTTTTTTGTTATCCAGCTTAATATATCCTTTATAGTTAACGCTATTATTTTCCTAATTTCACTGCCAAACAAGATACTGCAAATAAAACAGCCTGCGATGACACTTTTCACATTATTTCTTGTTGCATAACAATATTTTATACAGCCCCAACAGAGCAACACCAGCCAAAACTGTTAAATATCGCCAACCATTGTTAAATAATGTAAATAAGCGCAGGATATTGTTAAAACCCATTGATACAAATACACTTTTTTACAAACAAAAACACTTTACTCTTAGTTATCTTTAAACCAATCCTATATCGTATTAACCATCTCTTAACGAAAAATTAACAACTCACAAAATTTAGGAAATAACATTATGAACATTGAAACAATCAAAAACCTTTTAAGCTCTAACGATACTTCAGCAACACTACCATTACGTTTAATTGCAGGTATTATCTTTTTCGCTCACGGCGCACAAAAATTATTCGCATGGTTTGGTGGTTACGGTCTTGAAGGTACTGGTCAATGGATGGAGTCTATCGGTCTTGCACCTGGTTACCTTTTAACTCTTTTAGCGGGTAGTGCAGAATTCTTTGGCGGCATCTTATTAATTGTTGGTCTTTTAGTTCGCCCTGCATCGTTAGTATTAGCATTCACTATGGTAGTGGCAATATTCAGTGTACACATTGATAACGGCTTATTCATGAGCAACAACGGCTACGAATTTGGTTTAGCGCTAGTAGCAATTAGCCTTGCATTAATGTTACAAGGTGGCGGTCGCTACTCACTAGATAACGTTATTGTCGAAAAACTAAAATAAGTCGATTAGCGATAACACTAGTTAATCGCACAATAAACTAAATCTTATAAAGCCAAAAGCAACCATACATTAATGTACGGTTGCTTTTTTTTGTTGTGGCAATTTAATTTAAGATCCGCTATTCACAAAGGCGAGGTAAATTAAAAATCATCAATAACAATTTAATCAAATTGCTATAAAAATAGTGTTATTCGTTATACACATTGACTTTTTAAGCCATCAACAAAAGATCTTGCCGCTGGACCTAAATTGTCGAAATCTTTAAAGATAAGATAAAGTTGGGCAGAGCGTGTGCCATTATAATGTAAAGCTAGAGGCTTAAGTTGACCTTTAGCAAGCTTATCTTCAATAGAGCTATTAGGTAACCAGGCATAACCAAGACCATTGCATATCATATTAATAGAGGTTCGTAAGTGACTTACCGTCCAGCGTTGATTGGCACCTAACCAGCCAGCATCATTTTTGTTAAAAAGTGCAGAATCCCTGACAACAACTTGCCTGTGGCTTTTTAAGTCTTCCGTAGATAATTCTCTGTTAAGTAGATGCAAAGGATGTTCTGGGCTGGCAACTGCAATAAAATCAATCTGGCATAGTTGTTCACTAAAACCATCGGCTAAGGCGATGGAAGAAATAGCTATATCAACATCGGTATTTTTTACTAATTCGCTAGAACCACTGAGTACTGACTCAATGAGCTCTATTTGCAGCATCGGATATTTTGCAGAAACATTTTCCAGTACCTTATATAAAAGTAATTGTGGAAACATTTCATCAACAGCAATTCTTAAACTCCCTTCAGTACCTTGACCAAGAGTTTTCCCTACCGTTTCGAGTTTAGCTGCTTCATCAAGAACAAAATTAGCTCTCTTTAACATTAACTCACCAGCTTCAGTCAAAATAGTTTTTCGCCCTGAAATTGCAAATAATTTTACATCTAACGATGCTTCTATTTTACCAACAGCATTGTGAATACTTGACTGACTTTTATGTATGCTTTGGGAAGCTTGGTTAAAACCACCAAACTCAACAACAGAGCGAAACATTCGCCATTGTTCTAATGTAACTCTAAGCATTGTTATACCTTGTGTAATATTATCACCTGAGCACAGTTATATTGCCCGGCACCATTTAGATAGCCTTGATTGCTCTTGCTGTAGTTTGTTTATTTATTTACAAAACTTGCTGTGAATATCAAATTCTATGCCTCACAAGTTATTCTGTATCTGTTAACTATTTACCAACCATCGTTCTCTTCTAGTTAACGATAGCTACACCTTTTACCCTATTCATTCCATTAATATGAATAATAGCACTATATATTAATATTTCTCTATAGCTAACCTAGCTATTTTTAGACAAAAAAAGCTGTAAACATCACATGCTACCGCGCAAAAAACTGACAAAATAAACAACAAAATCAATAACATGAAACGAACCCATACATTTACAAATGGATATCAAAAAACAATCATTCTATTTTTTAGAACGATTTATACCAAATATAGAAATTTTCAATCGTTTCAATAGAGTTTAATATCTCTCCATCGAAGCAAAATGTTCAAAGCCGAAAAGGCTGATACTGAGCCCAATGAATAATAGCCTCCTAACGAATAGGAGAGCAGAGGAAATAAAAATGAAAAAAGTAAGCATGTTAAGTATTATTAGCCTTGTAGTTGCAATTAGCAGTACAGCAAATGAACAAACTGATTTAAAACTAGAGCAAAGTGTTTCACAACAATGTACTGAGATGAATGTAGACGGACAAAATAATCAAATTCTAGATTATGCAATTAACACCTTTGGTGAACGCTCTAACAATGCTGGTTTAGAGGTTATATTACAAGGTAACTTAAGAGCTTTATAAAAGCCATCTACACCTAGTGTTAGCGCCTTATTTATAGTGAAGCGCCTAGCGAAGCTAGTAAGTAAAATTACACTGTAATTGTATAAATTCATTTGCAAAGACACATAAAAAAAGCAAGCCTACTTTACGTAGCCTTGCTTTTTTATTGGCTCTAGTTATTACAACTAAGTTATAGCTTGAGCTTAATTAATTGCACAACTAGTTGCTATTCAGAATATTCTGGGTAATCAGTTAAACCTTTCTCATTACCACCAAATAAGGTATTGGGATCGTGCGGCGCAAGCGGTTGGCCGTTTAATATACGGCTTGGTAAATCTGGATTAGCCACAAATGGGCGACCAAAAGCAACCATATCTGAAAAACCATCAACAATTGATTGCTTAGCTTTGTAAGCATCATAACGACCTGCACAAATAATAATGCCTTTAAATGCATCACGTATGCCTTGTTTAAATGAGATTGGCGTATCTGGCGCATCATCCCAGTCAACTTCAGCAATGTGCAAATAAACAATATTCAGTTTATTTAGTAATGCTGCAGCTGCTGTGTATGTTTCTATAGGGTTGTCATCAACGGTACCGTTTAATGAGGTAAGCGGTGCTAAACGAACGCCAACACGATCGCTGCCAATGGCATCAGACATAGCAACTACAACTTCACTTAAAAAGCGTAGTCGATTTTCAACACTACCGCCGTATTCATCAGTGCGGTTATTGGCCTGTGAATCAATAAACTGGTTAATTAAATAACCATTTGCCGCATGTAACTCAATACCATCAAACCCAGCTGCAATAGCGTTTAGTGCGGCTTGACGATATTCTTCGATAACAGCTTTGATGTCATCTTTAGTCATTTCACGTGGCATAACCACGTCAACAAAACCGGGTTCATCGCTGCCATTATCAATGAATACCTTTACATTCTCAGCTTTTAACTTTGACGATGAAATAGGTTGTTCGCCGCCAATATTATCAGGATGCGTAACTCGGCCAACATGCCAAAGCTGTGCGAAAATAACACCATCTTTCGCATGTACTGCGTCAGTTACTTTCTTCCAACCTGCAATTTGCTCTTGCGTATAAATACCTGGAGTCCAAGCATAGCCCTGCCCCATAGCTGAAATTTGTGTACCTTCAGCGACGATAAGTCCGGCAGTTGCACGCTGCGCGTAGTACTCGGCCATCATTTCATTTGCAGAATTACCCGGCTGGCTTGCTCGAGAGCGAGTCATTGGCGGCATAACAATACGATTTTTAAGAGATAAATTGCCTAATTTAACACCGCTAAATAATGAATCTTTCATAATGTAATTCCTTTATGCGCTAGCTTGCGAGTTAGTTTGAATAAGTTCGATTGGGTAACCATCAGGATCGTTAACAAAAGCGATATGAGTTGTGCCACCTTTCATTGGCCCGGCTGCACGTGTTACGTTACCGCCAAGTGCCTTGATATTGTCACACAGAGTATAGATATCATCCGCACCAATAGCTAAATGACCAAATGCATTACCCATTTCGTATTCGTTACTATCCCAGTTATGAGTTAACTCGATGGTGGCTGCGTTTGGTTGGTTTTCATAACCAACAAATACTAATGTGTATCTGTAATCCGTATTTTCGAATCGATTTAATAGCGACATACCCAACACCTTAGTGTAAAACTCGATAGATTTGTCTAAATCAGTGACTCTGATCATGGTGTGCAAAATTTTCATTAATAACCCTTTTGTTGCAATCGAATAATAAAGCATATGAGATAACGAGAACTTTCGCCCTTTAAGCTTAGTGAATCCTCATGAACCCTAATGAATCTTAGTTATGCTTTATTTAATAAAGCTATTATAGAGAAACAAGGTTAGGTTAAAAATTATCAATAATTATCATTTTGATAACGATACGTTATAAAAATGAGGTGATTTATAACGGCAACTTTATTTAAGGTAAAAAAAAGACAAACCTAAGTTCATCTGATTATGTTCTAATTATTAGATTTCAATGCGGTAATTTCACATGATTCTACTGAAAATTAAGGGCTATTAAGTAGGCTTAGCTAGATATCTATTTTTCTTATTAGAAAATAATTAGGCCAAATCTCTTTTACTTGCCTTTCCCAGTCTTGATCAATTTTTTCTTCAGTCAATTGCAATAACCAAAACTTAGCCCATCGCAGTACATTTTTACCAGACTTACTCAGTTTTAATGGCAAGAATCGACGTTCATAACGACTTCCTTCATATTCAACGACAGTCTTATTTTTTGCGTTCTTATATAAACCATCCAATGCGCGGGTGATCACTTCGACCTCAGATATAGGTATTATTCCTTGCCTTTTTAAACAGGCTAATATCTCAGCTCTGGTTATACAAACCTGCATATACTCATCAATGTGCGGTGTATAAACCGTGCCAGTCAATCCATAAATAGAAGCAAACTCTCTATCAGCTATTTTCTTTAAAGGGATAAGTTTGGCATTAATTTCATTTAACTCACTAAGCACGTGCAATGTTTTTTTCAATTTAGACAATCGGTTTTCCTATAATTTAAAACTTAAAGCTAACTTAGTATTAACTTGGTGGATCGAGCTTTTTACCACCGACTCTAGGTATAAAATTACGCCAATACATCACGAAGTCATTCACGGGCGCTAATTCATTTGCTCTGGTTTTAATACGCTTAATCGCTTGGTACATCCCTTGAGGGCTTCGATCAAATACGCGGCATATAGATGTTAACTTTCGCGTTGTTTCTTCTTTGATTTCCCAGATACTTCGGATGAGTACTTTTTTCGCAGTCCAGCCCCATGCTCTTTGTCCATAATACCAACCATACGGTTGAGCACTAGATTTTTTTAATTTTTCATCTTCAAGCTCTCGCTCTAGATGCTTGATTTTTTGAGCTGGTGTTTCTTTTGATTTGTGTATATCGGGCATATAAATTGACCTCGACCAATCTAACTTCCCATGCTTGCGCAACCAATTAAGGACAGTACTTCGTCCCTGTATTCCATAGTGCTTTTGCGCTTGCTTGTAAGTAAATTGACCTTTTCTACTTGTTCAACAAAAGATAGTTTAAAGCCTAAAGTATACTCTCGTTTAGCTCTTTTGGAAGTTGAAGTGTCCATAAATAAGTCCTAAAAGTGTAAACCTATTTCAGAACGGGACAATTAAAATAAAAAAGGCGAACTCACAGAGTTCGCCTTTTTATTTGGGTCGAGTTAACTAACTTATTAACCGCTATTCGTCTTCAACCAAGGTCATTAGCGAGGTGTTACCGCCAGAGGCTGTGGTATCAATGCTAATGGTTTTCTCAGTGACTAAACGCTGAATTAAGTTATCAAAGTATTCAGAGCTGATCACTGGCAATATAGCACCTTGTCTCTGTGCAAGTTTTTCACTGATGTAATGCTTACGATCACAGTTACTATCAACCACAACGCCAGACAAAGCAGGATGTGCCAACATGGTTGATAAATGGCGTAACCTGGTTACTTGGAAAACATCATCTCCAGCACCTGTGGCAATAAATTTATCTCTAAATGCTAATGCTTCATCGTAATATAAATCAGAAACAACAGAAATAACGGTATTACCCGTTGCCAACGCCGTAACAATTGAAAGTACCCAAAAGTGAAAGCTAACCTTTGCATCAGCAAAACAGATGATATTACCTCGGTTTTCCAAATAAATAATATTTGATTCACCCGTTGGTCCTGGTAATTGCTGTGGTTTCTTTAACCGTTTTTCAATATTAATTAACTGTGAACGTGACAACTTTAATGTGTAATTTAAATCGTCAGCTAAATCATCAACAATATCAACACGGGCTATTTTTGCTAATAACTGGCGAACACAAGAAATTCGCGTATTTAACTCAGTTAAGCGCCAGTGTTTTTCTGCAGCATTGGCTTTATCCATAAACAATAGCGCTTCTTTTTCCGATTTTTCATCGCCTACTAACGCTTCTTCTTGTTCTGGTAATAAATTAAACTGCTCGGCATCGGGGGTTGCTTTTTCTTTCACTAAACGAGTTAAATAACTTGGCCCGCCAGCTTTAGGACCCGTACCAGAAAGGCCACGTCCACCAAATGGTTGCACGCCAACAATAGCGCCAATCATATTGCGGTTAATGTATATATTGCCCGCTCGCGATAATTTGGCTAAATCAAAAGCTCGGTGTTCAATACGGGTATGAATACCCATAGTTAAACCAAAACCGGTACCGTTGATTTTATCAACTACAGCTTCTATTTCATTACCTTTAAAACGTACTATGTGCACACATGGGCCAAATACTTCTTTCTTGAGCACGCTTATGTCATTAATTTCATAGAGCCTTGGCGCAAAGAAAAAATGTTTATTGTTTGCTACTTCTTCGCTAATTTCACATTTATATAATAACTTGCCATTAGTTTCCATATATTCACTATGGGCATTGAGTGCATCTAGCGCTTTTTGATCAATCACCGGACCGATATCAGTACTTAACTGTGCAGGATCTCCAATATGTAATTCTGTTAATGCCCCTTTGAGCATAGAAATAACATTATCGGCAATGTCGTCTTGTAAAAATAACACTCTTAGCGCTGAACAACGTTGACCTGCCGATTGAAAGCCTGATGAAATAACATCATCTACCACTTGCTCCGGTAATGCCGTTGAGTCAACTATCATACAATTTTGACCACCGGTTTCAGCAATAAATGGCACTTGATCGCCGCCACGTTCTGCCAAAGTTTGTGAGATCCGAGTACCGGTTTCAGTAGAGCCGGTAAACATTACCGTTTGAATACGGCTGTCAGGAACAATAACACTGCCGACTTCACTACCACGAGCAATAACAGCTTGTACTACCCCTTCAGGTAAGCCAACTGATTTCATCATTTCTATAGCGCGTAATGCGATTAAGCTTGTTTGCTCTGCAGGTTTAGCTAATACCGTATTACCAGTTGCAATTGCTGCAGCAACTTGACCTAAAAATATCGCTAATGGGAAATTCCAAGGACTAATACACAACACAACGCCACGAGCTTCTAGGCGTTCATCTGCCGCTAGTTCTATTGCACGAGCTGCGTAATAACGACAAAAATCTACGGCTTCGCGCACTTCATCAATACCGTCTTGGGCAACCTTGCCTGCTTCTTTAATACATAAGGCGATAAGCTCGTCCATATGACGTTCAAGAATATCAGCAACACGACACAGTAATGCCGCACGTTCAGCTACAGGGGTTTGTGACCAAGAAATAAATGCTTGTTCAGCAGTATCAATCATGGCGAGCATGTCATCTTTATCATGATGATGATGAAAACCAATCATTTCGCTGTGATTCGCTGGGTTTAATACCGCATGTGCACCATCAGGCAAGTCATTCGTATTAAGTAAATTATCATCTAACCAGCTATCTAATGATGATTTTAACGGCGTTATTTCACTAATATCAGTTAAATCTAAACCTTTTGAATTATCACGACCTGCTCCAGCATTGTCATAATAAAGCGCAATAGGTTTAATTATTTGTTTATTGTATTTTTCTTTCAAACCTTGAGTTTTTTCAACAGGGTCTTCAAGTAAAGATTCAACCGGTTTTGACTCATCAACAATCGCATTCACAAAAGAAGAGTTAGCACCATTTTCGAGTAAGCGTCGTACAAGGTATGCTAGCAAATCTTCATGATGCCCTACAGGCGCATAAATACGACATTGGATGCTTTCATCAGACACAATTTGATCGTATAACGAGTCACCCATGCCATGTAAACATTGAAACTCAAAACCTTCTTTGTCATCACCAGCAAGTTCAACAATTGTTGCTGCGGTATAGGCATTATGAGTAGCAAATTGTGGATAGATACTGTCTCTATAATCTAATAATTTATTGGCACACGCATGATATGAAACATCGGTAGAAGACTTGCGAGTGAATACAGGGTAGTCGGTATGGCCATCTTTTTGGGCATTTTTGATTTCCGTGTCCCAATAAGCACCTTTTACTAGGCGCACCATCATTTTACGGTTCACACGTAAGGTTAACTGACGCAACCATTCAACCACATAAATAGCACGTTTTTGATAAGCTTGTAATGCAATACCAAAGCCATCCCAACCCGCTAAGTCATCATCACTGAATACCGCTTCAATGATATCAAGCGAAATGTCTAATCGTTCAGATTCTTCGGCATCAACGGTTAAACCAATATTGTAGCTTTTTGCTTGCAAGCAAAGCGCTTTAAGTTTTGGCACAAGTTCAGCCATGACACGTGCTTTATGAGTAAATTCATAACGTGGATGTATGGCGGAAAGTTTAACTGAAATACCAGGAACTTTTCTAGGATCGTTTTTACCAGAAGCACGTGCAACAGCACCTATGGTTTCAATCGCATCTTGATAAGATTTTAAATAGCGTTGTGCATCATCCATAGTACGAGCACCTTCACCAAGCATGTCGTATGAATACACATAACCTTGTTGCTCTTTAGTCGCTGCACGCTCAGTTGCGGCAACAATGGTTTCGCCCATGACAAACTGTTTGCCCATAACTTTCATGGCATAATTCATCGATTTGCGAATAACAGGTTCACCTAAACGACCGATAGTTCGTTTCAATAAGCCAAAACTATCTTGTTTACGTTTATCGGCATAGTCAACCATAGAGCCAGTGATTAATAATCCCCACGAAGAGGCATTAACAAATAGAGAATCGCTACTACCTAGATGAGTGCTCCATTGGCCTTGCGAAATTTTGTCACGAATTAACACGTCTTGAGTATGCTTATCGGGTACACGTAATAAAGCTTCAGCCAAGCACATTAATACCACGCCTTCCTCACTAGAAAGTGAATACTCGTTTAACAGGGAATCTATCGCACCGTTGCCCGCTTGGTCTTGACGAATTTTCAGCACGATTTTTCGAGCTCTTTCCCAAGCTCGACTTCTCGCACTAACATTAACTTCTGCAGCAGGTAAAATGTGATCTACCGCGACATTTTCATCAATTCGGTAAAACTCACGAATTTTCTGACGAATTGGACAGTCAGAGATAAACGAACCATTAAAGAGCATATCTTGATCCTAAACATTGAGAATAGTAATTTGCTACTATTTAAGCTTAAATATAATTTCGCGGATTATGCGTCTAAATAGTAAGCCTGTAAAATAAATAATACTTATCGTATCGATAAATATAGCTTAATTACAATACGAGTTAAATTATAGGTAATTATGAAATGAATTTTACAAAAAAATGATGCTTATCTTGGTTGCTAGTGCCAATAAATTGACGGATTGTGCGGCAAATGTAATGAGCCCGTAAAATAAACAATATCAACCATCGTATCGATATATATAGCTTAATACACTTATCTAATTTTGCTAATTATTTACACAGCGACTTGCCTAGCTCAATGCTTAGTTCATACTTAGCTCAATGCTAGCTACAGGGCAACTTCAACTATAAGTATTTATGAGTAATACTATGCATTAAAGTGATACTTATCTTGGTTGACAGTGGCAATAATTTGGCGGATTATGCGGCTAAGTAAATATGCTGTATAGCAAATAATAATTATCGTATCGATAAGAGATAAAAACGTGGATATTGAATTAATTAAAACATTCTTAGAAGTTAAAGATTGTCGTCACTTTGGTAAAGCGGCTGAAAACCTATATCTGACGCAAGCAGCTATAAGTACTAGAATTCGACAATTAGAACGATATTTTGGCGTTACCTTGTTTCAACGCGCAAGAAATAATATCCAGCTAACGTTAGCTGGAGAGCGATTAGTTCCTCATGCTGAAAACATGTTGAATACGCTAAGAATGGCCAAACAAGATGTTTCAATGGCTGCAGAACAAGTAGCGCAAATATCGATTGCCGGAACACCCAATACTTGGGATGTTTATATTCACGATGCAATTTCAAAAATATATAATAACCAGCCGCATATTAGTTTGATCGCAGAAATATTATCAAGGGAACAATTAACTAGGCAATTACTAGAACGCTCGCTTGATGTTGCCATTTTATTTGATCCGCCAAAAGTGGAAGAACTAAAGATTGAATCATTGCACATGTTTAAATTGATCCCGGTGACAACATTTAAAAATACAATACTCACGCCGGCAGAAGTTCAGCGTTATATTATGATTGACTGGGGCACAAGTTTTATTAATTGGCATGCTAAGGAAGTTAAGGGCATATCTATTCCTGCAATAAGAACCAGTACCGCCCGAATAGCCTTAGATCTAATGCTGCAGTGTGGTGGTAGCGCCTATTTACCTGACATGTTAGCTAAGCCTTTTATTGAAGAAGGTGCGTTGTTCGAAATAGATGTCCTGCCTTCATTTGAACGTGAAGTATTTAGTGCTTTTCATAAAGAAAATGAAAACGAAGAACGCATTATTGAAATTAAGAACTTACTAAGAAAAGATGAACCTGAAGCCCCTGCTATTATGATACCTAGAAACTAAAAATTACGGCTATGCGCAAGCTAGCGCATATTCATTACTGAATTGCTTTTTGATTTATAAAAGCATGATCTAATTGTTCAATGATATAACTAGCTAAATGCTGTTGGTTTGGTTCATATTAATCTTTGGTTTTAATCGTCAGTTCAATATTTTTACTATCGCCAGCAAACCATGTTTGCACATAAATAGATCCTAAAACTGGTGGCATACCGTCTTGTGGTACTTCTTTATAACGAACACTGTTTTTATTTTTCTTTTCAAATTCAAATGTAATTACTTTCTCAGACAAAATTTATGACCTTTATTTAATATTTTATGACTTGTATAAATACGTTTCTATAGATAAATGCGACTGCATATCCTACGATCCTTGTTCCTGAACCGTGCCTTGCAGTTTTAAATTCATTTTAGGATCTTTTAATACGATGCCTTTTTTTAACAGTAATTTGTGCAACTGTTTTTGTAATTTGGTTTCAACATGGCTGCCTTGTGCATCACCTAGCTTTTGCTCGTCACTGAAGTGGCACAGCACTAACAAACTGCTTGGGAATAAATCGAATTGAACTGTATGGCTTAAATGACTGAATCCCTCGACTTGCTTTACCTCTTCATCAATTTTTGCTAAAACAGCCAATAATTTCACGTTCAAACGTTGCACTATTTTGCTCATTTTCATTTTTTATTCTCTTAATAAGACTTTAAGTGATTAGATTTTAAGTGTTTAGATTTTAAATCCATCGTATTTCTATATAACCTTGGATCATCAATTTTATCTAGCATTGCAGTATCCGGTAAACAATCGTCATCGACATAATCAATATAGTTGGCTGAGGAATCAAACACTAAGATATCTAATGCTAACCTATCTAAACCATATAGACCACGATGGATCATATCAGCCGAAAACACTAATAAATCGCCCGCTGCCAATGCAATTTTTTTACCATCAGATAGACTTTCACAACTTGTTCTGCCCTGCTCTTCTTGGCGCACAGCAAATTCTTCATCATTATCCCAGCGCTTATGTGTACCAGGTATTAGCTCTATGCCAAGCTCGTCAAATAAAGGCACGCGCAGGTGTACTACTTGCGTTTCATCAATAACTTTTTTTTGATCTTCAACATCATAGTCATATTGACAGTCGCGATGCCAAAAATCTTTTTGCTGGGGATTAACCGGGTTAAAAAATAATTGGGTATTCATAAACGCGGGATTATTTGGCATAAGAGCTTCAATAACAGCCATTATGTGTTTTGAACTGATAAAATTAAACAGCTTTACTCGATCATCAAAGCCTAAGTATTCACTGCCAGTAATTAACGAAGAATTAAACGCCTCCTCTTGATAGAAAGTTGCGTTATCTTCTTTCCATAATTGATGAAATTTAAGTATTACTTTTCTAAGAGAAGTTATTTCAGATGCACTAAAAAAATCTCTAATAACAAAGTAGCCTTGCTGATCATACTTACCGTTCAAATGCTTTAAATTTTCTACCATGATACCTTTTCCTCCAGAACACCAGTTCGTCCTGAATATTTACAAATCTATTGCCATCCTTGGCGATTTGCATTGATTTTCCCTGAATCAAAAAAGGCGAACCGTTTAGGCTCGCCTTTAAAATAATATCACGAATTAACTCAAGCAGCAGATTCGTACATACAATCTAGTCTTCGTAAGTAGATACCGGTGGACATGAACAAATTAAGTTGCGGTCGCCGTATACGTCATCGATACGGTTAACTGTTGGCCAGAATTTGTTTGCTGCCGCTGCGGCTACTGGGAATACTGCTTCCTGGATTGAGTAAGCTCTATCCCAAGTATCAGTAATATCAGCAAGTGTGTGTGGTGCGTTATGAAGAGGGTTATTATCTTCAGTCCACTCACCCGACTCAACTTTACGAACTTCATCACGTATTGCTGTCATCGCTTCAATGAATCTGTCTAGCTCTACTTTGCTTTCTGATTCCGTTGGTTCAATCATGAAGGTACCCGCAACTGGGAACGACATAGTTGGAGCATGGAAACCGTAATCCATTAAACGTTTTGCGATATCAACTTCAGTAACACCTGATTCCGCTTTTAATGGGCGTAAATCGATAATACATTCGTGCGCAACACGGCCATTTTTACCTGAGTATAAAATCGGGTAATGAGCGGCTAATTTTTTAGCTAAGTAGTTAGCGTTAGTGATTGCGTATTTAGTTGCATCGGTTACGCCTTTCTTGCCTAGTAAAGCAATATAAAGGTAAGATATACATAAAATACCAGCAGAGCCAAATGGTGCCGCAGATACAGCGCCATTGCCTTTAGTATCTTCGTTAACAGTTACTAACGCGTGATCTGGTAAGAACGGTGCTAAATGCGCTTTAACGCCGATAGGACCCATACCTGGACCACCACCGCCATGCGGGATAGCAAACGTTTTATGTAAGTTTAAGTGTGATACGTCAGCGCCAATGTAACCAGGAGAAGTTAAACCAACCTGTGCGTTCATGTTCGCGCCATCAAGGTAAACTTGACCGCCATGGTTGTGAATTACGTCACAAATTTCTTTGATAGTTTCTTCGTAAATACCGTGTGTTGATGGGTAAGTGATCATGATACAAGCAAGGTTTTCTGAATGTTCTTCAGCTTTTGCCTTTAAATCAGCCATGTCAACGTTACCGTCTTTATCACAGGCTGTAACAACAATTTTCATTCCAACCATTTGCGCCGATGCAGGGTTAGTGCCGTGCGCCGATGATGGGATTAAACAAATGTTACGATGGCTGTCACCACGACTCTCATGGTATTTAACAATAGCGATTAAACCTGCGTACTCACCTTGTGCACCAGAGTTTGGTTGCATTGATACGTTGTCGTAACCGGTTAATTCAACTAACCAGTCACCTAGCTCGTCAATCATCTGCTTGTAACCTTGCGCTTGATCGATTGGAGCAAACGGGTGCATGTTAGCAAATTCAGGCCATGATACTGGGATCATCTGCGCTGTCGCATTAAGCTTCATCGTACATGAGCCTAACGAGATCATTGAATGGTTAAGCGCTAAATCTTTGTTTTCCAGTTTTTTGATGTAACGTAACATCTCAGTCTCGCTGTGATACGAGTTAAATACTGGGTGAGTTAAGATTGCTGATTCACGCACAAGTGATGCTGGAATTGAAGACATACCAGAAGCGACTACTGCGTCATCTAATTCGCTTACATCTAAGCCATGGCCAGCACCTAGTAATACATCAAATAAGCTATTAATTGCCGCGCGGTTGGTTGTTTCATCAAGAGAAATACCAATTTGACCAGCAACGTCAGTGCGTAAGTTAATGTTTGCAGCTAATGCACGTGCAACAATTTCATCTTTGTTAAAGCCAGCCGTTGCATCAACGTCAAACGTTAATGTATCGAAGTAGTTGTTATGAATTGCCATTAAGCCATTTTGCGCCGTACCTAAACATAAAATGTCAGTAAAACGATGAATACGCTCAGCAATTACTTTTAAGCCTTTAGGACCATGGTAAACCGCATAGAATGCCGCCATGTTCGCTAATAATACTTGTGCAGTACAAATGTTCGAGTTGGCTTTTTCGCGGCGAATATGTTGTTCACGAGTTTGCATTGCCATACGCAGTGCGTTGTTACCGCGAGTATCTTTTGATACGCCGATGATACGACCAGGTAAAGAACGTTTGTACTTATCAGACGTTGTAAAGAAAGCAGCGTGAGGGCCGCCGTATCCCATAGGAACACCAAAGCGTTGGCTTGAACCAATCACCGCATCAGCGCCAAGCTCACCAGGAGCTTTAAGCATTACTAAGCTCATGATATCAGCTGCTACTGCAACGATACCTTTGTTAGCATGAATGCTAGCGATAAGGTCAGTAATATCAGTAACTTCACCCGTTGCTGAAGGATATTGTATTAAGGCACCAAAAATATCGTGCTGCGGCGCTTCATTTGCTGGAGCAACAACAACGTCAAAACCGAACATATCGGCACGTTGTTTTACTAAATCGATAGTTTGTGGGTAAACATCACTTGAGATGAAGAAAAGATTCGATTTTTTGTTTTTCGATACACGCTTAGCTAAAGCCATAGCTTCGGCAGCTGCTGTACCTTCATCAAGTAACGATGCACTTGCTAAATCTAGACCTGTTAAGTCGATACACATTTGTTGGTAGTTAAGCAAAGACTCTAAACGACCTTGAGCAATTTCTGGTTGGTACGGCGTATACGCTGTGTACCAGCCTGGATTTTCTAACACGTTACGTAAGATCACGTTCGGCGTTAATGTGCCGTAGTAACCTAAACCAATGTGTGAAGTGTTTACTTTGTTTAAGCTAGCCACGGCTTTTAAATCAGCTAATGCTTGTACTTCAGTTTTACTTTCACCAATGGCTGGTAAATTTGCTAAACGAATATCGCTTGGTACGATTTCATCAATTAACGCATCAACAGAATTTGCGCCAATTTCTTTAAGCATTGCAGTAGTTTGCTCTGCACTTGGGCCAATGTGGCGACGGATAAAATCTTCATTTTGCTCTAACTGAGTCAACGATTGAGTAGACATACAACAGATCCTATAATTCAATAATTGGTATTATTGCTATTACTTAAGTTATTTAGGGTATGAAACAAATAAGCCCCGAACTGCGTTCGAGGCTTATAAATGATTGTTAATTAACAATTAATCTTCGTCAATTGAATTTGCGTAACCTTCAGCATCTAATAATGCGTCTAACTCGCTTGCGTCATCCAATTTAACTTTAAACAACCAACCGTCACCAAATGCGTCAGAGTTAACTAACTCAGGTGAATCTTCTAGGTCTTCGTTTACTTCAACAATTTCACCAGAAACCGGTGCGTAAATGTCAGATGCAGCTTTAACAGACTCTGCAACAGCAACGTCATCGCCAGTGCTTACTTCGTCGCCAACTTCTGGTAATTCAACAAATACCATGTCGCCTAAAAGGCCTTGTGCGTGTTCAGTGATACCAACAGTAACAGTACCGTCACCTTCGTTGCGTACCCATTCGTGTGATGTTGCGTATTTTAATTCTGAAGGAATTGAGCTCATTTTTTTTGTTCCTAAAAAGTTTTTAATTTTTGTCTTACTTCATTATATGAAGCTATACCAATTTGATTAATTAATTTCACACTCAGTGAGAATTATAAGGTTTGTAGACAAGGCATCGATTACAGAGAATGGTTATTCCATTGTCAAAATCGATAACGCCGTATAGAAGCCTTATAAACTCACCCTAGGGAGCATGTTCTAACCCCACTATCTTCACATAATTCATTTAATATAGAATAACTATATCTAAATAAATTATGTTTGTTAGTGAGCCCACAACATAGCTCTGAGGTGCGAATAAATTTAATCAAATTGGTATTCGTTTATTCATACCGTTGTTGTCTGTCTATATAATAGTCAAATTTGACCGTATGAAAATATATTTTTTGTTTTATTTAAGTTTATTTATCTAAGCTTTCTATTATTAGAAACTAAATTAAAAAACTTTTTTACCGTTACGTACGAAGCTTGGTCTAATAACCTGTACAGCTACGCTCTTCTTACGCATTTCAACTTCTACTGTATCTTCTAACTTAACAGCGCGTGGTACACGAGCCATAGCGATAGAGTGACCTAATGTAGGAGAGAAAGTACCAGAGGTAATAACACCTTCACCGTGCTCAGTGATAACTTTTAAGCCAGTACGTAATACGCCTTTCGCTTCCATCACTAAACCAACTAATTTGTGTTGATCGCCAGCAGCACGTTGCGCCGCTAATACTTCACGACCGATAAAGTCACGAGACTCATCATCCCATGCAATAGTCCAAGCCATGTTAGCAGCAAGAGGTGATACCGTTTCGTCCATATCTAAACCGTAAAGGTTCATGCCGGCTTCTAAACGTAATGTATCACGAGCGCCAAGACCACAAGGTGCAACACCTGCGTCTAGTAATTGTTGCCATAAGTCTGCAGCTTGCTCAGCTGGTAATGCAATTTCATAACCATTTTCGCCAGTATAACCAGTAGTAGCAATAAATAAATCGCCAGCTTGGGCACTGTAAAATGGCTTCATACCATCAACTGCAGCAATTTGCTCAGCAGTTAATAATGTTGCTACTTTAGCTTTCGCTTGTGGACCTTGGACAGCAATCATTGCAAATTCAGGACGCTCAGTAACCGTTACTTCAAAGTTTTGTGCATGGTTATTGATCCAAGCTAAATCTTTTTCACGTGTTGCTGAGTTAACAACTAAACGGTAATCAGTATCAGTGAAAAAATACACGATCAAGTCATCAATCACACCGCCTTCTTCATTACACATACCGGTGTAAAGGGCTTTACCTGCTTCTTCAAGCTTGGCAACATCGTTAATCACTAAACGACGTAAGAATGCTTTAGCATCTGTGCCTTGTACATCAACAATAGTCATGTGAGATACGTCAAACATACCGGCATCGGTACGTACTGCGTTATGTTCTTCTATTTGAGAGCCATAATTAATTGGCATTTCCCAACCGTAGAAATCAACCATTTTAGCATTGGCTTCTAGGTGTTTTGCGTGTAGTACTGTTTTATTAGTCATGTTGTAATTCACTTTATCGTTGGGTTAGCTATTCAATGGCTGAAATATAGATGCTAACGCTTTGCTGTTTTAGTAACCAAATAGCAACTAAATCGTAACTAAATTTGCGGGGGATTATACGATCAGCATCGGTGTGAATCAATTTAAAAACACACTTTTTAAAACATTAAACCAACTTAATGACACATACCGAACTTTATTTTGAATAAGCAAAAATAACAGAATTTAATATTAGAGACACTTTAGTTTATTCTTTCTTTTTCGCTGCTTAATATTTAAGCACCAATTCTAAAGAATAAACTTACAGCAGACCATCTTGGCTTTGTGATAATTTAGGTAATTCACCTTTAAAACCAAGTGCCTGTTTTATCAGTAATTTTTTTGCAGGGGAAAATTGATTTAACAACGACATACCCAATCCGCGGATAACTTTAGGCAATTTTTGTTGTAGTGCAAAACCTTGCTTGATTGATTCCATCGCCATGATCATTTCACTAGCATCGGCTTTACGCCAGCGACTAAAATGGCCAAGGGCTTTACCGTCACTAATATCAGTACCTTGTGCTACAAGCTCATTTAGAGTTTGTGCTAACGCTGAAGCATCAACTAAACCTAAGTTTACGCCCTGCCCGGCTAACGGGTGGATGGTATGAGCGGCATCGCCAATAAGCACAACACGTTGTTTAACAAATTCATTAGCAAGGCGCATGGTTAATGGAAAAGTCGCACGTTCGCTAACCAATTCTACTTGTCCTAACTTGCCATCGCTGGCCGCTAATATTTCTTTATTAAATTCAGCAGCATCAAGTGCTTTAAGACGCTGCGCTTCTTCCGGTGGTAATGACCAAACGATCGAGCAATGTTCTTGCTTATATAAAGGTAGAAAAGCTAATGGCCCAGTAGGTAAGAATACCTGCCAAGCGGTATTTTGATGACCTTGACTACATTTAACCGTTGCGACAAGAGCATGGTGGTCGTAATCACGAAATGTCATCGCCATATCAAGTTGCCTACGCACCCAAGAGTTTGCACCATCGGCGCCAATAACAAGTTTGGCAGTAATTGGCGCTTGCCCTGCAATCATTAAAAATACTTCGCCACTGCCCATAGCAATGCTACTCAGCTTTTCTTCGATAAATACAATGCCATTATCTTTTTGCGCCTTATGCCAAAGAGCATTGCGAATTACATCGTTTTCAACAATCCAACCTAAGTTATGATCTTTATTATCTGTGCTAGCAATAAGCTGTGGAAAGTCTTGCTGAGTAAAATCAAGATGGCCATAGCCGTCTTTATCCCACACGTGCATGTTTTGATAAGGCTGCAACCGGGTATTAGCAATATCTTGCCATACACCTAAATTACTAAACAGTTGTTGGCTTGCGCCATTAATAGCACTCACACGAATATGAGGTTGATCTGACAATTGATTTAATGCTTGGCTCTCTACCAGCCCTACCGTTAATGAGGTTTGTTTACGAATAGCTAACGCCGTTGTTAAGCCTACTATGCCACCGCCAACAATCACTACATCAAGGTTTTGCATTTTTATTCTCTTAGTTTCTACTATCGTTAATATGTTATTACTGCGCGGTATTAGTTCTTACTAATGCCCCATAGTTTTCTGTGCTAACGCGGTTTTTAATGGCGTAACATAATTTAGAACTTTTAAACCAATACCGCGACCAACCACTAAAGGCGTATGTTTATTCGAAAATAAATGCACCAGTGAGTCAGTTAACGCGATCACCTGTTTATGATCAATATCTCGAGATGAGGCGTATTCACTTAACACCTGATAACTGCCTATATCAAGATTGTTCGCTAGTGCTTGCTTAATGTGCTTCGCCATAGCTGCAACGTCACGCATACCTAGATTAAAACCTTGGCCAGCAATAGGGTGCAATGTATGTGCTGCATTACCAAGTAATGCCATGCGGTGGTGTATTTGTTCATTTGCTTGGACAAGCTTTAACTCAAAAGCAAAGCGTTTGCCAATGGTTGTAAACTCGCCTAACCACTGACCAAAGCTAGCACTTAGTTTTGCCGAAAACTCGGATTCTGAAAGCGCTAGTAAGTCATCAACATGTTCAGGCTTTACCGTCCAAACTAGAGAGCAACGATTATCAGTCATAGGTAATAAGGCGATAGGACCAAACTCGCTAAAGCGTTCAAATGCTCTATTATTGTGAGGCTTTTCAGGTGTTAGGTTAGCAATAATCGCCACTTGCTGGTAATCACTAACCGTGCTGTCTATTTTGGCTTGGCTGCGACATACCGACTGGCCACCATCACAACCTAGAAGCAAGTTGGCACTAATGCTTTCACCAGAAGATAATTGCACCGATACTTGCTCACTTTGCCAAGTAATTTCACTAATACTGTCAGGGGCAAAAAATGTAACATTTCGGCTTTGCTTAAGGGGAGAAATTATGGCGTTACCGATAGCTTGCATTTCACTAACAAAACCTAGAGCGCTGACATTATAATCCTCACTGTATAATCTGGCTTTACCGTAGTAATCACAATCAGAGATATGGATATTTTTTATCGCCATGGCGTCATTTTTTAATTGTGGCCATACGCCAAGTTCATTTAAATAACTTGCACTAGCATGCGATAAAGCGATGACTCTGGCGTCATAGCTTTTGGGTAATTCATTACTTATTGGGAAAGTTTCAACAACAGCAATAGATAACAGTGAGCCATCTGGCTTTTGTAGCTTAGACAAAGCAAGTGCCATACTAGCACCCGCTAATGCTGCGCCAGATATAATAATGTCAAACTGCTTTGTTGAGCTCATACTGTTGCCTTTATCTAATATCTATTATTCTTTGGGCTATTTTTTATTTGGATTACGCATCGCGTTTTCAATTTCTTTAACTGTTTTAGGCGCATTTACAGTTAAGTTCTCAAAACCGTTTTCAGTTACTAAAATATTATCTTCAATGCGAATTCCTACACCTTGTAGTTCTTCATCGACATCGGCTTCACTATCAAAATATAATCCTGGCTCTATGGTAAGTACCATGCCGGGTTCAAAAGCGCGTAACTGATTACGGTCATGATCTACTTGGTAATCACCAACATCATGTACATCTAATCCTAACCAATGGCCTAAGCCGTGAATAAAGTATTGTTTACAGGCCTTGTCACTAATAAGCTCTTCTAAGTCACCCGTTAAAATACCGAAATCGTATAAACCTTTGGTTAGCACTTCATTGGCAGCTTTATTGGCATTGGCAAAATTACTGCCTGGTTTAATGGTTGCAAATGCGGCTAATTGCGCATCAAGTACTAGGTTATATACTTTAGCTTGGAGCTTGGTAAATTTACCATTTACCGGGAATGTGCGAGTAATATCTGCTGCATAACCTGCAAGCTCTGCGCCGGCATCAATTAATACTAACTCGCCATCCATTAGCACTTCTTCATTGTCGGTATAATGCAATATAGTCGCATTTTCACCACCGCCTACAATCGTGCCATAAGCTGCAGAGCGTGCGCCATTAAAGGCAAACTCATGCAATATTTCAGCTTCTAGTTGGTATTCAAAAACGCCCTGTTTACTCGCTCGCATTGCTCGCTTATGAGCATTACCAGAGATAACATTGGCTTCGCGCATAATAGCAATTTCAGCAGGCGATTTAATTAAACGCATTTCGTGAATCAACTCACGAACATCAACAATAGCTTTAGGCGCAGTTAAACCTTGTTTACCACCGCTGCGCAGTATGCTTAAACAAGCAAAAACCAACTCATCAAATTCTTTATTCGCACCTTGAGCAAACATAACGGTATCTTTACCATTAATGTACATAGGCAAGATTTGCTCTAATTCTTCTAAGGTATACGTTAGGTCAAAACCATATTCGGCTTGCGCTACTTCGGCGCCAACTCTGCGGCCATGCCACACTTCTTGATGCGGGTCTTTGTCACGACAAAATAAGATACTTTCATCGCCAAAGCTTTTCACCAACACTAATAAAGCATCTGGCTCGTGAAAACCAGATAAGTAATAAAAGTCTTTGTCTTGGCAAAATAAATATTCGGTATCGCGGCTGCGCGTTACTTCTTTTGCTGCTGGGATAAGAGCCACGGAGTTATCAGGCATCTGTGCTAATAAAGCTTCACGGCGAGCAGCAAATTCAGCCACATCAATTCGAGTATGTTTGGTCATGGTCTTTTCTATGAGTAAGGTGAACTAAATTAATGGATCGTTTTGCCAGAATCTTGTTCTGGTTTACTAGCTAATTCTGCAAAACATAATAAAGATGAAATACGTACATATTCTAAAATCTCAAAATATGCTTGCTCTGTTTCTTCATCTTCTTCAAGTTCATTTGAAAGATTGGCAATATCAGCGAAGTCTTTAATGATCTCATCCACTTCTTCCGTTAGTTTATCTTTACTTTGCTTTTGTAACCCAAAACCTAAGTTAAAACCTTGTACCCATAAACTTAATGCAGTGCCGCGCTCAACAATTGCTTCATCGTCATCTGGAACTAATATTTGAAAGGTAAAATTTTCATCTAGCATTGCTTGCCAAATATTACCGTAAAGCTCTTTAACCAAATCTTTAAGATTTTTACTAAGCCCTTCACCATTATTAAAGAAGTCATTAATAATAGGCAAATAGCCTTCATCTTCAAAAGCAAAACCAGAAGAGATAATACCGGCTAACACACCATGAATTTCAGAAGCATGTGCTTGAAAATTTTCACCACCAAACGCCGCTTGTACGTTCGCAAAAGTTAAAGATTGTTGTTCAGTCATTTCAACACTTTTTAGTAAATATAAAATATAGTTAATCCTAACACTCAATAGTGCTTCTAACCAGAAAAAACCGATAGATAAACGTTGACAAAGCTCAACAAAAGTACACTTCGAGTAGAAAAACAGCAGTCAGATAACTGTTACAAATTATTAGTTGATTGCGCTAAATTGCTCAGGTAAAGTCGCACTACTTCTGGTAGCGGAAGTAAACTCAATAGAGTGGTGAAATTTTTCTTTAAAGCTAAAAAAATAATAAGCTCGCACTTTTATTTAAAGCTTAAATTAATACCGCAACGAATAGGATTGATATAACCCGCTACTTTTTTATTCCAAAATATACCGCCATTTTTATAAAGGCGGTGTATAATAAGAATATGTTTCCTGGGATGTTAAGTTGTTAATTATGTCCCTGAGCCGATAAGTTTTACCTAAGGGGGTTTATCGGCTGCTATTGTGCAAGCCCGGCTCGTATCGGGAAGCCTGAGGCAGTTGTCCAATCCCCGCCTTGAACACCCGGTTGTTCATGGGCTGACATTGACGCTGGCATTCTGGGAAACGTTTTATTTTCTTTCTTATTTCTTCTTAAACTAACACCTGACATTGACGCTGGCCCTAATACCTCTGGGGAAACTTTTATTCTTTTCTATTTTTCTACTGTACTTCTATTTAAGTGTGTTAACACCTGAACACCCGCTCAGATAAATGCGTCATATATCAAGAGGCTCATATCAAGAGGGTCAGATCAACTTGAAATATTAATTAAATTTCAAGTTGATCTGACCCCCTTGATTTAGTTGAGGCCGCGCTTGGTTTCTAGGTAAGTGGCGAAACTGCCAAGCCAGTGGCTGCCCATGTAATGTAAGTCGTTAACGACTGCATTTATGCCCGCATCTTTATGTTCTTTAGCTGCAAGTTTTAATGATGCTTGGCGGGGATCTTTTTTATCTAAGCCAGAAGCTATACCCTCTAACATCCAGCTACGGCTTAAATTTAAACCATCTAAGTGGGCAAGCTTGCCATCACTCTTATCGACAACATTTGCAGTGACAAGCCAAGCGCTACCATCGTGTGGGATACTAGGCAGGAAATCGGTTAGCCACACTGCGTATTGTTCTTTATTCATGACCCGGCGCATTAAGTCAGCTTCGGCAATACATGGCGATAAGAAATCTTGTCCTGATGGTTCATAGGCTAATGGACAGCTATTGTCACTGCCATAAAGGGTAATTATTTTTCGGGTGAGTAGCTGCTGCATAGCCGCATCATTTGCTTCAATGCTCCAATCTAAAATCAAACCAAACGCAAAAGCGGTTTGACTGTGCTCTCCCCCTCTTATTGGAAAGGCAAGCTTGGGTAACCAGCTCGTTATATTCGCTAAAATTTTATCTTCTAATGGGCGTAAAATAGCGAGCCATTGTTTAGCTTCTATTGAATTCCACTGCCTAAGCTCTGTAGTTAACTGTAAAAACCAAGCGAGTCCGTAAGGACGTTCAAAACTAGTACCGGTATTCGCACGGTTAAAATACGCCAATTCGCCTTTAATATTTTCACGTGTGAAGCTTTGGTTTAAAGTTGAAACAATACCTTTGTAGTAAATATTATCAGGGTATTTATGCAATATACGAGTCAATAACCAATGGCCATGAACGGATGAATGCCAATCAAAGCAGCCATAAAATGCAGGATAAAGTTGTTTGGGTGTTTGCACATCTTGTTTGGACGTCAACTGATGCTTAATGATATTAGGGTATTCTTTGTGCACACAATCAAGAGCAAGCTCAGCAAAGCGGCTGATTAATAAGGTTTGTTGTTTTTGCTCTTGGCTGTCATTTTTAGCAGCAAGTGCATTAGCGCTATTGGCGCACAGTAGTACTATTAGTAATTGTGCTAATTTCATCATTTGCCTTTTGTTAAATTATTTTTATTTTTTTGGCTGATAGTAAAAATAATATGCTACTTTTTTAATCGTTACTAGCCTACAATCCCAATTAAATTGGTATAAAATTATTACCAAGAGTAATTAGCATAATATTTAAGGTAAGTTAGCTTGGATCTGAGAGCCCACCAGCAAAGACAGTTGTTACGCAAAGAAGTACGCAATCGTCGCCAACAGTTATCAAATGATGAGCAACAACAAGCTAGCCTTGATTTATGCGCTACATTAATTTCGCAGCCAAAAATACAAGCAGCCAAAACCATTTCACTCTATTTAGCCAATGATGGCGAAATAAGCCTTGAGCCTTTTATCGATTGGTGTTGGCAAAATAACAAGGCCGTTTATCTTCCTGTTATCCATCCATTTAGTCCAGGCAACTTACTGTTTTTACACTATAGCCAAGCGACTCATTTGATTGCTAATAAGTATAATATATTAGAGCCAAAACTGGCTGTAACGGATGTTTTACCTTTAGCGCAGCTTGATGTATTAATCGCGCCTTTAGTGGCATTTGACCGTCAAGGCAATCGATTAGGTATGGGTGGCGGCTTTTACGATAGAACGTTAAGTAGCTGGCATAAGGGTAAGATACAACAGAGTTTATTACCTATCGGGGTGGCACATAATTGCCAACTACTTGATAGCATTCCAAATCAGCATTGGGACATCCCTTTACCCGAGATAATTACCCCAAGTAAACAATATCATTGGTAATTAAAAGCAGCACAGTACATTTATAACTCTGGGGTTAGAGCAAACTCATTAGAATTGCTATTAATTAAGGTAAACGTATTTATCCTTAATCAATACATGGTTATAATGCAGCGCATACTAATTAAGCTATTATTTTACAGTATTAATACTATTAACAGGAAAAGTCATGACCCAAGATGAAATGAAAAAAGCCGCCGCGATTAAAGCGCTTGAATTTGTAGAAAAAGGTTCAATTGTCGGTGTAGGCACTGGCTCTACTGTTAATCACTTTATTGACGCACTTGCGACAATGAAAGATCAAATTGAAGGCGCGGTATCAAGCTCAGAAGTTTCAACACAAAAGCTAGATGCTTACGGCATTGAAGTATTCGATTTAAACTCTGTTGATGATCTATCTGTGTATGTTGATGGCGCGGATGAAATTACCGAGCACATGCATATGATCAAAGGCGGCGGCGCGGCATTAACTCGTGAAAAGATTGTTGCTGCGGTTGCTAAAAAGTTTGTCTGTATTGCTGATGAAAGTAAACAAGTTCCTATTTTAGGAGCCTTCCCTCTTCCTGTTGAAGTTATTCCAATGGCTCGCAGTTATGTAGCGCGCGAGCTAGTGAAACTTGGTGGCGATCCTATGTACCGTCAAGGCGTAGTTACTGACAACGGTAATGTGATTTTAGATGTTTATAATATGAGTATTTTAAACCCAGTTGAAATGGAAAAAAATATTAACGCCATCGTTGGTGTAGTAACCAATGGCTTATTTGCTGATCGCGGCGCAGATGTATTAGTGCTTGGCACACCAAACGGCAGTAAAGTTATTAGCTAATTACTACCCGCCATTAATTATGGGTCACTTATTTAACTCATTAGATAAGTGACTTTGTTAATTTATCCTTAAAAGCAAACTAAAAGTGAGCTAGGTCAATAATCACGCTTTTAAATTAAATATATATTTTTATTCATTATAAAAATTTAAAACAACCAGAACCTTATTTAACAAAATTTTAATCTAATTAAAGCCACACAAACCGAACAATCACCAAGCCAACCAACATTTACTACTTACTTACTGAATTTTTCCTTATATTTAGTGAAAAATAGTTCTTTAGAGTTTTAACACTATATGTTATTTTCGTACCTCACCTTGGATATCTAGCCATCCAAAACAAATAAAATAATTTGAAGAGTTAACCGCTATGACCAGAAAATCGTTACATAAAGATAAGATCAAAATCCTTTTACTCGAAGGCGTGCATCAATCGGCTTTAGAGGTTTTAAAATCGAACGGTTATAGCAACATTGAATACGTAAAAAGCGCATTAGATGATGACGAGCTTAAAGCTAAGATTGCCGATGTACATTTTGTTGGTATTCGTTCGCGTACCCAGCTTACCGATGACGTAATTGCTCATGCCAAAAAATTAGCGGCGATTGGTTGTTTTTGTATTGGTACTAACCAAGTAAATATTGCGGCAGCTCAATCTCGCGGTATTCCAGTATTTAACGCCCCTTTCTCAAATACACGTTCAGTTGCTGAATTAGTATTAGGTGAAACCTTATTACTGCTACGCGGCATTCCAGAGAAAAGCGCGCAAGCACATCGCGGTGTTTGGAATAAGTCTGCGGTAGGTTCAGTTGAAGCTCGTGGCAAAACGCTTGGTATTATTGGCTATGGTCACATTGGTACACAACTAGGTATTTTAGCGGAACATGTGGGTATGCGAGTTAAGTTTTACGATATTGAAACTAAACTACCTTTAGGTAATGCTAGCCAAGTAGATAGCATGACTGAGCTTTTAAATGAAGCCGATGTTATTACTTTACACGTGCCAGAAACCGTTTCAACACAAAACATGATGGGCGCAGCAGAATTTGATGCAATGAAACAAGGCGCAATATTTATTAATGCAGCGCGTGGTACGGTTGTTGATATTGATGCACTTGCCGAGGCGTTGGAAAGTAAAAAACTTGGCGGCGCGGCAATTGATGTATTCCCTGTAGAGCCGGGCTCAAACGACGAAGAGTTTATCTCTCCTCTGCGCGCTTTTGATAATGTTATTTTAACGCCGCACATTGGTGGTAGCACTAAAGAAGCACAAGAAAACATTGGCCGTGAAGTTTCAGGTAAAATAGTGAAGTATTCAGACAATGGATCAACCTTATCTGCAGTTAACTTCCCTGAAGTATCACTACCAGGGCACGTTAATCGTAGTCGTCTACTGCATATTCACCACAACCAACCAGGTGTATTAACGCAAATTAACCAAGCATTTGCTGACAGAAGTATTAATATCGCCGCGCAGTACTTACAAACTGACGATAAAATTGGTTACGTAGTAATTGATGTTGAGTCAGCGGACAGTGAAACTGCATTAAAAGAGTTAAAAGCGATTGATGGCACAATTCGTGCGCGTTTAATTCACTAAGTAGTGTCTAATTAAGCTAGTGATAAAGGTTATCTGTAATAGTGTTTAGCTATTACAGGTAACAATATCAAATAGCCATTCATATTTATGCCCTTTCGCATTCCTCAATTCTCTAGCAAACGTTTTAACATGCGTTTAATGACGCTTGCCGATAAAGACTTCTACATTAAGCTGCATCAAGACCCCATAACCTGCCAATTTGTTGGTGGTGTATTACCCGAAGAAAAAGCCCTGCAAGAATTTAACTTTAGTTTAAGACTTAATCGTAAAGGTTCGATTTTAACGTTTATGATCACCAATTTGATTCATAGCAACACTGAAAACACACAGACGCAATGTTTAATTCAGCAGCCTTTAGGTTTATGTGCTTTAGTATGGAACAAGTATAGAACTTCAGTTGAGATGGGGATATATTTGAGTAGTGAACATTTTGGCCAAGGTATTGCGCAAGAAGTATTAGCTGAGCTTTTATCTTTTGCTTTTAACGATCTTGATATTACCAACATAATGATCAGAACAGAGGTAAATAATACCGCGATGATTAATACCATCCTTGCTTTACCTTACCCTTTACATAAAACAGACACTGAATATTGTTGGCAAATAGACAATCCTCTGCACAAATAAATATCAATTCAAACAAAATAGTAGCTAACATCAGTAAATTAACGAACTTTCATAGCAAATTTGTTATATTATTTAAACTGTTATCTAGAGCAAATAAGCTTATCTATACTAAAAAGTTAATGAAAAAAACAATCAATAAATACGTCTGTTGCACCTTAAAATCGATTGCTGCAAAGCTGTCGAAGGTAAACCTATTATTGCTAATATTAATTAGCCTGAGCATCCCCTTCGCCATAACAAAACCAGCATTGGCTAATCATCTGAGTAGCAGTGAAATTGATGCCTTAATCAAACACAGTATCGAAATACGTCTATCAGACAGACCACAATTTAATGAAAACTTAGTTCTACTTGAAAGCCTAGAAGCAAATGATGAGCAAGCTCAATTAAGCCAAAAACAACGAGAACTCATTCTGTATTTACGCGGCTATGCATTTGCAATAAGTGGTAAAAATGAACAAGCCATTAAAATATATAAACAATTTGAACACTCCAGTAATAGCGAAATACGAGTGATAAGCTTAACTGCGCAATTAAATATGGCCATCCTTTACAATGATTACTCTAACTCATTTGCGCTTATTGATTCATTACTTAATGATGCAGCAACGCTTGATGATTTAAACCTCCACAAAAACAATGCGTATATAATGGTGGGCTATTTTTATAACGATTTAGGAAAGTTTCAACTGGCGTTAAATTATTTCAGTTTAATCAACAGAAGTACTATGCCGAGTAAAGAGCTTTGTACATTAGCTCATCACCAGGCGCTAAGTTATTTAGGCGCAAAACAAGTAACCGCCAACGATGAATTTATTCTAAAAAGCATTAATGACTGCAACTTAATTGGTGAGGTTATTATTGCCAACAGCTTAATCATTGAAAACGCTAACGCTTTAATTGCCGAGCAACAATACGATTTAGCCATAACAAGTTTACTCGAACATGAACAAGTTATTTTAACTGGCGGTTTTATCATGCATAACTTTTCATTCCATGTATTACTTACTAAAGCGTATACCGCACAAAAAAAATTATTGGCCGCAAATATTAGCGCAAGCGCCGCACTAGAACTCATAAAAAACCACACAAAAACAATGTATGCTTTGGAGCTTTTTGACAGCCTCACTGATTTATATCTATTAGATAATCAGCCAGAAAAAGCTCTCAATTACGCACAACAGCACCATAAAACCAAACAATTAATCGCCGACATCGAGCTACGTAAAAAAATGGCCAGCGCTATGGCAAGGCATCAAACTGTAGAGCAAAGTAAAAAATTAAAGCAGCTATTAATCGATAACAGCAGCAGCATTGCTAATGATGAACGACTACGTCAAGAAAATACAAATTTAGAGCAAAGTGTATCCCTACATTTTAATATTATTATAGGGCTATTCCTTTTTTGTTTTATTTTATATGGGCTTACCTTTTGGTTAAAAGCCTATCATCAAGGCCTATTAAATAAAGCTTACAAAGATCCATTAACAGGGCTCTTTTCGCGGCGTTATTTTATTGACTCTCTTGCGGGTGTAATTTATCAAGAAAAAAGCTTACAGCAACACTTATCGCTGATAACGCTTAAATTAGATGATTTTCATCGTATAAACAAAGATTATGGTTTTGAGCATGGTGATTATATATTAAAACAAATGAAAGTATTCTTTACTAAATTGCAAAACGAAAAAGCAGCTTACGGCCGAACTGGGGCTACAGAGTTTTGTATCGCGTTAAGAAATACAGATCAAATAAAAGCCGGGGTTGTAGCTAATAAGTTGTTACAACAGTTACGAATACTAAAAAGTATAGATGGCACTATAGATTATAAAATAACAGCCAGTATTGGTGTTAGCGATACCAAAATTTGCAACTACGTCCCTAAAAACCTGCTTTCGGACAGCAATAGCGCAATGCAGGTTGCCAGGGTGCAAGGTAAAAACCAAGTAGTTGAATTTGAATTAAGTATGAGCGAAAGAAGCAAATACATTATTGAAGATAAACTTACTTATGTTTTTTAATAAAAGGCAGAAAATACACGTGGTTAAAAATAGACTCTTGTCATGATAAAAAAAATACTAATCAGTGTTACTTGGCTACTTTGCATACTGACCATTACAGGTTTTAGTAATACATCTGATCGCCCTATATTAGATATTTATAAGCAAGCGATGGCAATAAAAAGCTCCGATCCTAAATTAAGCCAAGAGTTATTGTTTAGACTAAATCATCGCCGTGAAGAATTAACTACAGACCAACGTATAGAGCTAGTGTATTTAACCGGTTATCTAGAAACAATGCGGGGTAAGTATTATCGGGCATTAGATGTGCACCATAACCTAACGTTAACCGGCAACCCCCATATAGCCTTAAGGGCTTATGCAGATATGTTACAAATAAAAGTACTACTGCGCGACTATGGTGGTGCCTCGCAATTTGTCCCCAAAATACTAGAAATCATTAATAATGAGTCTTTTGCAATACCAAGCAATATATTACATAACACGCTAATTACTCTAATTTCGTTTTATAATCAATTAAGTCTGTTTGACAAAGCTGAAACTTACATAGAGAAGCTGTCTAAGTACCAGTTAACATCAAGAGAACAATGCTTTACTGATGTACAACAAACCCAAACGGACGTGCATTTAGGCAAAATAAAATTAACGGATAAAAGCATTAAAGCAACACAAAACTCTTGTTTAAGTATCGATGAAGAGCCTTTGGTGCAAAATTATATTGCAGACTTAGCTCGTATATATATTGAAAGACAACAATATCAAGGTGCAATTAACCTATTAAACAAAGAAATAGAACGCTCAAAGACGATTCATACATTATTAAACAAAGCCGAATACAATGCCTATTTAGCTTCTAGCTACATGCATTTAGGTAATGCCATTCTTGCTGAAAAGTATGCATTAGAAACATTAAAATATGTCGACAATTTAAATGAACCTTTACCTAAAACTTGGGCATATGATGTTTTATATAAAATTGCATTACAACAAGGTGATCATTTTACAGCAGTTGAATACTTAAAACTGTATAGCAATGCATACGATGAATTTACACAGCTTATTCATTTAAAGGCACTAGGTATAGAACAAGGTAAGCAAGGGTTAATGTCTATAGAGGACGATGTAGAACTTTATGATAATAGATTAAAGTTAAATAACGCTATGCAGGTAGTGGAAAAAGAAGGTAATGATTCTTTTCGTCGTTATCGACTGATTCAAATAACCATAGAGGTTTTATTTTTATTATTTATTAGTTATCAAGTTTTTTCTATTTATCGAGTTAGACAAAAGATTAAAGTCGCTAATACAAACTCAGTTAATGACCCCAGTACTAAAGAATATCAAAGACATGAATTTATCATACAAGCAGAGAATATTTTAAAGCAACAAGAAGCAAATAATAAACTTTGTGGATTACTTATTTTAAATTTAGATGACATGGCTAGGATCAATTTAATACACAACAGCGATCGCGGTGACTGGGTAATAAAGTATGGTATTCAGGCATGCAGAAAAGTGTGCTCTAACAATGAAATCATTGGTCGAATGGGGGGCGATGAATTTGCAATTCTAATGACTGAACAATCATTGGCTGAAATGAAATCATTGGCAAATAAAATACTACAAACTTTTCAACAACTGGATACGTCTAAAGTAAGTTATCGTTTTGATAGCAATTGTAGTATTGGTGTTGCAGATACTCAGACAAGTGGCTATCACTTACGGCAATTGCTTAACGATTCCGATATAGCGCTACGCACAGCAAAAGCGCAAGGTAAGAATAGGCTAGTTCATGTAATCGATACTTGATGACTTTCTGTTGATAGCGATACACTGCTACATAAAGGTGAATAACATCATGCTATTCACCCTGTTTTAGTCTCATAACAAAATTACTCTGTGCCTTTATCCATGAAACTTTCAAGGATAATGACCGCTGATTGGCAGTCAACGTTGTCTTTTTGCAGATTACGATAGCCACCTTGCTCAAAAAGTTGCGCTTTCGCATCTGCAGTAGTTAAACGCTCATCTTGTAATTCACATTTAATAGCGAAACGGCCGGTCAGTCGATTGGCAAACTTACGAGCTCGTGCGCTGATCGGCTGCTCTGTACCATCCATATTTAATGGTAGGCCTATTACTAATAAATCAGGTTGCCACTCCTTTATTATTTTTTCAATATCCGACCAGTTTGGAATGCCATCTTTAGCTTTTACCGCTTTTAACTGCGACGCTGTACCGGTTATTTCTTGCCCGATCGCAGTGCCAATATAACTCGTACCAAAATCAAACCCAAGAAGTGTACGTTGCCCTGCACTAGCCATATTATGTCCTGTTATTTAACCTGTGAAGCAATCCTAAGTACATTTGTATCTAGGCTAACTATTAATTATAAACGAGCTTCAATCATTAAGCGTTTCATATCACGTACCGCTTTATCTAAACCATCAATAGCGGCTCTAGCAATAATGGCATGGCCAATATTAAGTTCGATAATTTCTTCAATAGCAGCAATAGGTTTTACATTAAAGTAGTTTAAGCCATGACCAGCATTTACCTTCAAACCAATACTTGCAGCATATTTTATGCCTTTAGTTAAGCGCTCTAATTCAGCAAGTTGCTCTTCTTCAGTGCTAGCGTCTGCATAACAACCGGTATGGATTTCAATAAATGGTGCACCAGAAGATTTAGCGGCATCAATCTGGATAAGATCGGCATCAATAAATAAGCTTACTAGAATGTTTTCATTAGCTAATTGACTCACCGCGGCAGTGACTTTATCCAACTGCCCTGCTACATCTAAACCACCTTCGGTGGTAAGCTCTTCACGTTTTTCAGGTACCAAACAACAAAAGACAGGTTTTACTTGGCACGCAATGTTAAGCATTTCTTCGGTAACGGCCATTTCTAAGTTCATGCGCGATTGAATGGTATTTGCCATCACTTGTACGTCTCTGTCATTAATATGACGACGGTCTTCGCGCAGGTGAATGGTTATGCCATCGGCACCAGCGTGCTCAGCTACAGCAGCAGCATGGGCTGGATCAGGGTATGTTGTGCCACGTGCTTGTCGCAAGGTGGCGATATGATCAACATTAACACCTAATAAAATATCACTCATTGTATTTGTCTCTATAAATATTCTTAGCGAAATCTAATAATAGATTTTTATTTAGCTAAGCGGTTAAAAAATAATTTTCTGCTATTCAATGGTTTGTTACCAAGATATAGCTGCAGTACTTGTCGCATTAATTGCTTACAAGTTAATAATACGTTTGCGTCAGTAAAATTACCATGGCCAATTTCCTGTAAATGCAATTGTTTATAGCTAGGGAAGTTTAGCGTGCCATCGGCGCGAATAAAGCCCTGCTCAGGAATAAAATGCCAATATACAGGTTTAGGCTCATTAATACGAAAGGTGTTGCTGTCTTGCTCGTTTGCCATTAGATATTGACCATCTTCAAAAGAAGACTCAGCCGTTTCATTATCAGCCTCTAGTAATTGTTCATCTATAGATGAAAAGTCTATCGACATGCCAAGCTCTTCTAACAAGCTTAATTCGAAACGTCGTAAAATAGGTTCAATACTGTGTTGCTGCGACAAGGCATTGATGCTGCTTTGGTATAAGTGAAACAGCTCAGGACATGGAATGTTTTCGGGCAGTAGACGCACCATTAACTCATTTAAATAAAAGCCACTGTATAGAAATGTGCTACTTAGTTGTAAGCTTTTCTCTGCAGGTTCTAACTGTGATAATGTTTTTAAATCGCTTTGCCCTTTAAGCTCTATTTGCAAGCTTGAAAAAGGTTGAAGCAAGCCTTTTTTATTAGACTTTTTACTTTTACCCACATAGACAATGGCGCTTACGTGGCCATGTTCTTCACTGAGTAAGTCGACTAATAAACTACTGTCTCGATAAGGACGCGAATGCAATAGGTAAGCTCGATGCAATGCAATTTCTTTGATCCGCGCCATAATAACTCTTATACACCCTAGGGGTAGAAATGAAAAAAGCGTTAACCTGAATAATCGTCGCCGTAGCCTAAACTACGTAAAGCTCGCTCATCATCTGCCCAGCCACTTTTAACTTTAACCCAAGTCTCTAAGAACACTTTACGGTCGAATAACTCTTCCATATCTTTACGTGCTTCACGGCCGATAGTTTTAAGCTTTTCGCCCTTGTTACCAATCACTATGCGCTTTTGCGTATCACGTTCAACCAAGATCAAGGCATTAATGTGAATAGTGCCCTTTTCATCCGTTTTAAACTGTTCTATTTCAACGGTAGTTGAATAAGGTAATTCATCACCAGTAAAGCGAATAAGTTTTTCACGAACAATTTCAGAAGCCATAAAGCGAGAAGAACGATCGGTTACATAGTCTTCCGGGAACCAAAATTCACCTTCCGGTAAAGACTGCATACAAAGATCGCGTATGTGGTCAACTTTGTCGCCTTTAGATGCACTAATAGGAACGATTTGCTTGAAATTATGCATTTCGCCAAGTTTTTGTAAGTGCGGTAATAATATTTCTTTATCTTGCACGTTATCAATTTTATTAACCACTAAAACAGTAGGTACGCCACTGTTTTTAACTTTAGATAGTACAAGTTCATCGTCGTCGGTCCAATTAGTACCTTCAACTAAAAACATGATCATTTCAACTTCAGCAATAGAGCTACTCGCTGCACGATTCATTAAACGGTTTATCGCACGTTTTTCTTCGTTATGCAGACCAGGAGTGTCAACTAATACCGCTTGGCTGTCACCTTCGGTTAAAATACCAAGTATGCGATGACGTGTAGTTTGGGGTTTACGCGAAGTAATACTAATTTTCTGCCCAAGCAAAGCATTAAGTAACGTTGATTTGCCGACATTAGGACGGCCGACAATTGCGATTAAACCACAATGTTGTGCATTATTTGACATTAAGTAACTCCAGAGCTTTTTCAGCTGCGCCTTGTTCGGCTTTGCGACGTGAAGTACCTTTACTAATGATCACATCAGCTAGGCCTTGCACACTGCAACTCACAGTAAATTCTTGATTGTGCGATTGCCCTTTAGTATCGGTAACTTCATAAAGTGGTAGCGGTTTCTTGCGCCCTTGCAAGTATTCTTGCAAGCGAGTTTTGGGATCTTTTTGCGTTAAGCCAGGTTGGATCTTGTTTATTCGAGTTTCAAACCAAGTCAAGATTAGAGCTCGGCAATTATCCATATCAGAGTCTAAAAATACAGCGCCGATGATAGCCTCAACCGCATCTTCTAATATTGAATCTCGACGAAAACCACCGCTTTTAAGCTCACCAGGACCTAAAACTAAATAATCGCCTAAATCAAAATCACGACCAATATCAGCTAAGGTTACACCTCTAACAAGCGATGAACGCATACGCGTTAATTCACCTTCGCTTGATTTTGGAAATCGGTCAAACAGTTCACGAGCTATGACATAGCCCAAAATAGAATCACCTAAAAATTCTAAGCGTTCATTATTAGCCCCTTTAGCACTACGATGTGTTAACGCTTGGGTTAATAACTGTTTATCGTTAAATTGATAGCCTAGCTTAGTAGTTAAGCGTGATAACTGAATAGGTTTTGACAATTAATTGATCCCGCCAATTCGTTCAAATCGAACCCCTGATGGGATCCATGTAGGCAAAAAGTCTGATTCTTGACGTTCAAAATCAAAGCTCATCCATATAGCGACAGCTTCACCCACTAAGTTTTCTTCTGGTACAAATCCCCAAAAACGACCATCTAGGCTGTTATCGCGATTGTCACCCATCATTAAATACTCACCTTCGGGTACTAGCCACTCACCTTGGGTTAAACCAGGTTGTTTGAAATAGCGTGCAGTTTGTGGGTAAGTGTTATTATTGACTAAAATCTCATGAGTCTTATTAAACATATGAGCATCATAGCGAGTTAATGGCATACCCATTTGTTCATGTTCGCCTGTCGCTTTAAAGTCAGTTAAAATCTGCTGCATTTCAGGACAAGGTGTTTTACCTGTATTACAAGCCGGTTGAATAAATAACGTTTTATTACGATAAATAACTCGATCGCCAGGTAAACCTATAACACGTTTTATGTAATCAATTTGCGGTTGTACAGGGTATTTAAAAACAACGACATCGCCACGCTCTGGTGCGCCAATTTCAAGAAATTTATTACGAGCTACAGGTTCACGTAGACCATAATTGAATTTATTAACCAAGATAAAATCGCCATCTAATAAGGTAGGCATCATCGAGCCTGATGGAATTTGAAATGGTTCATAAATAAATGAACGCAGTATTAATACAAAAGCGATAACCGGAAATACTTGTACTGATGTTTCAACTAAGGCATTTGGCTCAGTGATTTTTGCTACCGCTTCCTCATTAAGAGGTTGCGAGCACTGCTCTTGTGTTGCGGCTAAGTTAAGTTGACGTTTAGGTGCATAAACAAACTTGTCTAATGCCCAAACAATGCCGGTAACTATAGTGATAACAACTAAAAACAGTGAAAAATATGCTGCCATGATAATCCTTTATTTGCCTAATTTAAGTACAGCTAAAAACGCTTCTTGAGGTACTTCAACATTACCTACTTGCTTCATACGTTTTTTACCATCTTTTTGCTTTTGTAATAGTTTCTTCTTACGAGAAATATCACCACCGTAACATTTTGCAATTACGTTTTTACGCATCTGTTTAACGGTAGTACGAGCAATAACGTTGCTACCAATTGCCGCTTGAATTGCAACGTCAAACATTTGACGGTGAATAAGCTCTTTTAATTTATCTACTAACATTCGACCACGAGATACTGAATTAGCTCTGTGGGTGATCATAGCTAATGCGTCAACTCGGTCGCCGTTGATTAAAATATCACAACGCACCATATCTGACGCTTCAAAACGTACAAAGTTATAATCAAGAGAAGCATAACCACGGCTGGTAGATTTTAACTTATCAAAAAAGTCCATAACAACTTCAGCCATAGGTAACTCATAGGTTACTGCTACTTGCTTACCATGATAAACCAAACTCTTTTGTACACCACGTTTTTCAATACACAGGGTAATTACATTACCTAAATGCTCTTGTGGCACTAAGATATGAGCTTCAACAATAGGCTCACGAATTTCATCAATGTTATTCACTGGCGGTAAATCAGATGGGTTATCAATACTGACTACGCTGCCATCATTACAAAGTACTTCGTAGTTTACCGTTGGTGCGGTGGTAATTAAATCTAGATCGTATTCACGAGCTAAACGCTCTTGAATAATTTCCATGTGCAGCATTCCTAAGAAACCACAACGGAAGCCAAAACCTAGTGCGCCAGAGTTTTCCGGCTCAAAGAATAATGAAGCATCGTTTAAGCTTAATTTATTTAGTGCATCACGGAAGTTTTCAAAATCATCAGAGCTAATTGGGAAGATACCCGCATAAACCTGTGGTTTTACTTTCTTAAAACCTGGTAAAACTTCTGTTGCAGGACTACGCGTAAGAGTTAAGGTATCACCTACTGGGGCGCCATGTATCTCTTTAATACCAGCAATAATAAAACCAACTTCACCAGTTCTTAACACACCAGTATCGGTTTGTTTAGGCGTAAAAATACCGACTTTATCGATATGATGAGACTGGCCAGTTGACATTACAGTCATCTTATCGCCTTTTCTCACTTCACCGTGAATAATACGGACTAATGACACAACACCTTGGTAATTATCAAACCATGAATCAATAATAAGCGCTTGTAAGTTATCGTCTTTATTACCAACTGGTGGCGGGATATTGGCAACAATACTTTCTAGCACGTCTTCAATACCAATACCTGTTTTGGCTGAACATTGCACAGCATCTGTGGCATCAATACCAATAATGTCTTCAATTTCTTCAGCAACGCGATCAGGATCGGCTTGTGGCAAATCAATTTTATTTAAGATTGGGACTACTTCTAGCTCCATATCTAACGCGGTATAACAGTTAGCTAAAGTCTGTGCTTCAACACCTTGTCCAGCGTCAACTACTAACAAGGCACCTTCACAGGCAGCAAGTGAGCGTGATACTTCGTATGAGAAGTCAACATGACCAGGCGTGTCGATAAAGTTAAGTTGGTATACTTCACCGTCTTTTGCTTTGTAGTCTAGAGTGACACTTTGCGCTTTAATGGTAATACCACGTTCACGCTCAATATCCATTGAGTCTAAAACTTGGGCTTCCATTTCACGGGCTTGTAAACCACCACAGTGTTGGATAAGGCGATCTGATAACGTTGATTTGCCGTGATCAATGTGGGCAATAATTGAAAAGTTGCGTATATGCTTCATAGTAGAGCTTTCAAATTCGATAATAATAGAACAATAATTTCGTGATTTTACAGAATTTAGAGCATTGTCGCTATCATTACTTGCAGCTTTGCTCATAATTCAGGAAAAAATATGATTTTTTTTTGCTTAAATTTGCTTTACCGGAATAGTGTCAGCACATTTTCGCATGATTTTAGGCTGTAATGCTGTTGATGCTTGAGTACTGCTTTGGCGATATTTAGCGATGAAAAAACCTAATGTCGCCCCCAAGACAGCAAAAAACAAAGCGACCAGTTCATGAAAATGGTATGACTCAACTAAGGTAAATTGTCCAAATGCGGCAAAAACCACTAAACCAAATAGCGGTAACATATAGACTTCAAAAGCACTGGATAAGATAGAGCCTTCAGGTAAACCTAAGACAACTTCATCACCAATATTTAGTGCCAATGATGTGGTTAATTTTGTCGTTAACGCTTTATGAGGAATAGCCTTGGCTATTTGGCCACTGCCGCAATCGTCCTGCTGGTGGCAAGAATGACAAGTCGACTTTATCGTACTTTTAACAGTGATCACATCACCATCAATGGCGGTAACCGTTGCAACTTCTTCAATCATATTGAATCATCTTTTTAGATTTAATGGCTAAGATTAATTAAAATTGACTGAATCAGCAATGGCTTTAGCCGTATCCGACGGTATTTGACCAACGACGTTTATTTCATAACCATCACGTAATTGCGACAATAACACCGTAGCGCCAGCTTGATTGATAGACACAGGTCTATTAGCTTCATTAGTTGCACTAACATAAATAGATACATCCACTAAACCATCGTTATACATCAATGACTCAACCTCTTGGTTAATCCCAGCTAAGCGGTTACGCTTAGTATTCACCAGTTCAAAACCAGATGGCAACCAACTTACTTGCCAAGATAATTCTGGTACTTGATGAGATACATCTAAGGTAGTTGGTAATTCAGCAACAAGTAATTGATTTAAGGTGTCGCTTGATTTTTCAGTGATCAATAAATGGGTAAACTGAATTTGTTCTAATAAGTCACCATTGCGGTTTATTAGAGCGGCTTTTAGCAATAAGCCACTTTGAACATCAAGCCATAACCAATAACCAAATCGCTGTTTATCACGACTTTCCAAACGAATTAACTGAGCTGGACGTCCCAAAATTCGGCTTTTACCGACACTAACAAAATCATAACTTTGCTGTAGTTTTTCAATATCACCACTAAATGCTACCGGAATTGGTCCACTAATAGCATCGGCTTTTACTGTATAAGGATGCAATGTCGAATTAAAATAACTCACATTATCATTAACTCTAACCGACTCCTTTCTAGGACCATTAAGCAGAGTCATTAACTCAAGTTCGTTATTTTCATCCACCCCATGCAACCAACGATAAGGTTCAGCTCGGTTGTTTTTAACGACCACAAAAGAGCTATCAAAATTAAGATTTCTAATTGAATAAGATAAGCGTTGCATCCACTGCAGTGCCGTTGGCACTTTAGCACTTTGCTCTATTGGTGATATGGCTGTTTGCTCAGTCGCTTGCTCATCATTAATAACAGGCTTGGCAACTATATCTTCAGAAGAGTGATTAGACTCTATGCTTTGTTGTGACAAAACTGGCATTGTCACCAATGCCAGTAATAAGGAAAGTATTTTTTGATTCATTAATTTTTATTTGGTTGTTTAGTATCAATTTGCTCAGAAACTTCAGTTGGAGCTGCTTTTGAATGTAGTTTCGTTTGCATTTGATGATCAGCTAAGATTGCTTGTAATTTTTGTTGGCGCTCAATCTGAGCACGTTTTTGCTGCGACGGTTGCGCCGTATCTTGTCTTGAATAATTATAACTTACCGGATCAGCTACTCCACCCATAGGTAACGGCTGCCAAACTTGTGCAGGAACCGCAGTCATATCGCCTTCATTGTTGGCTTGTTGTACGCCTAAGATCATTAAACCAGCAGCCGATGCGGCAATGGCAAACTGACCAAAAGGCTTACCTAATTGGATCACTTTAGCTTTAACTTTTTGAGCAATTGATGTAGTAGCCTTAGGTGCTAATAACGTTGGCTCAGCAGCAATCGCTGAGGCAATATTATGTGATAATTTGCTATCAATAAAGTCGGCAGTTTCGCCGCGCATAATATCTCCAATTAAGTGATATCGGCTCCAGCTCTCATTAAGTGTATCGTTATCAGTCAACTCAGTGAGTAAATTTTCATCTACTGGCTGTTGATCTAATAAAGATGATACTGCTTGCAACTTATTTTCATTCATATTTAAACTCACAATGTGATTATTAGCGTTGTAATTAGTAACTGCATTTAATTTTGCAATAAAGGCTTTATTTTTTTATCTACCGCATCTCGTGCGCGAAAAATTCTCGAACGTACGGTACCTACTGGGCAATCCATTATATTAGCTATTTCTTCATAGCTTAAACCATCAAGCTCGCGCAAATGAATTGCCACTCGCAACTCTTCAGGTAATTGCTCAATCGTCTTAAATATTAACTGACGAATTTCGTTGGTTAATAATAATTTTTCAGGAGATGCATTTTCACGTAAAGCATCTCCACTGTCGTATATTTCAGCATCTTCAACTTCTATGTCACTACCTGGCGGTTTGCGTGAACCAGCCGTTAAGTGATTCTTTGCTGTATTTACAGCAATACGATACAACCAAGTATAAAACTGACTGTCGCCACGAAAATTAGCAAGTGCACGATAAGCTTTAATAAATGCTTCTTGAGTTACATCTTGCACATCCGCTTGGTTTTTTACATAGCGCGATACTAAATTCATGACCTTTTGCTGATATTTAGTGACTAACAGGTTGAAAGCGTTTTTATCGCCTCGCTGCACCCGTTCAATCAAAACCTGGTCTATGTTCTGTTCGCCCATCTGAGCTTCTACCCCTTAACAAGCCAATATCCATTGGCTAAAACTACTTATATTTTATTACTTTATGCTTGGGTCGTTTTTCATTTAAGCTCATGACAAACGTATAATTAGGACTGAGGCATAATGAAAAAGTTCGATTTATTATCAATAAAAAAATTAGTTATTTATTTAATTGCTAAATAATACGCCATAAAGCCTATAAAACCGAGGTTTTATTGTCTCTGAAAGTTTAATTTTATTTATATACAAATTATTATAATTGCCATTTTTAATGGTTTTTTAATTATATTAGCCACAAGATGACTTAATTAAACTTTTAAGTTAAAATTTAACTTTCAACTTAGCTAAGTCACCACACCTACTTATATGAATCAACAACATAACTGCGACGTATTGATTATAGGCAGCGGCGCTGCAGGGTTAACTTTAGCCCTAAATCTTGCGAATCATGCCGATGTGATCATTCTCAGCAAAGGTCCTATTAATGAAGGTTCGACCTTTTATGCCCAAGGCGGCATTGCTGCTGTATTTGATGATAATGATTCAGTTGAAGCTCACGTTAACGACACTTTAATTGCTGGTAATGATATTTGCGATAAAGACGTTGTGCAGTTTACGGCGGAGAATGGCCGCGCCGCAATGGAGTGGCTGATTTCACAAGGTGTAGACTTTGATAAAGAGCAGCCAACTAAAGAAGATTCTAAATATCATCTAACCCGCGAAGGTGGTCATAGTCATCGTCGAATTTTGCATGCAGCGGATGCCACAGGTAAAGCGGTACAAACAACCTTAGTTGAACAAGTGAAAATGCATTCTCGTATTCGCATATTCGAACGCTACAATGCTATTGATTTAATTTGTTCAAAATCTAAAGACAATAAACAATGTATCGGCGCCTATATTTGGAACCGAAACACTGAAAAAGTTGAGTCTATTCACAGTAAGAAAACTATTTTAGCTACCGGCGGAGCAAGTAAAGTGTACCAGTACACTTCAAATCCAGATATTGCCAGCGGTGATGGTATAGCTATGGCATGGCGCGCGGGTTGTAAAGTGGCAAATATGGAGTTTAATCAATTTCATCCAACATGCTTATACCATCCAACAGCTAGAACTTATTTATTAACGGAAGCTCTTCGAGGTGAAGGCGCCATATTACGTAGACCTGATGGCAGCCGTTTTATGCCTGAGTTTGACGAACGTGCTGAACTTGCACCGCGTGATGTGGTAGCTCGCGCCATCGATTTTGAAATGAAACGTCTTGGTGCTGATTGTATGTTTTTAGATATCAGCCATAAGTCAGCCAAATTTATTAAACAACACTTTCCGACCATTTATGAAAAAACCTGTGCTTTAGGCATAGATATGACTCGTGAACCTTTACCCGTTGTGCCCGCTGCGCATTATACCTGTGGTGGCGTAATGATAGATAAAAACGGCCAAACCGACATTAGCAGCCTTTATGCTATTGGCGAAGTTTCTTATACTGGTTTGCATGGCGCTAATCGTTTAGCGAGTAACTCATTATTAGAGTGTGTGGTTTTTGCACGCTCCGCGGCGCAGCATATTGCAGAAACGTTAAATACTAAAGAAAAAATCAAACGCCTGCCATTATGGGATGAAAGCCGTGTAACTGACTCAGATGAAGAAGTTGTGATCCAACATAACTGGCATGAACTGCGATTATTTATGTGGGATTTTGTTGGTATTGTACGTACCACAAAACGCTTAGAAAGAGCTCTACATAGAGTACAGCTTTTACAATCTGAAATTGAAGAATACTACCGTCATTTTAGAGTGAGCAATAATTTGTTAGAGCTTCGCAATTTAGTACAAGTAGCAGAATTAATTATTAACAGTGCCTTAGAACGTAAAGAAAGTCGCGGCTTACACTTTACTCTAGATTTCCCTGAACAATTAGATGTTTCCGGGCCAACCATTCTGACCCCAAAAGAGTAACCCCAAAAGCGAGTGGCTAGTTTTACAGCTTAATTGATGGCTTTTTGACGTATTACCGCTCGGCACAAACGGCGAAAAGAGGTATTTGACAGGCTATCTTGGAATACCCAAGCATATCGTTTTTGTTGTTCACATTCTAAAACTAGGCTACAGCCAAATGGTACAATAAAACTCGCTGAAGTTATTTGCCAATGCTCATCAGCAGCCGAAGTTAACTCCCCAGAATGGCTCAATAAAACATTTTTATTGAGTAAGAAACTAGCCTGTATTTGCTTGTTAAAAAAATAGCCAATCAATAAGTACAGAGGTAATACCAGAATTAGCACAAAAGCGGCTATGTATATTGTATTTTGTGATGGGTTTAAAACGCTAATAACAAGAAAAAGCAAAAGCAAAAAAAATGCCGTTAGATACAAGGGTATTTTTTTTGCTATTTTAGATGAGGTAAAAGCGAGTTTATACTTTGACTCGCTTGAGTATAAGTTGCACCATTTCGTTGAGTTCTTCATCCTTGCACTCCTCATGCCCCATGAACCAAGCAAATAACTCTGGGTCATCGCCTTCAAGTAAGCGTTCAAACACAGCCTTGTGTTTCTCTGATAAACCATCCCACGCTTCTTCAACAAATGGCATAAATAGCACGTCAAGTTCTAACATACCACGACGACAAGCCCAACGTAATCTTGCTTTATTAATTGCTAATGACATTTTTACACCAAACGATTATCTAATTTTGAATGCAAACATTATAACAATTAACCACAGAATATAACCAGTATAGCTGACAATATTTTAACTGTTACCTTGATTTTTATGTCACTAGCCCCTATTACTGTCTTTATAATTGTCGTCATTACAAATAAGAAGTCTTATGCACATTGAACAGAGCTTACCGACCATAGATCAGCTACCTAATAGCTACGCTATTTATGCCGAGAATTTATCAGCGATTAGTGTGACTGGCGAAGAAGCAGATAAGTACTTACAAGGTCAACTAACTTGTGATGTAAACCTATTAGCAGAAAAGCATTTGTTAGTCGGTGGACACTGTGATGCCAAAGGTAAGTTATTTTCAGCATTTCGTTTAATTAATCATTTTCAGCAACGCTTGTTAATTCAAAACAAACAGGCTTTAAATGAATCTTTAGCGCAATTAAATAAGTTTGGCGTATTCGCTAAGGTTAATATTAGTGAAGCCACAGAATTAGGCTTTTTAGCTTTAGTTGGCGATCAAGCGAAAACATTTATCAGCAACACTTTTCACAGTGTGCCTGACTCGTTTACCCCAGTAGTTAGCGATGAAGACGTCAGTATCGTTTATATTTGCGGTGCAACGAATCGTTACTTAATAATTGCTAAGCAAGATAAAATTAAAGCCTTAGCCAGTGCTAGTAAACTAGCTGTATTTGGCCAACAAGTGTGGAGCTTACTTGAGATAGCTTCTGGCTTTGCTGATATGAATGCAACAAGCGTCAATGAATACGTACCACAAATGCTTAACCTACAACTGGTTAATGGCATCAGCTTTACCAAAGGTTGTTACTTAGGCCAAGAAACGGTAGCGCGAATGAAGTATTTAGGTCGTAATAAAAAAGCCTTATATGCCCTTAAAACTGAGGGTGAAGCTAAATGGCAAACTGATGCCGAAATTAACGAGCATTCATCTTTAGAAAAACAGCTTGGTGAAAATTGGCGCAATGCTGGCAACATTATCACTCATTACCAAGCAGATGATGGTACGATTTACTTACAAGCCGTGCTAGCTAACGATACCGAAGAAGACGCAGTACTGCGTTTAAAACATCAAAATGGCATTAAGTTTTCACTTATGTCACTACCTTATTCTTTACAAGAGTCTTAATACTTTTAAAAAAGCATAAAATTTACATATATATTATTAATATTTACCAATACCAGGACCGAACATGAAAATTGAAAACAACAAAGTAGTTAAAATGCATTACGCCGTAATGGACAGCGAAGAAACTCTTATCGATAGCTCATATGATCACAAGCCACTTGAATTTATTCAAGGCGTTGGTTTTTTAATTCCTGGTTTAGAGAAAGCTATGGTTGGTAAAGTTGTTGGCGATAAGTTTGTTGCAGACGTGTCAGCAGCTGAAGGTTACGGCGAACGTGAAGATGGTTTTGTACAAACCGTACCACAAGAAATGTTTGCCGGTATTGAAGATTTAGACGTTGGCATGCAATTACGTGCTTCAACTGATGAAGGTGAGCAAACGGTTATTGTTATTGGTATGGAAGATGACATGATCACCGTTGATGGTAACCACCCTCTTGCTGGCATCGACTTAAAATTTGAAGTTGAAGTGTTAGAGATCCGTGATGCAACTGAAGAAGAAATCGCGCATGGTCACCCACACGGTGAAGGCGGTTGTGGTCACGACCACTAATCTCGCTAAGAAATAACTGTAGGGCAGATTTATTCGCCCAATAAAAAAATCTCGAAAAAGTTAACTTTTTCGAGGTTTTTTACATCTTAAAATTAGATGTTAAGAACATAACTCTAAAGGGTAATTCTAAATCTAATGCCAGTGACTAAAATATCATCTTCAGTGTTAAGTGCTGGGTCAATTAAATACTGAACGTTCGGCGTTATCGCCATATTTTGTGCTAACTGGATGCGATAAAACGCTTCAAAAGTAGTTTGCGAATCATTTGGCGTACCAAACTCATCCGGTATTTGACCATGTGATAACGACATACCGAGTAAATCTGAACGCTGTGCAAAATACTTAATAAAACCTACCGTAACATCGCGCTCATACAATTGTGGAACAGCAGCGGAGTCGACACTTGAAAAACCAAGTTTAGCAAATACCATCCACTCTAAGTCCCAAGTATAATTTGCACCAATGACAACACCCTCGGCACCATCTTGATAAGTGTTATCTTCACCGTATGCGGTTTTCTCATCCATTTGCCATAGGGTTACGTGGATATTTTTAAAATACCTTTCATCGCGACTTGGTGAATAACCAAATTCTACAGTTTTATAGAGTTCATCAAAGCCTTCTTCAAATGGGTCGTCGGTATCAACCGTACCATTAGCATCATTAATGGCAGCATTAATATACATAGTTTCATTAAACCAATGTCCAGCAGCTATACCGTAACTGTTATCAGGAAGCGCTATCGACATACTTAATAAAGAGTCTAAATTTGAAAATGCGGTCCAAGGAATAGCATAACCAAGTACATTAAAGTAATCATTAGGATCAAATTTACCAATAACAATGGCAGTATTACCTTCGTTAAAGTATTGCTGATAATTAAAGTCGACTAATACTGTGCCTTTATCGCTAAATAACATGCCCGTTTGGCTTAAATATCCGGCGTTGCCACCAAGTTCAGATGGTGTGGTATCGCCTAGCTCATGACGGTCATCAACTTTAAAAACTAATGAACCACTATTCGTTTGGCCTTTATTAATAAACTCCCACTTACCATAGAAACGGGCTATGCCAGAAGATGCGCTATCATTAGCAGCACCAGGTGTTGTATCGCTTAGGTTTTGATATAACACGGTGTAATCAAGACCAAACTGCAAGCCGGTATCTTCATAAACCTCATGCTTCCAATCTTTTATGCCTTTTACACCATCATCGATAATAGGCGCGCGAAAGATAGGTAGCTTTTCTTTATCATCATCTTCGAGTTGATGTGTGGTTTCAGCAGGTCCGCCAAAACCATCATCGGCATCATACTTTTTACCACCTTCGGCAAAACTTGTGGCAGAGAAAACGACACTCGTTAATAGTGCTGTTGATACCATATAATTTAGCAACATTTTTTTATTCATAGCGACTCTTTATAAATGTTCAATATAGTTATTTATAGTTACTCTTTATAAATTAGTTAAACCAGCTAACCAAAGAGTTTTCAACCACAGGTGTAATGTTAAAACTGATCATATATTCAGGACCGAATTCATCTGGTTTTTCAACATAATAATTTAGCTCTACGCCGATCTTCCAAGGCCTTCCACTAAACATTAAGGTTTTACTGACGGTAAAATTAACGGGAATAGTCCATTCTTGGTTATCTTTTGCATTCCAGTCATAACTAATAATAGGTGACGTGCCGTAACTCCAACCACCACCAGGCAATAGGACCGCAAAAAATTGTGATGAGGTAATGCTTATATCTCTATCGCCAGCAATGTCCCATTGATGATTTGGGAACATGCCTAAAATACTTTCCGCGCTGAGTTTTCCCAACAACACTTCAGGCCCAAACGTAGTGCTTTCGCCCAAACCTATTTCATCCGAGCCTGTTGGTAGGGACATAATAAAACCATAGGCGGCTAAACTACCTGCTTCAGATTTTGGTGCATAAGCTAAATCAAATGAAATATCTCCAAGGCCAGACTCATCACTCCAGCTCTCACCACCTTGGTAAACAGGCTGCTGAGTAAACATTGGAATAGCGGGCCTAAATAAGATTTTACTGCCATCTTCACGAGGGAAAGGCATGCTTGGTTGGAATAAAATCATATTACGGGTTTGATCATCAGCCTTGGGTAAATCCCCTTCAAAGGTGGTGTATTGAAATTTAAAATTTAAACTGGCTAAAGCAGTATTTGGGTTAGCTAATTCCTTTGCAGCTTTATCAGCCGCACTAGCTGCATTACCTTGTTCCTCGGCTAGAGCAGTGAATGCTAAAGACGCGGCAATTAGCGTAGGAATAATGATTTTTTTTATCGTTAACATAGCACTGTCTTCTTATATTTATTTAAATGTTTAATTAAGCATCACGATAACGTTTCTCATAAATATCGCAAAGGCTATCTATTTACTGTGACAAACATCAATTTATTACGACTGCATCACTTAACTGATAGGCACTAACAAATTCAGTTTCATGCCCATCGGGCATCAAGACTTCTGCATCTACAACTTTACTCGTAAGTGTCCCGCTTAATGTCACTGCTTTTTTGATATCAACTATCAAACCATTAGACATTTTTATATAAATGACCTGGTTAGGCCTAGGAGAAGAGTGATCGTGACTTATTGCTAATAACGGGTTGTTTTCAACTAAGAAAAATTCAGTAAGGCCGTTTGGTGTTTTCGTCATAGGAACAATGAACCCGGTAATATTACCTTTATGATCTTTAACCTCATCATTGATTGCTGTTGCTTGTTGTTTACGTGCTTGGAGTATTATTTCTCGTTGTGATAGTAAATAATCAATATCAACACCCTGAGAGCTTAGATGTTCAGCTAATTCATTGAGTTCCACTTTTAAGCTTGGCAGTTTTTTATACGATGGCGTTGATTGCTCGATTGCTGCAATGTCATTTTTTAAACCAACGTAATAACCTAGATCATCAAGTTGATCCTTAGTAAGTTTCTTAAAGGGGTCATCAATAACACTAGGCTTTGGCATTAAACCTGACCATAGCCACTGAACACTCGTTTGTGAATAAACATTGGTGCTGATTAATAGTGAAAAAATACCGAAGAATACGATTTTCATTATTATTGGTTCTCGCTGCTAAAATTATAAAACGAATAAAAAAAATAAAGGGAATTCATAGCAATTTAAGTACCCCCTTTACCTAGTGACGATATAAAATTAAAGAGTATTTTTGTACACTTTGCCTTCTTTCATAATCAATTGTATGGTTTTAATTGGGTTTTCAGATGGTGTTGGTTGTGAATACCATTCTGTGTAACCACCGTTAATAACACCAATATCTTCAAGTGGATTACCATCAACTAATAAAATATCAGCAGTCGCACCAACTTCGATAACACCTAATTTACCAGGTGCAGGGTTACGTGGACCAGACAACGCAAGTAATTCACCACCGAGAGAGGTTAATTGCTTAAGTACTTCAAAATTACCATCATAGTTATTTTTACCACCAGCAAACATTTGTGTGCGCCAGTAAATTTCATAACGGCGTGATTTATTGGCATCTTCTATTTCACCCACCCAGTCCGACATAAAGGCAACATTAACACCTGCATCTAACATGGTACGCCCCACGTCTTTATAAGTTTCAGCAAGTTGTGCAATCATAGGTAGCTTATCTGCTGGCATTAAAGGGTTATTAGCTAGTTCAGGAGATAAGCCCCACATTTGTGGCACGATAAAAGCTCCTTCTTTTCCAGCACGTTGATAGGTTTCAAATGAGGCAAAGAAACCATGTTCCATAGTCTTAACACCACAATCTAGCGCGCGGTTAATTGCTCTATCAGTAAATATATGCGCAGCAACATAGGTGCCCCAATCTGCAGCGGCTTCAACAATTGCACAGGTTTCTTCAACTGAATATTGCGTGGTATCAATCGGGTCATATTTTGATGAGCCGCCACCGCCCGCCATAATTTTTATTTGAGTAGCACCATGGCGTAAGTTAATTCGCGTTTGTTGTAATACTTCAGGTACGCCATCAGCTACCGCGCCAAGGCCTAGCTTTTCCCATACCCCCAAATCTTGAGCGCCTCGTTGCGACCAGCCCATATCAAAGCGACCACGGAAATCACCATGACCAGATGTTTGTGAGATAAACGCACCAGACGGATAAATACGAGGACCAATAATATTGCCATTTTTAATTTGACGAGCCGTTGCGAATGCAGGTCCGCCCATATCACGGACAGAAGTAAATCCATCCATTAAGAAGTCTTTAGCAACAATTGCAGATTTAATACCTAAATCGTAAGGGTCTTGGTTAGGGATAATCTCGGAATAGTTTGAGTTGATCATGATATGTACATGACTATCGATAAGCCCCGGCATCAAGGTTTTACCTTTACCATCAATAACAGTTACATCAGCATCAGTTTTTGGCGACTTTTTAGAAATGCTTTTGATCAACTTATCTTCAACAAGAACATTATGGCCTTCATACAGTTTATTTTCAGTACCATTGAAAACATTGACGTTTTTAAATAAAACTTGCTCAGCAAGTGTATTAGCCGACATGCCAACAACTAGCGTAACGGCCAAAGATGTTTTAGTTAAAATGGTTGCTATATTCTTTGCTTTTAAATTCATGTTATTGCCTTTGATAAGTTGAAAAACAGCTGTAAAAATCAGGTTCAGCTTAATTAATAGTTAACTCTTAGCTAAATATAGTTAAAAATTAATCAGTTGCTTGCTTTATCTGGTTTAAAATGTCATTTGACGACATTGATTAAATTCGCTACTTTAAACTAACCGTATTAATTGAGTTTTCTATGTACCCAAACTTTTATGTAGCCGATGTCGTTTACTTAAAATCTATTATTGATGTACTCGATAATATAGCGGCGCCAACAGAGCAACTATTAGCTTCAGTTGCATTAACACGCACACATATTGCTACCGAGCAGAATTTAATTTTAGAATTTCCCATATGGCAACTTATGGAAAATAGCGCCAAGGAAGTTAAAAAGGATGATTTTGGTCAATTAGTTGGTGAACTATTTGTAGAGAAATACTTTAAAAAATTAATGCCTGAGTTATTTAGCCAAGATAATTTAGAACAAGCACTTAATTTATTTTTTGAATTTGTAAAACAGCAATCTAATTGCCCTAACTTTTGGTTAAAAGAAGACGAAGATAATTATTGGTTTTGCCGAATAGGAACGCCTGGAATAACTTGTGGTGCAGAGCAAATAGAGCAATTAGTTGTTACTATGTTGATAGCATTTTTACAGCATTATTTAGGACAGGATTGGACGCCCAATTCTATTAACTTTAAATCCATTGAAAGTACCAATAAAAGCTACTTACAACAATTTTCCAGCACACAATACTCTTTCAACAATCAATGCACTGCAATTGCGATAGACAAGGAACATTTTCAATTTGAAAACAAGTTACCGTCGCAGAAAATAGAACAACAACCGATAAGTCGAGATCCAAAATTATTGATTACCCGCTTGCTAACCGAGAATTATTTTGGCGTTAATGCAGATGCGAATATCATTAGTAAGATGCTGAATATTAACTTAAGAAAACTACAACGAATATTAAGCGAGCAACAAACTAGCCTAAAAGAGCTTATCGATAATGATAAGAGAAATAAAGCGCAACACCTATTAATGAATACCCAGCTTTCGTTAACTGAAATTTGCCTAACGCTTGGTTATAAGGACAATGGTAACTTTAACCGGGCGTTTAAGCGTTGGTTCAATACTACGCCAATACAATATAGAAGAGTTTATAACGCTTAATCTAGATTAAAATTTAGATATAAAAAGCCTCGCTAAATAATCTTTAGCGAGGCTTTTATTTGTATTTTATTTGAGCTTACTTAAGCTTAGTTAATACTAATTATAACTAAGAATTACTCAGCAACAGGACGCATATGAGGGAATAAAATCACGTCTTTAATTGTTGGTGAATCAGTAAATAACATCACTAGACGATCGATACCAATACCTTCACCAGCCGTTGGTGGTAAACCGTATTCTAGTGCGGTGATGTAATCTTCATCAAAGTGCATTGCTTCATCATCGCCAGCGTCTTTTTCAGCAACTTGTTGCTTAAAGCGTGCTGCTTGATCTTCTGCATCGTTTAACTCTGAGAAACCATTGGCTAATTCACGGCCACCAACGAAAAACTCGAAACGGTCTGTGATAAATGCATTGTCATCGTTACGACGAGCAAGTGGAGATACTTCCCACGGGTACTCGGTGATGAAGGTAGGTTGGTCAAGCATGTGCTCGGCAACTTCTTCAAAGATTTCACAAAGGTACTTACCTGGACCCCAAACGTTTTTGCCTTCAGGCTCTTTAACGCCTACTTTCTTAGCAATCGCGCGAAGCTCTTCAAAACGACCTTCTGGATCTTTAATTACATCAGCATCTAAGTGTGGTGCATGCTTAATCACTGCATCCATCATAGAGATACGTTCGAATGGTTGGCCGAAATCGTAGAATTTCTCTTCAACAACTTCACCTTCAGCATTTTTAACTGTATTACGAATAACAGGGTTGCCCATAACATTTACCGCTAACGTGCGCAGCATGTCTTCAGTAAGGTTCATTAGATCTTTGTAATCAGCGTATGCTTGGTAAAACTCAATCATAGTGAATTCTGGGTTATGACGAGTTGATAAACCTTCGTTACGGAAGTTGCGGTTAATTTCGAATACTTTTTCAAAACCACCAACAACTAAACGTTTTAAGTAAAGCTCAGGTGCGATACGTAAGAACATATCGATGTCTAAGGCATTGTGGAATGTTTCAAATGGTTTAGCCGTTGCGCCGCCAGGAATAACTTGTAACATCGGCGTTTCAACTTCCATAAAACCACGCTCGGTTAAGAAGTTACGAATGCCACTAACGATTTGTGAACGTATTTGGAAAGTATCACGAGTTTTTTCATTGATGATCAAATCAACGTAACGTTGACGGTACTTCATTTCTTGATCTGATAAACCGTGGAACTTCTCTGGTAGAGGACGTAATGATTTAGTTAATAATGAATACTCTTCCATATTAACGTATAAATCACCTTTTCCTGATTTATGTAAAATACCTTTAACACCAACAATGTCACCGATATCTAATAAACCCCAACGAGCTTTAATGTCTTTTTGCACAACTTTTTCAGCGTATGCTTGAATGCGACCAGACATATCTTGTAAAACTAAAAATGGACCACGTTTAGCCATTACACGACCCGCCACAGCGTAAGTTACCTGTAACTCTTCAAGCTCTTCTTTGGTCTTCTCACCATGTTCAGCTTGAATGTCAGCAGCGTAATGCTCGCGGTTAAAATCATTCGGGTGACCATTTGCAGGACAATTTACACGAATGTTATCTAATTTACCGCGACGCTCGGCGATTAACTTGTTTTCGTCTTTTACTTGTTCAGTCATTTTTAATTTCTCAATATTACGTAATTTGTTTATAAGCCAAACTTTAAGCTGGCTTCAATAAATTGGTCTAAACTGCCGTCGAGTACTGCTTGCGTATTACGCGACTCAACCCCAGTTCTTAAATCTTTAATGCGGCTATCATCTAATACGTATGAACGAATTTGACTGCCCCAACCTATATCAGACTTACCATCTTCTAAGGCTTGTTTATCGTCATTTTGTTTTTGCATTTCAAGCTCATACAATTTAGCTTTAAGTAGCTTCATTGCTGTTGCTCGGTTTTTATGTTGCGAGCGATCCGCCTGACAACTTACCACTGCATTGGTTGGAATGTGGGTAATACGTATTGCCGAATCTGTTTTGTTTACATGCTGACCACCCGCGCCCGAGGCTCTGAAAGTATCGATGCGTAAATCAGCAGGGTTTATATCAATTTCTATATCGTCATCAATCTCTGGGTAAATAAACGCAGAGGCAAATGATGTATGGCGTTTACCACTCGAATCAAATGGTGACTTACGTACTAAGCGATGTACGCCGGTTTCAGTTCTTAACCAACCATACGCGTATTCACCAGTAAACTTGATGGTACAGCCTTTAATGCCAGCTACATCACCGTCAGCTTCTTCTAATACTTCGACTTTAAAGCCTTTTGCATCACCCCAACGTAAAAACATACGTTGTAGCATTTGCGCCCAATCTTGTGCTTCGGTACCACCAGAGCCAGATTGAATATCTAAGTAAGCATTATTAGGGTCTTGTGCACCTGAAAACATACGATGAAATTCAAGTTTAGCTAACTGCGCTTCCAGTGTTTCAAGTTCACTCGTTGCATCGGTTAGCGTTTCTTCATCAGATTCTTCAACGGCAAGCTCAATTAAACCTTCGACGTCTTCACACCCTACATCCATATCATCAATGGTTTGCACCACTAACTCTAATGCTGAACGTTCTTTACCCAGCGCTTGTGCACGCTCAGGTTCGTTCCATACATCAGATGATTCTAATTCACGACTTACTTCAACTAAACGTTCAGACTTCTGATCGTAGTCAAAGGTACCCCCGAAGCACGTTGGTGCGTTCGCGAATGTCTTTTATTTGGTTATGTAAAGGTGCAACTTCAAACATCTAAAATAATCAGCTTTAAAACTTAAGAAAAATAGTCGCGCATTGTAACGTATTTACGCATTATAATATAGATTGAAGGGGCAAGTTTGCTAAAAAGTTTTTAAAAAATCGGATTTATCCGCATTGTTGACAAACAAATCGTGATTTATTGATAACTAATGATCAGGCAGGCTGTAAATAATCTACTAATAATTGTACTGTTTGTTTGCCTCTGAACTCATTAATATCGAGTTTATAAGCTAAATGTACCCACTCACATTGATGGTTAGGCCATTGTTTTACATCAATATTAAATGCAATAGCATCAACCGCTAAGCCGTCGATGTCGACCACCATTTTAAGATGTTTTTCGCCAACAATACGTTGTTGAATTAAGCGAAAATGATTATCAAAAACAGGCTCCGAAAAGTTTTGTCCCCAAGGCCCAGCTTCTCGCAACAAGCTAGCAAATTCTAGATTAAACGCATCTTTACTTAACTCACCATCGGATAAGATCTTGCCTTGCAGCATATCTTTACTTAGCCATTTTTGTGCGTATTCATTAAGTAGAGTTTGAAACTGTGCAAAATTAGATTTATCTATGGATAAACCAGCCGCCATGGCATGACCGCCAAATTTTAAAATAAGACCAGGATGCTGCGAATCGATATGCTCAAATAAATCTCGAATATGTAATCCCGGAATTGACCGCGCTGAGCCTTTAATTTCAGTATTGCCACTATTTATATCGGTATTAGCACTAGCAAAGACAACGGTTGGACGGTGGAATTTTTCTTTTAATCTACCTGCAACAATTCCAATAACACCTTGATGCCAATCATCTTGAAAGAGTGCTAATGCCGAAGGTAAACTATCAGCGCTAAAGTCTAAACTCTTTAGTACATTCTCTGCTTCATATTGCATGCCCTGCTCTATTTCACGGCGAGTTTTATTTAAGTCATCAAGCTCGCTTGCCATAACTCTTGCTTGATTTAAATCGGTAGCAAGTAGACATTGAATACCTAAGCCCATATCGTCCAAACGCCCAGCAGCATTTAGTCTTGGCCCTAAACCAAAACCAAAATCACTAGCCACCATCTTTTGCTGATTTTTACCTGAAACTTCAATCAGCGCTTGAATGCCAGGGCGTGTTGCGCCAGCACGAATTCGCTTAAGACCTTGCGCGACTAATATGCGATTATTTTTATCAAAACTGACCACATCGGCAACCGTACCTAGCGCGACTAAATCAAGTAATTGGGCGATATTCGGCTCACTAATCGCTTGTTGTTCAAACCAGTTATTGGCGCGCATAGTTTGACGTAATGCTGCCATTAAATAAAAGGCAACACCAACGCCGGCTAAGGCTTTACTTGGAAAAGTACAACCATGTTGGTTAGGGTTTACTATCGCATCGGCATTAGGCAGTGTATGGCCTGGCAAATGATGGTCAGTCACAATAACCATGCAGCCTAACTCTTTAGCTTTAGCCACACCAGCAATGCAACTTATGCCATTATCAACGGTAACAATCACCTCAGCAGCTTTCGATTTAACCGCCATTTCGCTAATTTCAGGCGTTAACCCATAACCAAATTCAAAACGGTTAGGTACTAAAAAATCATGATTAGTAGAACCAAGTAATCTAAGGCCATCCATCATTAATGCCGTTGATGTTGCGCCATCGGCATCAAAATCACCCACCACTATGATACGTTTATTGTCTTGAATGGCTTTAAATAACAATTGGCATGCCACATCTAAGCCCATTAATTCATTAGGCTTATGCATTTGATCGGCTGTTTGCTTTAATTGTTCAGGATCGGTAATACCACGCGCGGCATAAATAGCTTTTAATATAGGATGTAGGTGTTCAGGTAATAAAGATGTATCAGCTATTTCACGACGAGATATTTGTTTTTGCATAGATAAGGAGGCTTGTTAGACGATAATAGTTAAAGGTTACATCAGTTAACTATTTTAAGAAATATAAAATAGTTCATTCCTAAAGGTTAAATTATCTCACAAAGCAAAAAGGCGCTATAAATAGCGCCTTAGTATCAACTTAATTGAAGCTTAACTCGCTTTATTAGTCGGATAGCTTTGTAAGATTTTTTGCATTTGTTCTGGTGTTTGGTAACCAGGGATCATCATACCGTCATCTAACATAATAGCAGGAGTACCGGTAACACCAATTTTACGGCCAAAGTCATATTGCTCAGCAACTGGCTGTGAACATAATTGTTGCTCTACTTGCGCACCTGCTTTGGCATTCGTCATTGCTGTTTGTTGGTCTGCACTACACCATACGCTGCGCATATCTGTGAATGACTGGCTTGCTAAACCGCCACGAGGAAAAGCTAAGTAACGAACAGTAATGCCCATGTCGTTATACTCAGCCATTTGATTATGCAATTTACGGCAATAACCACAGGTTAAATCGGTAAATACGGTTACTTGATATTTTTCATTTTTAGCAGGGAAAACAATCATGTTGTCTTTAAACGTTTCCATACCATCAACACGAACTTTGGCTAAGCTATCTTCAGTCAGGCTTGCAACTCCACCATCAGTAATTTCATACAACTTACCTTGGAATAAGAAGCTACCTGTCGCATCTGTGTAAAATAAACCTTGGCTAGTGAACACTTCGTACAAATTATTCATCTTAGAAGGTTTTATTGATTCAGCTTGTAAACCAAGCTTGGCAAAATTTGATTTAATTTTAGCGTTTGCATCGTCAGCTGCTTGGCTAGACATGGTTACTAACATTAATGATGTTGTAACTATGGCAATAAATTTTTTAAACATGTTTTCATTCCTTTACTTCAAATCGGCTCAAACTAAATAGTGGGTATACTACATAGGACCGATCATATACCTGTAATCATTCAATCTTCAGGTTTGAGGGGCGTAAAAATACTGATTGTTGTTAACAATTACAAGCGAAATAATATAGTTATCACAAATAATTGTCATTAACCGCCAGTTAATACTTTATATAAGTAATAGTATAACCCATTTTTTAAGGTATTTAGTACTTAAAAACTTTAGCTTGAGTGGCTAAATCTGCTAGAATCGCCGCAAATTTAAGATCGGAAAGTTGATAAAAATGAAAATTGCATTGTTTTATGGTTCAACAACTTGTTATACCGAAATGGCTGCAGAAAAAATCCAAGCCTGCATCGGCGTAGAAACTGTTGAAATATTTAACATTAAAGACGTACCTTTAAGTGATTGCTTGCAACACGACATTATCATTTTTGGTATTTCTACTTGGGATTTCGGTGAACTGCAAGAAGACTGGGAATCAAGCTGGGATGACATTTCAACTTTAAATCTTGAAGGTAAAATTGTCGCATTATTTGGTTTAGGCGATCAACAAGGCTACGGCCAATGGTTTCAAGATGCATTAGGTATGTTGCACGACCAAGTGATCCCACAAGGTGCCAGTATTATTGGCTACTGGCCAAATGAAGGTTATGAATTTGAAGCTTCAAAAGCATTAACCGAAGACGGCGACTACTTTGTTGGCTTATCACTTGATGATGAGACTCAATACGACTTATCAGAGCAGCGAATTACTCAATGGTGTGAACAACTGCTCGACGAAATTAATGACGTAGTCAGTGCTTAACTAGATAAGCACTGTTACAAAAATGTAAAAAAGCGTAATAACGGTAAACTTGTATAGGAAATATACAGTTATGCCACTATAATATGCACAAAATATCTTCATTGTTATTGAGTAGATTACTCAAAACAACTCTATAAAAATATTCTAAGGTAAAATCTATTCATGTTTACACAGTTTGATCTTGATGATGAACTCGTTGCTGGTACTGCAAAAGCTGGTTTTAAAAAGCCGACTTCAATCCAAAGCTTGGTTATCCCTGAAGCTATGGCAGGAAAGGATGTTTTAGCATCGGCTCCTACCGGTACAGGTAAAACTGCAGCTTTTATACTACCTTGTGCTCAACATTTATTAGATTACCCAAGAACTCAACCTGGATTTCCAAGAGTATTAATTCTTGCTCCAACGAGAGAGCTAGCGACACAAATTTATCAGCAAGCGCAGCTATTAACAGAATATACCGGAATTAAAATTGGTTTAATTACTGGTGGTGTTAACTACGGCTCGCATAAAGAAATCCTCACCGAGACCACGGATATGTTAATTGCCACGCCAGGGCGATTAATGGATTATATCGAAACAGAACAATTTGATGCTCGTGAAATAGAAATTTTAGTATTAGATGAAGCTGACCGTATGCTTGATATGGGCTTTTCTGAAATTATCAGTCGTATTGTTGGTGAAGCTAGATGGCGTAAGCAAACGTTATTGTTTTCAGCAACCCTAGCCGGTGCTGGCATTATCCGTTTCTCTAAAGATATTTTAAAAGATCCTGTTTTCTTAGAGTCAGATCCATCTCGTAAAGAAAAAGCGAAAACTCATCAGTGGCTGCATCTAGCCGATAGCCTAGATCATAAAGTAAAACTTTTGATTGAAGTATTAAAACAAGAAGATGTTAAAAGAGCGGTTGTTTTTGCTAATAAACGCGAAACAGTACAGTCTCTTGCTGGTTTATTACAAAGTGAAGATTTAAGAAATGCTTGGCTTGAAGGCGAAATGGCCCAAGATAAGCGTAACAAAGCAGTTGAACGCGTTAAAAATGGCAACGTAAATATCTTAGTTGCGACTGACGTTGCAGCGCGTGGTTTAGATATTGATGATATAACCCATGTTATTAACTTTGATATGCCGCACAAAGCCGACATCTACGTTCACCGTATTGGTCGTACTGGCCGTGCTGGTAAAAAAGGTACTGCAATTTCATTAGTTGAAGCGCATGAAATGCTTTACTTAGCTAAAATTGAACGTTATATCGATGAAAAATTAGCTCGTCGAGTGATTGATGGCTTACGCCCACAAAGTAAAGAAGCGCGTGTACCGGTTAAGCGTAATAAAACCAAAGTGAAGAAAAACGCCGGTATAACTAAACGTGCTCGTGTTGCTAAAAAAGCAGCGAAAGCGAAGAAAGCTAGAAAGAAACAAGCTAAAAAGAGCAGTTAACCTCTAAAAATCAACTCATTTTAAAAACCTTAAGCAATTATAAAATGAGTGCTTAAGGTTTTTTTACACCCAAAGAATGTTAAAACCAAGTTAATAACACCAATTATGTTATTAAAACGTAAGATTATCCTTTCCTTTATGTTGTAAAGCAGTAGACTGCGGTTAATGACAACAATTAAAGCTACAGGGTATTTATGTTACGTAATCTAATTTTAACTCTTATGATCGTGCTACCAATGTCGGCAACGGCTGCAGATTCAGTAAAACAACTTTTCAAGAAAGTGAACAACGGCGTAGTTGAACTGCACGTTACCGCCATAGCTTCTCCAAAACCAGGGCAAGTAAGCTACAAAGAGACTTCGCAAAAATCACTGGGTTCAGGTGCTCTTATTAATGAAACCGGTCGTATTTTGACTGCCGCACACGTAGTTGCTAAAGCGACAGATATTAAAGTTATTTTTAATGACGGCAGCACCACTAGCGGTCATGTTGTATGGGTTGATACGTTAATCGATTTGGCTATGATCCAAGCGAGAAAAGTACCTAGCACTATCAAACCTTTAAAGCTGGCTGATAAAGGCGGTTACACCATAGGTGAGCAAGTTATTGCTATTGGCGCTCCTTACGGTGTTAGCCATAGCTTATCGGTTGGCTATTTAAGTGGTATTCGTGATCGTGATGAGATCCCTGGCACTAATATCAAGCCTCGTTTACTGCAAACTGATGCTTCTATAAACCAAGGTAATTCTGGTGGCCCTTTATTTAACCTTGATGGAGATATTATTGGTATTGTTAGCCACATCTTATCGAAATCAGGTGGCAGTAACGGTTTAGGTTTTGTTGTTTCTGTTGATACTGTACGCGAAGTTATGGACTCTTCTCCGGGTAACTTTAGCGGTTTTATCCCACATTTATTGCGCCCAAATGAAGCTAAAGCAATTAACAACCAATACGGTTACGGTATGTTGGTTCAGCATGTTATCCCTGGCACATTGGCTCACAAACTCGGCTTTCAAGGTGGCTACTTAAATGTGATTATTGGCCGTACACCTGTATTATTAGGTGGTGATATTGTTGTTAAGGTTGATGGTATTGCATTAAAAGACTTAAAGAGTGCGATGCAAATTAGAGAGCGTTTGTCAGACGTTAAAAAAGATCAAAAAGTAGTCTTTGAATATCTGCGCAATGGTGAGAGAAAACAAGTGACTTGGTTAGTAGATTAAAACCACGTTCATTAAAAAGCCCTTAGTTTCACAAGCTTGTTGTGAAACTAAGGGCTTTTTTGTATGCGGTATTCCTAACAATAAACAAACATTTAATCCTTGAAGGACTGTTCTCTCTGCCTTGCTGTTAGTTACCTTAAGTACTGCTTATAGTTTTTTAACCTAATAAACCTTTCAATTTTTTCTTAAGCTTATCTTCAAGTTCATCTTTTTTGCTGTCGGCCAGTTTTGACTTTAAAAGCTTGTTTAATGCCTTATCAGTATCTTTTAATAAACTTTCAATATCCGCTAATTCCGCAGCTTCACTATCATTTATTTTAAGGGCCTTGGCGACCTTTTGGTTTAAACCTGATTGCAGTTTATTTTGAAAATCAGCCAGTTTTTGCTGCAACTGTTTATTGATTGCTTTGCCAATAATGTTATCTAAATCAGATTTAACTTTATAGCTAGGCGATGTTATCTCACCACTGATCTCAATATCTAAGCTAAACTTGTTCACATCATTGATTGCACTAACGAGAGCGCGACCAATTGAAGAAGTAGAAGAGCCCGTAAATGATGTTTTAGCAACATTAACATCGCTAATACTACTAATGTTGTTATTAGCAAAGCTAAATTCACCTACGCCAGTAACATCAGCTGAATCTAAAGTTAATGCTAAGCTCTTATTGTCTCTTAAGTTAACATCGGCCACCGGCACATGACTAAATAACCAGTCACCTATCACATCGGTTTGAGTTTTACTTTTAAATACTTGTGATGTGAGTTTAGCATCGCCACCGTTTAACAGTTGCATAGTGGTTATCGCTAATAAAGTTGGCTTATTACGATGCCAGTGTTCACTGGTTAATTCAGTGATATTAATATCGAATTCACCTTGCGCTAAATTGACTTGTAAATGGGCTTTTTTGACCAACCAAGGTGGCAGTGGGTTTTCATCAATAAAATGAACAAAACGGCCGTTAGCTAAGCTTTGTTCTAAGGCTTTTTGCTGCTCTTGTTTTTGCTCTTTAGAATCGTCTAGATAAGGCTTTATCTTGTCGTAAACAGTCGCTGCTGTGTTGTAATATTCTCGAGCACTCTCACCAAACAGAATATGAGCAAAGTCAGCATTATCCATTACATCTAACTGGTACTTAGATTCCAATTGCTGCCAATCCGCTTGAGGTGCGTTTTTAACATCTTTTACCGCTTTAGCTAAAATTGCCTTACTGCTTTTTAATTGCTGTTTAGACTTTTTAATGAGTGCTTTATCTTGCTTAAACTGCTTCTTAAGAACGTCTAACTCTTGCTGCAAACGGGTAACGTCACTAACTGATTTAATTTTAGTTTTGGTTAACTGCTTAACTTTTGCCTCATACGCTTTTAAAGCATTCTTGTCAGGCAATTGCTGCTCAAGTTGTTTTAACTTTTGTTTTTCAGCTTTATAGCTTTGCTCTAGATGTTCAGACGATTTTACTGTTAATAGATTACTGTCGTTGAGGATATCTTTGATATCGGGCAATTGGTCTTCAATAGCAGGCATTTTCTGCTCTATTGATTGCGCTCCAGCGGCAACAATAGAAGTATCAGCATCGCGATAGATCTCACCTTCTGCTGAGCGCTTAGTATTAAACTCAAGTCCGGTAATTTCTAACTCTTCTATCAGTACTCGACCGAACAAGTATTGCCAAAAATCGATACCAGCACTAGCATGGGCAAACTCAACAATATTATGACTTGGCTGCTTGTTGTCAGTCGCTTGAAAATTATTAATCTGTATAACTAAAGGCGACCATTGGATATCAACATCATCAACATTCACTTCTGCGCCATTATACCAACCAGCCCCCTCTTCAATACTAAGCTTAACTAAAGTTGGCGCTAGTACTAGAAACAAACCTAATACACAGGCAATACTTACAATAAAACCGGCAATCCCCTGCCATCGGAAAAACTTAGCCATTATAAACTCCCTGTGCCAGTAAGGCTTTGATAGGCATTATAAAACTTAGAGCCTTTTAGCCATTGCACTACTTTGAATTTTTCAATAAAGGTTTTTAAATGATGGCGATAGCGATCGACTAATTGCTTGCTAATAAATATCATAGGGATAAACAATATCAAGGAGCATACTAAGGAGCCCAAGGTTAACGTATTATGAAAATGCGCTAATTTCATCAGGTTTGATTGATATAAACCTTGCCATAAACCATTAAGATCCGCATTAGTTAACAAACTTTCACCAACACTGGCGAATACAGGAGCCAGCCCCAACGCAAGTAGACTAAAACCACCTATAGCAACAAAAAATGCGCTTAGGTTAATACGAGCGATAAAAGCAATAAGTAAAATTAGAACATTATGTAAACTCAAGGTGGGGGTTAATCCAATGATCATACCTAATGCAATAGCTAGCGCTATTTGCCGAGATGAGCTTTCTGAATTTAATGCTTTAAATAACTTCGCTAGTAGGGTTAGCAAGTTCCTCTCCTTGAATATTTTATGTTTTAGTAAATATTATAAATAACTTTGTTAATCTTTATTTTAGTCTACTAATAGGCTCTATGATAAAAACCAGTCAAAGATCTTATTGTAAGCTGGTTATTTAAACAATTTTACGAGTAAATACTGGTACCGCATCAGTTGATAAATCAGCATTGTAACCATATCCGTCAACATCAAAGTTTTTAAGTTGAGCTACATCACTAATTTGATTTTGGATAATATAGCGCGCCATTAAACCGCGGGCCTTTTTAGCAAAGAAACTGATCATTTTGTATTGACCATTCTTCCAATCTTTAAATGCTGGCGTGATCACAGTGGCATTTAATGCTTTTGGTTTTACCGATTTAAAGTATTCGGTTGATGCTAAATTAATTAACACTTCATCACCTTGCTGGGCTAATGAATTATTTATATTATCAGTGATGGTTTGTCCCCAAAATTGATAAAGATTTGTACCTCTATCATTATCAAGTCTGGTACCCATTTCAAGGCGATACGCTTGCATTAAATCCAGAGGTTTTAAAATTCCATATAATCCAGATAAAATTCTTAAATGTTTTTGCGCAAATTCAAAATCATTTTGAGTAAATGTATAAGCGTCCATACCTGTATAGACATCACCATTAAACGCGAGTATCGCTTGGCGTGAATTATCAGGAGTAAATGGTAGTGACCACTCACCAAACCTAGCCGCGTTCAAACCCGCTAACTTATCGCTAATGCCCATTAAAGAAGAAAGATCAGCAGGCGTTAATTTGATGCAACGCTTCATTAATTCTTCACTGTGGTCTAACAGTTCAGGTTGGGTAAATTCTGTTGTTGGTAAAGGTGATTCATAATCAAGGTTTTTTGCAGGAGAAATAACTAATAGCATATTAAATATCGAAAATAATGATTAAAATTTTTAAAACTATATCACGATAAAAATAAAAATTAACCGCTTGATTAGAGTAATGGCCATTTAAGTAAGTTATTTTTCATCTGTGATGAATAAATTTAATAAAAATTGTATATTTACTCTAAATTGACATTTAGCCCTTGCGTAATTTCGTAATTTTGTTACAAATAGCAGTAGCTAATGTCAGTTATTCAAAATTAGTTCGCTAATTAAGAAACTTACTTTCAATTTTTCTACTAATTTTCCCAATACGGTGACCCTATGAGCAACCAATTATCTCAATTAAAAGCAATGACCACTGTTGTTGCTGATACCGGCGACGTTGACGCAATTGCTAAATACACGCCTTATGACGCAACAACAAACCCGTCACTATTATTAAAAGCCGCTGAGCTTGAGAAATATCAACCGCTGATCCATAAATCAGTTGCATGGGCAAAACAACAGTCAAATTCGAAAGCACAGCAAATTATTGATGCTGGCGATAAATTATCAGTGCTAATTGGTGCGGAGATCCTTAAAGTGATCCCTGGCCGAATTTCTACAGAAGTAGACTCAAGATTATCTTTTAATAAAGAAGCTACTATTACTAAAGCTGAAAAGTTAATCGCTTTATATGCTGATGAAGGCATTAGTAAAGACAGAATTTTAATTAAAATGGCGTCAACTTGGGAAGGCATTAAAGCAGCAGAGGAGCTTGAGAAGAAAGGCATTAACTGTAATCTAACGTTATTATTTAGTTTTGCCCAAGCTCAAGCTTGTGCTGAAGCTGGTGCATTCTTAATTTCACCATTTGTTGGTCGCATCTTAGATTGGTATAAAAAGAGTACGGGTAAAGAAAGCTACGCAAGTGCTGAAGATCCGGGTGTAGTATCAGTTACCAACATCTATAACTACTTTAAAAAGTTTGACTACAAAACTATCGTAATGGGCGCGAGCTTTCGTAACCTAGGTGAAATTTTAGAGCTTGCCGGTTGTGACCGTTTAACAATTAGCCCACAACTTCTTCAAGAACTTGAAAACAGTGATGAACCTGTAGTGCAAAAACTAAAAGCTCAGGCAAGTGAAGCAGTTCGCCCGGTAGCATTAACAGAGCAAGATTTTCGCTGGAACATGAATGAAGATGCTATGGCAACGGAAAAATTAGCGGAAGGTATTCGCGGTTTTACGGTTGACCAAATTAAGCTTGAAGATAAATTAGCAACTCTGCTTTAATTTCAGCCTTCACTTAATTTACATCTGAACAAAAAGTCGCCAAACGCGACTTTTTTGCTACTAAAATGTAAATAAAGTGTTTTATTTTATAGTTACCTATGATATTAAAATGGAGACGTTGTAAATAGAAGGAGTTTAACTATGGATCCAGTTGAGAGTTTAATGGAACTTATAGAAGGTAAGTCGAAGGCCAAAACTAAGCAAAAACAAAAATGGCGTGAGATTGAACAACTAAAAGAAAAACTAGAAAAAGAAATAGAATTTTTTAATGGTTCAGTAGAACATCTTTTAGAAGAGTATTAGTCAAAATTAAAAATTATAAAGCTAAAATATCTTAACAACGCAAAAAACTCGTATTTTACGAGTTTTTTTTTGCGCCGAATATCTAATACTGCCAAAAATCATATGGACCATGAGCAAGTTAATTTCGGTGTACACTTGTCCACACTTAAAGTACAACCAATCTTTTTATAAAATACCATATACATTAAAAACATCTATAAACATAAAACAAAAAGCCTCACAAACCCTGTAACAAACTGATAATACAGGGTTAAAACAGAATAAATAGCAGCTAAACACTGACCACTAATCACGATTTGAATTTCAGTGTACACTTGTAAACAAATTCACTATTGCAATATCAGTAGCATCTGGTCATACTAGTCTCAATTGGTTAAATAACCTTCGCTTTAGGATCTCAACTACCACTATGACAACTCATGTCCCTGCTCAACCTTCTTTGCTGGCCTACTCGCCAATTGAAGAATCAATCAATGCAATTACTCACCTAATTGGTGCGTTACTTGGTGTTGCAGCTCTGGTATTAATGATCCAAATAGCCTCGGATGCCTTCGCTTTAACAAGTGCCATCGTATACGGCAGCAGTATGATCGCACTATTTTTGGCCTCGACTCTTTATCACAGCATAGGCGGAAGTAAACTAAAGCCTATATTAAAACAGTTTGACCACTGCGCGATTTATTTACTCATTGCTGGTACATATACTCCTTTCATGTTGATTAGTTTAAAAGGAGCTTGGGGTTACTCAATATTATCAGTGGTCTGGGCATTGGCCATATTCGGTATATTCTTTAAATTAAAATTTAAGCAACGCTTTCCGAAAATATCATTAGCGACTTATTTACTTATGGGTTGGTTGATCATTATTGCCATGCCAGAAATGTTAGACAAAGTTCCAGCTGGTGGAATTAATTTATTAGCAGCAGGTGGTTTAGCTTATAGCGTTGGTGCGATATTCTACGCCATTAAAAAAATTCCATACAACCATGCTATTTGGCATGTGTTTGTATTAGGTGGTGGTATATGCCACTTCTTAGCTATCTACCTTTATGTGATGTAATTTGAGATAGCGAGTTTATAAGCCACTCTAGGACAGCAATAATTTTAATCTCCTACACACTATTCGTAATCATTCTTCCTTGATGTTATAGTGCCCGCAAATAATTACCTGTAATATTATTTACGGGCGATACGATAATTATATTCAAAGCAGGGCTAGATAATGCAGTATGCCGATATTACCGGTTGGGGGAAATATACTCCGCCAGCGATCCTAACTAACGACGATTTAGCAACCGTTATAGACACTTCTGATGAATGGATAACATCAAGAACTGGCATAAAGGAACGCCGAATCTCACATATCAACACGGCTGAAATGTCGACTTTAGCAGCAAAACAAGCACTCGCTCGTGCTGGCGTTGATGCAAATGATATTGATTTAATTATTGTTGCTACTTGTACCCCTGACACTTTAGTACCAAATACAGCATCACGAGTTCAACAGTTATTGGGCTCTAATGGCGCAATTTGTTACGACCTATCAGCGGCTTGTACAGGTTTTATCTATGCTTTACAAAACGCTACTGCGCAAATTCGTATGGGTATGGCAACTAAAGCTTTAGTTATCGGCGCGGAACGAATGAGCTGGTTCTTAAACTGGAATAATCGTGATACTGCCGTTTTATTTGGTGATGGCGCAGGTGCTATGGTACTTGAAGCAACAGACGTAGAATGTGGCTTACTCAATGCAAAATTAGGCTGTAATTCAAACTCTCGTGACATTTTAAAAATCAGTAACTTCGGTACTGATATGGATCGTTATGAGAATGCTCCTAAAGGTTTACAAATCGACTTCGCTGGGCCTGAAATATTCAAACATGCCGTTCGTGGTATGGGCGCGGCAGCAGATAATGTACTTACCCAAGCCGGTCTTAAAATATCAGATGTGGATCTACTTGTACCTCATCAAGCCAATGTTCGCATCATTGAGACCCTGCAAAAACAGTTAAAGCTAACTGATGAGCAAGTTATGGTAAACATTCAAAAATATGGTAATACTTCTGCTGCAACCGTTGCTATCGCTTTTTGTGAAGCAGTAGAGCAAGGTAGAGTCAAACCAGGAGCTAACATCATGTCTGCAGCATTTGGTGCAGGTTTAACTTGGGGTGCGGCATACATTAAATGGGGTAACAAAGTAACTCCCGTTAATGACTATGAGCAAACTGAAACTGAAAGTCCTCAAAGCGCATTAGAGCTTTTAGATATCGCGATAAAGGGTTGTCAAAACAACGTCTAGCTTTATAAAAAGTCTAGTTAAAAAAGGTGAGCTTAGTGCTCACCTTTTTAATTTATAGCAATAATTTAAGACCAGCTATGTAGAGCAAACTCTTTCATTAATTGCAGTGTTTGTTTTTTACCCGTTAAATTAAACTCTTGGTAAATATCAGACCAAGACTGCTGTTGAATGACTTTCCTAAGCATCACCATCAATCCAACATCAGTATCAGATAAGGTATCCGTAAGTGACACCTTATCTGTATTTACCCAGGTAATAAATTTTCTTCGCAATGCCGGCGCACAGCTAGAAAAAACTCGATAGCCGTTAGCAAAATCTAAAACGGTTTCTTGATCAACATGCGCTTGTTGATGATTTAGCGTTAAATATGGATCAGGCAGCTGCTGTAAAAGCAGTAACATAAGGTCTGTGGCTAAATACTTATATTCATCACTCATTAAATAATGAAAATCTAAACTAAAATTTTCGGCAAGGCTGTTGGCAAATAATTCATTTTTATTATTAAGACTATGTATCACTAGAGCTGAATGCTCACCGCTTGCCTTATCTTTACTAAAGCCTATCCGTGTGAGTTTAAAGTCATTCGCTAGCCAAAAATTTAATAACTGGGCATTCGCACCAAAACTTGAAGTAATAAAATCACTACCTTGCTCACAAGCAATAAGCTTGCATTGTTTAATTAATTTATGACCTAAGCCTAATTGTTGCACTTCAGGGTGAATAGCAATGCGCACAACACGTTGATATTTATATTTAAATGCTTGCTCTGCACCGCAATGTACTAATAACGATTGCGGCGAAAAATGACCTTTTATACGGCGTAGCGATTGCTTTATATCCGCAGATAACTGTTGCTCGATACCGCCCTCAGCTAATAAAAGTGCGACCCCAAGTAATTGTTTACCTTGCATCTGTAGCACAAGTCTAACCTGTTGATTATCAAGTAACATTTTTAAGTCACTTGGCTTAGTTTGATAATGTGCAGTCACTAACAATGCGAATATTGTAGTTAGTAAAGCAGGATCATTTACTAGTTCTTTTCCCGTTATATCAACATATTCAATTGCAGTGCTCAAACTTGCCTTTGGCAAAGTTGCAGCAAGTAATAAACTATCAAAAATAAAACGCTCTAAATGATCGCCATCAGCCCAACGGATAGGTGCTTTAATATGCAAATGTTGGCTTTGTGGTTTTGACTGCTGCATCTCTTTGATAAATTTAGTACTAAAGCCTCGCCCTGCCCCTTCATAACCATGAATGGTAGAGACAAACACTTGGCGATGATATTTAGATAATAGCGTTCTTAAAATAGGAAGGGGTACACCTGCGGCTTCATCAACCATCAATAAATGACATGCTGGGTTTTCTTTAACAAGCACATCTAGAGGGATAAATTTTACTGTACTACTTCCTAGCGCAACGCTTTGTTTAGTAAAGTTAGCTTGCGGTAAACTAAGCTCGAGCTGTTTAAAGAATATGGCCAAATTATCAGAATGCGGGGCGGTTATTATCAGTTGTTTATTATCTTGTTTTAATAATTCAACCGCGGCCAGTGCTAAGGCTGTTGATTTACCCCGACCTCTATCAGCAGTAAGTACTAATGGTCTATTTCGATGACCAGTTACCACGTGCAGTATTTTTTTAACTGCTGATTGCTGCTCAGCAGTTTTACAACTATATGCGAAGCTTGAACGGCTTACATCAGTTTGTTCAATAGAGCTGTTGGTTAGCTGTGGATAGACTGTTTTATTGTCCGTCTGCTTAAATACATGCACATTTGGGTCTGCTTGTGCTTTATCAATAAAATAGTGGGCAAGCGAGCTGTTATTTAAGAGCGACTGTTCAATTGCTAAGATAAGTAAACCACCAGCAACAATAGTGCCTGATAGCGCGGCAAAAGCATCTACATTAAAATCATCAAATGCTTGGAAAATAATGAGCTTTTGCTCAGTCCCTAAGTACTGTCTATAATTCTTGCCATTTACAGTTATTTCATCACTGTTTTCTTGTTCTGAAAACAATAAATGCCCACAACTTTGACTCTCCGGTAAACAATCATTTAATTGTTGCTTTAGCCAATCAGGATCGCCGACAAAAGCAACCATGCTACGCATTTGCTTAGTGGTTAAATTAGCTCGTAAAGTGTCGATAAATTCAAGCGATTTGATATCAGTAACCAGTTAATAGATAAGGGTATAATTTGAGTTTAACAGAATTAATAGCGGTTATCATTCACGATAAAAATTTCAAATATAACGTTTAATATTTTTCTTAAATATTATTTAAGAAATTGTAACCAAACTGTTAGAAAATGTTGATGTAAATCAACTTCCTCTACTATTTATGGTCTATACTCAATTAAATTATTAATATTATAAGAGTTTAGCCATGACCGAAGTAACCAACAACGCTGAGCAAAAGAAAGATGAACTCCATACATTCCTATTTTTAACCATTTTTTTAGCACCTTTTTTATCTGTCGCTATTGTTGGTGTATTAGGTTTTTCAATCTGGTTTAGTCAATTACTTATGGGTCCTCCAGGAGTTTAAACGCAGAATATGTCTATTGCTGTGGATCAATCAAAGCGAAACTTTCTTCGTGGTAAAAAGCCAACTGTAGTCGCTAAGTTTAGACTACCGTGGATCACTAACGAAAGTGATTTCCTTAAAGACTGCACGCAATGTAATGATTGTATAAGCAGTTGCGATGAAAACATTATTGTTAAAGGTGAAGATGGGTTTCCAACAATCGATTTCAATAAAGGTGAATGTACCTTCTGTAATGAGTGTATTTCATCGTGTGAACAATCATTTTTCAAAACTGACAAAACAGTACCTGCTTGGCCAAGCAAGTTTAATATTAAAGACGATTGTTTAGCCAAAAATAAAGTGTACTGCCAAAGCTGTAAAGATGCTTGTGAGCCGAGAGCCATTACTTTCAGTTATTTAAACGGCTCTATTCCAGAGCCAGTGATTGATCAAGATTTATGTACCGGATGTGGTGCTTGTATCCAACCATGTCCAACTAACTCAACCGAATTATTCCTATTCCAGGAGCTTAATTAATGAATCAAAATAGTGCTCAAGCTGTTGTAAAAAAACCTGAATATCATGTTTCCAGTTTTATCATGCAAATTGACGTAAACCAAGATGCTGCTGTGCGTAAAAGCATTGAAGCAGTGCCTGGCGCCGAAATTCATGTAGATGATGGTAAGGGTAAAATTGTATTTACCATAGAAGCTGCAAACCAAAGAATACTCGGCAATTATGCTGACGAATTAAAATATCAACCAGGCATATTAACATTAGCGCCTGTCTACCACCAATATATAGAAGAATAAGTAGGAAACGATATGAAACTTAATAGAAGAGAATTTATTAAAGCAAACGCTGTTGCAGTTGCCGCAAGTGCAGCAGGAATTGCTTTACCAGCAAGTGCTTCAAACCTAATTACTAGCAGCGATATGACTAAGTTAAAATGGGACAAAGCTCCTTGTCGCTTTTGTGGTACTGGTTGTAGTGTAAACGTTGGTACTATGGACGGTAAAGTTGTTGCCACTCATGGTGATATTAAATCACCAGTAAATAAAGGCCTTAACTGTATTAAAGGCTATTTTTTATCAAAAATAATGTACGGTAAAGACCGCTTACAAACGCCATTACTTAGAATGACAGATGGTAAATATGATAAAAATGGTGATTTTACACCTATCTCGTGGGATCAAGCATTTGATGTCATGGAAGAAAAAGCCAAAGGTACATTAAAAGAAAAAGGTCCTGATGGTATTGGTATGTTCGGCTCTGGCCAGTGGACAGTACAAGAAGGTTATGCCGCAGTTAAATTAATGAAAGCTGGCTTTCGTAGTAATCATATAGATCCTAATGCACGTCATTGTATGGCATCTGCTGTTGGTGGTTTTATGCGCACCTTTGGTATTGATGAGCCTATGGGTTGTTACGATGATTTAGAAGCTGCCGATGCATTCGTATTATGGGGCTCTAACATGGCAGAAATGCACCCTATTTTATGGACTCGTATTACTGACCGTCGCTTAAGTGCGCCGCACGTTAAAGTAGCTGTGTTATCAACCTATGAGCATCGCAGTTTTGATTTAGCGGATAATGGCATGATTTTCACGCCACAAACCGATTTAGCTATTTTGAACTTTATTGCCAACTATATTATTAAAACTGGCCGCGTAAACAAAGACTTTGTAAGCAAGCATACTAACTTCCGTTTAGGTAATACCGACATTGGTTATGGCTTACGCCCTGAGCATCCTCTTGAGAAAAAAGCTAAAAATAGTGACGCTTCGAAAGCCGGTGGTTCAGTAGAAATTGATTTTGATGAATACGCTAAATTTGTATCTACATATACAGCTGAATATGCATCTGAGCTTTCAAGTGTTCCTGTAGATAAACTTAATAAATTAGCTGAAATGTACGCCGATCCAAAAGTGAAAGTAACCTCACTTTGGACTATGGGTTTTAACCAACATACTCGTGGTGTTTGGGCGAATAACCTTGTTTATAACATTCACTTATTAACGGGTAAAATTTCAACGCCAGGTAACAGCCCGTTTTCACTAACAGGTCAACCATCAGCTTGTGGTACTGCTCGTGAAGTAGGTACGTTCTCGCATCGTTTACCTGCGGACATGGTTGTTAAAAACCCTAAGCATAGAGCCATTGCTGAAAAAATATGGAAATTACCTGAAGGTACAATTCCAGCTAAACCTGGTTACCATGCTGTATTACAAAACCGTAAATTAAAAGATGGTGAGTTAAACTTCTATTGGGTGCAATGTAATAACAACATGCAAGCTGCAGCCAACATTAATGAAGAAGCTTTACCAGGTTACCGCAATCCGAAAAACTTTATCGTTGTTTCTGACCCGTATCCAACAGTTACAGCACAAGCAGCCGATCTTATTTTACCAACAGCTATGTGGGTAGAAAAAGAAGGTGTATATGGAAATGCTGAACGTCGCACTCAGTCTTGGTATCAACAAGTTCAAGCTCCACAAGGCGCTAAGTCAGATATGTGGCAAGTTGTTGAGTTTTCTAAACGTTTCAAAATGGAAGATGTTTGGACTGAAGAGTTACTTGCGAAAAAACCAGAATATCGCGGTAAGTCTATGTACAACGTACTTTATGAAAATGGCAACGTAAATGAATTCCCACTTTCAGAAATTCCTGATGATAGATTAAATCAAGAATCACGCGATTTTGGATTCTACATTCAAAAAGGTTTATTTGAAGAGTATGCATCTTTTGGTCGCGGTCATGCACATGATTTAGCACCATACGACAGATACCATAAAGAACGTGGTTTACGCTGGCCTGTAGTTGATGGCAAAGAGACTAAGTGGCGCTTTAAAGAAGGTTCAGATCCATACGTAAAACCTGGATCAGATTATGATTTCTACGGCAAACCAGATGGTAAAGCAGTAATTTTCGCCCTACCTTATGAACCTGCTGCTGAATTCCCTGATGCAGAATATGACTTATGGCTATCAACAGGTCGTGTAATAGAGCATTGGCATACTGGTTCAATGACTCAACGTGTACCAGAGCTTTACAAAGCAATGCCAGACGCACTGGTATACATGAACCCTGACGATGCGAAAAAACGTGGTTTACGCCGTGGTGATTTAGTTAAATTAATTTCTCGTCGTGGTGAAGTTGAATCTAGAGTTGAAACAAGAGGCCGTAATAAGCCACCTAGAGGCTTAGTCTTCATGCCATTCTTTGATGCCAGTCGCTTAGTTAATAAACTGACATTAGATGCTACCGACCCGCTTTCAAAAGAAACGGATTATAAAAAATGTGCAATTAAAATAGAGAAAGCGTAGGAGAACAATAATGAGAAGATCAATAAACGCTTTAAGCAAAGCTTTACTAACAGTTGCTATTGTAACAACATCATTTATTGCATTTAGTGGAGGAAATGAAGTGGCAACGTTACGTGATAGTACACCTATCGATGTGCAGAAAACACCGGCTCCTATCCCTAATGTGGCTAATACTGATGTTAAACAAAAACGAAACTACCCAATGCAACCACCTTTAATTCCTCATAAAGTAAGAAATTACCAAGTGGATTTAAAAGTGAATAAGTGTATGTCTTGTCACTCACGTAACCGTACGGAAGAGTCGCAAGCACCTATGGTTAGTGTGACTCATTATATGAACAGAGACGGAAACTTTTTAGCTGAAGTTTCTCCGCGTCGTTATTTCTGTAATCAATGTCATGTACCACAACGTGAGACTGATGAATTGGTTGAAAATACTTTTGTTGATATGAATACATTAATGAAAGAAAAACAAGCAGCTAAAGCTGAAAAGCACTAGGGACTAATATGAAAAATTTAGTATTAAAACTTTGGCATACTCTGCGTAAACCTAGCGTTCACTTTAGCTTAGGCTTTCTAGTTGTTGGCGGTTTTATTGCAGGTATTATCTTTTGGGGTGGTTTCAACACTGCACTAGAGCTAAGTAATACCGAGGAGTTTTGTATCTCTTGTCATGAGATGGAAAATAATCCGTATGAAGAACTAAAAACAACCATACATTTTACTAACCGCTCAGGTGTACGTGCAACGTGTCCTGATTGTCACGTACCACACAAATGGACTGATAAAATAGCTCGTAAAATGCAAGCTTCTAAAGAAGTATGGGGTAAGATCTTTGGTACCATCAATACTCCTGAAAAGTTTGAAGCAAAACGCCGTCATTTAGCTGAGAATGAATGGACCCGATTGAAAGCCAATGATTCATTAGAGTGTCGTAACTGTCATAACTTTGATTACATGGACTTTACCGCGCAGAGCACAAGAGCCGAAGAGCAACACTCTACGTCTTTAGCTAGCGGCGAGAAGACTTGTATTGACTGTCACAAAGGTATTGCTCATGAATTACCTGACATGACTGGTGTAGAAGGCTGGTAAGCTAATTATCCATTAAAAGCGTAATAAATAAAAAGCACTAAATTATTAATATAATTTAGTGCTTTTTTTATGGCTTAGAACTTATCTACAATTACTATTTAAATAGTAAAGATTAAACTGAATCTCTGTTGTGCGCTACAGTCCAATCTTGCTTGTGCGTAATTGGCACAATACCGAAAGGGTTAAACGATAAGTGACTTGCGTAATAATGACGTTTGATATGCGCTTCATTTACAGTTTTAGCAATGTTAGGCATTTGGTATAACTCTAACATGTAGTTGTAAATGTTCTCATATTGTTCAATCAATCGTAAGTTACAT
>JAQWHD010000049.1 GCA_029237915.1 Thalassotalea sp. | reverse complement strand
TAAAATTGTTGGGTTTTCGACACATTGTTCGATAGATTCAACACAATTTTTTAAAAGTTGGCCACGATTAAATGAAAAAATACAAAAATACATAAGTAAGAAAATCTCTTCTTGATAATTATCATATATGATAGTTTTTTTTAACACTAAAGTCATTACCATAATTATTAAAGCGAGCTAGTGGTTTTATGATAATATATGTTTATGAATCGTTAGCAGTAAAAGCAATCTTATGAAAATAACCGTTTTATTCACCACATATAATTCACCATTATGGCTTGAAAAAGTTTTATGGGGCTACAGTGCTCAAAGTTACAAAGATTTTGATATTGTTATTGCTGATGACGGCTCAACTCAAGAAACTAAGCAGTTAATTGATCGTGTTCGTGAAGAAAGTAAGCTTGATATCAAGCATGTTTGGCATGAAGATAATGGTTTTCAAAAGTGTGAAATACTGAACAAAGCTATCTTGCAAGTTGAAACACAATACATTGTTTTTTCTGATGGTGATTGCGTTCCTCATCCAGAATTCCTTGCCGAACATGTTAAAAATATAAAACCTAATCGTTTTTTAACAGGTAGTGTTATCAGATTACCTATGTCTACGAGTGAACTAATTAGCAAAGAAGATATTTTAACTGGTAGGTGCTTTGACTGGGACTGGTTAGTCAGTAACGAGTTGCCTGTAACGCGCAAACATTTAAAATATAAAGCTAAAGGCAAGTGGGCAGATGTACTAAATATCATTACCCCGGCTCCTAAAAGCTTTTTAGGTTGTAACGCATCTGCTTGGAAACAAGATATTTTGGATATCAATGGATTTGATCAACGCATGCAATACGGTGGCTTAGACAGGGAGCTAGGTGTGCGTTTGCGCAATAAAGGCGTAGAAGCTAAAAACGTTCGTTATAATGCCCACGTTTTACATCTTGACCATGCAAGAGGCTATCGAGATCCTGAAATGGTCGCTAAAAACAAAAAACTTCGTGTTTATAATGAAAAGAATAAAGTTAAAACCACTGAACATGGCTTTAACTTATTAGCAAAAGAAGATTAACTTAGAGCCTAATATATTAGTCGCTTTATTCGGCGGCTAATAATGTTTTCCATGCTGCAATGAAATCGGCTTTCCTACTGTTCAAGACGTTTTTATTTTCCTTATTAAAGGTCTTATAAAAATCTATCTTGTTATCAGCTAACCATATGATGCCATCAACTAAGTCATTAATACTACACTCAGCAGCTTTTACCCAATTTAATCCTAAATGTAAATTATCTCGGTTATATTCAATTGGTAAATCTGTATCCGCAAAGCTAGCTGGTACAGTGTAACCAAGTGTTTTGTGGGTGATCCATTGGTTCATTGGTGGTGCATCGACAGTAAGCACTGGGGTGCCATGATAAAGGCTTTCTAATAACGCAAATCCAACACCCTCCCATTTTGAGGGAGCAATCGAAAAATCAGCATTCTTATAATAAGCCAAATTCTTTTTATAGCTGGTATTTTTATGATGATAAATAAAATTTTTGCCTTTATAAGCCTCTAACGAACTTATATCTAACTCTATTTGGGTTTTTAGTAAAAATTCGATATCGTCACGTTGACCAAGAACCTTACTGAAAGCTTTAATAACGGCTTCGCAATTGCGACGGTCACCGATACCACCACGTCCAGCGTTAAATAAAAATTGTGTTTTATCGGTATTAACTTGTTTGGACAGCAAAGGAAGATTCGCTATCCATGGCATATGTAGCACATTTTTTAAAGAAAATTGCTGAGTTAATAGATCACTACATGCTTGCATAGGGGCAATAATACAATTAACTTTATTAAAATCATCAGCTGTTAAAGTGGCATCAATCCATTCAATATTTGGGCGCCAAATACTCTTTATGTTTTGTTTTTTACACTCAGTGTAAAGGTTTGGCATAAAGTGCTCTATGGTCATGACGTAATCTTGCTGGTTTAACCATTTGATGAACTTTTTATTGCTTTGCCAATTATCGTCAAAGGCTTTTGAAGCACGGCCGGCGCGAATTTCAAAAATATCAAAATGGTATTCAGGTAAATATTCTTTGAAAAAATCTTTCAGTAACCTAGCTTCGGTACCTAAACCTCGATTGTTAAGGCAACTGACTAATCCGAATCGCTTTTTATTTTTATCTGAATTAAATGGAAAAAGTTTAAACATATTATCCTATGGTATTGTTGTAACCTAATAGCTCGAAATCTTTGCTGTACATCTTCTGTATTAGCTCAACACATTCTGCATCATAATATTTTTTTATTTTATCTGATGCTTTGGTTGAGGGCGGACCTTCTTTCGAAAAGTCACTTTCAATTAAAGTTTGCCCTTTAACCTTACTCATGACGAACGCTAAATCTTCATTGAGGTTCTCAAACTTGCCAATAAAATCAAAATCGTCTAAAGGAATTAACAAAATGGAAGTTTGTGGAGCCCAGTGCAGGTTAGAGTATAACTTGCCATTTTTTAAAGAATTAAGGAAATCTTTAAAGCTAATAAATTCGCCACTATACTCGGTGTTTTTATTTAAACAACGATCGATCTTATCTAAATATGCAGATAATGTTCTCGAAAATGGATCTCTGACAAAGGTAAACTTAAAAAGAGCTTCAAACTTTTCAACCTCCCTAATAGACAAGCTAGAGGGCTTCCTAAATATATTTTTAGCTTGCTTTGATGATATTTCTTCAGCAAGCTTTAATCGCACTAAATTTGATACTATGGTTGAATTCGATGCTTTAGGCACTCTATTGTAAAATAGACCTAACTCATAATCGATACAACCTCGTTCATTGGCGCTTCCAATTGAAGTGCAACTGTAAAAAGGGTACTTTTTGTAAAACGGAGTAAATGGAATCGTATATTTATTAAATACGATTTTATTTAGCGTTTTTTGGAATGACATAAAATAAACCTATCATAGGCTCTAGAGCCATTATTATTGTTTTAAATGGCGAATTTTACTGCGTACGCGTGACCACCACGAACCTTTTTTATATCTGCCTTTGGTGACATGTCTAATTTGATATACGTTTTCTATATCTATGGCGATGCCATGGCTACCTAGCAACCAACGGAAACATCTATCTTCTACACATTTACACCAATGATCCGACGGTGTTTGATAAATAGATATATTGGCACAATAACCGGCAGCTCTAGCGGCATCACCATGAGTTATTTGAAATTCGCCAGTGGCTTTTGAGCGTGAATAATATTCAAACCCATCCTCGTCATTTATTTTTATTACATGTGGCTCCGCACCTTTTTGTAATAATGGATGGTCTTCGGCTAGCATAGGCGTTGTTTTTTCTTGTTTAGGAAAAACTAAAATATCATTTCGTCCTTGTAAGCTGTCAACCATACTATCGATACTGTTTTCGTTAAACATAATGTCACAATCAGAAAACCACACCCAATCAGCTTTTGTAGTTAAGGCTGCTTTGTTACGGCCAATACCGCGCCTAAATAGCTGTTCTTTAGGCAAAGATTGCCAGTTCCAGGTTACATTTGGAACCTCATGAGTAGCAAAGAAGTCTAGAATCTTTTGAGTGTTTTCATCTTCAGTGCTGAAAAACACGGTCATGGTAACCGATGCTTTTGTCGGTGGGTAGTTTATTAGTGAGCTTAGTTGGTAAGCCAGCATGTGAGAATAGCCCCAACAATGACTGACGATTTCTATATTTAAATGACCAGTTTTCTTAGCTCGCTGCTGTTCGTTTGGAACGTTTTTTAAAAACCATGATGCTGGTATATAACCACTAGCAGCTAATTTAAAAAAGAATGCTAGTAAGCCATCATAAAATCGAGGCGTATAAATTTTTGTTTTACTCACTGTTTTTACCACTGTTAACCTTTATTATCTTATATTAACATAATTCTAGTTTTTGCTATTTAATTTTATCAAGTATGCCACTAGAGCGGATCAAAAAAGATGCCCCAGCTACGCTTAGATGGTCGTCATCAAAATATAAAGACTTTCCGCCCTCTACAACTCGGCAGAAATCTGAATTACAAAAATAATCCGCTGGCTGAATTGCTGTTATATTTTTTTGAGCAATAATTTTATCCAGTTTAGTTATGATTTCTTGGTTACGTTTAAAATAATAACTTTTTGGTACGGTGTTTTCCAGATCATAAACATATGTATTACTAAATATAGAATAAGGAGTCAGGATGTTCTCTATATGTGTCGGTAATTCCGGAATAGGGTACAGTATGTATAATTTTTTTCCTGCTTTAGATAAACGATCAATGAGGAGCTCAAAGTTTTGCCAATACATGTTTCGCACTTGTTGCGCGCTTAATGCTTCAGCTGTGGATTTTATTTTTAATACCGGGTTCTCGTTAGGTATATCAGGATAGTGAAGTTGATGGTCACCATATAAAAATAAATTATAACGAAAGCCGACCAGTACATTTTTTATCTCAGACTGGTTTTCTAGTAAAGCCACCGCATTTTTCATCCACTCTGAACATGCTTCTTTTGCTGTGGAAAAGGTTAGAGCCGGAACACAGCTTGTAAAACTTAAATGTAATACACCTTGTTGGCTTTTCTTTAATTCGCTTGCTAGTGCGTAAGCTGTTTCAACAGTATGGCTATCACCTAAAGTTGCCCAGGTAACATCATCTTCAAAATAACGACAACTGGTCACAGGCGTGAGCGGGTTGCGGCTGTCTGCATGGCATTGCTTTCTAAGAGGGCTAGCTTTTGCGGATTCAAGGTAAGAACTTTCAAACCTAAAACTTAAGCCTTTTGTTGCTACCCCTGCAATGCCAATTACGATAAATAAAACAATACTGTATGCTGCTAATCTTAATATAGGTGTTTTTTTAGGGAAGGACTTCTTACGACAAGGAGTCTCAACAAAATAATAACTTAGAATAGCGAAAATAAAGGTTATTAGTATCGCAATAAAGAAAATTACATCACTAGGGTGGCCAACTGTTTTTAACCTAATAAAGGCAAATACAGGTTGATGCCATAAATAAAGAGAGTAAGAAATTAAACCAATACCAACAAAAATTTTGGTGGATAATATCTTACCCAGCCAAGTTTCATTGGTTGTAAAAATAAGAATCAAGCATGTCCCAATAATAGGAACTAGCGTGTAAAAACTGGGAAAGGGTGTTGCATCATCAAATGCAAAAATTGAATAAAGTATAAGTGCAATACCTATCATGCTTGCACATTGTTTCATTAAAGAAGAAAACTTTTTCTTTTCTATAGCACTCAATGCGATAAGAGAACCAGCAAAAAGCTCCCAAGCTCGGCTTGAAATTAAATAGAAACTTGCTTCGGGTGAATCATTTAGTGAGAGCCAATGTGCCAATCCTAATGAGATCAAGGTTAATATAACTACAGTTGTAGTAATAAATTTAACCCCTCTATGCCATAACCACATTAGCAATAAAGGAAAGAATAAATAATACTGTTCTTCTACTGCTAAGCTCCATGTATGGAGGAGAGGTTTTTGTTCTGAAATCGTAGAAAAATAATCAATGGTTTCAAAAAAATAAAAATTTGAAGTGAAAGTTACTACCGACATCAAACTGTTAAAATATGCTTTAAGTAAATCGTTTGGCATTAAAATGACAGCGACAGCCGTGGTTACTAATAAAACGGCTGAAAGGGCAGGTAAAATACGTCGAGCTCGCCTTTCATAAAATTGTTTAACTGAAAACTTCTCAGACTTTAACTCATCTAGGATAATGCTAGTGATTAAGTAACCACTTATAACAAAGAATATATCGACGCCAATATAACCACCGGTAAAACCAAATAGTCCAGCATGGAATAAAATGACCGGCAGTACAGCAATAGCTCTAAGGCCATCTATTTCTCTTCTATATTTCACATCATACCTTTAAATTTATAGTGATCTCTTATAATAGGGATAAATAATTTTTTAATTTATATAAGGTACCAGTCTTCTTATAAGTATTATAATCAAAAATTACCTATAGTTGTACAAATAGAAAAATTGAATAGTGATTAGTTTGTATCTTAAAACGTTAATCTATATTAGATTTAATTAATTCATCCGTTTTATGTCATAATATATTTACTTGATATTACAAAGTGCATTATGACTAAAGATAATAAGCAGTTATTTAGCAAACACGAACACGCCTTAGAAAAGGCCTATGAGGTATGCCCTGAGTGCGGTAGCGAACTTAGTGTAAAAAACTCTAAAGCGGGTGCTTTTTTGGGATGCGTAAGTTATCCAATTTGCTCATATACTCGGCCAATTGTTGAGCAGGAAAAGTTTGAACAGCAAGTCTTGCCAGGTACTGAATGCCCAGAGTGTGCTAATGAGTTGGCTGTTAAGCAAGGGCGCTATGGTATGTTTATTGGCTGCACTAATTTTCCTGCATGCCACCATATTGAACATGAAGAAAATCAAATTCTTGCCGATGTTTTGTGTCCTACATGCAAAACCGGCCACCTATCTGAAAAACAAAGTCGCTATGGTAAAACTTTTTATTCTTGTGATAATTACCCTAAATGCAAATTTGTAGTCAACCATCAGCCGGCGGTTGGACATTGTGAAAAATGTGGTTTTGAACTTTTGCTAAAACGTAATATGGCCTCTGGTGAAAAACTGCAGTGCGCAAGTAAGAAGTGCAGTCATTTCCAAAGTGAAGAATAACGGTTATTGAAGAAGAGTAATCAATTGATATAAAAAAGACGAGCAGGGCTCGTCTTTTTTGTGTTTGTACATGAAGTTAAGCGACTCTAGTTTGCAACATGTCGGCAAATTCTTTCATATCTTCAAATGCTAGCGGGTCTAATATGTTAGCAAGTTGTGATAATTTATCGGCAAGCTCTTGCTCACTATTTCCACAGACATTGATGTGTCCCATTTTACGGCCACTGCGCTTTTCTTTATTGTACCAATGCACAGCAACACCAGCCATAGCTAGTACTTCTTGTGGAACCGTATCTTCACCTAAAATATTGATCATCGCGGTAGGGCGAATTAGCTCGGTATTGCCTAGAGGCAGGTCGCAAATTGCACGTAAATGATTTTCAAATTGGCAGGTATCACAGCCTTGTTGTGTCCAATGACCGGAATTATGCACGCGTGGTGCTATTTCATTTACTAATAAGGAGTCACCTACTTGGAAAAATTCAATAGCTAAAACACCGACATAGTTTAATTTTTCAACCAATTTACTAAACACCTCAAAAGCTTGTGTTTGTAATTCGCTAGATACAGGCATAGCAAGGCTTACACTTAACACCCCATTAGTATGATGATTTTCAGTGATCGGATATACCGCTATTTCACCCTTTTTATTACGTGCGCCTACTATTGACACTTCACGCTCAAATGGCACCATTTGCTCGGCAATAATACCTTGTGGTACTGATGTCTTTGCACCTGCTACAAATTTTTCCATGTCTGCCCAGATAGACTCAGCTTGCGCTATATCTTTTAAGCGCCATTGGCCTTTGCCATCATAGCCTTCTAAAGCACTTTTAAAAATGATAGGTAATTGTAGTTGTGCAATGGCATTGGTGAAGTCGCTATGGTTAACAATGACTTTATGTTTTGCATTGGCAACGTTACATGACTCAAGTAAAGACTTCTCTAATCGACGATCACCGCCAATTTTAATTGCATCACTGCTTGGGAATAATTTACCTGATGCTTCACATTGTGCTAAAACATCATGGCTTATATGTTCAAATTCAGAAGTGATAACGTCGGCTTGTGCAATGCCCGATTGTAAATCGCCAAATTTGTACTCGTTTACCAACGGGTGAACGACTTCATCAATGCGCACATCAAAAGCTTTAATATCTAAATTTAACGGTGTACCCGCTAAATCCATCATTCTTGCTAACTGACCAGCGCCAAGTACCAATACCTTATTCATTTTACCTATTCCGCAGGGTTAGGGTTGTTTAATATGTTTTCTGTTTGTGCTTTTCTAAAGGCTTCAATATTAGCCATGATGCTTTCATCATGAGTACCTAATATTTGTGCTGCTAGTAAACCAGCATTGGCTGCACCCGCGGTACCAATCGCTAAGGTGCCAACTGCAATACCTTTTGGCATCTGTACAATTGAGAGTAATGAATCTTGACCACTTAATGCTTTCGACTGAACAGGAACCCCAAGCACTGGCAAACTTGTAAATGCTGCTGCCATACCTGGTAAATGTGCTGCACCACCAGCACCGGCGATAATAACCTTTAAACCGCGCTCTTTTGCTGATTCAGCGTATTCAGCCAATAAGTGAGGCGTTCTGTGCGCAGAAACCACTTTAGTTTCATATGGAACTTTAAGCAGGTCTAGCATCTCGGCCGTATGTTGCATGGTTGGCCAATCTGATTTTGAACCCATGATAATTCCAACAGTCATGTCATTACACCTTTTATATTAATTTATTAGATAAAGCCTTTTATGGCTTAAAAATGAAAGGGCGCATTATACCCTTGTTTACAAAAATTCCCAAACTTTGTAATTAATCTAAACCTGAGGCTTATTTTCTAGACTAAGGTCGGATTGTTAAAAAACTGAATAAGTTTCACTATGGTGCAATAGAGTAAGAGGGGAGTTCCAACATGTCAGATAAATATATTAATGGTTTAGGAAAAGTTGCAGCGAATCATCAAGCCTTAACGCCAGTTAACTTTCTTAAACGAACAGCGCAATTATACCCAAAACGTAAAGCCATTATTTATGGTACACAATCTTTTACCTATGAAGAGTTTCAAGATAACGTATACCGCTTAGCTTCAGCATTACGAGACCGAGGTGTTAAAAAGGGCACTACGGTTACCGTTATGGCTGCTAATATTCCTGCATTCCTTGATGCTCACTTTGCCGTGCCTCTGATAGGTGCAGTTCTAAACTCTTTAAATACTAGACTCGACGCTACATGTTTAGCGTTTATTCTTGATCATGCTGAAACTGATGTTTTACTCGTTGATACAAATTATATAGATGTGATGCGCAAAGCCGTGTCTTTATCTACTCGCAAACCTATGATCATTGATATTGTTGATCATGAATGTCTTGATGGTAAGTTAATGGGCGAGATAGAGTACAAAGACTTATTAGCTGAAGGTAGCCCTGAGCCATTTGAGCATTTAATTGAAGACGAATGGGATGCTATGGCTCTCAACTATACATCTGGCACAACAGGAAACCCTAAAGGTGTAGTGTATTCACACCGTGGTGCTTATTTAAATGCTATGGGTAATAACATGATCTGGCCACTCGGGGAAAACTCGGTTTACCTTTGGACCCTCCCTATGTTCCATTGTAATGGCTGGTGTTTCCCGTGGACTATTACTGCAGTTGGCGGTACTCATGTTTGTTTACGACAAGTTGAAGTTAAAGCTATTGTAGATGCAATGGCTGAAAACCAAGTCACTCATTTTTGTGGAGCGCCAATCGTACTAAACATGATTTTAAATGCACCAAGTGAACTTACCGATAAACTGCCTCGCAACATTAAAGCGATGACGGCTGGAGCACCGCCTCCTGCTGCAGTAATAAAAGGTATGGAAGCTATGGGTTTTGATATTACTCAAGGCTATGGTTTAACTGAAGTGTATGGTCCTTGTGTCGTAAGTCAGTGGAAAGATGAATGGAATGACTTGGATGATGATGAACGTGCAGCGCTCAAAGCTCGACAAGGTATCCGTTATCCAACCCAAGAAGATTGTGATGTGCTTGACCCTGAAACCATGTTGCCTGTGCCTTGTGATGCTGAAACTATTGGTGAAATAATGTTTCGGGGAAACACCACGATGAAAGGTTATCTTAAAAATGAAGCGACAACAGAAGAGTCTTTTGAACATGGTTGGTTCCACTCGGGAGATTTAGCGGTTAAACATCCAGATGGTTATATTGAGATCCGCGATAGATCGAAAGATATTATTATCTCCGGTGGTGAAAATATCTCATCTGTGGAAGTTGAAAGCGTGCTATACCGACACCCAGCGATAATGGAAGCTGCTGTTGTGGCTAGAGCGGATGAAAAATGGGGTGAAACACCTTGTGCTTTCGTTGGTTTAAAACCAGGACAAACGGCTACAGAAGAAGAAATCATTGAATTTTGTCGTAATGAAATGGCTCGTTTTAAGTGTCCTAAAACCATTATCTTTGCTGAGTTGCCAAAAACATCAACCGGTAAAATACAAAAATTTATTCTACGAGAAAAAGTAAAAAACATGTTTTCTCTGGAAAAATCAGCATAAGTTACAAGCGCCTGAAGTTTAAATAAAATTGGCAAAACAAATAAATGCGGTCATTATACAAACACGTTATAATGGCCGCTTTTAGATCTTAGTCGAATAAAATGAACAAAAGTAGCTTTACAGAAGAACAATTAGAGCAAGCTAAGCAGGCGTATTTAGATGGTGGGATTATTGCTTATCCAACTGAAGCTGTATTTGGTTTGGGTTGCGACCCTGATAACGAAGCTGCAGTTCATAAGCTTTTAAACTTAAAACAACGTAGTGTTGATAAAGGCCTTATATTACTCGCCAGTAATTATTCGCAGTTATTACCTTACGTTGCCGATTTAAAAATCCCCCAAGATAAGCGCTTTTCAGTGTTATCACGTTGGCCTGATGGCGTGACTCAAGTTATGCCAGCTAATAAAAATATAGCTTCCTTTTTAACCGGTAAATTTACCACTATTGCTGTGCGCGTAACTAGCCAACCCGATGTGGTTGCTTTATGTAATGCTGTTAATAGACCCATAGTTTCAACTAGTGCTAATTTAAGTGGCGAAAGCCCGGCTATTACATGGCAAGAGGTAGAAAATAAACTGGCTAATAATGTGGATTATATTATTAAAGGTAAAACGTTAGGGTTTAAACAGCCATCAACTATTATTAATGCTCTTTCAGGAGAAGTGTACCGACAATGAGCCAAATTAACATTGACCAAGTTGTAGAGTTTTTGAAATCTCTACAAGATCAAATATGCAACGCCCTTGAAGCTGCCGATGGTAGTGGTAAATTTATTGAAGATAATTGGCAACGTGCAGAGGGGGGCGGTGGTCGTACTCGAGTATTAACTAACGGCACTGTAATTGAACAAGGTGGGGTGAACTTCTCTACGGTAAGTGGTAATAAATTACCACCATCAGCAACAGCACACCGTCCCGAGTTAGCTGGCCGAACTTGGCAAGCTTGTGGCGTGTCATTAGTTATTCATCCTAAAAACCCTCATATTCCTACATCACATGCTAATGTTCGTTTTTTCATTGCTGAAAAAGAAGGTGAAACACCGGTATGGTGGTTTGGTGGCGGTTTTGATTTAACGCCGTTTTACCCTGTCGAAGAAGATGTGATTCATTGGCATCAAACTGCAGCTGATTTATGTAATCCATTTGGTGATAACGTTTATGCTGACCATAAAAAATGGTGTGATGAATACTTTTACTTAAAACATCGTGATGAAACTCGTGGTGTTGGCGGTTTGTTCTTTGATGATCTAAATGAGTGGGATTTTGATACCTGCTTAAATTACATTAAAGCCGTAGGGCAAGGCTTTATCGATGCCTATGTACCTATTATTAATAAACGTAAAGATACCCCATATACTGAACATCAACGTCAATTCCAACTATACCGTCGTGGTCGTTACGTTGAGTTTAACTTAGTTTTTGACCGAGGCACCTTATTTGGTTTGCAATCTGGTGGTCGCACTGAATCGATTTTAATGTCGATGCCCCCATTAGCTCGTTGGGAATACAATTACCAGCCAGAAGATAACTCTACTGAAGCAAAACTCTATGAGCGATATTTAAAGCCACAAAATTGGCTAGCTTACTAACCTACAAATTAGTCGTTATCATCAGCAAGTGGTGATAACGGCCTTATCTCGAACTATTACCTCATTATTTTTAATTTCAATACAATAATATATGTAAATGTTGTTTTAAATCAAAGTTGCGCCTCACAACTTGGTTACAATTTCCCACAATTAGAAAACAAAATTTAAAAATTACTCTTTGAGGGAAAAATCATGAAAAAATCTATTCTTAGTTTAGCTATCGTATCTTTATTTACTTCGTCTGCTGCGTTAGCTTCATACGAAGCTGGTGATTTTGTTGTTCGTGCGGGTGCAACTATGGTTAGTCCTGATAGCGGTAAATCAGGTGTTGACTTAAATGGTGCTGATTCAGGTTTAACAGTTTCTGTTGATGACAATACTCAGTTAGGCTTAAACTTTGTATACTTTTTTGATTCAAACTGGGCTATTGAAGTATTAGCAGCAACGCCATTCACCCATGATGTAAAATTACAAGCTGGCGGTGAAGAAACAACTCTAGGTGAAGTGACTCATTTACCACCAACAGTTAGTGCAATTTACTATTTTGACACGGGCACTAAGTTCCAACCATATGTTGGTGCAGGCTTAAATTACACTATCTTCTTCGATGAAGAGTTTTCATCAACTTATGAAGAAGCAGGATTTAGTGACTTAGAACTAGATGGTTCTTTAGGTTTTGCTGTGCAAGTTGGCGCTGATTACCAATTAAACGATAACTGGCATGTAAATGCGTCTGTTCGCTACATTGATATAGCAACAGAAGCTAAATTTACTGTGGCAGATTCAATCAAGGGCTCTTCTGACATTGACGTAGACCCTATGGTTTACTCAGTAATGCTAGGTTATAAGTTTTAATAACTAGTTCAAATCTATAAAGCCGTATTTAATCACTCGATTAAATACGGCTTTTCTATTTCCTTTAAATGGTATTCATAATTAATTTCCGTTAGTCTAATTAACTATTATTTAAAAATAATCATTACTGGCTTATCTAATGGATCAATACTTAGTTCTTGGCAATCCTATTGCACAATCGCGCTCTCCGAGCATTCACACACTATTTTCCCAACAAACAGCGCAAAATATTGAATATGGTAAGCAGCTTGTTGAATTAGATAACTTCAATAATCATATTCATGAATTAATCGCCCAAGGTATCAAAGGCGTTAATGTCACTATGCCTTTTAAAGAACAAGCATTAGCTATTAGCACTCAACTTAGTGCAAGAGCAGAACTAGCCGGTGCAGTGAATACACTCAGCTTTATCGATGGCGATATTGTTGGTGATAATACTGATGGTGTCGGGTTAGTTAATGATTTGAAATCACAACACGTTGAACTACAAGGTAAGCGTATATTATTACTGGGTGCTGGTGGGGCTGCTCGCGGTGTACTGTTACCACTGCTTGCTGAAAACCCGCAATTACTATGCATTGCTAACCGCACAGTAAGTAAAGCAGAGTTATTAGTTACAAAAGTTAATGATGCTCGTATGCAAGCTATTTCATTTACGCAAACACAAGCATTTGTCTTTGATATTATAATTAATGCTACATCGACAAGCCTCTCGGCAGAAATACCACCTATCGATAGCAAGTGTATATCAGCAAATACCGTTTGTTATGACATGGTATATAGTAAGGAGAGAACCAGCTTTTTAACTTGGTGTGCCACGCAAGGTGCCAAACAAGTTATCGATGGTTTAGGTATGCTTGTAGGTCAAGCGGCAGAGAGCTTTTATATATGGCGAGGAGTGATGCCAAAGATCGCACCTGTATTAAAGACCCTTCGCGTAGAATTAGCCAAAGATAAATAAGTAGAGATCTAGATGAATCAAGCCATATTGTTTAATGACGACCATACTTTTGATCATGAGCTACAAGCGTGGAAATTTACCGGGCAATTATCTGGCGATCGCATCTCTATCTATATACGTACTTCTGATCAGAACATAAGCCAGGATTTAAAGTTTACCTGGGAAGATAAAGTTGAAGAGTGGCTTGAATACAATGAGCCAGATGCTGATAATTGCATTTGGCTATAATCTAATAAAGAACTAGTACGTATAGTTCTTACTTTGTTCTTCAATATATTCATTTTTCAGCAATACATAGTTCGCTGCGGTTTGTTTTAGGAAGGCTAATTCAGAATCTTTCAATAAACGGCTTTGCTTGACTGGATTACCAACATACAAATATCCGGATTCTAAAACCTTATTCGGTGGCACTAATGAGCCTGCTCCAATAATAACGTCATTTTGGACAATCGCACCGTCCATAATTATCGCGCCCATACCAACAAGAATACGATCCCCTAATGTACAACCATGAAGCATAACTTTATGACCAACAGTTACATCTTCTCCAATTGTTAATGCAAAGCCTGCCGGATAAGCCGTAGATTTTCGACTAACATGTAAGACACTGCCATCTTGAATATTACTGCGTTTACCTATTGTTATGAAGTTTACATCGCCACGAGCTACTACCATAGGCCAAATACTGGTGTCATCGGCTAAATTAATATCACCAATTATTGTGCTGGTTGGATCTACATAAACATTATTAGCTAATTGAGGACTAATATTTCGATAAGATCTGATGTTATAAGTTGTCATAAATAAGACTCTGGTAAGGAAATAATACTAACTTTAGCAAAAAACAACATAATACATAGCAATTATAGAATAAAAACCATACTTAAATGAAAGTAACTAAAATACTATTGTTGAGGAAATGTAGTAAAAAAGTAATATTTTCATCTATAAATATATCCACACAGCCCAATTAAACACCATGTTGTTGTTAATTTAATCGAACGAAGTGTTTTTTTTAATTAAATGCAAAAAGGTGTTGACGCCAAGGCTTAAATCTATAAAATGCGCTCCACTTCTTCGGGACATCCCAAGACAGTGTTTTAATACGTTAACTAAGTCGATTGATTTAGATAACATCAACAAAACGTTTTAAAATAGCTTTTAGAGATATTAGCAAATAATTTTAAAAAAGATGTTGACTTTAAAACTGAGGTGCTTATAATGCGCCTCCTGCTTCGGGCAAACGGCAACGTTAACCGACAGCAACAAGAGTCTAGCGAATGCGATTAGCTCTTCTTATAAACGAACGTTTATAAGCTCTTTAACAATTAGTTATCATGCAATTT
>JAQWHD010000045.1 GCA_029237915.1 Thalassotalea sp. | reverse complement strand
TGGTTTTAGGGATGTTGAAGCTATCTCTGTTGATTGTGATGGTTGTTTCGGCGTCGTTACTGTTGCTCATGCAAAAACCTTTTAGCTGTATATACGTACAGTTTAGATGTGATAATATTCGTTTGCAATAATAAAAACAATTTTAAGGATACTAAAATGGATAGTCTTGATTCGGTTAAAATCATAGAGGCACAGCGCGATTTGTATGTGGCAGAATTTCTTTCTGACAATGAACTTGGCGATGAGGTTATTATGACCCCGGTTATTGCTTGGCGCATAGAATACATTAACAAAGTTGGTCAAGAAGAGACAACAACCCAGCCGATAACCATGGAAGAAACAGTATGTGGCGAATACTTCATTTATTCAAAGGAAACCGAAGATTGGTATTGTAGCGGGAGCCTTGCAGGCAAAGGTCTTGTGGATTTGTTAACACTATTCCAAGAAAGGCACAAAGCTCGCTATCGCTAGCTTGGCTTAGTTAATACTCCTACACCTTATGGTTACCTCGTAACCAAATCATCAAGTAGCTTTAGGTCAACAAGTTGTTGACCTAATTCTTTTCTAGCTAATCAATAGTTCTAATTCACCTTTTCCGTTTGGTTTATACGAAGCCATATTTCTTCGCGATGCACATCTATATTTCGCGGAGCATCAATACCAATACGTACTTGGTTGCTATTTATCTCAATAACTCGACAGGTAATGTTATAATGACGTTTGTGGAGTCAGGTTTTGTGAACCCAGTCAGGAATTTTAAAAGTTATGAAAAATCGATTGAATAGCATCATTTTCATAGCTTTTTTTTGAAAAATGGTGTGAAAAATTAAAATCACCCGCAGACCACATATTATATAGTTCTTCATAACTTTTTTAGATATTCAAGTGTAAGGGTGGATGAAGACGACTACGACGTAGAAGTTGAATACAAAAAGTAATCATCTATAAAAGTAATATTTAAAAGCCAGAAAAGTTAACTTTTCTGGCTTTTTTACTTTCTACTCTGTGCGCAAGTAAAAGTATAATATCTAGTCGCTTGGTTCTCATGGTAAGTCTAATAAGATATCATTAGCTTATTCTAATCCACATTATATTTGTAATAAGAGCTGTTCATGACCATTTTATCTATGATCGTTGCCCACGCCCATGATCGCGTTATTGGTAAAGACAACCAAATGCCTTGGCATATGCCTGCCGACCTTAAGTACTTTAAAAAAACGACACTAAAAAAGCCAGTGATAATGGGGCGTAAAACTTTCGAATCTATCGGCTTTCCATTGCCTGGGCGCCGTAATATTGTGATCTCTCGAGATGAAAATTATCGAGCGGATAATATTGAAACAGTTACCTCAGTTGATGCAGCTTTGGCATTGGTTACCGATGTTGAAGAAATTATGGTAATTGGTGGTGGCAGTATTTATCAGCATTGCCTTAAAGCTGCACAGCGTTTGTATATTACAGAAATTGATTTAGCCGTTGATGGTGACACCCAGTTCCCAGATTACAATGCGGACAATGGATGGCATTGCGTTAGCGAAGATCTGCACCGCGCAGATGATAATAATGCCCATGATTATAATTTCAAAGTGTACGAGCGAAAATAATTTTAAATTTCCTCAGTATTAGTTGAATTTAATTAGATACCAATGAAAAGGCCAGATAATTATCTGGCCTTTTACTTATTTTACCTATCTCGTCTTGTATCTTCGTTATACGCTGACTTTTTCTGTATTCGCTGAAGATATATCAGTATCTTTAGACTTCCTCTTAAATAAGCCTTTAATGTCCTCTATCACGATATACAGACAAGGTATTAGAAGCAAAGTAACTAAGGTTGCGAATAGCACACCAAAACCTAAAGAAACCGCCATAGGCACAACCATTTTCGCTTGCATACTTGTCTCTGTCATTATCGGCACTAAACCGATAAACGTAGTGAGTGAAGTTAACAAAATAGCCCTAAAGCGATTACAACCAGCATCAACTACAGCAATTTTTGAAAGAACACCTGCTCTCTTCGCACCATTGACATAATCAATCATAACTAATGAGTCATTAACCACAACCCCAGCAGCGGCAATAATACCAAAGACAGATAATACACTCAGATCTATGCCTAAAATCATATGACCAGCTACAGAACCAATCACACCAAAAGGTATTACTGACATAATAATTAATGGCTGGCTATAAGATTTAAGTGGTATCGCCAGCAAGCTGTAGATAATCAATAAAGAAATAATAAAGTCGCGCATTTGGGTATTTGCGCTATCTATTTCTTCTTGGATTTTACCCGACAGTTCGCTCTTAAGTGCCGGATATTTTTGCATTAATAGCGGAATAAAGTTTTCACGTATATCTTCTGCAATTTTAAACGGTTCTGCTTTTTCAGCATCCACTTTAGCCCAAACGTTAATGGTGCGATTACCATTTTCGCGGCGTATTTGGTTTACACCTTTGGTAATAATAATATCCGCAACTTCTGATAAAGGTACTTCAGAGCCATTAGGTGTTTGAATAACAACATCATCAACATGACTAATCGAAGATCTATCTGAAAGTGGATAACGTACCATGACTTTAATTTCTTCACCGTCACGTAATATACGCTGCGCTTCCAATCCATAAAAACTATAACCAACTTGTGTTGCAACATCACTTAAAGTTAGCCCCATTGAATAGGCTAACGGTTTAAGCTTAAATTGCACTTCTCGAGCAACACTCATACGAGAGTTGTTAATATCACTTACCCCAACTAGAGTGGATAATTTGGCCGTTAATTCATGGGATGCATCAATCAGCTGTTGCTCATTATTACTTTCAAGGCGGAAGCTAATATCGCCATCATCACGGTCATTACCAAATAAGTTATCCTGAGTATCTAAACTTTTAACACCAGGGATCAATGGCATATTTTCACGCCATTTATCAGCAACTTCAAAGGTATTCATTGGGCGTAATTCAGGGTCGATTAACTTCACCATAATACGAGCTGATGTGCGACCACGTAACTCGACCTGCATGTCTGAAATCATATGAGTGCCATATTCAGCCTCTATTTGTGCATCAACTTCAAACAATGACGTTTTAATCGCTTCTATCGCAGCCAATGTTGCCTGCTCAGAGGTATCTAGATTCATTTCTAACTGGATTCTAGGGAAATCGTGAGGGATCTTAGGTTGGCCAATAAAACGGACTAAGCCACCTTGGAATAAACCAGCACAAATTAATAAGAAAGTCACAAATAAACACACAATACCATAGCGGTACTTCACTGCAGTTTTTAACGCAGAGCGGTAAGTATTTTCGACAAAACCTTTGAGCTTGGTATCGATAAAGGATCTAATTCGATCAAGAGGATTTTTAGGATTATGAACTTTAGGTTTCATCCGCGCTAAATGCGCAGGCAAAATAAGTTTAGATTCAATAAGTGAAAAAATTAAACAAAGTACAACGACAAAACCTATTGCTTGTCCCATAGCAGCAGATGGACCATCGCCAAATAGGAAAGGTAAAAAGGCGGCAATAGTCGTTAATACACCAAAGGTTGCAGGCATTGCCACTCTTTTTACACCACGAATAACATTATCTAAGCTGTGACCTTTATCTTCGACTTCGCTATGGGCACTCTCCCCCATAACAATAGCGTCATCGACTACGATACCGAGTACTAATATAAAGGCGAATAAACTAATGACGTTTATAGTGACATCGATCATCGCGGTTGGCATAAGTAATAACGTACCTAAGAAACAAACCGGTAGCCCCATCATTACCCAAAATGCTAGTCTTACGCGTAAAAACAGCGCCAACATTAAAAATACCAAGATGCCACCGCTTAATAAATTATTAAGCATTAAGTCTAAGCGGCCTTCAAGGTACTCTGTCATATCCACCCAAGTCTCTAATGAAACACCTTCAGGTAATTGACCTTGTTTCAGCTCGATGTAGCTATTTACCACTTTAGCAACATCGGTAATACTTTGATCATTGGCAGCGCCAATAAAGAATGTTACCGAGTTTTTGCCGTTAAACTTAGAATGCTGAATACCCTCTTCAAAATCATCAGAAATAGAGGCTACTTCACCAAGTAATATTTTTGAGCCGTCGGTACGAGTGATCAGCGGCAAGTTTTCGAATTCGTGGCCGATATAAGCTTGGTTTTCAACACGCAGGTTAATGTAACCATTTTCAGCACGAATTTGCCCCGCCGACATATTTCGAGACCAATTTCTAACGGCATTAGCTACTTGGGTAAAGGTAAGGTTATATTCTCTTAATTTATCTTTACTCACTTCAATAGCTATTTCATAACCCAAACCACTGTAAAATTCAGATACATTTACCGAGGGTAATTGTTGAATTTCATTATGAATATTGCGACCCAGTTCTTTTAACTGCTTGTGACTCATATCACCGTATAAGCTAATATATTGTACTTCTTGGCGGATTTTTATGCGTTCAACAGTCGGTCGTTCCATTCCTGCAGGAAAAGAAGAAATGGAGTCAATTTGCGATTTAACTTCTTCCATAACAATTTGCGGGTCATAACTATCAGCCACTCTAAACCAACCATTAGAATAGTTACGGTTAGAGTAAGTGATCATACGCTCAATGCCCTGCACAGACTCAAGGGCTTCTTCGACTTTAATGGTTATCCCTTCTTCCACTTCTTGCGGTGCAGCGCCAGGATAGATGGCTCGATATTCGAGCCAATTGATTTCAATTTGAGGAAAGAATTGCTTACGTATAGTGCCCATGGTTAGTAAGCCACCAACGATAATAATGATCATTAATAAGTTAGCGGCAACTGGATTTCGGGCGAACCAAGAAATAATACCTTTGTTTGTATCAATCATGATTACTTATCCTTTAAAGCAAGCTGAGTGTCACCTTCATCTTTCGGCGATATCGGAACTTCCTTAGGGGCTAATGCTAACTTCATTCCTGCAACTGGAAAGTCTAATGCTGATTTTATGATCATATCGCCATCAACTAACCCCTCTGAAACAACAACTTGAGCACCTTGCTGGCGAAGTATTGTAACCTCTTTATAAACTAATTTACTGTCAGTTGAATAAACCGCAACCTTGGAATCGGAAACTAAATATCTAGGCACTAAAGCAACTTTAGTCACCTTCATTCCGGTGATCGTAGCATTAACATAACTACCATAACGCAGTGGTAACTCACCAGAAGCTAAACCATAAGGGTCAACTATTTCAGCAACTAAGTAATTCATTCTTGAGCTGTCATCAATAACACCTTCAGAGCGAGCTATTTCAGCATGCCATTGTTGCTTTACGCCAGCATAATCACTGGTTAAGGTAACCTTAGCTTGCTCACCACTGGCAGTTAAGAACTGTAGCTGGTTATCAGCAACTGGCAGACGAACCTTAGCGACAGCAACATTTAAAATTTTACCTAAATTACTGCCTACCCCTACATACGATCCTAAGCCGATTTCTCTATTCGCTATCATAGCGTCATACGGTGAGATAATTTTTGTACGTTCTAAATTTCGCTTGGCTCTTTTAACTGAAGCTTCTGCGGCTTTTACTTTAGCCATTTCTTGCGCTAATTGTGGTTTACGTAAACTCAACTCTGTTGGCGATGTGTCTTTAATTCGTTGCCATTCTTTTTCTGCAACCTTACCCTGAGCTTTTTCTAATTCTAACGCAGCCTGTGCAGTCGCTAGACTTGCATCTGCTTCAATCAATGCCGCTTCATAGTCGTTTGGATCGATAACAGCTAGTACTTGGCCTTTTTTAATAAATCCACCTCGGACGAAGTGTTCCGATAATTCAACAATTTGACCACTAACTTGCGCGACTAAATCAGTAGCGAATTTAGGTTGCACTACACCGTGTGAGTAGACATCTAAGTTTAATGGTTGCAGTGTGACTTCTTCAACGGCAACTATCGGAGTCAAATTAATCTCTGCTTTTTCTTCAGGTGGTTTTTTCATTGCAGAAAAAGCAACCATTCCTAAAACGCCAACAGTTAAAATAACCACAGGTATAATTATTTGTTTCTTGGTAGCCACAATCGACCTCTAATTTAATAAATTCTATTTTCTAAGGGTATACTAACAAAATGTTAACAACTGTAATTAACGAATATGTAAACAGATATTACAAACCGCACTATGGTACAAAAAAGCCCTTATATTCAAAGACACAAGGGCTTAAGTTCTAATTTTCAATAACTAACAATGAAATGATTATATGCTAAATTTTGAGACATTTATTCATTCAAAGTAGGTTTAATTAACGCCTAAACTTTAATAAATATCTTATTGCGTGACATCCAGGCCAGTAATAACCACTGTAAAAGTACAATGGCAATGATACTAAGCAAGCTTTGCCAATGCTCTGGCACAGCAGAAATAACACCACCAAATAAACTTTGCGCTAAATAGCTCCAATTTACTAATGCCGTACCAAGATAAATAATGATCGAGTTCATACCAATAATAGCGAAAGGTTTAGCCCAAGATTGCCAGTTCTGCATATCGATTAACCAATAGAATAAAGCTAAGAACAATACACTCCAACCACAAGTAACCAATACAAAAGATGGTGTCCACAGCGTTTTATTTACCGGGATCAACAAATCAAAAGCCCAACCAAGCATTAAAGTTGCTACCGCTATAATAATTAGGTTTCTTAATAGCACTTTCGGCAAAGCCTTTTGTTGCATCATTAATCGACCGACAAACACACCCGCCAAACAATTAACAATAGAGCCTAAATTTGATAATAAACCTTCAGGGTCAACAGGTAAGTTTTGATAACGAATGCCAGGTAACATGGTTTGATCGACCCAAGCATTAATTGAATAAGCTTGGGTAAAACTTCCAGAGCCATAGTCCCCTACACTCGCAAACAGTAAAATTAAGCTATAGGAAGCCAATAAGCCAACTGTCGCCTTTATTTGAGTTGCCAAACTACAGTGCCACACCAACATAGCTGCTACAAACCACGCCAGACCAATGCGCCCTAACACACTGACATATCGAACTTCACCAAAATCGGCAGGAATACCAGTGCCCCAACCATGGTTATAAACAATACCTAAGCCAAAAAGTAGCACGAGTCGTTTAATGGCATGCTGATATTTAGCTTTGCGCTGCTCTAGTGGTAAAGGAGCAATTGGTTTAGCTGCGATGCCTAAACTTACACCAGATAAAAAGATAAAAAGCGGAAAAATCAAATCATACAAAGTAAAGCCATGCCACTTGCTATGTAACATTTGCGCAGCCGCATCATTAAAGAATGAAAATCCGGTAATAACGAATAGTGCAGCGAAGATCCCTTCAGCACCTAAGATCCAAAACATATCAAAGCCACGTAAGGCATCTATAGAGAGTAATCTTTTACTTTTTGGTGGATTTGGTACTGAGTGTTCGGTTGAAGTGTGAGGCATAGGGTATTTTTTCATTGCTATATGATAATAATTGCTAAACTATACTAAACACTAGGCTGAATTCAATCATTTAGTTTATCGTTTTGTTTAGTTCTACAATATAAATAATGGACTTATGACATGATGCAACACTCTTTAGTAAATCCCCTAATCAAATGTTCGATTTAACTCAAGTGATCAATGTTGCTGATAAAGCACTATATTTAGTAAAAGATACTGGAAGAGATAATTTCAAATAACCATTGAGAATTAATATGATAAGTAGAATAAGAGTTTTTATAAAAAATTTACAACATGAAACCGTAGTTAGTAGCGTGCTCTCAATCGAGATTGCTACAGCAGTATTATTATTTGAAGTGATGCGCGCTGATCAAGAAAATCACGATGACGAAATTAGCAAAGTAATTGAATTATTACAGATCCATTTTCAATTAAATAAAGCAGAAGTGCTTGAAATATTAGCCGCAGCAGAAGATGAATCATTCCACGCTAACGATTTTTATCGTTTTACTAATACCATTAATAAGCAATTTGAATTATCAGAGCGAATAAAAATTGTTGAATCATTGTGGCAAGTTGCTTACGCAGATGGTGTATTAGATGCCATTGAAGAGCATATTATCAGGCGAATTGCGGATTTATTACATCTTCGTCACGGTGAATACATTCAGTGTAAATTGAAAATTCAGAACCAAGTAAATGCCAATAATTAAAGCTATAGAGTATTAAATTATTTTATTACTATCATTAACTATGTGCTCCTTGTTAAAATAGCACTTTAAACAAATTTAGCTCAGGAAATTCAATGGCAGACATCGGCAAATTCAACACACTAAAAGTATTAAAGTTAACCGACTTTGGTGCCTATTTAGATGGTGGTAATTTAGGTGAAATTTTACTCCCTAATCGTTATATGCCACAAGACTGCGTTGAAGGAAGTAGCGTTGAAGTATTTGTTTACTTTGATTCAAATGATCGCATCATTGCAACCACTGAAAAAGCCAAGGGTCAGGTTGATGATTTTGTTAGTCTGAAGGTTATCCAAGTCAATCAAACTGGTGCTTTCTTAGATTGGGGTTTAACTAAAGATTTATTGGTGCCTTATAATCAACAACATCAAAAAATGCTTGTTGATAAATACTACTTAGTAAAAATTTACCAAGATAGTCATACCGACCGTATTGCTGCATCAAGTAAATTAGATAAGTACCTTGATATTTGGCCAGCAAACTTTGAAATTGGTGAGCGTGTTGATCTGATCATTGGTGATAAAACAGATTTAGGCTTTAAAGCAATTATCAATGAACGTAATTGGGGCTTATTGTATGACAATGAGATATTCCAACCACTACGTGTAGGTAAAAGAATACAAGGCTATGTTAAGAACATGCGCCCAGATGGACGTGTTGACTTAACTTTAACTCGTTCAGGCATTGGCAAAGTAAATGATTTTGCACCAAGCTTTATTACTTACTTACAAGATAACGAAGGCTTTTGTGCAATCAATGATAAAAGCACACCTGAATTAATACAGAAAACCTTTGGTGTAAGTAAAAAAACGTTTAAGAGTACCGTTGGTAATTTATTAAAACGTGGCCGTATTCGCATTGAAACCGATGGCATTTACTACATAGATAATCCGCAACCTAAAGCTAAGCCTGCCCCTACTAAAGCAGCGCCAGCATCATCAGCAAAAACGAGTGAAGGTGAAGGTAAAGGCAAGTTTAATAATAAGAAGCCTGCGGCCAAAAAGAAAACCTTTAAAATTACACCTAGAAAGTAAGTATAATCATAGAGATAACAGCTTTAACGAATTAAGTACTGGCGTTAATATCTGTTGTTAAATAGGTTATCCATTTACAAAGTCAAAGACTTACAGTCTTTGACTTTTTTTATGCCCGAGCTAACATTATTTTCTGTACATCAATTATACTTGGTTTAACTTACTTACCAATATTATCTCTAGTGCTTATTGGTAAGTTAGGTTTCTTTGTTTACTGTTAAATTATTTTCATAAAGGGTCTATTCAAAGAAACTTATAGTGCACCACTAACTTCAAATACAGTGGTATACCCTGTTGGTCTGTCTGTAGGTACCGTTAATAGCAGTGCATCCCCATTTTGCCTGAATTCAATAGGTTGTTCGCTGCCTATCATGGTAATCTCCTTGATTTGACTCGGTTCCTGAGGCGAATTATTGCCAAGAGACGGTAACTCAATAGTGCCAGCCTTAGGGTTCAATACAAAAATATACAGTTTATCGCCCTTGGTGGTGAAGCGTACTTCGTTTGAACCGTATGGTAGCGCATCCTTTTTCCTTTCATTATATTGCTCTTTTTCAGCAGCCAGTTTTCTATAATGACCAAGATCAGCTTCTTCTGCCTGTGCAAGTAATTCTTTCGCGCTTAACTCACTTGAACCTAGGTTGTCGCCATATATTTTCCACGGGTTGCTAGCGTAAATAGCTTTACCGTTTACATTGACCCAATGACCTATCTCATCGAGGATCGGCTTGTGATGAGCAGGAATGGTACCGTCTAATTTAAGCTCCACATTCAACACCAGATTGCCATTCTTACTAAAAACATCACTCATCATTTCTATCATACTACGAGCATTATGCCCAAAGGGCGCTCCAGTATAATACCAGGAAGAAAGATTCGTAATTGATTGCCAAGGGCGCAGTTTAATTTCATTGGCACCTCCGCGCTCGATATCCTCAACTATAGAAGACTCCTGATTATAGAACTTACCAGCCATAACCGCTTGGATTTTACCGTGTTTCTTCAGGCTATTTGCAAACAAGGTACGGCTGACCTCTTTACCGTACTTACCATAGGGAAAGCCATGACCATCATACCAAAGCATATCTACATCATATTTAGTCACCAATTCTTTGTGTCGCTGCTCAAAATGTTTACCAACTTCTTCAATATAGGCGGGCGTTCTCTCCTCTGGTGGTAAGCCATAAAGTTTGGCCGGATCGAGCCCTTGCCACCATTTCCCCTTACCATCGGCTTTAGTCAATCGACCATCATAGGGTACGCCTTTTTTAGGACCTGTATTATCGGCCCCGAAGGCATCCTTCCACCACCTTAAAAAGCGATCGTCGTGAACAGTCACGGCAAAAGGCATATCGTATTTATCGGCTGCTATTTTCCATTCACCTACAATATCTCGTTTAGGTCCGACATTGACCGAGTTCCACTCATGATGACTTGAATTCCAAAGGTCGTAGTGCTCATGATGATTGGCTAGCACCATAAAATACCTAGCCCCTAGAGACTTGAAATACTTCATCAAAGCATTAGTATCCAAATTCTCAGCCTTCCACTGGTGGATGAGATCTTTATAGCCGTGCTCCGAAGGATGTCCATAGTTGTTAAGATGATGAGAGTAGACCTTGTCTGCCCACTTTGGGGCATCATGCTGTTTGTACATATTACGAGCATACCAGCCGCCACCGTATTCTTGAGACTGAGGTCCCCAGACAGACCAGATCCCAAATCGAGCTTCAGTATACCATGAAGGAAATTCATACTGGTCTCGCAGTTGTTCCCAGCTCAACTCCTGCTTTTGCTCAACAGTGCTATTTGCATCTTGCTGAGCAAAACTATAAGCACTAAATAATAAAGTGACTAATAATATTTTTCTTACCATGATATTTTTCCTAATAATTTTAACTTCAATATTTTTTCAGACAGTCGGCGCAGGTGTATTTTGGTATTTAGGTTTATCATCGATTTAGATAGACACAATATTGGACAGTTTTTGAGTAACTGAATAAAATGAAAGCAAGCCAAAAATATAGGGGGATGAAACCTTCAACTTTAACATCAAGCTTTATGCTAGCTACATTCCCCCTTACAATTAGCAAACCTGTAAATTAAAGGTAGGGCCACTCTATGTATGCTTGCTGTATGGTATAAAACATATGAGCTTTTATTAAAAGCTCATATCAAACGAATGAACATCTGAAATTTACTATACTTTTTCAAATGAAATCTAATTTTCCTTTATATTGATAATTTTTCAGGAAAAACACTAAGCGCTAGTGCTAACTAGACTCATCTAAAAGATAATATCTGCTTTTGTAATGTCTTTATTTTCGAATAGTATGCCAACCTAAATATCATTTTATGCATGCACTTGGGTAACATGAAGCAAAACGAACAACATGGCACTGATTATAATTTTGAGACATTTCAATTTATCACCCTAGCGTTAACCAACATTAATATGAAGATTAAAACTTTCCGTATTTTAAATAAGCTTCAACAGGGTCAGTACCTTCAAGAATGGCTTTTCTCACTAAACTTTCAGTGTTAATTAATTCTTCAGCTCTAGCAGTAACGGCTTCGGCCATATCACCAGGGATAATGACCACACCATCTCTGTCGGCAAAAGCATAATCACCCTGATTAATTGAGACACCACCTATTTCAATGGTTTCATTAAAGGAATCTGGTACCCAATGACCAACAACATCACGCGGCGTGAAGTATCGATTCCAAACAGGGAAACCGATTTTACTGATAAACTCTGAATCTCGACAACCGCCATCAACAATATAACCACGAACTTTTTTATAGGATAAAGTCTCTGATGACAGCTCACCCATATGAGAAACACTGCTGTCGTTTGGCTGGCATACCATCACATGATCGGCAGGGGCAGCAGACAACATCTCACACCATTTAAGTAACGAATCTTGTTCGCTTATACCTTCTTCTACACGACCATTAATGGTAAACACTCGCCCTGCTATTTTTTTATCTTCTAATAATGGACGAATACTGTTTGGCAATAAACAATTAGGCTTACCCATTGAGCGAAGCACATCAAAAAGAATGCCTGAGTAGGTTTTTTCTAGCCGATTGGATAATTGATTAGTTACTTGTGCATTTTCTATTTCTTCATTAGGCATTAAATTATTCATAATACTTCCATCTTTATTTGATCGTTCACGGGCATAGCCGGAGAGGTGTTTTCAACAGGGGATTGTTTGGTAGCTTGTGTTTTTTGTTGCAGTTTCTGCTGATGATTATACGCGTAACGACCATAAGCCCCTACAATAGCGAAACAAATTAAAGGCAATAGATAAGAGTTAGCAGTACTGTAATTAAAACTCAATTGATCGAGTATTGACTGCAAAGGGGTAAAGATATTTCTCAGTAATACATTAAGGAAAAAATCACCTTCGGGTAACTTGCCATCGGTCATAAACCCTTGCATAGGGACTAAAATAGCGCCACCAACAATTGCCATTATAATGCCTGAGCCTCCCACTTTCTTATCTTCTCCTGTACCTTGTAATCCTAAGCCATAGATGGTTGGAAACATCAATGACATACAGGCCGAAATAAGTACTACGCAAATTACCCCTAGCCAGCCAGACCCCAAAATAGCGCCAAGACTAAACAAAGCAGCTAAAGCTGAACACCTAGCCAGTAATTTTTCAGGACAAATGTAATTCATCAAAATGGTACAAACAAAGCGACTTAATAAAAATATTAACAATGAAGCTAAGTAAAACCACCATGCACTATCTACTTGGGCATAACCTATTTGTGCTTCCATTACATATGGAACAACAAAGGTCCATACACCAATTTGAGCGCCAACATAAAAAAACTGAGCCAGTACTGCAAACTTATAATTGCTATTTTTAATTAAGCGTTTTAATGAACCTTTAATGTTTGGCGTTATTCGATTTTGATTAACCTTAGGTAATTTTTTAAATAAAATAATTAATCCCAATAACAAACCAATAATACCAACAACTGCATATGCCTGAACCACTAAGGATAAGTCATTAGCTTGTGCTACAACTTTCTCTTCCGGTGCTAAATTTCGCATAATTTCTGGCTGGGTTAAATGCGACAAAATAATGAATTTACCTAAGAAGATACCGCAGATTGAACCTACCGGATTGAACGCTTGCGCCAAGTTAATCCGTTGTGTTGCCGTTTCTGGTGGGCCCATACTAAGTATGTAAGGAGCAACCGAGGTTTCTACAATTGCGCACCCTCCCGCAAAGATATAAAAAGCAAACAGAAAAAATGAAAAACTGTCTGTCAGGCTAGCTGGGAAACACAAAAAAGCACCGAGTGCATAGAGTAGTAATCCAGAAACTGCACCAATTTTATAGCCAAACTTATGAATAATCAGTGCAGCAGGAATGGGCGCACAGAAATAAGCACCATAAAATGCGGTTTGAATAAGAGATGCTTCTAATGCGGACATCCCTTTTACTTGTTTGAACACCGTCACTAACAAGTCAGTCATATTGTTAGCCGCACCCCAAAGTGCAAAACAAAAGGTGATTAAAATAAACGAAACTAAGTATTTTTTGGGAACAACTTCTTCTTTTAAGGGGGTAGCTGAAAACATGAATTTTCCTTATTATTATTCTTATTCTAAAGTCCAATTAACGACTCTAAGTAGGTATCCTCACCACGATTGAGATACCTATAATGAGTTACCAATCGCTAATATTTAGATAAACTAGCGTCCAGTTCTCCTGCATTTGTCATTGGGGTTCAGGTTAGGCATCGACATGAGCAGCAATACATGCCAATCCGTCAACAACACCTAATAGGTATTCAACCAGCATATAGAAGTTGTTATAAAAGAAACCATATGGATCTTCAACGTCTGTTTGTATTTTTTTATAAGCAATCGCTGAATTGCTTGAATAATCAATATATGGGTCAGAATTTTCATCTGCCCTTGCATTTAATATTACTCTTATTAAGTAATTCGTCATTGTATAAAGACATTAAATAATTGTATTATTCATTGTTTTCTATTCTTAAGGATAAAATTATTGAGTTGCTAAATGGATTACATTTTAACTATATAAATAGTGGCTTTTCTACGCCAGGGCATAACTGGAAACGTGCTAATCATTTATTTAGTTGGAACAGACTATTTTATATACACAGTGGCGAGGCTGAATTTGAGCTTGGCGGTTGTACTTATCTGCTACAAAAGGGGAATAGTTATTTATTTCCAGCAGGTAGACAAACCGCATATCGTTGCTCATCTAAATTTTCCTTAGACTGGTTACATTTTGAAGCTAGCGCACATTTACAACCAAAATTGTTAGACGTTTTACAATGTCCAGTGCAACTACCAGTGGCAGCTTCACCATTAGGTTCATCATTAAATCATGCTTTGTTTAAACAGTTGCATGAGTTAGGTAAACAAAAACAATCAGTTAAGATAAACATTGAACAACCTGCAATTATACAATTACTACTGGCCCCATTTATTAATGAAGGGGTACCAAACAAACAGGTTAAAAACTTACAGCGCTTACAACCCGTATTAATATATATTGAACAAAATATCGGCTCTCAATTAAGACTACCTGACCTAGCTCAGCAGGTGCATCTTGAGGTAAATTATTTTTCCCAATTGTTCTTAAAAGTGATCGGGGTTTCGCCCGGTTTGTACATACAACAATTACGCATAGAATTGGCTTGTCGCTGGTTATTAGACACTAACAAGTCGGTAGAGGCTATCGCGCAAGATCTGAGTTATTTTGATGCCTCACATTTTTGCCGATTGTTTAAAAAAACAATAGGACAAACTCCGAAACAGTACAAACAGCACAATATTAACCCTATTTAGAATTAGGCGTGGAAACGCTCACTGATACTTCGCTTGTTTCCTAGACCGTTTATAAGTTCTCAAAATACACTTTTTAAAATCATGAAGACTTAAAGAAAGAATAAAAGCCGCCAGAGCTAAAATTAACGATGCGACTACAAAATACTAGAAAACAAAAAGGGAGCCAATTGGCTCCCTTTGTTTTACTTACTTTTTAATGCAATATTATTTAAGCGTTACGAACTCTGGGTAAGCTTCTACACCACAGTCAGACTTATCAACACCTTCATACTCTTCTTCATCACTTACTCGAATACCAACAGTTTTCTTAAGTATCATCCATACTACGAAGCTTGCTGCGAATACCCATGCAAAGATAACGAATGCACCGTAAAGTTGAGCACCAAATGTTGCATCAGCATTGCTAAATGGTACAACCATTAATGCGTAGAAACCAACAACACCGTGAACTGAGATAGCACCAACTGGATCATCAATCTTAATCTTATCTAGTGTAGTGATAGCGAATACAACCAACACACCACCAACAGCACCAATTAAGCTTGCGAAGATAGGCGAAGGAGATAAAGGATCAGCAGTAATTGCAACAAGACCTGCTAATGCACCGTTAAGGATCATGGTTAAATCAGCTTTACCCCAAATAACTTTATTAAGTAGTAACGCTGCTACTGCACCCGATGCTGCGGCGGCGTTAGTGTTTAAGAAAATTTGACCTACTGCCGTTGCATTTTCAGCATCCGAAAGTAATAACTGAGAACCACCGTTAAAACCAAACCAACCCATCCATAAAATGAATGTACCTAAAGTAGCTAATGGCATATTTGAACCAGGGATAGGGAAAACTTCACCGTCTTTACCGTACTTACCTTTACGAGCGCCAAGTAATAATACACCTGCTAATGCAGCTGAAGCACCGGCCATATGAACAATACCAGAACCGGCGAAATCAGAGAAACCAGCTTCAGATAAGAAACCACCACCCCAAGTCCAGTAACCTTCAACTGGGTAAATAACTGCAGTTAAAACAACGGTAAATATTAAGAAAGACCAAAGTTTCATACGTTCAGCTACCGCGCCAGATACGATTGACATAGCCGTTGCAACGAATACTACTTGGAAGAAGAAATCAGACTCTAAAGAATGATCTGCACCTTCTGCTTGAGTACCAATTAAAGCACCTAAGCTTGGGATAATTCCGCCTTCAACGTTGTCTACATACATAATGTTGTAACCAACTAATAAAAACATAATACAAGCAATTGAATATAAACAAATATTCTTTGTTAAAATTTCAGTAGTATTTTTAGAGCGAACTAAACCCGCTTCTAACATGGCAAAACCTGCTGCCATCCACATAACTAATGCACCAGACATTAGAAAGTAAAAAGTATCTAAGGCGAATCGTAATTCAGTTACGGTACCTGTTAATGCTGTTAACTCTTCCATTATTATTCTCCTAATTAAAGTGCGGCTGTATCGATTTCACCAGTACGAATACGTACTGCTGATTCAAGATCGTATACAAAGATTTTACCATCGCCGATTTTGCCGGTATGAGCTGATTTGCTAATCGCTTCGATAACACGTTCTGCATCTTCTGCTTTAACAGCAATTTCCAGTTTAACTTTTGGTAAAAAATCTACTTGGTATTCAGCACCACGGTATAACTCAGTGTGACCTTTTTGACGACCAAAGCCGCGTACTTCACTTACGGTTAAGCCTTCGATACCAACGTCAGAGATAGCTTCTCTTACGTCATCTAATTTAAATGGTTTTATTATTGCGCTTATTAATTTCATTTTATTTCGCCCCTTATATTTTAAGCTAACCAAAGGGTTACAAGTTACGTACCAACTTTTATTTACCACTAAAAACAATGAGTTACAAACACACACAACGAATTGCACAATAACAGTGCACCATTAGCGTGCTATAAATCACAATAAAGGTGCGCAAAAAATTGGTCTATTTCAGTTAATTTTAGATTTTCGTGCAGCGTCAGATTTTTAACAATGTGATTTGATGTAATAAATAATTATATATAGTTAAGATTTAAAATAGACATGAAACTAGATTTAATGAAGTGACGTAAAACCTAACCAGCAGTTAGAGGCACGGCTTTCTTTTTTATTTTATTTACTTGCAGACGCAAGGCCTAAACCAAAACACATAAATATCCCACCGCCTGCGCGATTCACCCTACGGGCACCCTTTTCAGATGTGAACCATACGCGTGCTTTTTTAGCTAAACTGCATAAAAACGTGCATTAATGGACAGAGCAATAGGATGATAAATGGCAGGTATTCAAAGAAATGTTGCCGATGCTCTACCAATAAAAAATATGAGGCCGCAGCAATTAACCCCAAGGCTGCCCACCCAGTAGGTGTTGACCAAAATGAACGTTGTTTATTAAGCATGTTCGCCTCCTAAATAACCTTTCAAATGAGTATCATTAAAATCGTTAACTTGTGCTGGCATTTGTTGATAAACCCAAAACAATTCATCTACCGTCGTTATAGCGGAAACCCCTTAACTTTCGAGTGCCACATCGGCTGTTTTCATGATCAGCCTAGCCACTTTTCTCGCATTTTTTTGTGGTATAAACGTCAACCTGCTTATGTACAACCAATCCATCCTTAGAATACGTATTACAATGATTGCGCCGCCCCGTAGCGGGGTGAATAATCAAGCCTGTAACACCATAATCACAGAGCGCCTTTTCGACATTACCCAATGGAATTTCAAATAATAGCGGTAATTTTTTAATCGTCATAAATCACTCCTTATCTCTTTCTATTCAACAATCAAAGTACCTGTATACATTTTCATTGGACAATGAAATGGATACTCTCCCGATGACATTGGAGGCAACTCTACGGATTTATTTACTTCTAACGGTAGTTCTTCACTTATTTCAACGTCTGGAAATAAAACGGTAGCAGCGCATGGGCTACCGTCTTTTCTAAAGAACTGAAGCGTTGTTTTCTTGCCTGCTGCTACTTTTATCCTCGACGGTTGATATACACCGTCATTGACGACAATCGTTATACTTTCAACGCTCGAATCAACTGCTTTAGAAGGTTTATATAACCAAAACCACCAAACAATTAATGCTATCAGTGCTAAGCCAATTAAATTTATTACCATCATATTGAATTCTCCTATATCTTTATATTGGTTAATGATCTTGAGGTTTAAAAAAACGTAACCGATTGGCATTACTTACAACAGTTAATGATGAAAACGCCATCGCTGCTCCTGCGATTACAGGATTAAGTAACAAACCAAAAAATGGGTAAAGCACACCAGCAGCAAAAGGCACCCCAGCAACGTTGTAAATGAAAGCACCAAAGAGGTTTTGTTTGATATTGCGTAAAGTCGCTTTGCTCACAGCAATAGCATCTGCTAGCCCATGTAATGAGCCTCGCATTAAGGTAATATCAGCACTTTCAATGGCAACATCAGTACCAGTTCCAATAGCAAACCCTACATTGGCCAATGCCAATGCAGGGGCATCATTAATACCGTCGCCTGTCATACCAACGATTTCACCTTGCGCTTGTAACTCGGCAACTTTATTCGCTTTATCTTCAGGAAGGACTTCAGCAAACACTTCTGTAATGCCTACTTTTTTAGCAACCGCATTAGCCGTTGCAATATTGTCTCCGGTAAGCATAATCACACGAATACCATTAGCTTGAAGTCTTTTAATTGCGGCAATAGAATCGTTTTTTATGGGGTCTGAAACGGCAATAATCGCAGCAAGCTTATTATCAATGGCGAGATACATTGGGGTTTTTGCTTCTGTGGCCAGCTGCTGAGCTTGTGCGACAAAATCCTTTAGAGCCACTCCGTATTTCAACATCAACTTTAGATTACCAAAGAGTAACTTCTGGCCTTTAAATATAGCCTCTACTCCATGGCCGGCGATAGCATGAAAGTCAGTGACATTTTCTGGCTCTAACCCTTTTTCAATAGTCGACTCTACAATAGCTTGTGCTAAGGGATGTTCTGAACCGCTCTCTATACTCGATGCTACCGTTAAGATGTATTCTTCAGTGTAATTATTGTCCACAATTAAAACATCGGTAACTTTCGGTGCACCTTCAGTAATAGTGCCCGTTTTATCAAGGATCATTGCGGTAATTTTTGATGCGGTTTGCAGTGCTTCGCCATTGCGAATAAGCACTCCTGCTTCGGCGGCTTTGCCAACGCCAACCATGACAGACATCGGTGTTGCTAAGCCAAGAGCGCAAGGGCAAGCAATAATTAAAACCGTTGTTGCTGAGACAACAGCGAAAGCTAATGCGGGATCGGGTCCAAAATTAAGCCAGACTAACGCACTAACGACTGCGGTGATCATAATAACTGGAACAAAATAAGCTGAAATAATATCTGCTAAACGGCCAATCGGTGGTTTTGAGTTTTGCGCTCGTTTCACCATATTAATAATTTGAGCTAACGCAGTATCTTTACCTACACGCGTTGCTTTAAATAAAATTGAGCCTGATTTGTTTAACGTTCCGGCAACAATTTCATCTCCTTCAACTTTTTCAACAGGCATAGGTTCACCTGTTAACATCGATTCATCAATTGACGTGTGCCCTTGAGTTACCAAGCCATCCACCGGGATTTTTTCTCCTGGTCGCACACGAACAATGTCATTAAGCAGTACTTGCTCAATAGCAATATCAATTTCCTTTTTATCTCGTACAACACGGGCTGTTTTAGCCTGTAAGCCAATTAAGCGTTTTATCGCATCACTGGTACGCCCTCGCGCTTTCACTTCCAATGCTAAGCCTAAATTAATCAAACCTATGATCATCGCCGTTGCTTCAAAATAAACATGCCTTGCCATCTCTGGTAGTGCCATGGGGAAAAACACCACGACCATCGAATAAATCCAAGCAGTGCCTGTTCCTAATGCAATTAGCGTATCCATATTAGCGGTATGGTTTATAAAAGATTTCCACGCACCGACATAAAAATGCTTGCCAGCAAAATACATAATAGCCGCACACAAAAGACCAATGAATAACCAAATACCTCGTTCTAGTGTGGTATCAACGGTCATCGGTCCACCAGCAATGCTATAAATCATCAAGGGCACACCTAAGCCTAAGGCAATCCACATTTGCCTCATTAAGCTTGAGTAGTATTTTTGATCTACTATTTCCTTTTCATCTAATAGTTCATTATCACTCGTTTCATTGGCTGATTTAGCGTTATAACCGATGGCTTCTATGGTTTTAATAAGGCGTTCAGCCCCTACTTGCCCGGTTACTGAAACGGTTCGCAAGGCAAAATTCATTTCAGCGTTGTCAACATCAGGGATACTTTTCAACGCAAGTTCTATTTTACCCACACAGCTAGCACAACCAGCACCTTCAATAATTAGTTCTTGAGTACTTTTGTTTGCAGGAGGGTTATCAAGCTTACCTGTTAATTTATTCATTATTATCTCCTTTATGATGGACATTCCCTTCAATAAGGTGACAAATCATATGCCCTGTAGGCACTTTATCGGGTTTGCTTTGCCATTCACTTATTGCGTTTCTTAGTTTTTCTCTTAATAACAATGCTGCTTGAAATTGCTTTTCGGTTTCTTCAAGGCGATGTTGCACAATTTCTCTTACTAGAGGGCAAGCCGTATGGCCCTTATCCGCTTCAACTAAGATGTCTTTAATTTCATCCACTGAAAAACCTAACTGCCTAGCACTTAAAATAAATTTCAATCGCTGCTGAACGGCCTGACCATAAGTTTTGTAGCCATTCTCAGGATTTTTAACGGGAGAAATAAGCCCAATACGGGTGTAATAACGCACCGTATCTGCCGTTGTATTCATAGTGTTCGCTAATTCCGTTACTCTCATTACATAAATCCTCATTCATCAAGTTCTTAACATACAAAACAAAGTGATCATTTAACGATCTAAGCTTAGCTTACACCTATGTGTAAGACACAGGTCAAGTAACAATATAAAATAATCGATTTATAAAGGCAGTAGCGTTCAAATTTAACTCGCTTGCTACTGTCATATCATAACGATAAACCAAGTTCCTACTTGTTCAGAAAGCCAATGATCGCTTTCATGTCATCCTGCGTCATAGGATATTTCGGCATAGTAGAAGGTTATTCAAATGGCATTGATGTACCAACCGATAACAATGTTGAGTGGATTATTAATATATTTATGGTTGATATATATTTTCTAAAGGTGTAAATTCATTGCTATGCATAGCTCAAGATTTATTTTGTTAATTTTTACATTATTGGCGTTCACAAGCCAAGCTATGACTGTATCTGTCAATTGTAAAATGATGCAAGAAGAAAAAATGTTATCTATGCATGCTATGGCTGATGATGTTATGCCAGACATTGAACATATGCATCACGACATGGCTGATATGCAAGCGGATATTAATGATAAATCGATGTCTACACACGACATGGCTGATTGCTGTGATGCCCTTTGCACTTGCCCTACAAGCAGTTGTTCAGCAGGTTCCTTTATCAGTAATGTTTACTCCTCCTTGGAAAAATCTTTAACCGTTAACAAAGTCTCATATTTCGAGTTCATGTTAACCACACCACAAATTACCAACCTTTTTAAACCACCTATTTTTAGTTAATACAGGGTTATTGCGCCCCAAATTCGCTGTAAAGCGAATTTATTCGTATTTTCATGGGGCTTTCCCATTTTTCATCAACAGAATCTATTTACTCTTTTGTTGGTTAGTAACTAAAAAATTATGGTTTATTTATGATTTCATTATCCACTTCTGGTCAAAATGTAGCGGCGTTTCTATTATTGGTTTTAACAACCGCTTGTAGCGATGTCAGTACTACAAAATCAGTACAGCATTCTCCCAACAGTGACGAGAAAATAGAACTTAGCACTTTAAATGTTTATAAATCTCCAACGTGTGTCTGTTGCTCAAAATGGATTAAACATATTGAAAAACATGGCTTTCAATCAAAGACACATAACGTAGATAACTTATCAGCGATTAAAGAAAAGCATGGAATCCCAGTAAACTTACGATCATGTCATACCGCGATATCAAAAAATGGTTTTGTCTTTGAAGGTCATGTTCCTGCAAAGTTTATCCAGCAGTTTTTAAATAACCCACCAGCAAACGCTTTAGGTCTGTCTGTGCCATCGATGCCATTAGGTAGTCCAGGCATGGAAGTTGACGATAAATTTATGCCCTACCGAGTAATTTTACTTAAAAGTGATGGTCAGCATGAAATTTATAAAGAAGTAAAAACATACGAGGAGCAATTTTAATGTCTATTAAACAGGCCTTACCGGACAGAAAAATATCAATGTCATCGGCATGCTTTGGAATTGCGATATCTATCATCTGCATTTTTTCTAATTCAGTATTGGCGAATACAGTTGATAGCCAAAATTCAACCCAAATATTAAGGTTTGAGCAAGCAATAAAGATCGCTCAAAAAAATGACCCTTGGTTAAGTGGCAATTTGCATAAGCAAAATGCTATTGAATCAATGAGTCACGTATCCAATACATTACCTGATCCAAAAATCACCATAGGAGTGGGCAATTTAGCTGCTGACAGTTTAGATTTTGACCAAGAGCCGATGACGCAATTTAATATCGGCATTACTCAGATGTTCCCTCGTGGAGATAGTTTGTCAATACGACAGCAACAACTTAGGGAAGAAAGCGAACAATACCCGTTGATGCGTGAAGATCGTAAAGCGAAAGTGGCAAGTACCGTCGGTACACTCTGGTTGGATGCTTATTATATCGATCAAAGCATCAGGTTGGTGACACAAAATCGAAAATTATTTGAACAGTTGATTGATTTGACTGAATCGAGCTATGCATCGGCAAAGGGCAATACTAGCCAACAAGATGTAATAAGAGCAGAAGTAGAATTATCAAAAATAGATGACCGAATAGTTCAATTAAGGCAACAAAAAAATCGCTTTCAAGGGCAATTATCACAATGGTTATCAAACTATAATGGCAATAACAGTGAAATTAAAGAGTCATTGTTTAATTTTCATAATATCTCGCTAGATCAGAAACTTCCTAATATTGATGTGCTCAATTCAAATTTAGTTTTTACCGATACTTGGTTGCCTCAGGAGCAGTTAGTAAATTCTTTTGTTAAGCATCCTGCGGTGTTAGCACTTGACCGAAAACTAAAAGCCGCTTCAACAGGCATAACATTGGCAAATCAAAAATATAAACCTGAGTGGGGAATAACAGCAAGTTATGGCTATAGGGATGACGACCCTATGGGGAATGAACGCTCTGACCTCATGTCATTAGGCGTGACGTTTGACTTACCGCTTTTTACCGAAAATCGTCAAGATAATGAGGTTAAGGCTGCGGTATCGAATACTGAAGTGGTAAAAACAGAACGTATTTTATTACTACGCAAATTAATGGCTTCATTTAATGCCAACAAAGGTCGTTTACAACAACTTGAACAACGGTTTTTATTGTTTAATGTTCGGTTAATACCACAAATTAATGAGCAAATTGAAGCGTCAATTTCAGCCTACACTAGTGATAACGGCGACTTCTCTGAAGTCATACGCGCGCGAGTGTCTTTATTAAATGCCAATGTCGATTTGCTAGCAATACAGGTTGAAAAGCAAAAGATATTACTTGCATTAAATTATCTATTTATCCATGACATTAGGGGCATCAATCCTCTTAGCAATGACAACAAGAATTTTTCGGAGAGTCACAATGAAATCTATTAATACGTTTAAACCATTATTACTTGGTTTAGCAATTGGCTCGGCGTTAACTGCTGCTGGATACTCTATTTTACAACAAGGAAAATCTGACACTAGCGCGATAGCACCTGCCGAGAAACAACCTTTGTATTGGGTTGCCCCAATGGACGCAAATTATCGTCGTGATAAACCGGGTAAATCACCCATGGGGATGGATTTGGTACCAGTTTATGAAGAAGATTCAGGTGGCACTGATTCAGGACCAGGCACCATTAAAATTTCACCTGAAGTGGTAAATAACTTAGGTGTAAGAACCGCAGCAGCACAATTTGAAATTCAACAACAAAATATTTCGACGGTAGGCTATATTGCATTTAATGAAAATAAGCTTGTGCAAGTAAGCCCAAGAATAAAAGGTTGGGTTGAAAAGCTCTATGTGAAAGCAAAGGGGGAGTATGTTGAAAAAGGCGATCCTTTGTATGATCTTTACTCTCCCGAACTAGTGAATGCACAAGAAGAACTGTTATTAGCCTTAGAACGCGGTAATCAACGTATGGTAGCGGCGGCTGAAAACCGTTTAATTGCTTTGCAAGTTCCTAAGCAAGCCATTGTTAAATTGAAGAAAACTCGTAAGCTACAGCAGCATTTAACCTTTTATGCGCCACAAAGCGGCGTGGTCGAATCATTAGCAATTCGAGAAGGCTATTATGTGCAACCTAATAATGGCATTTTAGTGATTGGTGATTTATCAGAAGTGTGGATCAACGTTGAGGTGTTTGAACGTCAAACCTCTTCCGTCAAAATCGGCGACACAGTATCAATGACGCTTGATTATTTGCCTGGTCAAAACTGGCAAGGCCAAGTCGATTATATTTATCCTGTATTGAATGAGCAGACCCGCACTTTAGTGGTTAGATTAAAATTCGATAATAGCGATGGTAAGTTAAAACCTAATATGTTCGCGCAAGTTAATATTATCCCATCCAATGAAAAACAGCGGTTACTTATTCCTAAAGAAGCATTAATTCGGACAGGTAAACAAGACCGCGTGGTACTAGCTTTGGGCGAAGGTCGTTTTAAATCGATAGAGGTTAATGTCGGTAAAGTGTTTGATCAAAAGGTTGAAATTTTAGCCGGGCTTGACGATGGTGAAACCGTGGTTACCTCAGCGCAATTTTTACTCGACTCTGAATCTAGTAAATCGTCCGACTTTAAACGTATGCATAAAGATGAAGATGTTGCGATGCCAATGTCAGTTTGGACAAAAGTAACCATTGAAAACTTGATGGCAGACCATCGCATGGCAACGATGAGCCATCCGGAAATTGTAGAGTGGCAATGGCCAGCTATGACTATGGATTTCACCGTGGCTGACAGCGTTGATTTTTCATTGTTAAAGCTGGGTATGACTTTACATGTTGAAATCAGCAAAAACGATGATGGTGAATATGTACTCTCAAACATTCACATAATGGAAGGCGATGATGATGATGCAATGGAAACAATGGATCATAGCCAACACAAAATGAAAGATGAGTCAGAGGTGATGTCGGCAAAGACAACAGGAACAATTAATTCAATCATGATTGATCATCGTATGTTGAATATAAGCCGCGCAGCTATTGAAAAATGGAATAGAGAAGCGGATACCATGGACTTTATGGTTGATGAAACGGTCGATTTAACATTGATTAAAATGTCGATGAAAGTCAGCTTCACTTTCGAGATCCGCGACGATGGATTTGTCATAACTGAAATACAACCGATGACTGACTCGTCAATCAACGATCACGCGAATCACTAGGAGATTACTAATATGATAGCTTCTATTATTCGTTGGTCGGTATTTAATCGATTTTTTGTGTTGCTTGCAACATTTATAATTATTGGTACCGGCATATTCGCAATCAAAAATACGCCTGTTGATGCATTACCCGATCTATCAGATGTGCAAGTAATAATCAAAACAAGTTATCCTGGCCAAACACCACAAGTGGTTGAAGATCAAGTGACCTACCCTTTGACCACTGCCATGTTGTCGGTACCAGGGGCACAAACAGTTCGTGGGTATTCTTTTTTTGGTGACTCATACGTTTACATCATCTTTGATGACGATACCGACTTGTATTGGGCTAGGAGTAGAGTATTAGAGTATTTATCACAAGTTGCTCCTAACTTACCCGCTAATGCTAAATCACAGCTAGGTCCAGATGCTACGGGCGTTGGTTGGGTGTATCTCTATGCTCTAGTGGATAAAACGGGTAAGCATGACATTAGCCAATTACGTTCACTGCAAGACTGGTTTTTAAAATATGAACTACAAACTGTTGACGGCGTTTCTGAAGTTGCGCCAATTGGCGGTATGGTCAAACAATATCAAATTACCGTAAATCCAGATAAATTACGCGCTTTTGGTATCCCTTTAAGCTTAATTCAAACCGCAATAAAGCAAGGTAACCAAGAAGTTGGAGCCTCCGTAGTGGAGATGGCTGAAGCTGAATACATGGTAAGTGCTACCGGTTATATAGACAGCATCGACGACTTAGAGCAGATTCCTTTAGGTATTAACCTTAAAGGTACACCAGTACGTTTAAAAGATGTTGCCGACATTAATTTAGGTCCACAAATGCGCCGTGGTATAGCCGAACTCAATGGCGAAGGTGAAACTGTCGGTGGTGTCGTGGTAATGCGTTTTGGCGAAAATGCCCAACACACAATTGATGGCGTAAAAAAGAAACTCGCGGAACTGAAAAAAGGATTACCCGAAGGCGTCGAAATAGTTACTGTTTACGATCGTTCTGGATTAATTGAGCGGGCAGTTGAAAACTTATGGACTAAGTTGATGGAAGAACTTGGTGTAGTTGCCTTAGTCTGTGTTGTCTTTTTATTCCATGTTCGTTCATCACTAGTGGCTGTTATTACTTTGCCAATCGGCATTTTAGTGTCTTTTATTATCATGTATTTTCAAGGGGTCAATGCCAACATAATGTCACTAGGCGGTATCGCCATTGCCATTGGAGCCATGACCGATGGTGCAATTGTGATGATAGAGAATATGCACAAGCATATGGAAAAAACACCGTTAACCAATGAAAATCGTTGGGAAATAGTGGCTAAATCCGCCTCTGAAGTAGGCCCAGCCTTGTTTTTCAGCTTATTAATAATCACTGTAAGCTTTATGCCTGTATTTATTCTAGAAGCACAAGAAGGTAGGATGTTTAGCCCTCTCGCCTATACTAAAACCTACGCTATGGCCGCATCAGCTGGCTTAGCGATAACACTGATCCCGGTATTAATGGGGTACTTTATTCGTGGTAAAGTTATTTCTGAGAATAAGAACCCAGTGAACCGTGCGCTCATAGCCAGTTACATGCCGTTATTAAAAATGGTGTTACGCTTTCCTAAATCAACCCTTGTTGCCGCATTGGCGATCACTTGGGTAGGATTTTATCCGGTAGATAAAATTGGTAGCGAATTTATCCCTCCTCTTGATGAAGGAGATTTGATGTACATGCCAACGACCTATCCAGGTATTTCAATCGGAAAAGCTCGTGAATTGCTGCAACAAACCGATAAATTAATTGCCACTGTACCGGAAGTTAAATCGGTATTCGGCAAAGTAGGTAGAGCAGATACCGCTACCGATCCAGCCCCTTTAACTATGATAGAAACCTTTATCCAACTCAAACCCAAAGAGCAATGGCGCGAAGGTGTAACGACAGAATCACTGAAGCAAGAATTAAACGACTTAATTCAATTTCCTGGCTTAACTAATGCGTGGGTAATGCCAATTAAAACGCGTATCGATATGTTAGCCACAGGTATTAAAACCCCTGTAGGGATAAAAGTTGCAGGTAGTGATTTAGCAACTATTCAAGACATTGGCCAACAAATTGAAACTATTTTGAAGGATGTAAACGGTACTGCATCAGTTTATTCAGAACGAGTTGCTGGTGGGCGATATATCAAAGTTGATATTCAACGAGAAAAAGCATCTCGCTATGGCTTAAATATTGCTCAAGTGCAACAAGTTGTCGCCACAGCGATTGGTGGTATCAATGTTACTCAAACAACAGAAGGATTGGAGCGCTATCCTGTAAATCTTCGCTACCCACAAGATTATCGAGATTCACCTGAGAAATTAGCATTATTGCCAATAGTCACGCCAAGTGGCCAACGCATTAGTTTGGGTGATGTGGCAAATGTATTTATAGAAACAGGACCTCCAGGAATAAAAAGTGAAAATGCCCGTATCAATGGTTGGACGTTTATAGATATTGAAGAGGTTGATATTGGAACTTACGTCAATAATGCCAGAACAATTTTAGACAACGAATTAGAGTTACCTCCAGGTTATTCAGTTACATGGGCCGGTCAGTATGAATATATGGAACGCGCGAAAGAGAAACTGCAATACGTATTACCGTTAACGCTGGCTATCATTATTGTGTTGTTATACCTAAATTTCCGTAATGTTACTGAAGTGCTTATTATTATTGGAACCCTGCCGCTAGCGTTAATCGGTGGTGTTTGGCTAATGTACCTAGAAGGCTTTAATTTCTCGGTTGCGGTTGGTGTTGGTTTTATTGCTTTAGCCGGTGTCGCTGTTGAAATAGGGGTCATAATGTTGGTTTACCTAAATCAAGCCTACCAAGAAGCTATAGATACTCATAAAGAAGAAGGTAAAGAGTTTACTC
>JAQWHD010000036.1 GCA_029237915.1 Thalassotalea sp. | reverse complement strand
TGCGGCTTTGTCGTTACTGCGCACTGCAGCGCGGATAATATTTGTGTTGTCTTGTTTATTTACTAATGCTTCGATAGTCGCAACGCCATTATTACCCGCTGCACCAATGATTAAAGTTGTTTGATTGTTCATTATTTTTCTCCAAAATTTATTTAACATTTAATTAAAGCTTAAAGGCTACTCGTCTTTCTTTTAAGCTGTTTCTATTTGATGAAGCTATAGTAAAATAAATTTTTTTATAAAAATAACGCAATGATTTGATGGTTTACTTCAAAATATTTGAAGCTTAATGATGACTAATAAAAATGAAGTTAAAATGGCAATGCTATTAGATGGAGAGATCTAAGACGCAATATGTCGAATCTGCTTGAAAAGGCTTTTTTCTACTTCTGCTCGTGGTTCTTAAGATACTTTTAGTAGTGCTGGATAGCCCATATTATGCAGAACTGACAATTTCTATTAAAAATAACTAGTTGCGTTTCCATTTAAGCTGTATATACTGACAGTATATTATACTGTACAGATAAACAGGAATGTTATGCGTCCACTTACTGCTCGCCAGCAACAAATATTTGATTTAATTAAAGAAAAGATCTCCGACACAGGAATGCCACCAACCCGTGCTGAAATCGCGGATTTTTTTGGATTCAAGTCAGCTAATGCTGCCGAAGAACATTTAAAAGCTTTAGCTAAAAAAGGCTTTATTGAAATGTTACCTGGTACCTCTCGTGGTATTCGCCTTGCTGAAGATCATATCGAAGAAGAAGGTTTACCGTTAATTGGCCGCGTTGCTGCTGGTGAACCTATTCTTGCACTTGAACATGTTGAAGAGCATTACAAAGTTGACGGCACTTTATTTCACCCCAATGCCGATTACCTTTTACGCGTAAATGGTGAAAGTATGAAAGACATCGGCATTTTAGATGGTGATTTATTGGCTGTTCATCAAACAACTGACATTCAAAATGGCCAAGTTGTCGTTGCTCGTGTTGATGAAGACGTAACCGTTAAACGTTACAAGCGTGAAGGTAATGTGGTTTATTTACATGCCGAAAATGAAGAATTTTCACCAATAGTTGTCGATTTAGCTACGCAACACTTTAATATTGAAGGTTTAGCGGTTGGTGTTATCCGTAACGCTGACTGGATGTAGCCTCAGGCTCATTTCTCTGTACATATTTTAACCACCCCATTTAGGCTGAATTTTAAACAAAATTCAGCCTTTTTTTATCTCTACATCCCGCAATATCACTTAAATCCCTTTAAAAACAAGAGTATTTGCTCTAGCTCTGCAATTGAAATTAATTTACTATTTTTTAACAAAGCACTAGATATTGTGTAAAATTTAAGTAATTCTAGGATAGGAAGTAAACAAAAATTACTAAAAATAATAGTTATAAAATATAAAAAACGCGCTAAATCTATCACTTCCTTCGTAGATTTGTTGTACGTAAACTAATTATAAAAATAAATTACGGAAATAAGAGACATTAAAACAGTAAACAAAACTAAACTGCATTAACTCCTTATTCTTTCCTTAAATGGAATTAATGCACCTTGGCTTATTGCTGCGCAATGTACCTGTACTTCTTTCTGTATTTTCTAGGCTAAAATAAGCAGAGGAGATGTTGAGTGAAAAGACGTAACCTGGGTTGGCTGTTGTTGGGAAGTATATTTTCCAGTTCAGCTTGGGCAGATATGCCACTAAATTTGACTAAAGGGGTGACTGATGTCAGCCATGAAGTCTATGATTTACATATGTTGGTGATGTGGATTTGTACGGTAATAGGTATCTTAGTTTTTGGTGCTATGTTCTGGTCAATGATATTTCACCGCAAATCAAAAGGCGCTAAAGCAGCCACTTTCCATGAAAGCACTAAAGTAGAAATACTTTGGACCACTATCCCTATCTTAATATTAATCGGTATGGCTTGGCCTGCAACCACCACGTTAATCGCCATGGAAGATAACAGTAAATCTGATATCACCATACAGATCACTGGCTCTCAGTGGAAATGGCATTATAAATATTTTGATCAAGGGATTGAATTCTATAGTGTTTTATCAACACCAAAAGAACAATTCAATAATCATGCTGGAACGGGCGATGCTAAAGGCGAGAACTATTTACTTGAAGTAGATAAGCCATTAGTTATTCCGGTTAACCGAAAAGTGCGCTTCTTAATTACGTCTGATGATGTTATCCACGCTTGGTGGGTACCTGCATTTGCGGTTAAACAAGATGCGAACCCTGGGTTTATTAACGAAGCTTGGACCAATGTTAACGAAGTAGGCATTTACCGCGGCCAGTGTGCTGAGCTTTGTGGTAAAGACCATGGTTACATGCCTATCGTGGTTGATGTACGAAGTGAAGTTGATTACGAGCTTTGGGTAAATGAGCAAAAACTTGCTATTACACAAGCCAAAGCAGCTGAAGCACAGTCATTAAATGCTTCTGTGCCTATGGATGAATTGATGGCGTTAGGTGAAACCACTTATACCGCTTACTGTGCGGCATGTCACCAACCTTCAGGTAATGGTTTACCACCTGCTTTCCCTGCACTTAACAAAAGTGCAATTGCTATTGAGCCGGCACGTTTAAATGAACACATTAATGTGGTCTATAGCGGTCGTCCAGGTACAGGTATGCAAGGCTATGGTAAGCAACTTAGCTTAAAACAAATTGCCGCGGTAGTTACTTACGAGCGTAATGCTTGGGACAACAAAACTGGTGATAATATACAAGCAAGCGATGTTAATGCTGCGGTTAATAATCCTTCAGCTGCGGCAGAAGCAGCAGCTCCCGCTGTTACACCTGTTGCTACAGAGAGTCCAGTTATTGATACTGCGGATGTAAAACTTGATGATTTATCAATGAGCGAGTTAATGGCTAAAGGTGAAGAAGTTTACTTAGCTCAATGCGCTGCTTGTCATCAAGCAACAGGTGCTGGATTACCTCCAGCCTTCCCTGCCCTAAAAGGTAGTCCAATTGCCGTAGGCGATGTTAATGCTCATATTGACATGGTTAAAAATGGTAAACCTGGAACTGCAATGATGGGCTTTGCTGCACTAATGTCTCCACAAGAGATGGCTGCAGTAATCACTTATGAACGTAACGCTTGGGGCAATAGCACCGGTGACATGGTTCAAGCTACCGCAGTTGCGGCTAAATAAGGGGGAATGATTATGACTACAGCAACAGATACAATAGATGCTCATGATGAACACCATGATCATAAAATGACCGGCATTAAGCGCTGGTTATACACAACTAACCATAAAGATATTGGTACCCTTTATCTTTGGTTCTCGTTCATTATGCTACTTACTGGTGGCGCAATGGCAATGGTAATTCGTGCGGAACTATTCCAGCCTGGATTGCAAATTATAGAACCAGACTTTTTTAACCAAATGACCACAGTACATGGTTTAATCATGGTATTTGGTGCCATTATGCCAGCCTTTACTGGTTTGGCTAACTGGATGTTACCTATGATGATTGGTGCTCCAGATATGGCTTTGCCTCGTTTAAACAATTGGTCATTCTGGATTTTACCATTTGCCTTCGGTATTTTATTATCGTCGTTGTTTATGGAAGGCGGTGGCCCTAACTTTGGTTGGACGTTCTACGCGCCTCTATCAACAACCTATTCAAACGGCAGTACAGCGTTCTTCGTATTTGCTGTGCATATCATGGGTATATCATCAATCATGGGTGCGATTAATATCGTAGTTACGATTATGAACTTACGTGCTCCAGGTATGACCTACATGAAGATGCCACTGTTTGTATGGACCTTCTTTATCACCGCATACTTATTGATAGCGGTAATGCCAGTGCTCGCGGGTACGGTAACTATGGTATTAACCGATACCTATTTTGGTACAGACTTCTTTAATGCCGCCGGTGGTGGTGATCCAGTAATGTTCCAGCATATTTTCTGGTTCTTTGGACACCCTGAAGTTTACATTATGATTTTGCCAGCCTTTGGTATTGTTTCTACAATAATTCCTGCGTTCGCTCGCAAGCAATTATTTGGTTACAGCTCTATGGTTTATGCAACATCATCAATTGCGTTCTTGTCGTTTATTGTGTGGGCACATCACATGTTTACCACAGGTATGCCGTTAGCGGGTGAGTTGTTCTTTATGTACTGCACCATGTTAATTGCCGTACCAACTGGGGTTAAAGTATTTAACTGGGTAGCAACTATGTGGAAAGGGTCGATGACCTTTGAAACACCTATGTTGTTCTCCATTGCTTTCGTGATTTTATTCACCATAGGTGGTTTCTCTGGCTTAATGTTGGCGATGACACCAGTGGATTTCCAATATCATGATACCTACTTTGTGGTAGCGCATTTCCATTATGTATTAGTAACCGGGTCGTTGTTCTCAATTTACGCAGCAGCTTATTACTGGTTACCAAAATGGACTGGCCACATGTACAGCGAAAAATTAGGTAGATTCCATTTTTGGTGTTCACTAATTTCAGTAAACCTATTGTTCTTCCCTATGCATTTCTTAGGTCTTGCTGGTATGCCACGTCGTATTCCAGATTATGCCCTACAATTTGCTGACTTTAACAAGTGGGTGAGTATTGGTGGTTTCGCCTTTGGTTTATCACAATTGATCTTCTTAGTGTTAGTGATCAAATGTATTCGCGGCGGTGAGAAAGCGCCAGCGAAACCTTGGGATGGTGCGGAAGGTTTAGAATGGGAAGTGCCTTCACCGGCGCCATACCATACCTTCTCTACACCACCAGAAATTAAGTAAGGGACACACTTTACATGCATGAAGATAAAGCTCAGCCAACGGATGTTCCGATGAACAAACAAGTTAAGAAAGGTGTGACTAAACTAGTCGTTACCGTTTTTGCTATGTTCGCCTTCGGCTTTGCTTTAGTACCTTTATACGATGTATTTTGTGATATTACCGGGTTAAATGGCAAAACATCAGATACAGCTGCCACTTACAATGCCGATGGCATTGATACTTCTAGAACCATTAAAGTGCAATTTATTAGCCGTACTGCGCAAGGCGCAGCGTGGCAGTTTAAGCCTGAGATGAATTCAATCGAAGTACACCCTGGGGAAATGAAATTTGTAAAATTTTACGCTAAGAATGAAACCGGACAACACGGTGTTGCACAAGCAGTCCCTTCAGTTTCTCCTGGCTTAGCCGCTAACTATTTTCAAAAAATAGAATGTTTTTGCTTTAATCAGCAACCATTACAAGCGAGCGAAGGCGCTTGGTTACCACTACAGTTTTATGTGGATCCTGAGCTACCAGAAGAATTTACTGAGATAACTTTGTCTTATACCTTATATGACATCACTGCCAGCACACCGTCTAGTCTAGAATCAGACTAAGGCGTAGGGGAAAACAATGACAACAATAAATCAAAAACAATACGAAAGTTCATATTGCTGCCAGATTTCATTGCCCAAATTATTTCATCATTTAATAAGTTTTTATCTTAAGCCGTTAACAAGATAGAAGCAGAGGAAATAGAAATGACTACAGAAACAGAAAAAGAATACGAAAGTTATTACGTACCTGATGCAAGCCATTGGCCAATTGTTGGCGCGGTAGCATTATTTTTAATTGCGATTGGCGCAGGTAATTACGTTGCTAATTTAGATACCGGCGAAGGCATTGGCGGATGGGTATTACTTGCGGGTATTGCCTTAATTATTTACATGGTGTTTGGTTGGTTTTCGAATGTTATCGACGAATCTATGGAAGGTAAATACAGCGCCCAAATGGATAATTCATTTCGCCAAGGGATGAGCTGGTTTATCTTTTCAGAGGTAATGTTTTTTGCCGCGTTCTTTGGCGCATTACTTTATGCACGAGTATTTGCTGTGCCATGGTTAGGCGGCGAAGGCAACAACCTAGAGACCTTTCAAGTATTGTGGCCAGAGTTTCAGGCAGCATGGCCATTAACTAGCACACCTGATGGTACAACGACTGAGGCGATGGGCTGGAATGGTTTACCGCTTTACAATACTATTTTATTAATGACTTCATCAGTTACTGCTCATTTTGCTCATGTGGCATTAGAGCAAAACAAACGCGGCGCATTAAAAGTATGGTTAGGGCTTACCGTGTTATTAGGTTTAGCGTTCTTAACATTACAAGTTGAAGAGTACATTCATGCGTATTCAGCAATGGGACTGACGTTAGCAAGTGGCATTTATGGCAATACCTTCTTCATGTTAACCGGGTTTCACGGTATGCATGTAACGCTTGGTACCATCATGTTAATTGTGATGTTTTTCCGAGTCTTGAAAGGACACTTTACTCCAGAAAATCATTTTGCATTCCAAGCAGCTAGTTGGTATTGGCATTTTGTCGATGTGGTTTGGGTGCTACTGTTCTTGTTTGTATACATACTGTAGTAAATATTAAAAACGGTGCTTAGCTGATCGCTAGCACCGTCTTATTTTTTCATTTAAGCCAAAGTATTAAACAATAATTAATAAGGTCGTGGGTTCGGTGTTATTAATCCAGTGGCTATACCGATAAGTAAAATCAATACGATAATTCCAGACATCAATACTCGCCTGCCAATAAATTTAGACATACGCGGCGCGTCAGGATCATTTTTATTCATGATAAACATTGCTTTAAATAAATTAAATATCATGAACACAAGCGCAATCAAAATCGCAATTTTATACAGTTCCACTTGAACTCCCAAAGTTGTTTATTAAAAGCATATTAAACGTGCTTTTTGTTGTAATAAATAAGTTTTTGTAATGAATAAATTAAGCTCTGAACACTTAACACTTACCATTTTAAAATCCTGGCATTGGCCATGGGTTATCTTTACCTTGCTTGTATTTTCAATATTAATCAAGCTAGGATTTTGGCAAGCAAGTCGAGCTTCAGAAAAACAGCAACGCTTAGATCATATCCAAACCTTAGTCAGCACCAAAGCAATCGACTTAACCGCCCTACTATCCTTAAATACCGACAAAGCTGCTGCGCTAACACAAGAGATAAATGATTTACCTGTAGCACTTACCGGTGAGTTTAATAACCAACAAAAGTTTTTACTCGACAACCAAACCAACAAAGGTCGTTTAGGCTATCGCGTGCTGCAAATATTCAATGATACGCAATCAAATAAATCAGTATTAGTAAATTTAGGTTGGCTACAAGGTTCGATAACTCGTAGTGAACTACCTGATTTAAAAGACTTTACCGGTAAGCAAAAACTACAAGGCAATGTCCGAATTATTGAGAAAGGCATAGTGCTTGGCGAGCAACAATTATCAATGGATAGTTGGCCTGTGAGAATTCAACAGATTGACATTGAACAGATTTCACAATTAATTAACAAACAACTCTTGCCCTTTGTCGTGTTCTTAGATAAAAAAGAGAAGGTAGGTTATGAAAAAAATTGGCAACCCGTCGTTATGAAGCCAGAAAAACATCAAGGTTACTCATTTCAATGGTTTTCATTAGCCGTGGCTTGGTTAAGTTTAATGATTTGGGCAGGCTATAAAAACCGAGTAAAAGAAGTTTCAGCACAAGAAAAAACCGAAAATTAAGTTAAGAATAATAAAAGGTAAATTCATGAGTAGTAAACAACAACAGCAATCAAGAAAAACTCTAATTTTAGTGCTGTTAGCATTCATTCTTCCCGTTGTACTGGCAAAGCTTGCCTTAGACAATCAATGGTTCGACTACGGCGTTACCAATCAAGGTGATTTAATGGCAACCCCATTAACCTTAGATGAAGTTGGCATTGACCCATTAGCGAACAAACAATGGTTAGTGATTTATAATTTACCAGATAATTGTCAGCAACAGTGTTTACTTACACTTAAAGGCATTGAAAATAGCTATTTAGCATTAGGTCGTGAAACTCCTAGAGTAACGCCTATTGCGATCAGTAATTCTCCGTTTAATGCTGAGCAATTAAAGTTAGTTAATCAGAACCATTGGCAGATAATCAGCACACCAAAAGATACTAGCCAAGAATTATCCACCGAATTTATTTATGTTGCCGACCCACTTGGTAATATTGTTTTAAGTTATCCTGAGCCTGCAACTGAAGCTGATATTCCAGCTTTTGGTAAAGCTATGCTCGAAGATTTAAAGAAAATATTAAAGTATTCGAGGATTGGTTAATGCATAACTCTTTCAACAATCCGAGAAAAAGCGCCAATACACGAAAAATTGTTTTTGTTGCCATACTACTTGCTTTAGTCGTTATTACTTTAGGTGCATACACTCGCTTAACCCATGCTGGCTTAGGCTGCCCTGATTGGCCTGGTTGTTATGGTTTTATGGATGTACCAGAAACTTCAGATAAAATTGCTATTGCTGAACAGGCCTTTCCAGACCGCCCGGTAGAACCAGAAAAAGCCTGGAATGAAATGGTCCATCGTTATTTTGCCGGTGCTCTTGGTTTAGTCATAGGTTTGATTTTTATTTTATCCTTTAAAAATCGCCAGCATGGTACGCCATTATTTTTACCCATGCTGCTAGTTGCTACTGTAATATTTCAGGCTGCGCTTGGTATGTGGACAGTAACCTTGAAGCTTATGCCCATTGTCGTTATGGGGCATTTGCTCGGTGGATTTATCACTTTGTGTTTATTGTATCTACTCTACTTACGCCTCAAGCCGTATCGTATCCCAGGTGGTGATTTTTCATTGCAGAAATATCGTACTTTCGCCGTTATTGGCATAGTAATATTAGGTTGCCAAATTGCTCTTGGCGGTTGGACTTCCTCTAACTATGCAGCACTTGTTTGTACGCAATTACCCATTTGCCAAGATGGCTGGTTAGAACAGTTAACTTTTGCTAATTCATTCGACTTAATCCCGCCTGAACGCGAGACTTATGAGTTCGGTTTTTTAAATCATGCCGAGCGTATCACCATACATGCAATGCATCGTATTGGCGCTATTGTAACAACCGTATATTTAGCTTGGTTGGCCATATCGGTATTTAGTAAAGCACAATCAAGTTTCTTTAAAACCAATGCGCTAGTTATCGGTTTAGTTTTAATTTGTCAGGTAGCTCTTGGCGTAAGTAATATCGTATTTAGTTTACCTTTACCTGTCGCGGTTGGTCACAACGTAGTGGCTGCTCTTTTAATGTTAAGTTTAATCACCTTAGCCTATAGCTTAAAACGAAAAATATAGGGATCACCATGAGCAAAGTAATAACAGACATTGAAGTAACGGCTATTGAAAACAGTAGTGTAGATAGTAGCCCGGTATCATGGCGTGAATATTATGAGATCACTAAACCTAAAGTAGTGGCACTCTTGGTATTAACCGCACTAGTTGGTATGAGTTTATCTGTGCCTGGGGCGATTCATTGGCAAGTATTAATACCTGCAATGTTGGGCATAGGGTTATTATCATCGGCAGCGGCGGCTATCAACCATATTGTTGACCAACGCATTGATGCTGTAATGGCAAGAACTCATAATCGACCACTACCAAATGGCCGAATTAGCAATACACGCGCAATAACGTTTGCAGCTGCATTATCGGTTATTGGTTTTGCAATGCTCTACACCTTAATTAACCCCCTTACGGCATGGTTAACATTTGCTGGTTTAGTCGGTTACTCGGTGATTTACACCATGTATCTAAAACGCGCGACACCGCAGAACATTACAATTGGTGGCTTAGCCGGTGCCATTCCACCATTACTTGGTTGGACGGCGATGACTAACGAAGTTCACCCACATGCACTGTTATTAGTGTTGTTAGTGTTTGTTTGGACACCACCGCATTTTTGGGCGTTAGCGATACATCGCCGTGATGATTATGCCAAAGTGAATATTCCTATGTTGCCAGTCACACATGGCATTAGCTTTACTAAAACTCAAATATTGTTGTATACCGTATTGCAGTTTGTCGTTGGATTAATCCCGTATTTAGTAGGCATGAGCAACTGGATATATTTGATTGGTGCGTGTGTATTAAACTTAATGTTTTTTGCTTATGCATGGAAACTCAAATTTAATGCGGAAGATGACACAGCGATGAAAACATTCCGTTTCTCTATTGTCCATTTAATGGCATTATTCGTGATATTATTGGCTGATCATTATATTTTGCCAAGTGTTTAATAAACTACAATGCCCGTAATTAACTTAGGATTTAACAGCCCAGATGAATAAAGTTCTTATCATAATCTTAGCTGTAGTATCTGCAGCCATCGGTGTTTTTGTCTATCAATCTCAAATAGCACAACAGCAACCAGAACATGCCTTGCTTTATCAACAAGCTAGGCCGTTAGCTAATTTTGAATTAGCCGATCATAACGGCAATAGTTTTAGCAACGAGCAACTACGTGGTAAATGGACTGTATTTTTCTTCGGCTATACTTCTTGCCCAGATATTTGTCCGGTAACATTGCAAGAGCTGAATTACATTTACCCAGAGCTCAAACAGCTAACCAATAATCAAATACAAGTAGCCCTAGTAACCGCCGATCCTAAGCGAGATAGCCAAAAGAAGTTAAACAGCTACATTCGCTATTTTAATCAAGAGTTTATTGCTTTGCGTGCTGGTCATGAGGTTTTATACCCCTTTGCTCGTAACTTAGGTTTAATGTATGCCATTGTTGAAGACGCCACAGAAGAAAATTATTTAGTCAACCATAGTGCATCTATCGTGTTAACGAATCCAAACGGCCAAATACACGCCATCTTCAAACCGACACAAGCAACGCCTACGGATATTCCAACCATTAACTCAGATATAATGCTGAGTGATTTCAAAAAGATTTATCAACTCAGTAAAATAAATTAACTCTCTGTTAGGGATCGTTATGAAGCAACCTAAACATCAAGTACTGATCAAGTTTTCATTACTGTGTTTATTATTAGTCGCCTATTTTGGTTACCTAACCTATGAATACGATTTGCTCACTGGCGGAGTTGCAGCGTTAGTTACGTGGAGCTTTTTTGTTTTATGCACACCCGTTGCTGATGCTGGTTTCTTATTAGATTTTCCCTTGCGGCTATTGTTTGGCATCCGCATGGTGTTTTCTGAAATTGTAGTATGGGCCGTTGCCATACTTATCAACCTAATCGCTTTTATCTACTTTCGCGAGTTTTATCAAACCACTCTATTAACCAGACTAATGGAAGCAATCTTAACCACGCCCTACCCTTATTGGGCGGTGATTGTGTTATCTGGTATTGGCACATTTTTATCGATTCGTTTTGGTGATGAGCTAATGGATGTTATCCATCATAAAGATAGGAAATTTTACTTAAATCATCACTTTAAACATGAAATGATTTTATTCGTTTTCTTCTTAGTGGTAATTTTTGGCTATTACGAATTAATATCAAGTTTAGGTATAGAGTTGGGTAATTTATAGCGATTGGATTAAATTGCTATCATCTGTGCTACAAGCATTGAAAATGGTCAATATGCCCACATTTAGTTATAATCTAATGATTAAATCGCATATAGTTTGCGCTAGGGCAAAAGGCGCTAGCAATCATCATTATATTATTGATAAAATAATCATATTAAATTTAGCAACAAAAAGAGCAGATTAAGATGGGCAGAGCTTACCAAAACCGTAAAGCCGATATGGCGAAAACTGCGGGACAAAAAACTAAAGTATATTCAAAATACGGTAAAGAAATTTACGTAATAGCAAAAAATGGTGGTTCAGATCCAGATGCTAACCTAGCTCTTCGTCGCATAATTGAAAAAGCTAAAAAAGACCAAGTTCCAACGCATGTAATTAACAACGCTATCGATAAAGCCAATGGCGCTGGTGGTGAAAACTACGAACCAGCTCGTTACGAAGGTTTCGGTCCTGGCGGCTGCATGGTAATTGTCGATTGTTTAACAGACAACACTAACCGTACGATTAAAGACGTACGCCAAGCATTTACTAAAACCAACTCTAAAATTGGTGGCGTTGGCTCTGCATCGTTCATGTTTGATCATCAAGCATTATTCGTATTTAAAGGCGAAGACGAAGATGCCATTCTTGAAATGTTAATGATGGCAGATGTTGATGTTACTGACGTTGAATGTGAAGATGGCTTAGTAAGTGTTTACGCACCACACACTGAATTCTTTAAAGTTAAAACAGCATTAACTGAAGATATGCCAGACATTAACTTTGAAATGGAAGAGATCACTTGGATCCCACAAGATTACAAGACTGTTTCAGGTGAAGACGATATTGCTGCATTTGAAAAATTCATGGGCATGTTAAACGACAGTGATGACGTACAAAACATTTACCATAATGCTGAGATTGAAGATTAGTAATAAACCTTTAATTAGTTAATTTAAATAAAAAGGGTCGATAAGTTAACTTATCGACCCTTTTTTAATCGCTCTTTAAATTAATTCGTGTACCAACTGCCATCAGCTTTCGGCACAAACCAAGGTTTCGAATACCAATAATAGCGCCCTGGTTTGGAAATACTTGGCGCAGTGCAATTACTGCGTGTACGGCCAGGTTTTAATTCACCGCTAAACTGCATAGTAAAGCTTTGCTTTTCTTGCCAAACCAATTCGGTTTTATCCATACCAGCAACAAAACATGCCAGCATAGAGCTATAAAAGTCTTTAACTTCAAGTTCAACTTTTGTGTCTGCTTTATCTCCTTTAGCAACAATAGTCGCAGAACGTTGCGTAGCCGCAGAAATATTAAATGCTAATGAATTTAACTTGTTCTTTAATGGTCCAAGCTGATCATAAGGCATAGATGCTGGGAATCTTGGTATTGCCGTAAGGTCGGTGTTCGTACCAACGGGGCCTGATTGCTGAGTTAACACAGCATAACCTAGCTGCTCCAGTTTTTGTTGAGCTTGTGGGGTATATTCGCCATAAGGCAATGCAAAGTACTGCCAGCTTTGCCCTACCTTGTCTTTAATTATTTGTTCAGATTTAACTAACTCATGCAATTTATCATCAAGCCATTGCTCTGGGTTAATGCCGTTCGGGGTTTTAATTAACGAATCATGCACTAAGCCATGATTTCCAATGAGTACACCTTCATCTGCCATTTGCTTTATTTGCGCCCAATCCAAATACACCCCAGGTTTACTCGGCACGGTATTAGGGTTAATGAACATAGTATAAGGGTAACCGTACTTTTTCAGTAAAGGATGACCAGCATAAAAAATATCACTATAGCCATCGTCAAAAGTAATAACGATAGTTTTGTCTTCTAGTGGTTGTTTGGCTTTTAATTTTTCAATTACTTCGTTAAGAGCAATAACCTTAAAACCATTGTCTTTAAAATACTGTAAATGTAGCTCAAATTGTTGAGGAGTAATCGATGTACTCTTCGGTGTTTTATCACTGACATGATGATAAACCAAAATAACGGTTGCCTGGCTTAGGTTAGTAAAAAATAACAAAACAAGCAGCACTATATGTTTCATTAGATAAATCCTTTATTATCGTTATTATTTATCACCTTATTGTAACTAGCATTTAAGTTAAGTGTTAGTTAGATCCCTTAAATAAAGGACTCACTTTGTTATCTACTGCCCATAAAAATGAGCGTAACGCCTTATTTGCCTTAGCAATACCAATGATACTTTCAAATATCACAGTACCTTTGCTCGGTTTAGTAGACACGGCTGTTATCGGCCATTTACCACATGCTTATTATTTAGGGGCAACCGCTGTTGGCTCAATGATTATTACTGCCATCATTTGGTTTTGTGGCTTCTTGCGCATGTCGACATCAGGTTTAGCCGCACAAGCCTACGGCAGTCAAAACAATCAGCAAATGCTATTGGTACTTTGTCGAGGGTTGTTGGTAGCATTTACTCTTGGTTTACTGTTGGTTTTGGCGCAAACCCCATTTATTAATGGCGCCCTCTATTTAGCTGGTGGCTCGGACCAAGTACAGTTTTATGCTCGCCAGTACAGTGAAATTAGAGTGTGGGGCTTTCCTGCTGCCTTAGCAAACTTAGTCATTTTAGGTTGGCTACTAGGCATGCATAAAGCCAAAATCGCGATGTGGATAATTATCGTCACTAATTTAATTAACTTAAGTTTAGATTTATTATTTGTTATTGGTTTTGAATGGCAAGTACAAGGGGTAGCATTAGCCACCCTGATAGCTGAGTATGCAAGCTTAGCTATGGGTTTGTTTTTTATTAAATCGACATTAAATAAACAGCTAGGTTCATTAACTTCTGCTATTAAAGTTATCATTAGCGATCTATTTGAGCGTTCACAATTACTTGCCTATGTTCAGCTCAATCGTGACATTTTAATCCGTACCGTATGCTTAGAAATTTGTTTTATTTTTATCACTTTCCAAGGGGCTAAGTTAGGCGATACAGTAGTTGCCGCCAATGCGATTTTAATGAACTTTATTTTGCTTATTTCTTTTGGTTTGGACGGTATTGCCTTTGGCGCTGAAGCGCGAGTAGGTAAAGCTAAAGGCGCACAAGATCATCCGGCATTAACAAATTCCGTAAAAGTGGCATTAATTTATAACTTCATTTTTGCCCTTGCCTTTAGTTTACTTTTCTTAATTTTTGGTAAGCAGTTTATCCACATACTAACCAATATTGAATCGGTATCTGACTATACCAAGCAACTGCTACCCTGGATTATCTTACTGCCAATTATTGCTTGTTGGTGTTATTTGTACGATGGTATCTACATAGGCCTCACTCAAGGGAAAGCCATGCGCAACAGCATGCTTATTGCTACTCTGATATTTTTCAGTTGTTGGTATGTACTTGAAGATTTAGGTAACCATGGTATTTGGGCGGCATTTTCTATTTTTATGCTGAGTCGTGGTGTTACATTAGGTTGGCATTTTAATAAAAACTCTAACGAAATGATTGCGAGTAAATAGTGAATTACACCTTAGTTAGCGTCACCTTAATCATGTTCATTGCCGCTATAGTGCTGGCCAAAGGTTTTAAATTCCCTCGAAATATTTGGGTACTCTTTGTTTCTCAGCCTTTGGTATTGTGTGTTTCACCGGTGATCACTTTTATCGGTGGCTTATTATCAAGTAAGATAGCCCCCGATCCAACCTTAGCCACACTGCCACTAACCTTTATGATTGTTGGCGTGGCATTGGGTACTTTTTCGGTTGCTTACTTTTCAATTAGGTTAGGACGTAAAAAAGCCACGTCGCTTGGCTTTATTGTGGGTATATTAGCCACCTTACTTGCCATGCAAGCTGCAATTACGGCCAATTTTTATTTACTGATTATTGCGGCATTCTTTCTTGGGGTCAGTTTGGCTTTTGTTCAACAATTACGTTTTGCCGCTTTAGAGAGTGTTAGCATTGATGACGGTCCAAAAGTATTATCAGCATTAATGCTTTCAGGTATATTAGCCGCCTTTATCGGTCCAGAAGTCGCGTTAATGGGTAAAGACTGGATAACATCTCCACATGGCTATGCGGGCTCATTTTTGGGTCTCTCAGGGCTTTTAGTTATCGCCCTGATCATATTTCAGTTATTCAGCAATCCACACATAGCCACGCAAGAAGAGCTAAGCCAACCAGCCAGGCCCTTAAGTGATATTGCTAAGCAGCCTATTTTCATTATTGCTATGCTGAGCGCAGCTATTGGCTATGGTTTAATGAGCTTCTTAATGACCGCTACACCAATTAGTATGCATGACATGATGGGTCACAGCTTAGAAGATACAAAATGGGTATTGCAAAGTCATGTTACCGCGATGTTTTTACCGTCTTTAGTTACTGGTTATTTAATTAAACGTTTTGGCGAAACAACTATCATGTTAGTGGGCACTTTGATGTTCGCTTTAGTTGCGGTTATTGCCTTGCAAGGTCAGCAAGTAATGCATTACTGGTGGGCATTAGTGTTATTGGGTATTGGTTGGAATTTCTTATTTATTACCGGCACAGTGTTATTGCCAAGAAGCTATCACGCGCATGAACGTTTTAAGGTGCAAGCACTGAACGACTTTTCTATTTTTACTATCCAAGCAATTGCATCACTTGGTGCCGGTTGGTTATTATTTTCGAGTAGTTGGCATACCTTAGTTTATATCAGCATGCCATTTGTGGTTATTATGTTTTTTGTCTGTCTGTGGAATTTAAAGTCGAGTAAACAGCTTAAAGCCATTCAAAATTAAAACTTGTATGCCGCAAAAGCGCCAAGTAAACCACCGTCTTTAACAAAAGCAGCATCGCCTTTTAAAAACACGTATTCAACACCAAGATCAAAGTTACTGCTTACTTGGTATGAAACTTTATTACCGAAACGGTAAGATTCGCCGCTTAAGTTATCTTCGGCAATCACTCGAAGTGGGTGACCTTCAGGTAAAGGTAATGTAGTTAGTTGACGATCCCAAGTATATTCAAATGCACTATCCCACTTGATCTTGTCAGTTAAATTAAAGCTGGTTTTAAGCGCTAAAGCATAGCCATTGTCATCTTCAAACTTTTCCAATCCAGGCGCTTCAAATGTGCCATAAATTTTGGCTAAGTAACCAGTCACTAGCTGGCCTTTAATTGGCAAACCAAAACCAACGCCATAGCGATATTTAGTCTCGGTTGGACCTTTGTCATAAGCTAATTCATCATAGCCTAAGTATAATTTTATCGGCTTAAAACCGGTATTGAGCATAAAGTTAGCAAGGTATTGCTGACCATCTAAGTTAGTCGCATTTTTTAAACCGTGGTGAACAGCTAAATGTGTTGCTCCCCAAGTAAATTGGCTTTTAGCCTCTAATGAGGTAACAACTGTGTCATCAACTCCTGAGAATGTCGGGTCGAGCTTTTTATAGTCGCTGTCTTTTGCGCCATTTTGAATAGTATAAAATCCAGATTTTATTGAAAATTGACTTTGCTTATAGCCAAATAAATTATTTTCTGGGGTATTTTCTTGCTGTGCAGATACCTGCCCAGTCGCTAGTAAAGTTAGCGCAACTGCTAATTTATTGTTCATAACAATAGTCTCTGAATGCCTTGGTTAGCTTCGATACTAACTAAGCTCAAACACATTTAATAGAACAAAAGTACAATAACACAATCAAATAACATTTATGCAAAACAACATAAACAAAGAGGGTTTAGATCACACAAAATCATTACTAATTACTTACACTGTATAAGAAAAAAACACCATGGGGTTGATGGCAGCTTAAAAAAGAGTCCAAGTTTTGGGGGCTATTTCACTTTTGGATGGGACCTCCTTAATTGACATTGTGCTATTTTAAAACACCCATAAAAAAATGCTCGTCATTCTGTACGAGCTTTAGCGAGATACGGGACCTCCTTAATTGACATTGTGCCTTTTTAATACACCCATAAAAAAACCAGGAACAATTGTCCTGGTTTTATATATCGAATTTAATGTAACAGTAATTAACTGTTAGTTAATTTTTCGATTAATAGTATGAGTGCTCACCACGTTCGTGCTCAGTCATATCTTTAACACCTTTAATTTCATCACCCATAATGGCGATAAGCTGCTTTTCAACACCTTCTTTAACAGTTAAATCAATTTGACTACAACCATTACAGCCGCCACCAAATTGCAATACCGCATAACCATCTTCGGTAATTTCCATTAAAGTACAATCACCGCCATGACCAGCTAATTGTGGGTTTACTTCCGATTGAATAAAGTAATGCACACGTTCAAATAATGGTGCGTCATCACTTACTTTACGCAATTTTGCGTTCGGTGCTTTTAATGTTAGTTGTGAACCCATTTGGTCAGTAACAAAATCGACTTCAGCATCAATTAAATAGTTTTCGCTGTCTTTATCAACTAACGCATCAAAGCACTTATATTCAATACGAATATCATCTGGTTCTACTGCCTCTGGCGGACAATATGAAACGCCACACTCAGCTTGCGCTGTACCTGGGTTTACTACGAACACTCTGATACATGTGCCTTCAGCCTGTTGGGAAAGTAGTTTTGCAAAATGCGACTGTGCTGTATCTGAAATATTAATCATGGTTGTTCTCATTAAATGCTTTAAAAGTTGAATCAATTTTGTATACCCGACTAAAAAGCTCAAGTATGTGGATATAATACTATTGTCAAAGAATAAGCGCTAGTATTGCTTATCATTTACTCGTCTTTTTTATGATAATTTTTAAAAATGTTATGAATATATTATGAATATTTTGGTTAAGCTGTTAAAAAGGTTATAATTTTATTAATTATAAGCCAATTACCTAATTTTTCGTGATTGGTTGGTTTTCATTATTGCCGGAGAGTTGTCTTGTTCAAGTTTATAAAAACCTGGTTCATTCTTAGTATCGTTGGTTTATCTTATGCGCAGGCAGAGCCACTATCATACTACTTCCCAGAACAGCCGGCTTACCGTAGCAATATACCTACGCCAGAATCGAGCATAGGGTTTGAGGTGGGTTCGCGCCATGTTCGTCACGATCAACTAGTGAATTACTTTCAACAGCTAGCTAAAGTTAGTGACAACGTATTGCTTAAAGAAATTGGCACGACGAATGAACATCGCAAACAAGTTATTGCCACCATTAGTAGCAAAACCAATTTAGAAAACCTTGATCAAATTCTTGCCGATAGAGCCAATAATAAAAAACAAGACACTAATGCCCCTGCAGTTGTTTGGTTAGGTTATAGCATTCATGGTAATGAGATCAGTGGCGCTAATGCATCTATGCTAGTTGCTTACTATTTGGCAGCGGCAAAAACTACGCAAGCGACCGAGCTATTAGATAACTTAGTTATTATCATTGAACCAAGTTTAAACCCTGACGGTATGGATAGATTCACCACTTGGGTAAATACCAACCGCAGTAAAACATTAAATACTGATCCTAATCACCGCAGCCATAGATTACAGTGGCCTTCGGGACGTACTAATCACTATATGTTTGATTTAAACCGTGATTGGTTACCGTTAACACAGATCGAAAGTCAAAACAGAATGCGTAACTTTCATATTTATAAGCCAAATGTATTGGCCGATTTTCATGAAATGGGCAAAGATGGCACCTACTTTTTCCAACCGGGCGTACCGTCACGAACTAACCCTTTAACGCCAGCAAAAAACATTGAATTAACTAAGTTGTTTTCAACCTACCATGCCAAAGCATTAGATACTGATAATCGCCTTTATTATAGCGAAGAAAGCTTCGATGATTTTTATTATGGTAAAGGTTCAACTTACCCAGATATTAACGGCGGTATTGGCATCTTATTTGAGCAAGCGAGTTCTCGCGGCTTTGCACAAGATTCTGTAAATGGTGTGCTAACGTTCGCTTATGGCGTTAAAAATCATGTCTCGACTTCATTCTCAACACTGTCAGCGGCATTTCAAAATAAAGCACAATTGCATAAATTTCGTGATGACTTTTATAAAGACAGTATTAAGCTTGCCGAAAAAGAAGATTTTCAAGGTTACTTAATTAGTGAAAGTAATGACTCTCGTCGTTTGCACAGTTTTTTAGGGTTATTAAAACAACACCAAATTAATGTTTATCCATTAACTAAAAATTATGAAGACGATTATGGTTATTACCCTAAAGAAAGCACTTACTATGTACCCCTTAAGCAAGACCAATATCGTTTAGTTAAAACCATATTTAGTAAAGTCACCAACTTTGAAAATAACACCTTTTATGATGTTTCAGGATGGACTTTACCACTTGCTTATAATCTGCAGACTCGAGAAATCAAGTCACAACGAGATATAAAAATAGCGAATACAACTTGGCAACCTAAACAGGAAAGTACGCCAACACCAACCGTAACTTCTTATGCTTATGCATTTTCATGGGATCATTACTTAGCCCCTAAAATGCTCAACAGTATTTTAAATCAAGGCGTGCAAGCACGCGTTGCTAGCAAGCCATTTAAACAAATGGTTGGCCAAAAACTAATAACATTTAATGCAGGCAGCATTGTAATACCTGCAGAGATCCAAACTAAAGAAAATTGGTTTGAGATATTAACTAAGGTACAACAGGATTTAGCCATAGAGTTAATCCCGCTTGCGACAGGTTTAACCGTTGAAGGTATCAATCTTGGTAGTCCTTCATTAAAACCATTACAACCAGTTTCAGTATTAATGCTTGGCGGTAAAGGAGTTTCTCAATATGAAGCCGGCCATATGCTTTATTATTTGGATAATCAGTTATCTATCCCAGTAACCGTAGTCGATCTTGATAGGCTAGATAACATAGATTTATCGCGCTACAGTCAAGTTGTTATGGTTAATGGTGACTATGATTCAATTTCTGCTAAAGCTAGCAAAAACCTGAAAACTTGGCTAGAAAATGGCGGTAACATTTATGCTCAGAAGAAAGCGGTAAATTGGTTATCGACTAAAGAATTATTAGACGCAGAATATATCAGCAAAAACAGAATAAACCGCTTATTTGACACCAATGGCATTAGTTACGCTGAAAAAGATAGCTTAGCGGCGAAAAAACGTATTGCTGGTGCCATTTACAATACTAAATTAGATAATTCACACCCTCTAACGTATGGCTATCAAAACGAGACTTTACCCGTATTTAAAAACAGTACACTGATAATGGAAAAGCCATCCAAGCCGTTTGTAATGGTTGCTGAATTTACTGGTTCGCCACTTCTAAGCGGCTATAGCGCTGAAGAAATGCAAGAAACTGTTGCCAACAACGCTGCTATTATTGCTCATAATGTTGGTAAAGGGCGTATCGTTGCCAGTAGTGAAAATTTAGTATTTCGTGGTTACTGGTACGGCACATCGAAGATAGTTGCCAATGCATTATTTTTCTCGCAAACATTCAGCAGTAAGTAGTCTATACGATCGCAATACATATACTCATCACGGTAATTTTTTTAACACCGTGATGAGTTAATAATTTAGCTACTTCATTAACCGTAGTCCCTGTTGTTAGCACATCATCAACAATTCCGACATGATCTGGTAAATCAACACCAGCATTTAAAGTAAACGCCCCCCTTAAATTTTTACGCCTGCTTGCGCCACTTTGGCCTACCTGAGGTACGGTATTTTTCTGACGCTGAATTAAATTTTCATCATAAAGACAACCTAACTGCCTAGCCAATTCATAAGCGAGTAAGGCCGCTTGGTTGTATTGTCTTTTTTTAAGGCGCCAAGCATGCAGCGGCACTGGAATAATTAACTGTGGCAGCTTTTTTTTTGCCAAAGATAACTGTAAATGCTCAGTAAATAAACCTGCCATTAAATTGGCGACTTCAAATCGGCCTGAATACTTTAATTGCGTGATCCACAAATTATAAGGCCATTGGTAAGGAGCAAATGCTAACAAGCTTTGAAATTTTATCTTGGTTAAGCTGTGATAGATTTTAGGCTCATTAAGCAAATTAGCTTGGCAGTCAGTTAAGTCAAAACGTGGTAAGTCATCATTACAGGTGCTGCAAATAAGTGAGTATTGCTGACCAGGTTGTTGCTTTGCTAGTTGGGGGACTTGTTGGCATTTTTGCTGGCATAACTCACAAAGAGACCCGCCCTTAAATTGAGTTAATAATTTAGTCGCTATTAATTTTCGTAAACGAGAAATTACCCGAGGTATTAGTTGTTCCATAAAAACATTCCATTGTTAATTAGTGAACTTGCTATAAATTGATATATTTTAGTATAAAATAGAAATATGGCTTACGAGTAATAAATAGTAAAATAGATATGCAGGAATCTCTAAATATTCAAATTAAAGGCCAAGGTATACCTTTGGTACTTATTCATGGTTGGGGCCTTAACAGTGGTATTTTTCAACCTTTGAGTGAGCGTTTGGCACAAAGCTATCAAGTAATTTTAATCGATATGCCCGGCTTCGGCTTAAACAGCCATATCACATTAGACGATTACAGCTTAGAGAATGTTTCACAGATGGTCGCCAATGCTATACCCGAGAAATCATTAATCATTGGTTGGTCATTAGGAGGTTTAATAGCAACCAATATCGCCTTACATCACCAAGACAAAGCACTCGGTTTAGTTACTATCACCAGCAGTCCATATTTTGTTAAAGAGCAAAACTGGCCTGGTATTAACCCACAAATATTAAAAGATTTTCATGGTCAACTTAAAGAAAATGCTGAGAGAACCATTAATAGCTTTTTAAAGATCCAAGCTATGGGTAGTGAAAGTATTCGCCAAGATGTAAAGGCAATAAAGAACTTAATAAACCAACACCCAAGTCCTAGTCCACAAACTTTAGATGACTCATTAACGCTTCTAGAAACCGTAGATCTACGCAGCAAAGTTCAGGCCTTAACGATTCCAGTTTTCAGAATGTATGGACGCTTAGATTCATTGGTACCTAAAGCCGTTGTTATGCAAGTAGATAAGTTATTTACTAGTGCTGATAGTTATACTTTTGAGCGAGCATCACATGCGCCTTTTATTTCTCATGCTGACGAATTTTATACCGTGTTATGTGATTGGATTACTGGTAAAGTTATTAGTAAATAGCTTAAGCATAGCCACCTATATTTATAGCCTTCAGGAACAAAAATGACTTCACCTCTAGCACAAGAACTGGTATTACCTTGTGGACAAACTATTAACAATCGTCTTGGTAAAAGTGCAATGACCGAAGGCTTGGCAGATGCTCTTGACAGGCCAACTCTGGCACATAACCAACTATATAAAACATGGTCGCATGGTCGCACTGGTTTGCATATTACCGGCAATGTGATGATTGACCGTCGATACTTAGAGCGTGCTGGCAATGTTGTTTTAGAAGATGACTCGGCGTTAGAGAATTTTAAACAATGGGCAAAAGCGGGCACTGAAGCGGGTAACCATTTATGGATGCAGATCAGTCATCCGGGTCGTCAATGCCCTAGCCTAGTAAACAAGCAACCGCTATCTCCTTCTGAAGTACATTTAAAAATGCTTGGTTCATTTTCAAAACCTCGCGCATTAACACAAATTGAAATTGGCGAAATTATTGAGCGCTATGCAACAACAGCCGCTCTTGCTAAAGAAGCTGGCTTTACCGGCGTACAAGTGCATTGTGCCCATGGTTATTTAATTAGTCAGTTTTTATCACCAAAAACCAATCAACGTGCCGATCAGTGGGGCGGCAGTTTAGAAAACCGCGCCCGTTTTGCTCGTAAAGTAATTCAAGCCGTTCGCAAAGCAGTCGGCCCAGACTTTCCAGTGGCGGTTAAATTAAATTCAGCGGACTTTCAAAAAGGCGGGTTTAGTTTAGAAGACTGCGTACAAGTTGCGTCCTGGTTAGCACAAGACTCGATAGATTTATTAGAGATCTCTGGTGGTACATACGAACAGCTGTCTTTAATGGGCGTTGAAGCAACAGAAGTAAGAGAAAGTACACGCAGACGTGAAGCTTACTTTTTAGAATATGCGGCGGCAATTAAAGCATCAGCAAATGTGCCATTAATGATCACTGGCGGCTTTAGGAGTCGTGATGTTATGGAGCAAGCTATCAGTAGTGGCGAAATTGATATGGTTGGTTTAGCAAGACCACTATGTACGCAGCCAAATATATCTGAGCAACTGATTGAACAAACGGTTGACCGTATTGATGATTTTGAAAATAACTTAACATTAGGTGATGGTTGGTTAGGAAACAACAGTTCGATTAGCTTAATCAAAGCAATCAATAATGTCGGCGCAGTGAGTTTTTATTATCAACAAATCATGCGTTTATCTAAAAGCAAAGCAGTAGATACTAATTTAAAAGTTCTACCTTGCTTTGCTAAACACATGATTAATGATACAAAATTAAACCTACGTCGTAAAAAAGCGCAAAATAAGTCATTATTCAGTACAAACTAATAAAACAATAACTAAGTAGAACGAGGTCTAGTTAAATGATGGAAACATGGAAAGCTGAACTTAAGTATTATCTAAGTCACATTGGTGATAACCCAGTCATGCATGTGGCCGTTATTTTACTTGCCTCCTGGATAGTCGCTTGGGTTTTAGACAAAATAGTCATTGCCTATGTTAAGCGCATGACAGCCAAAACTAGTGCCGATTTTGATGATCAATTAGTCGAGCTGTTACACAAACCTTTGTTCTACTCGATATTAGTGATGGGTATATCCATTGCTACAAGTGTCATTGCTCTGCCCGAGCAAGTGTCGACAATAATGTTTCCAATACTGTACACCATGTTGTTGATGTTATGGACTTTGTTTATTTTACGCATCACCAAAATAATTTTGCGCAAAGTGTCAGCCACTGAAAAACATTTTCATGTAGTACACCCACAAACATTACCATTATTTGAAAATTTAGCCTTAATCCTCATTTTAACGCTGTCGATTTACTACATCTTTTCTTCATGGGATATCGATATGTCGGCGTGGCTAGCATCTGCCGGTATTGTTGGTATTGCTGTTGGTTTCGCCGCTAAAGACACGCTGGCCAATCTATTTTCAGGCGTCTTTATCATGGCGGATGCTCCTTATAAGATCAAAGATTACATAGTATTAGACAGTGGCGAACGCGGGGAAGTTACCCATATTGGCCTACGTAGTACCCGAATTCTAACGCGTGACAATATCGAAGTTACCGTACCTAACTCGGTCATGGGTAATACCAAAGTCATTAACGAATCAGGAGGGCCAAGTACCAAATACCGTATTCGTGCACAGGTTGGCGCCGCCTATGGTAGTGATATTGATTTAATTGAAAAGGTATTAATGGATGTAGCAAAAGAAAATGCCGATCTTTGCAATTTCCCTGAACCCGTTGTGCGTTTTCGAGTATTTGGCGGTTCAAGTTTAGATTTCGAATTAATGGGCTGGATCAGTGAACCGGCACTTAGGGGCCGCATTATTCATCAATTAAACAGTGCCATTTATAAGAAATTTGCTGAGCACAATATTGAGATCCCATACGCCAAACAAGATGTTTATATTAAAGAGTTCCCTGGTCACAGCTTAATTGCTGACAAGACTGATACGAATAACAGCACTGATGAAGTAGCTGATACTAAACAAGCGGCAGATAACAAACCATGATCCACTGGCCGGCAATAATAAAGCACGATGGCGAAGATGAGCTAATTTATATTAGCTCTGCACTTAGTTGGCAAAACGATGAAGAAATGCTGCTCTATATCTTTACCGACCGTGACGTACTTATTGACAGTTCAGGGCAAGTTTTCAGTTTATCTGCTGTCCAAGAGCAGTTTGATACTAGCCCTGTTTTAGCAAATGCAACGCTGGAAAATATTATTGAATTAATTCAGTCTCACGCCGCGATTTCAGCAACATGCTGCATTGAAAAAATTCAACCTAAAAGCATTGGGCAAGCAATAGAGCTGGTCTCGCATTTATCTATCTAAACACTCGTTAAACAGATAGCAAACTTGTGAATACAAAGTTAAATATCATTTAACAAACTGTCACAGTATCGCCATTAACATTGCTGTAACATGCATTCTTATTAAATCACCCCATTTTTATCAATAGGATTTGCATGAAATATTTAGCTATATTCGGTTTGTTTTTACTTTGCTTTGTGCAATCTCGTGCCAATGCGGGTGAAGATGTTTTAGTTGAAAGTATAAAAAATTCGATCCCTTTTGGCGATAAAGTGGGCCACTTTTTTATGTATGGCTTACTTGCCTTCGTGATGAATTTCGCCCTTAAATTTCGTAGTTTTGGCAAAAGCTTAATTAGCCAGCACGGGGCGGTAGTCATTTTGATGCTTAGTAGCGCTGAAGAATTTAACCAAATATTTGTTGCAACTCGTACCTTTAGCTTTTTAGATTTAGCTGCAAATCTATGCGGCGTATTAGTATTTACTTGGTTAGCAGTTAAAGTAAATTCTTATAGTATGTTTAATAAGCAAACGATTTCACTATAGCCCTTATTTTATAACTCCCTGATTTCCTAGCTTTGCTATAGACACAAAAAAACCGCATAACTGTCTTATGCGGTTTTATAACAATTTATGTTTTACATCTTAGATGCCGTATTGAGCTCTATACGCTTTAACACTTTCTAAGTGCTGCTGCATTTCTGGCTTATCAGCTAAGTAAGTAATTACATCACCTAAGCCAACAATAGCAATTACTGCCGTGTTAAAGTCGCGTTCAACTTCTTGAATTGCAGATAATTCGCCTTGGCCTTTTTCTTGTCTATCAAGTGCAATAAGTACACCTGATAGCTCAGCGCCATGGGCCTTAATAATTTCCATTGATTCACGAATTGCTGTGCCAGCGGTGATCACGTCATCAACTAACATAACTTTACCTGCAAGCGGAGAACCAACTAAAGAACCACCTTCACCATGAGTTTTAGCTTCTTTGCGGTTAAAACAATATGGCATATCCATATCATGATGATCGGCTAAAGCAACCGCTGTAGTGGTAGCAATTGGGATACCTTTGTAGGCAGGTCCAAATAACAAATCAAAATCAATGCCTGATTCTGCTAATGCGGCAGCATAAAAACGACCTAAACGAGCTAGATCACGACCGGTATTAAATAACCCAGCATTGAAAAAGTAAGGGCTAGTACGACCTGACTTTAAAGTGAATTCGCCAAAACGTAATACTTGTTTCTCTAAAGCAAACTCAATAAATTCGCGTTGATAATCTTTCATTTATCTTTCCTGTTTAACTTGTTCTTAGCTTAATGCGGCTTTTTGCGCATCAAATAATTCACTGATACCATCTTTTGCAAGTTGTAGCATTTCTTGCATTTCGTCAAAGCTGAACGGTTCTTCTTCGGCTGTACCTTGTACTTCAATAAGCTTACCTGTATCAGTCATAACAACGTTCATATCGGTTTCAGCTGCAGAATCTTCTGGGTAGTCTAAATCGGCAACGGCAACGCCTTTGTACATACCAACAGAAACTGCCGCAATCATATGCTTAAGCGGGTTGGTTTTTAACACACCTTTAGCACGCAAATGATCTAATGCATCCACTAATGCAACACATGCACCAGTAATTGATGCCGTACGAGTACCGCCATCGGCTTGAATCACATCACAATCGATAGTGATCATGTTTTCGCCTAGCGCTTTTAAATCAACTGCAGCTCGAAGAGAGCGAGCAATTAAACGAGAGATCTCTAAAGTACGACCACTTTGTTTACCACTTGCCGCTTCACGGCGCATACGCGTATGAGTAGAACGAGGTAGCATGCCGTATTCAGCAGTAACCCAGCCTTGACCTTTGCCTTTTAAAAATCTTGGAACACCTTCTTCAACAGTGGCAGTACAGATAACTTTAGTATCGCCAAATTCAATTAAAACAGAGCCTTCAGCATGAGCTGTAAATTGACGAGTTATTGTTACTGGACGGATTTGACCAGGAGTTCTTCCACTTGGACGCATAGGTATCCTATAAGGTTTAGCTAAAATTTGATGCGACATTATACCAAGCTAGATAAAAAAATATACTACTGTCAGCAGTTATCAACATCGTAAATGTAATTTAGTCAGCACTTTTATTACTATTAAAAACATTAACCTTGAAATATAGTTAATACTTACAAGGTCATGTTTGTTAAGTACCAAGGCAATTGATAAAACTATTATGAAAAATACCCTTACAAAAGCATTGCTATTTTCCGTTATCGGCTTTGCATCTTTAGTGCAAACACAAAGTCATGCACAACAAAGTCAGCAGACGTTTTCAGCTAATTTACCTGCATATAGTAAAATATACAGCGAACAAAGTGACCCTTTCCAAGATGCCTCAGCAGCGATTAGCTCGGCCACCACGAGCAACCGTAATGTGCTAATCGAAATCGGTGGTAATTGGTGTACTTGGTGTCAAAAAATTGATGCCTTTTTAGAACAAAATCCAGACATCTATCAAGCCTTACATGCTAATTTTGTTTTACTCAAAGTAAGTGTTAGTGATGCCAATGAAAATGCAGCATTTATGAAAGGCTTACCTCCGGTACTTGGCTACCCACACATGTACGTGTCGACAGCCAAAGGCAAAGTGTTATTATCTAAAGATACCGCTGATTTCTTGCGCTCTGGCTCTTATTCAAGAGAGCAATGGTTAAACTTTATTGAAGAATGGCAGTTTGCTAATAACGACATTAATTTAGCTAAACAGCAAAAAATTAAAAACAAAGTAAGTAACAATACAACTACGGACTAGTATCAAGGATACCCATAGATGAATTCATTTTTTGATACTAATTATCAAACTCCAAGCTGTTTAAAGACGCGCTTATCACGTCGCAACTTTTTAAAATCGGCGGCTATGGCAACAGCAGCTACGGCAATCCCTACAACAGCAGTGGCCCAGGCTAAAATTGAATTAGCCGATATCAATATTGAGCCATGGAAAAGCTTGGATGCGGTACTACAACACTTACTACCAAGTTCGACTACTGGCCCTGGTGCTCGCGAGCTACAAGTCATTCATTATTTATACAACCTAGTAACCTCACAACCAGTAGAGCAAGCAGAGAAAGAATTTATTAGTAAAGGCGTTGGTTGGTTAAATGGTTACACACAAGGTAAAGAAAAAGCTGACTTTTTAGAACTAACAACCGAGCAAAAAGAAGCATCATTGCGCGCTATCAGCAAATCTCGCGCCGGAGAAAATTGGATCTCTACCCTACTCACTTATATTTTTGAAGCCATGTTATCACCACCAAGTTATGGCGGTAATCCTGATGGCATTGGTTGGCAGTGGCTTAATCATCAAGCGGGTTTCCCGCTGCCGCCACAAGGTAAACGCTATTATGAAATACCAAGTTACGCTTTAGATAAAAACCAGCGCATCGAAATTAAGACAGTAAGCAATCCAGCTAAATCAGCAGCAAAACCACCAGGAAAAGCACTGTAATGAAATATGATATCTGTATCGTTGGCAGTGGCGCTGGTGCCTCACCTATTGCCTACACATTAGCCAAAGCCGGTAAAAAAGTTTTAGTGCTAGAAAAAGGCCCTTGGTTAACCGAAGAAGATTTTTATAAAGATGAAATGGCCTGTTGTCGCCGCACCACTTATTCACCAAAACTTGAAAACGAACAGCACGTTATTGAAGAAGAATATGAAGACAATGACGGCAAGGCCTACTGGCAAGGCGAAGCAACTAGTGAGTCTGGCTGGGATTTTTGGAACGGCAATGTAGTTGGCGGCTCATCAAACTTTATGAGCGGCTATTTCCATCGTTTAAAGCCTATGGATTTTCGCTTAAAATCAGAGTTCGGTGCAATAAAAGGCGCGAACGTCGTTGATTGGCCGATATCCTATAGCGATTTAGAACCTTATTACGATCAAGTTGATAACGTTGTTGGTGTTTCTGGTAAAGTGGTAGAACATCCTTTTTTAGAGCCACATAAAACCGACTACCCTTTCCCGCCAACAGCAGAACACCCTATTTCTGCTTGGATTGACAAAGCAGCCGCAGATATTGGTTTTCATTCTTTTCCCGTACCAAGAGCCATTTTATCGACGCCAGCAATGGGGCGAAAAAGTTGTGAATACGCAGGTTATTGTTCAAGTTATGGTTGTTCAACAGGCGCAAAAGGTAGTGGCCGCGCCGCACTATTAAACCACGCGGTAGCCAGTGGTAACTGCACTATTTTACCGCACGCTAAAGTATTTAAATTAGAGTCTGATGCTAAAGGCGATGTTAGCGGTGTATGGTATTACGACAAGCACGATCGTAAACAAAAAGTTGATGCCACTTTGTATGTTGTCGCTTGTCAGGCTGTGGAAACATCTCGCTTACTACTCGCATCAAAAGGTGAAAAACATCAAGATGGACTAGCCAATAATAATGGCCAAGTGGGCAAAAACATTATCTTCTCAGCAGGTGGCACTGGTCGCGGTGACTTCTTGTTCGATGAAATAACAGAAACGCAGCAACAGCAATTAAGAGTTGTCGGGCCGTTCATTAACCGCTCAATTCAAGATTATTATAAAATAGACGACAAAGACTTTGGCGCACCGGCAAAGGGTGGCACCATAGACTTTTTATTCCATCAAAACCCAATTGCCAAAGCCAGCTCAGAAAAATGGGATGAGGATGACAATTTAGTTTGGGGCGAGCAATTAAAAACTAACCTGCAAACGGCATTTAACTTTGGTAAAACCCTACGTTTCGAAGTATTCAATGACTGGCTACCTACCGATGATTGTTTCGTATCTTTAGATAACGAAAACACCGATAAATGGGGCGACCCAGTGGCCAAAATCCGTATAGGTGCACATCAACACGATTTAAAAGTTGGCGAGTACGTAAGTAAAAAAGCTGAAGATGTACTAGCGGCAATGGGCGCAACAAATATCAGCTCCTCGGTTAGCTCATACCCGCCTGCAAACTTACAAGCCGGTGGTTGTCGCTTTGGCAATGATCCTAAAACATCCGTACTTGATAAAAACTGCAAACCGCATGACGTAAGTAACCTCTATATAACCGATGGCTCATTTATGCCAACCGGAGGCAGTGTACCTTACACATATACCATATATGCTAATTCCTTTAGAGTCGCCGACCAAATATTAAAACGCTTTAGTTAGCCCTTCCATCGCCAGTAAATAAAAGCAAAGCAATATTGAGCAATAAATCCCTCAATATTGCTCCTTTACCCTGTATCAGGCATAATTACCGCACTCGTAATAAGACAGTATTGCAGCTCTTATTATGATAAATCATTAAACAAAATTTAAAGGTATTTATTATGATCCACAGCATGACAGCTTTTGCACGTATTGAAGTAAAGGGTGATTGGGGTAACGCGGTATGGGAAATACGCTCGGTTAACCAACGTTTTCTTGAAACCTATTTCCGTATGCCAGAGCAGTTCCGCGGCTTAGAGCCAGTTTTACGAGAACGTTTTCGCAAAGCATTAAACCGCGGCAAAGTTGAATGTAACTTACGTTTTAACGCCAACCTAGCAGCAAAAAGCAACATCACTTTAAACACTAAATTAGCCGAACAATTAGTTCAGCACGCGAACAGCATTGCCGATGTTGCAGGTGTTAATAACTTTAACCCGGTCGACATAATGAAATGGCCTGGCGTAATGGAAGCTGAAGAAGCTGACATGGATGCAATATCAGGCGAGTTACTTAAAGGCTTTGAACAAGCACTTACCGATTTTATTGCCGACAGAGCCAATGAAGGCTCTAATATGAGCGATGTTATCACTACTCGTCTTGATGCTATATCAGCACAAGCCGAAGCTGTTAAAGTGCACATGCCAGAGATCATTCAATGGCAACGTAACCGTATCATTGATAAATTCAATGACGCCGGCATTGAACCAGAATCAACTCGCTTAGAACAAGAGCTGGTTATGCTCGCACAAAAAATGGACGTTGACGAAGAACTCGATCGTCTTGACAGCCATGTAAAAGAAACTAAGAAAATCCTAAAAAAAGGTGGCCCACAAGGTCGCCGTTTAGACTTCATGATGCAAGAATTCAACCGTGAAGCAAACACCTTAGGTTCTAAATCAATCAACACCGACATCACTGCAGCAGCGGTTGAATTAAAAGTATTGATAGAGCAAATGCGTGAGCAAATTCAAAATATTGAATAATGATTAACCAGCTTTGATTACGATTACAAAACCCTGTTTTTACAGGGTTTTTTATTATCTACTGTCCAACAAGGTTTTTTGCGATCCATCATTACCCACCGATAAGTGGTGGGTAAAACGGTGGGTAAAATCCTAATTACCCAACTTATAAATAGTAAAAAGTGGCGTGTTGCCATATTTAAATGAGACCTGGTTGAAATGCACCACTAAAAAAGAAGTTATAACTGAAACTCAATACATAGATGCTGCTATTACACTTGATAAACTAAGAGAGTCAACGGTACGCACTGAACAGTCATTTCTAAGAAATGAGTTATTTCAATCTAATCCACATGGCACTTGTTGTATTTGTAATAATATAATGCCTACTGATTTTCTAGTTGCTCATATTAAGAAAAGATCTAAATGCGACGAAAAAGAAAAGCGCGATTATAAAAACATAGTATCACCTATGTGTAAGTTTGGATGTGATGAATTATATGAAAAAGGGTTAATTGCAGTCCATAAAGGTAGTGTAATTAATTTGAATAATGAACCACTATATGGAAAAGTTGACGACTACTTAAACAAACTGACTGGTCAAAACTGTAAGACTTATAACTCACATTCAAATAAATACTTTGAATGGCATTATTTAAAGCACAAAAAATAATTGATGCTGCAATATTTATACAAAAATCACATTAAATCCATTGGTGTCTCTAACTGTTTGTTGAGGTTTTTAACTGTTTGTTGAGGTTTCTAACTGTTTGTTGGGGTTTCTAACTGTTTATATAGATTTATAAGTATTTATATAGTAAAACAGGACTAACGATGTAATTAAACAAAGTATAAACAAGTTAATAGATAAGTAAAGATAAAATGAAACCAGTTGGCTATACATTCTTAAACAGACACTACAACCTTTTACTTCCTAAATTAGGGGTTGAAGTATATCAAGATCCTTCAGCTGAATCTGAACGATTTGTTGATTACGGTGCATCTAAAAGGCGAGTACTGCCAGGTTCTAGAAAAAATATAGATACTCCCTATGAGAATATAGTCGCTGCGATAAAATACCAAGGTATCCGTTTACCATTTTTTGCAGCTATGTTTAAAGTAATGGATATAGATGAACTAACAGCTTTCATTTTAGCCAAACCTAGCTCTAAGTATAACCGTGTTATTTGGTACCTGTACGAGTGGTTAACTGATAGTAAGTTAGATATTCCAGATTTAAAGCATGGTAATTATATACGACTGTTTGATGATGAATATTATTATACATTGGATGCAGGGATACGAGACAGAAGAACGCATGTAATTAATAACGCGATAGGCACTCGTGAGTTTTGCCCTACAATAAGAAAAACTCCAATGATAAAAGAACTTGCTGAAGTAGATGTTTATAAAACTGCATATGAAGAAGTTCAAAAATTAGGTGAGCATTTATCTGTTGATGTTATAGGCCGATCTATCAATTACCTTTATACAAAAGAAACCAGATCATCAACCGAAATAGAAAAAGAACAACCTGATAAAAAGAAAATGCAAAGGTTTCTAAATTCTATAAAGAATGCAGGTTTATTCGAATTATCAAAGTCAAAGTTAGTTCACCTACAGAATCAAATTGTTGAAGATAAAGCTAAACAAGATGATTACAGGACCTGTGAAATATATATAGGTAGTACAATTCAAAAGTATGGCTTTACTGATGAAGATGTACACTATATTGGTGCCCTGGCTAAGCATGTCCCCAGTATGATGAATGGGTTATTTGAAACCCATGATAAACTCATGATAGATGCAAATGTACCAGCGCTCATGCACGCTGCTGTCATTTCATTTGGAGAAGTTTATATACATCCATTTGATGATGGTAATGGTCGTATTCATAGGTACCTTATACACGATGTTATGAAACAAAGAGAACCGGATCATAAATTTATAATTCCAATTTCTGCTGCCATATTAAAAAATGTAGAAAAATATGATCAAGTTTTAGAATCAATATCTAAACCTATCATGTCGATGTTGGATTGGGAGTTAGATCCTGATAATGCAGTCCTAATACATAACGATATTGATCATATGTATCGATACCCTGATTACACTGAACATGTTGAATTTGTTTATGACATGATGAATACAGCCATTTCAAAAGAGTTAGTAGAAGAAATGTGCTTGATTATAGTCTATGATTTTATTAAAAAATCTATTAATAGTGTTGCTGATATACCTAATGCTATTCTTGATAAAATAGTATCAATTATTATCAATGGTGGCGGAAAAGTTTCCAAAAATAAGACTGAGTTGGTAGCTAAACATATTGAAGTAAAACTATTAGTTCAAATTGAAGAATCTACCGTTCAGCTTATTGAAGATTTAAATAAATCATTAAAGATAGATGTTCAAGCCGTTATGCAAAAATCTTAAAATAAAACACTCGATTAAATAACTTACGTTAGTAGTTAAAACAATTGTTCTAGTATTAAAGTTTCCATTTTCTAGGATCTACATCTAAGTCATTGTCGACTAAATGATTTAGGTAGGTAAAATCGCATTTATCTTTTATTTCAAGATACACTTCTTTAAATGCTGGTTTTGATAAGTGTAATAGAATGCCATCACTCCAAGATACCCACGTATGCTTAGCAATACGCCCTTCTGCTCGTAAATAAACTTGTTCATTAGCTAAATCAAGGTAGTTATATATCAATTCTCTAACCCTTGACCTATCACTTTCTTCTACAGGTTCACCTATTAAGACACTAACGGGTAATTCCATAGATAAAACTCGATATTGTTGATCAAGACCATCTTCAAAGGTGGCTTGTGCTTGATCTTTCCCAACTTTAATTTGCCACGCACCAAAACACACACCAAGCGCAGTTGCTAAAGAAGCAATAGCAGTTGCTGCTGAACTAACAATATCCCAATCAATTACCACTTATAACCCCCTGTATCAACCACATGTAGATTCCTGGAATGCACAAACACTTTATTAAGTTATCTTTTTCCAAGTTAGTTACTCCTTTAAGCAAAATGATTATTATTTAATATGCTTTCACCACTCCAACGGTAAGCAACAAGTTCACCACCTTTACCTGCACTGTAATCCGTACATGCTACTTTATCTGATTGAATAGTCGGTTTACCTTTCATCCAGTAATGACCAAAGAAAACAGGTTTATCGTCACTATAAAGGTAAACATCATTAATTTTTTCATCAGGTATATTAACCATACTTGTTTCTGGAACTGTTAAAGCTAAGTTCTTATAGGTTGCTTCTTCTGTCGACCACCATTTAATTCGTATTGCTGATCGTTCATGATTACTCTTATCTTTAAAAGTAATACCAGTAGGTAATTCTTCTTCTAAAGCTTTCACTACATTTTCAATATATTCATAGTGGGGGTGATTTTCATCTGATGCAGTTATATACATATCTTCAGGAAGTGTTTTATCTTCATTAATAATATTGTTTAACTCATCGATTGAGTATTGATGCCAACATGCATGCACAATTCTTATGTGTTCTAGATCAAGATAGATAGGAAGTGTTTTAAACCAGTTAATTACATCGGTATGTTCATCAGATCCAAGTGGGAATTCTTTTAAGAACGCTTCGTGTTGATCAAAGTTTTTATCTGAATGCTCACGTAGATATTCACCTGGCTTATCAGGGTGTGGTGTAGCCCAACAAATTGCATTGAACTCATGGTTACCCATTATTGCTAATGCATTACCAGATTCAACCATGTTACGAACTATGTGAATGGTTTTAGCTTCTTCTCCACCACGGTCAATATAATCACCAACAAAGATTACTTTTCGAGTGTCGTGTTGATATGTGTCATTGACTAGCTTGTAGTCCATTTTAACAAGAAGGTTTTCAAGTTTGGTTGCATGGCCATGAACATCGCCAATGATATCGTAATACTGCATTATTATTCCTTTAATATTAGAACTTTATATAAGAAGTATACCTTCTTTTAATTGGTGTATTATAGATAAAATGATATTTTATTTATTGCTTATTATTTTTTAGTGAATAATATTAATTTAGTTTTTAATTCCATCTGTGAAGGATAGAATTCGCATTTATATGCAAAAAACTCAACACCTGAATTAATGGCTTGATGAATTAATTTTCCATACACTTTATCTATAAAAAGTGCAGGTGTAACAGAATTTATACCTGAATGAAGAACAGAAAAAGTAATACAGCGCTTACCTGATTGTGCAACTTCCATTAATTGACGTGAAGCTTTTATCCACGAGTTGTTACGTTATCAAAAAAGTACCCCTGATCTTCATCAGGATTAACCATTATTTGATTCTATTAATTGCTGTATTTCTTCATGGCTTAAATTTTCAGTGATTTGGGAGCAATATTGCATAGATGAATTATCAATTTCATTGCCATTTTTGCCTAATTCACTTACCCCCAACTTTGTTCTTTTAGCATTTACTTTTTCTATGTATTCATCATTCATCGGACAAATGCCCTTTTTTCTATCTTTTGCATCCACATTGCTATCACTCATGAAATCGTAAGCTTCAGAAAACATTGCTGCATGTAACGTGGAAATTAATGAATTACGTTGTTGTTGATGTGTTATTTTTTTATTGTAGCTAGCAACTTCAAATTCACTCATGCCCTTAGTGGCTTCTAAATATTGTTTTTCGAATATAGTCATTTCAATTTAACTCCATATCTTTGATGTATCTATATTTAATCAGTTATTGTAAATTAACAACTAAAAAATAACCAAATCAATTATTAAGGTGAATCATGAGCTTGCATCGCGATCAATTAAAAGAACAATATGGAACTCTATATTCAGTAGTCGAAAGCATATTATTTACTCATGATCCTGCGGGTGTTAATTTTGGTGATAATACTGATGAGTATGCACCTGAAGTCGATACCATTCTTCCAAGGTTGAAAGCAGCCAAAAAACATGAAGATGTCGCATTGATTGTTTATGAAGAAATACTAAAATGGTTTGATCCATCGATTGCTGGTGATCAATCAGCACCTATATATTCAGCAATCGCGAATGATATCTGGCCTAAGTGGTTAGAGTTCACTACAGATTAATTTAACTTATTATCGATTAAGTAAGTGGCTCTGTTCACTTCGCATAAAATTTTCTTTAAATAATACAAACAAGTTTCTTTTTCACGTGTTCTTGCCGATGAAGTAAGGATTGCATATTTACCGTTAGCTTTTACATCTAAGTCACTGTAATTACATATATCAGTAACTCGCTGTAAATCTTGTTTTTGAGAAGATAATGCATTAATACCCACATTGAATCTTGCAAGTTGACTATTACACTGAATATGTACTTCTACGCCATTGAGAGTATGTGTATATCTTACCCACCTTGGGCTTTCCTTGGGTTTAGGCATTGGCTCATCAAAGCTAATATTAATTTTACTTTCAATATACTTTCTTAATTCTTTAAGTCGCTTCACACTTTCATTCTTAAGTTTTTCTCGCTCCATTTCATCACTATATTCACCATTACTTCTACGGGTTCTAAGTGGGATATCCAGACCTTCAACTTCGCAAAAATCACCAATTTCACGAACTGTATCAGCACCATGACCATGAACGCTGTTAGTTAGATTATTGAAACCATAGACCCAGCTGATTAATGTGCTTTCTACGGCAAAAGCAGCATCTTCATTATCAAAACGCCCAATCACACGAACATCAACGTTTTCACCTTTAACCTTAATCGAGTTGATTGTTGAAATTTTGCTACTGTCGGACGCTAGATTTTCAGCATCTTTTTCATGTTGATGACCGCGTTCACCCTGACCTTTACCAACATAAAAGACCTTTTGTTGTTCACGATGAACTAAAGTGTAAACATAATATTCTTTTAATCTAGTAGTGGTTACTTCTGCAATACCCATATGAAATCCATTTTAAAAAGTGAATGTAAACAATATCACTAAAATCGGTTTTTATTATAATAATGTTTAAATAAAAAGTTCCTAATCAGTCTATAACTTGAACAAGTCAAGTACTAGATATACAATGACAACATATTGATTGTATTGATGTTTCACTTTTTACTAGTGGTGGGTAAAACGGTGGGTAAATAGACTTTTTACCGAGTTAAAACCGCTACAGGGCTTTAAAATCAAAGACTATTAAAAGTTAGCTTTATTCAAATTCAGAATATTGAATAACATTAACATAAAGTTTTAGCTCTTATTAAGCCATACATTAGTATGGCTTTTTAGTATTTATCGCTAAATATTTTTTCTCGTAAAATGTCAAAGTATTGTATAATTTCACTTGTTATATCAGTCAGTCCAACTACCCTAAGGTACTATCAATATGATCTCATTATCAGCGCAACAATGCCGTGTTATTGGTGTAATGTTAGAAAAAGAAATCACTACACCCGAACAATACCCTTTATCACTAAACGCTCTTACCAATGGCTGTAACCAAAAAAGTAACCGCGAGCCGGTAATGTCTCTTTCTGAAAGTGACGTGCAAAATGAAGTTGACCAATTAATACAAATGAACCTGTTGATGGTAGATCAAATGGCTTCAGGGCGCGTAAATAAATATATTCATCGTTTTTGCAATACCCAGTTTAGTGACTTGCAATTTACCCCTCAGCAACGAGCTATAATCTGCGTACTTTTACTTCGAGGTCCACAAACGCCAGGTGAATTAAGAACCCGTACTAATCGATTAGCTGACTTTACCGATGTAAGCGAAGTGGAAGTTACTATAAACCAATTGCAAAACCTTAATGATGTTGAGTTCGTTAAGAAACTAGCACGCGAACCAGGTAAACGAGAATCACGTTATATACATTTATTTTCGGATATTAGTGAGCATGAGATAATTGCCAGTGAAATATATACACCCACAGCGCAATTACCACATACAAACCAAGCGGAACTTGCAGATAGAGTCGAGCGACTGGAACAACAAGTTGTTTCTTTAACAGCTGATATCGCACGCCTAACCGAATTACTGAAAGTAGATAATTAATATTTTTGAAATTTAATTCGCAGTTAACCGGTATATATTAATTCACTAGTAATTAAAGGTTGCAGCTATGAACATGAAGTTATTATTTCTATTCCCGCTATTTACTATTTCGGCTTGTGGAGGTGGTAGTTCAAGTTCTGATCAACCGATAGCCTCCCCTACATCACCGGAAATATTTACCGGCCAGTTCGTAGATTCCGCGGTACAAGGTTTAACTTACAGTACAAATTCACAAAGTGGCATAACGAATGAAAATGGTGAGTTTAAGTATCAATCAGGTGAAGCGGTAACCTTTTCTATTGGGGGTATTGTTTTTCCTGAAGTGCCAAGTGCGTCATTACTCACTCCTCTTGATGTTTTCAATACTGATGATGTTGATGATCAACGAGTTAGTAATTTAGCTCGATTGTTGCAATCTTTAGATGTTGATGGCAATGCCGACAATGGCATTGAAATTTCAGAACAATCTAGAAATTTAGCGAGTGCGATTAGTATCGACTTTTCAAGCAATGATTTATCTACGCAAGTGGGCCAATTACTTGTAAATAGTGCAGGTGTTCATCAATCACTCATTTCTGCAGAACAAGCTAAGTACCATTTACAAACAACTCTAGGTATTGATTTACCGGTAATGAACGACGACTGCACCAGTGTTAACGCCAAGGTAGGATACAGCGGCAACTTTCAAACATTAGCTCATAATGTTTCAGGCTCTGCACTGATAAATGATGATTGTACTATAACCATTAGTAATTTTGATTACGACGGCGGTGGGCCAGACGTTTTTGTATACGCTGGTGTAAATGGTAATTTTGCCGAAGGCTTCAAACTAAGTGATAAATTAAATGGTCGTTCATATAACAGTGAGACTTTAGTGCTGACACTACCTGAAGGCTACGGTTTAGATGATCTAACGGGCTTAAGCATTTGGTGCGTAGATTTTAATGCTAACTTTGGTGATTTAGAATTTACTCCTTAATATCTTAAGACTAAAAGTATGCAACGATGCACTTAGTAAAATAAGTACATCGTCATTTTTTATAACATGCCCGTTAACTGCAATAAATAAGGTAACAAAAACGCTGTTGTAAAAGCCGTTAATGCCATAGCTAAACCAGAAAAAGCGCCCATTTCATTACTCACCTGAAATGCTCTAGCCGTGCCAATTCCATGAGAAGTTAATCCCATAGCGACACCTTTAACAGCATCATCTTCAACCTTCATCAATGAGAACACTTTGGTCCCCATAATAGCACCAAGAATTCCGGTAGTTGCAGCAAGTCCTGCAGTTAAAGAAACAATGCCGCCAATGTTTTCTGAAATTCCCATAGCGACTGGTGTGGTTACTGATTTAGGCGCTATCGATAACAGAGTTGATGCACTCGCCCCTAAAAGATCAGCAATATAAATAGCACTAAAAGCGCCTATTACAACTGAACTAATCAAGGTTATAACTATTGGCAATAACATCTTTTTTATACGATGTAATTGTTGATATAGCGGGATAGCAAGAGCCACGGTTGCAGGCCCTAGTAAGTAGTGAATAAACCTACCACCATTAAAATATTGCTCATAACTAATACCCAGCAGCAGCAAAGTAGCAATGGTAATAATAATTGAGATGATAACTGGATTAACAATCGGATTAAAGTTAGATGCTTTATAGAGTTTCATCGCTAAAGCATAAGCGAATAAAGTAAGCATTAACCATGGGATAGATGATGATTGAATTAATAACCAAATGGCCGATAGTTTTTCATTCAAAGGCATTATGAATTTCCTTTAGTGAACAACTTATTGGTAAACGACATAATTAGCGCAGTACTCACTAACATAATAAGAGTGCCTATCACTAAGGCAGAGGAAATAGCGAACCACTCTTTGGCAAGTAATTCATAGTGCAACATTAAACCTACGCCAGCAGGAACAAATAACAAGGAAAGGTGCCCTAATAATGTAGAGGATGCTTCATGTAAAGGTTGGCCTACTCTACCGTAGACAATTAAGGTAAGTAATAACAGCACTAAACCAACCACAGGGCCTGAAACAGGAAGCTCTAAGAGTATTACGGTAATTTCACCGAGCAATTGGAATAAAAGCAGTAAGGCAAAGCCTAAAATAAACTTCATATAAATCTCATTGATAAATTAAATACGATTTTAATAAACAGATGATATCAGAAAGCCACAAATATAGAGATAGTTCGAATACAAAGTAGCCTTTAAGCTATAAAGTAATCGTTACAATCAAGATGGGATTACAAAAAACTACAAACAATTTCACACTTTTGCATCATTATATTTATAAAATCAACTACCATTAATTTTAATAATTAAATTTTACTTAATAATAAAAAGGTCTTTTTATGGATGCGATCGAATCCTCTGAAATTTTACAAGATATTGACATGGAAAAAGTTGAAAAACATCTCGATAGTTTTATCGAAGTAGTGATCCAATTCGGGACAAAATTTGTTGTCGCTTTAATTACTCTTTTCATTTTAATGTGGGTTGTAAAACGCATCGTTAAATTTGCCGATATGGCAATGACAGCACGTAAAGTTGAGCTAACTCTACACAAATTTTTAGTCAGCATTATTAGTGTTGTTTTAAAAACTATCGTTATCGTTATTTTTGCCTCAATGATTGGCGTTGAAACTGCATCATTAATAGCCTTATTAGGTGCTGCAGGTTTAGCCGTTGGTTTAGCTCTGCAAGGCAGTTTGTCAAACTTTGCCGGTGGTATCATCATCCTATTCTTTAGACCATTTAAAGCCGGTGACGTTATTGAAGCCCAAGGTTATGTTGGTAAAATTGAAGAAATTCAAATATTTAATACCATAATGGTAACCTTCGATAACCGTAAAATATTCATCCCTAACGGTTTATTATCGAATGGCTGTTTAGTTAATGATTTCACCCAAAGAACCCGCCGCGTAGATATGGTTTTTGGCGTCAGTTACAGTGATAGTATTCCTAAGGTAAGAGAAGTGATTAAGTCTGTATTAGAAGCAGATAAACGTACTTTAAAATTCCCTAAATCCGACATTTGGGTTGGTGGTCATGGAGCTAGCTCGATTGACTTTTTTGTAAGACCTTGGGTAAACAGCGAAGACTACTGGCCATTTTATTTTGATATGCATGAAAAAATAAAAATTGCATTCGATGAAGCCGGTATTAGTATCCCATTCCCACAAAGAGATGTGCATATGATCCCTGCACCATCTTCGGCATCATCATCGGCTTCAAGTTACGAATCAGAATAATTCTGTAAATTGTTTGCTAATATATCAGCCACTCTCTTGAGTGGCTTTTTTATGGCAAATAAATAAAGCTCCGCTTTTAATACTTTGCTATATTCATGGCTATAACGATAAAAAACTTAAAGGTTAGGTTTGAACTTAAACGAACACAATTTAATAAACTTTTCGCCATCATGTGAGCGCAACCAAGAAGCAATTTTTGAACGTTTATTACCCTATATTCCAAGTTCCGCAGCTGTACTCGAAATAGGCAGCTATTCCGGGCAGCATGCAATTCACTTTTGCCAGAATAGACCAGACCTCATTTGGCAAGCAAGTGACCAATCCCAGTATATCTCGGGATTGAAGCAGAATTTTAGTATGGCAAATTTAGCTAACATTATCAGTCCAATTGAAATTAACGTTGATGTAGCTGAGCACTGGCCCAAACAAAAATTCGATGTTATATATTCAGCTAACACTTTACATATTATGTCTTGGCAACAGGTTAAGCGTATGTTCGATAACATGGCAACTTGCTTAAAAGAAAATACATTAGTCTGTATTTATGGACCATTCAAATATAACTCTAAATACACCAGCGCCAGTAATGAAGAATTTCAGCAATGGCTACAAGCACGAGACCCTTTAAGTGGGGTCAGAGATTTTGAAGCCATTGCATTGTTAGCTCAAAAGTCTGGCTTACAATTAGTACAAGACATTAAGATGCCAGCCAATAACCAATTATTGATTTGGCAAAAAGAATAAACGATAGAGGCTATAATCTATGTTTGCTAATACACCTAAACCACCTTATTACGCTGTAATATTCACGTCTACCCTTAAAGGACAAGATCCATCCTACGAGAGCGTAGCCGAACGTATGGTTGAATTAGCACAACTAGAGCCAGGTTTTCTTGGCATTGAATCCGCAAGGAATGAAATAGGTATAACGGTATCTTACTGGCGAGATTTAGCATCAATTAAACAATGGAAGTCTAATGCTGAGCATAAGATTGCTCAGCAACAAGGGAAGCATGATTGGTATACCAGTTATAAAGTTCGCATTTGTTTAGTCGAAAGGGATTACCAGCATATTTAAACTAAACACTGCACTAAATTTCACCACATTAAGACACCTTATTTCTTTTGGCCATGAGGTAAAATATAACGCCTAATACCACCCAACCAATAACCATAACCCATTCATAAGGCCATAATAAGGCACTTGGGCCCCAAGGTAGGTAAATCCAAAACAAACAGATACTAACAATTAATGCCGACCAACCAACAATCTTGCCATGCTTGACTCTAAAAGGCCTTTCCATGTTAGGCTCATTTTGGCGCAATTTCAAAAAGGCATAAGCAACCATGCCATAACCCAAAACCACAGCAAAACTACCAGCATTAATTAGCCACACTAATATGGTTCTGCCAAAGAAAGGCGAAATACAGCAAAGTAAACCAATGAAAATTATAGCAGCGTACGGTGTTTTATATTTAGGGTGTAATTTGGCAAAAATAGGTGGCAGAAGATTAGATTTTGCGAGTGCATAGATAGCACGGCTACCACCTAAGATAAAAGCATTCCAACTGGTAATAATTCCTGCGATACCACCAATTACCGTTAAATTACCGGCCCACTGGCCATGCCAAACATTAGCGTGTGCATCAGCTGTTGCCATAGTGCTAGTAGCTAAGTCTGAGGATGTCATTGATAAAGCAACGCCTAAGCTCATCAAACAGTACCAAGTGATCGCTACAGCAACTGAAAATACTAATATTTTACCTATCATTTGCGGTTTTAAATTAATCTCTTCAGCTGATTGAGGAATAACGTCAAAACCTATCATCAGCGCAGGAACCATAGCTAGAACTGCAAAGAACCCTTTATAATCATCGACGAATAACGGTGTTAAGTAAGTTAAATTGAATTCACTTGCTACCCCCATTAAAAACATCCACCCAATAGTTAGAAAGGCGGCAGTAATAGTAGTTTGAATCACCGCCATAAACCTGATACCAATCAAGTTTATTATCGTCATAACAATAGAGGCGACAACACCGATTAATGCTGTGCTCAGATAAATATCTGCGTCAAAAAAAGACCAAAGGTAGCCCATTTTAATTTCTGGAAAAATATATTCTAAGGCAACAGGCAGGGCTGCAGATTCAAACGTTGGTATGGTGATATAAGCCATAATAATGGCCCAGGTACAAATGAAAGAGCCAAGGCGACCAAAAGCTCGCTCGGTATATACATGCTCACCACCTGCTTTAGGCATTGCTGAAACTAGCTCTGCATAAGTTAAACTGATTAGTAAAATAGCGATACCACCCACTAAAAAGGCAAGTAATGTTCCCAATGTACCAGCTGAATTCAGCCAAATACCGGTCATAATAACCCAGCTCCAGCCGATCATAGCCCCAACGGCTAGTACCAAAACCTCCCTTTTTGATAGTGCGCGAATCAAATTATCGCCAGACATACTTACCCTTGTATTTGTTTTTATTGACTAATTATTGTTTCTGATCGAGAAAATTACCAGTAAACAGATATAATTTTTATACATCAATACAAACTAGCACTAACGATTACACTTGGATAACAGCTTTAGTTTTTTGAATCTATATAATTACAGTCATTAAATGAGTTAATCATTTATTTTCTCTCCCTGAGATATCCCTTTATAACACCTGACCTTTCAGGTGTTTTTTTTTGCCTAAAACTTATCAAGTAGCAAGCATTTAACGAAATGCGATTGCTTAAAGGGTTTAATTCCTAAGGTGAATTAAGCTACTATAACTTTTTCAGTAAATTAGAATTATTTATGCGTACTCTTATTTTATTTCTTAGTCTTGTTTTTAGTTTGAATGTACTTGCTCAAACTTCAACGACTCCTGCCAACTCTAAAAACCCCGATGTAATGGTTGAGCAGTTTTCACAGTTACATAAACAACTTATGCCTAGAGTGGCGGTAGCCGATATTTATTATGGCTGTCATTTAACTGAAGAAACTCAATATAGTATTGAATATTTGGTCAATGAAATGGATAAAAATTTACTTGCTCAGAAGCTTATGGCTTGTTTAGGCGAAGATAATATTGGTTCAGATAAGGCATTAAACTTTGGCATTAAAGGTTGTTTCATGGATCAATTAAGTGAACTACCTGAAGCAGAGCAACAGGCAAGCCTTAATAAGGTTGAACAAGCAACGGCTGCATTACCTAGAAGTGAACGCCAAAAAAGCTTTACTCAATGTGTAAATAATCAAACCCTAAAATATCTAAGTAATTAATAACGTCTTAATTAAAACTTTTATCTCCTAAGACTAGAAGCTTATATTTCTAATAAGCTTCATTTTTGGATTGCTTTAGTGACTTGTCACTAGCCTAGAATTAACCGGCACCTGACAAACATCAAGTACTTGCGGCGGTTTAATATAGAAGAACGGATGCTCTCTAGTCATTCTAGCGATTAATTTTTTTTCAAATTGCTCAGTATCGGTACGTTCTACTTCAATTAATATCCTCTTGGCTTTTGGCACATCACTCATCATCTGCATTTTAATTATTTTGCTATGGATGCTTCGGTCAAGAGTGTCACCTTCGATACTCTCGGTTCTATTCAGCTTTTGCACATGCTCCATACCAAACACTACTCGGCCAAAAACAGTCATTATTCGATCTAAATATCTAGGTGCCTGACCTATGGTGATATAAAAATCACTTGAGCCAGTATCAGGCTCATTTTGTCTAGATAGACCAACAATGCCAGGGCAATGTAACAACCAGCTCATACGACTTTTAGTTTCAAATCCTATAGCAAAGCCATTTAAGAAAGCGGTATTTTCAACAAACATATCTTTGTTCGAGACCATACTGAAATGATCACTTGCGGTAAGTTGATGATCAGATTCTAATTTAAGTAAAGGCAGTTTTGTGGTGGTTTCAACATTCATCCCTCCTTGCGCAACGAAATTATCGATTACCCGATAAAAACTTTGACCATCATATTCTCCGGCAGTAACCAGTTTAGAAATTTGCTCAACATGTTTTGGCGCGAATTGGGGGTTAAGTTCAATAATTACCGGCCCAGTTTCTAATTCAAGTAATATGGTTTTATCCAAATCAAGTGTGCGCCACTGATCAGGCGTGTCTTCGGCTTTGCTATGTGCTGCAAAACTTAAAGCTAAAGCGAGGGTTAAAATTAGATAATATTTCATTAGCAGTGCTCATTTGAGGTGATGCATTATTTATAACACAGTTATTAATAATGAAACATAAGCCTGTAATACCAATTTTTTTAATTAAATAGATATAATAATTACAACAAGATAACTAAATCTTGCACATTAAATCACTAGGTTGGTAACATACTCATTTGCTCAATAATAAATACAGGCGTACTCAGTGAACAAGAGTTATATTACTAATGCAATAGCTTTAATCGTTGCAGTCAGCGGATACTTTTTAGCCAATGATATAGTTTTTTCAGTTGGCCTATTTGCCGTTTCAGGCGCTATCACTAACTCCATCGCAATTTATATGCTGCTTGAAAAAGTGCCAGGATTATATGGCTCAGGGGTTATACCTGCCAGATTTGAAGAATTTAAAATTGGCATCCGTGATTTAATGATGACGCAGTTTTTTACTGATCAAAACATTGATAAGTTTCTATCTGACAGTTCAGGGGCTGCTAGCCATTTAAACTTAGTGCCTATTATAGAAAAATTAGATCTAGAACCCGCATTTGATTCGTTAGTAACGACCATTGAAGAGTCATCTTTTGGCAGTATGCTAGCGATGTTTGGTGGCTCTGAAGCCCTGGTTCCACTAAAAGAACCTTTCATTATTAAAATGAAAACGTCTTTCGTAGAAATTACCCAGAGTGATAACTTTAACGAACTTGTTAAAGCCGAATTAGAGCAACCTAAAATATTGGGCGGTGTTAAAGACAAAGTCGAAGGCATTATTAGTAAACGTCTTGACGAATTAACACCACAACTAGTTAAAGAAATAATTCAGGACATGATCCGTAAACATCTTGGCTGGCTCGTCGTTTGGGGTGGCATTTTTGGTGGTTTGATCGGTTTGATTTCAGCTCTTTTACGATAATAGCACTCACTAAATTGGTTTAGTTATAGCGGTTTAACAAACACTTAATATCACTTCAGCTAGGTCGAAATATCCCATTACCGACCTAGTTAATAATCCTTTCTACCGTTTAAGAATAAAAACTTCTAAAAAAACTCTTATTTTCGATAAAATAGGGTTAATTTTCATCGCTAACTAATATATTCTTGATGTTTAGCATTGTGCATTCTAAAAATAATTTTAAGAATGCCCCATTCAAAGGTAAAAGGTATCATGTTCGGTAATTTATCAGCTCTTCCAGCCGATCCTATTCTAGGTTTATTAGCAAAATATAGAGTAGATCAAAACCCTAAAAAAATTGATTTAGGCGTTGGCGTTTATAAAAATGAAGCTGGTCATACAGCAATTTTAGATTGTGTTAAGACTGCTGAAAAATTTCGTTTAGATACTGAAGATACCAAGGTCTACATTGGCCCTGCTGGCTCAGCTAGTTACAACGATGAAATGGGTAAACTAGTTTTTGGTGACCATGAAATCTTGTCACAAAATCGAGTTCGTACTGTGTCAACTCCAGGTGGTACTGGCGCATTGCGTGTTGCTGCTGAATTTTTACGCTCTTGTAAGCCTGGCGCAACCATTTGGGTAAGCGACCCTACTTGGGCAAACCACACCGGTTTATTTCAAGCTGCTGGCTTAACAGTTAAAACTTACCCTTATTATGATTACGAGAATAAATCATTAAAATTTGATGAAATGCTAGCTACGCTTAGTAATGTTGGTAAAGACGATATAGTGCTATTCCATGCCTGTTGTCATAACCCAAGTGGTATGGATTTAAACCAACTACAGTGGCAAAAAATAGTAGCACTTACCGTTGAAAATGGCTTTACCCCACTAATCGATATGGCTTATCAAGGTTTTGGTGATGGCTTAGACGAAGATGCCTACGGTGTTCGTTTAATGGCGGCAAATGTTGATGAAATGGTACTTTGTACTTCATGTTCTAAGAACTTTGGCTTATACCGTGAACGTATCGGCGCTACGACTATTATAGGTAAAGACGTTCCGACCACAGACATAGCTTACTCAGTACTACTTAGTGTAGTACGTTGTATTTACTCTATGCCACCAGCTCATGGCGCGGCAATTGTGGAAACAATTTTATCTTCAGATGAACTTCGCCAGCAGTGGCATGAAGAATTAGCAGTAATGAGAAATCGTATTAATGGTAATCGTCAGCTGTTAGTAGATAACTTAAAAGCTCAAGGTGTAGAGCGTGATTTTAACTTTATCACTACGCAAAAAGGTATGTTCTCTTTCTTAGGTATAACACCTGTGCAAGTGCAACAATTACAAGACGAATACAGTATTTACATGGTTGGTTCAAGCCGTATGAGTATTGCAGGTATTGCTAACAGCAACGTTGAATATTTAGCGCAATCGATTGCTAAAGTGCTTTAATTTAAGCATTAAACTTAGCGAAAAAAGACTTAAAACTATTAAAAGCTTCATTATTGAAGCTTTTTTTATGCCTAAACCAAAAATAAAAAAATAGCTAACCAACTGATATTACTTGCATTATGTAAATATTAGATAATTTAATGACAACTATTTAATGATTAGTTAATTGCCTAATTATTCTACTTTGGATAAGTTCTTTAACGGGCGTAGAAATACACTTAATAATAATAATTAATAAAACCTGCTAATTGCTAGCCAAATGTTGCAAGTGACCCAAAGAAGTCATAATCAACGGATCTGTCACCGCCACTCATTTTTATGAGTGGCGTTTTTCTTTCTGCTATTCTCAGTCAAAATCACTTGCTGGTTTTATAACAATTCATTTAATTGGTAGTAGTAAGTAAACATTTTATTAAAATTTGTTAAATATAAAATTATATTTAGAGAATAAAGCAATTTTAAGTTAGAATGACTCGCTTGAACATTTCCTAAGATCGGTTAATTAACTTGGTCTATAAACATATCCGAATATTCGGTAAACACAGAGGTTGTTGTGACGGTACCAGGCAATTTATTTATTCTTTCAGCACCAAGCGGCGCCGGTAAATCAAGCTTAATTAGCGCGTATTTACAACAAGACTCCGCTCGCCCTATTCAAGTTTCAGTATCGCACACCACTCGCCAGCCGCGTCCTGGTGAAGAAGATGGTAGCCATTATCATTTTGTTTCTGTTGAAAAATTTAAAAGTTCAGTTAAATCTAATGATTTTTACGAATGGGCCGAGGTCTTTGGTAACTATTACGGCACTTCTGAATCCGCCATAGATGAGCAATTAGCTAAAGGCGTTGATGTATTTTTAGATATCGACTGGCAAGGAGCACAGCAGGTTCGCTTGAAAAAGCCACAAGTAACAACCGTATTCATTTGCCCGCCAAGTCGTGAAGAGTTAGAGCAACGTTTAAGAAAGCGTGGCCAAGATGATGACGCCACAATTCAAGGCCGTATGGACCGAGCGCAAGCAGAATGTTCTCACTATCAAGAATTTGATTATATTATTATTAATGACAATTTTGATAACGCTTTAAATGAGTTAACCATCATTGTTGAAAATCAACGCCTCAAACAAGCCCAACAAGCGCTTAAACACCAAGAGCTATTTAATCGTTTGTTGCAAAAATAACAATATAGCGATGATTTATCAGGTTAATTAGCAATATTTGTGCTTAGATCGATTTTTCTACTAGCATAAAGTTTAAGCATTTAGTAAAATGGCTGACTTATTTAAAAAATTTTGTTCCCTTGGAGTATATAAATGGCTCGCGTTACTGTTGAAGATGCTGTTGAAAAAGTTGGTAATCGTTTTGACTTGGTGTTAATTGCATCTCGTCGTGCTCGTCAAATCGCTACTGGTGGTAAAGAACCATTAGTTCCTGTAGAAAATGATAAGCCTACTGTATTAGCTCTACGTGAAATTGAAGCTGATTTAATCACTACAGAAATCATGGACAATGCTGACCGTCAGCATCAAGTTCAGCAAGATTCTGCAGAATTAGCCGCTGTAGCAGCAATTGTTGGTGGTCAAGTTTAATAATCATTATTAAACTCGTTAAGCACCACATAAAAATTTAAGCCAATGATGCAAATCATTGGCTTTATTTTTATATTCCTATTTATATTTAATTATCGTATTCTGTATTTTATACCTTGAACATATGCCATGTATTGAGGGCATAGGAGCTCTAGTTGTATCTTTTTGAACCTCTAAAAAAACAAGCCGAAACTTATTTATCGAAAGAACACATCGATCTATTAAAAAAGGCGTATGTCGTTGCCCATGATGCTCATGATGGACAAATGCGCTCTAGTGGCGATCCTTATATTACTCATCCCGTAGCAGTTGCCCGCAATTTAGCTGACATGCATTTAGACCATGAAACCTTAATGGCCGCTTTACTACATGATGTAATTGAAGACACTCCTGTAACGCAAGATGAACTTGCTGAACTCTTTGGTAGTACCGTGGCCGAGTTAGTTGAAGGGGTTAGTAAGCTTGATAAGTTAAGTTTTAGTAATCACCAAGAAGCACAAGCTGAAAACTTTAGAAAAATGATCATGGCGATGGTACAAGATATTCGCGTCATTTTAATTAAACTTGCCGATCGTACTCACAACATGCGTACATTAGGCTCTTTACGCCCTGATAAGCGCAGAAGAATAGCCCGCGAAACTCTTGATATTTATGCCCCAATAGCCAATCGCTTAGGTATTCATGGCATAAAAAGTGAGCTTGAAGTATTAGGCTTTGAAGCGCTCTACCCTATGCGCTCGCGCGCATTAAAAGAAGCAGTCATTCAAGCTCGTGGCAATCGTAAAGAAATTATCGCTAATATCCAAGATGAAATCGAAAGTCGCTTAGCCGAATTTGGCATTAAAGCTGAAGTAGTGGGCCGCGAGAAACATCTCTATTCTATTTATAGAAAAATGCTCAACAAAGAACTAATGTTCAATGAAGTTATGGATATTTATGCGTTTCGCATTGTTGTAGATGAAAGTTACGATACTTGTTATCGCGCTCTTGGCGCTGTGCATAACTTATTTAAACCAATTGAAACTCGCTTTAAAGACTACATTGCCATTCCAAAATCAAACGGCTATCAATCACTGCATACCTCACTCATTGGCCCTTATGGTATCCCTGTTGAAATTCAAATTCGTACTCAAGATATGGATCAAATGGCAGACAAAGGTGTTGCTGCGCATTGGCTTTATAAACAAGACAAAGACGATAGTTCGGGTACAACGGCACAAGTAAGAGCTCGTAAGTGGATGCAAAGCTTACTTGAATTACAGCAAAGTGCAGGTAGCTCGTTTGAATTTATCGAAAACGTTAAAACCGATTTATTCCCAGAAGAAATTTACGTTTTCACCCCAGATGGAAAAATTATTGAATTACCTATGGGGGCTACCGCAGTTGATTTTGCTTATGCTGTGCATACTGATGTTGGTAATAGTTGTGTTGGTGCAAAAGTAGAACGCAAACCATACCCGTTGCGCAAACCATTATTATCAGGACAAATCATTGAAGTAATCACATCAACCGGCGCGCGCCCGAATGCAACCTGGTTAAATTTTGTAGTTACCGCCAAGGCACGAACACAAATCCGTAGCTATTTACGTTCAATGGAACAAAATGAATCTCTAAATTTAGGTCATAGGCTATTGACCCACGCCTTAGGCGCTAACAAATTAAGTGACATTGACCTGCAAACCATTAACGAAGTTGTCAAAGATACGGGTTATAAAACCTTAGATGACTTAATGACCAACATAGGTCTTGGTAATGAACTAAGTATAGGTATTGCTAGACGACTTACTGGTGAATTCAGTGACGATACCGAAGAGCCAAGCTATGGCAAAGCTAAGATGCCAATTAAAGGCTCTGAAGGCATGTTAGTAAGCTATGGTAAATGTTGTCACCCGATCCCTGGTGATGATATTGTTGCTTATATTAGCTCAGGCAAAGGCTTGATGGTACATCAAGATGGTTGTCGTAACATCAATGGTCGTGAGAAAGAATTAGGTAAATTCTTCCCAGTAAAATGGGATAATGACATCGATAAAGAGTTTGTTGCTGCATTAAGAATTGAGATTATTAATCATCACGGTGCATTAGCTAAACTGACCTCGGTGATATCACAGAGTGAATCGAATATTCGCAGCTTAAACTCTGAAGAAAAAGACTCAAATATTTATTTGGTTACTATGGAAATCACCTGTCGTGACCGTGTACATATTGCAAATATTATTAGAAAAATTAAACTCATGGTCGATGTAGAACGTGTTACACGACCAAGAAAATAACAAATATTATTGGTAAATTATGAAAACAATTATCGCAACAAATGATGCACCTAGTGCAATTGGCACTTATAGCCAAGCAGTTAAAGTAGGCACTACTGTGTACTTATCTGGGCAAATTCCTCTTATTGCCGACACCATGGAAGTTGTAGAAGGTGGTTTTGCCGAACAAACAGAGCAAGTATTCAAAAACTTAGTTGCTGTATGTGAAGCAGCAGGTGCTAGTATTAATGACATGGTCAAAGTTAATATATTTATGACCGACCTTGCCAATTTCGCCACCGTAAATGAAGTTATGGGACGTTATTTTGAGCAACCATATCCAGCTCGCGCAGCGATTGGTGTAAGCCAGTTACCACGCGGCGTTGAGATTGAAATTGACGGCATATTGGAAATCCCGAGCGTAAACTAATGACTCCAGAAAGACATAAACGCATACTTGATATGCTGGCAAAACGCCAAACTGACCTTACGGTTTGTATGGAAGGTGTACATAAACCGCATAACTTAGCTGCAGTAGTAAGAACTTGTGATGCCATTGGTATTAATGAAGTGCATGCGGTGTGGAAAAACAGCCGTATGTATATGAGCGGTAATAGTGCCGTGGGCTCACAAAACTGGGTTCACCTGCATCACCATACTGAAACTAAAGATGCCATTATGCACCTGAAAGAACAAGGTATGCAGGTATTGGTTACTAACCTTTCGGATTCAGCTATTGATTATCGTGAAGTTGATTATACCAAGCCGACAGCAATCATTTTAGGCCAAGAAAAATTTGGCGCCTCAGATGAAGCATTGGCCTTAGCCGATCAAGATATCATCATACCTATGGTTGGCATGGTGCAATCACTAAATGTATCTGTCGCTTGCGCCGTTACCCTTTATGAGGCTCAACGTCAGCGCCAGAACGCAGGTATGTACGACTCCCCGTCGAACATAACGAAAGTCGAACGTGACAAGGTATTGTTTGAAGGTGGCCACCCTATCTTCGCTAAGGCATGTCAACGTAAGGGCTTACCTTATCCAGAGATTGATGATGAAGGACAAATTGTTGCATCTGAAGATTGGTGGAACAAAATGCAAATGAATAAAGAAGCTTGGCAAGATATCGACGAGTAAGCTTATTATTGTAATGGATTTTATTTTTGAGCTGTATCAATGACACTATCAATACGTGAAGGACTACACAACCTTGCCAGCACTCCCGTAAGTGTGCTTAAAGGTGTTGGTCCTGGCGTAGCAAGTAAACTGGAAAAGATAGGCTTAAAAACCTTACAAGATGTGCTATTTCATCTGCCCCTGCGTTACGAAGATAAAACTCGAGTTTCCAAAATCCGCGATTTATTACCCGGTATGCATACCGGCGTTATTGGTAACGTCATTGATAGCCAAGTATCGTTTGGCCGTCGAAAAATGCTACTAGTTAAAATTAATGATGGTAGCGGCGAAATAACCCTGCGCTTTTTCCACTTTTCAGCGGCACAAAAAAATAATTTAAGTAATGGCACTCGCATCCGTTGTTTTGGTGAAATCCAACGAGGAGGACGCGGCTTTGAAATTATTCACCCCGAATATAAAGCCGTTAATGATGACGTCAGTGCACCGCAAGTAGAAGAAACTTTAACCCCAATTTATCCAACTACCGACGGTTTAAGACAAATAAGTTTGCGCAACATTACCGAGCAAACCCTTATTCGTCTTGAGCGAGGCCAAGTTGAAGAGTTATTACCTGCTGATTTTTTTATCGAGCCAATATCGTTAACTCAAGCGTTAAAAACACTACATCGACCAACGCCTGATATATCAATAACCTTATTGGAAGAAGGTCGGCATCCTGCGCAGTTAAGATTAATTAAAGAAGAATTATTAGCGCATAATTTAAGTATGCTCAAGTTACGCCAATCAAGTGATAAACATCCGGCGATAGCTCTAGAGATTGATAACACCTTAGAGCAAAAATTTTTGCAGCAATTACCTTTTACCCCAACAAATGCCCAGCAAAGAGTGGTTAAAGAATTAAGAGCCGATTTAGCCAAAGATGTACCTATGATGCGTCTTGTTCAAGGTGATGTTGGTTCAGGAAAAACATTAGTTGCAGGGCTTGCTGCATTAACCGCTATTGGCAATGGCTATCAAGTAGCATTAATGGCACCAACTGAAATATTGGCCGAGCAACACGCAATAAATTTTGCCAATTGGTTTTCACCTTTAGGCATACAAGTGGGCTGGCTTGCTAGTAAGAGTAAAGTGAGTATTAAGCGCTTGGCTCTAGAAGCGATTAAAGATGGCAGCATGCAAATGGTCATTGGCACCCATGCGCTGTTTCAAGAGCAGGTTGAATTTCATAACATGACGTTATTAATCATTGACGAGCAACATAAATTCGGCGTTCATCAACGCTTATCCTTGCGCGAAAAAGGCAAAATAGGCGATTGTTATCCGCATCAATTAATAATGACTGCTACTCCTATTCCAAGAACCTTAGCAATGACTGCCTATGCCGATTTGGACACTTCAGTAATTGATGAGTTACCACCAGGGCGCACACCAATAACTACGGTTGCAGTTGCCGACATCCGCCGTGACGACATTATCGAACGAGTGCGTCATAATTGCATGCACGAAGGGCGTCAGGCTTACTGGGTATGTACTCTAATTGAAGAATCAGAAGTGTTAGAGTGCCAAGCTGCTGAAGATACTGCCGCTTATTTACAAGATACTTTAAGTGAATTAAAGATTGGCCTAGTCCATGGCAGAATGAAGCCGGCTGAAAAACAAGCTATTATGGACGAATTTAAAGCGGGTAATATTCACTTATTAGTAGCAACCACCGTAATTGAAGTTGGTGTTGATGTTCCTAATGCCAGTTTAATGATTATCGAAAATCCAGAACGCTTAGGCTTAGCGCAACTACATCAATTACGGGGGCGAGTTGGTCGTGGCTCTGTCGCTTCGCATTGTGTGCTCATGTACAAAAGTCCATTATCAAAAACGGCAACCAAACGCTTAGGTGTGCTCCGTGAATCTAACGATGGTTTTTTAATTGCCGAGCGTGATTTAGAAATTCGCGGACCTGGTGAATTACTCGGAACTAAGCAAACTGGCTTAGCCGATTTAAAGATTGCCGACTTAATTCGTGATGGTGAACTTATTCCCGAAATACAGCAGCAAGCATACTTGTTATGGCGACAAACTCCCGTGCAGGCTGAAGCATTAATTAAACGCTGGCTTGCGAATAAAGAGCAATACTCAAACGCTTAATTGATGAATTTGAGTTATTGATACTACCTAGCCTTGATATCAATCAAGCAAAACAACGAATAACTAAAAATAGCTGCTATTCGGTTATAAAATTAATTTTACTCTTGCTTAGTTTGTCGTAAACTAAAGACAATTAAACTATTTTTCCAAATACTGGTACTAATTAAATGACTACTGACAACAAAGATACAACCGACTTTGGCTTTAAAACCGTTAAAGCTGAAGATAAAGAAACTATGGTTGCCGGTGTATTTCACTCAGTTGCAAAACAATATGACATTATGAATGATGTAATGTCGTTTGGTATTCACCGTTTATGGAAGCGTTTTACCATTGACGCTAGTGGCGTACGACCTGGTAACAGCATTCTTGATTTGGCTGGTGGTACTGGTGATTTAACCGCAAAGTTTTCAAAACTAACCGGGCCAACGGGTAAAGTTATTTTAGCTGATATCAACAGCTCAATGCTTAATGTAGGCCGTGATAAATTACGCGATTTAGGCATAGTTGGTAACGTCGATTATGTACAAGCTAATGCCGAAGCTCTGCCATTTGATGACAATAGTTTTGACATAGTTACCATTGCTTTTGGTTTGCGTAATGTCACAGACAAGGACAAAGCGCTACGCTCTATTTTCCGTGTATTAAAACCTGGCGGGCGTTTACTAGTATTAGAATTTTCTAAGCCTGAACATGATCTATTAAACAAAGCATACGATTTCTATTCGTTTAACATTTTACCTAAAATGGGCGAACTTGTAGCGAAAGATGGTGAAAGTTACCAATATTTAGCCGAATCAATTCGCATGCACCCAGATCAAGAAACATTGAAAAGTATGATGGAAGCCGCAGGATTTGAACAAACCAATTACCACAATTTAACCGGTGGTATTGTTGCTCTGCACAAAGGTTATAAGTTCTAACTAATGAGTATTGAGCAACTTATGCCTAAGCAAATGCTTACGGCAATAATTGAAATCATTATTAATAAAGCGTTATCTCTAGATAGCAATATTAGCGAGCCATTAAGTAAACTTAATGGTAAAAATTTAACCTTAATAATTAGTGAATTAGATTTTCCTATCACTTTAAATGTAGAGTTAAATACTATTTCAGTACTGGCTTCTCACCTTAGTGATGACTGCGTTATTCACAGTAATTTTGCTAGTTTAGCCAAGCTAAAACAAACCGAGTTATTAACTTCATTAATTCGCTCTGGTGATCTCGATATTGTTGGAGATTTAAAAATTGCCCAACAATTTGCAGGCCTAGCTGAACAACTTAATATTGATTGGGAAAAGCAACTTGCCGATCGTATTGGTGATATCCCGGCATTTAAACTAAACAGTTTAGGTGCAAAGCTGTTAAAAAAACTTAACTTTGCTAAAGCACAAATAAGCCAAGATGCGGGTGAGTATCTATTACATGAAAAGCGTTTACTAGTTACCGATACCGAGCTGCGAGTATTCAATAGCAGCGTAGATAAAACAAAATTAGAGTTAGATAAACTGCAAAGTAAACTCGACTCACTTGCCCAACGTATTAAATAACGTATTAAACAATAACAATCTAAGGATTTTCGTGCGCAATAAACGTTTATATAAAATCGTCAAAACATTTCTAAACTATGGTTTAGACGAGTTATTGCCTGCAAAAAAAACACCTTTAGTGGCAAAAATTGCCCGTCACAGTTTATTTTGGCTACGCAACAAACATAAAGACAAGCCGGTTGAATTGCGCTTACGTTTAGCCATTGAATCGCTAGGCCCAATCTTTATTAAGTTTGGCCAAATGCTGTCTACTCGCCGTGATTTATTACCATTAGAACTCGCTAATGAACTTGCTTTATTACAAGATAAAGTCGGCGCATTTGATGGCGAACAAGCAAAGGCAATTATTGTTGCTGCCATAGGTATTGATAAGTTTGAACAACACTTTAGTGATTTTCAGCTTGAGCCCTTAGCCTCTGCATCGATTGCCCAAGTGCATACTGCTAATTTAATTTCTGATGGCGGTAGTAAGCCTATCGTTATTAAAGTGATTCGCCCTGATATAGAAAAAATCATATTCGCCGATTTAAAAGTGATGCATACTTTTGCGCGTTTAGTAAATCGATTTTATCGTGAAGGCAAGCGCCTACGCCCAGTTGAGGTGGTAGCTGAATACCGTAAAACCATTATTGATGAACTCGATTTGTTGCGAGAAGCAGCCAATGCAATCAAGCTAAAACGTAATTTCGATAACGATCATGTACTGTATGTCCCTGAAGTCCATAGTGAATTTTGCAGTAAAAATGTCATGGTGATGGAACGTATTTACGGCATAGGCGTTGGCGATATTGGCGAGTTAAACGCGCAAAATGTTGATATGAAATTATTAGCTGAACGCGGCGTTGAAGTATTTTTTACACAGGTATTTCGTGATAGTTTTTTTCATGCCGACATGCATCCAGGTAATGTATTTGTTGATGCAACAAATCCGCAAGACCCAACTTGGATAGCCATAGATTGTGGCATCGTCGGTACTTTACACAAAGATGATAAACGTTATTTAGCCGAAAATTTTGTTGCCTTTTTTAATCGTGATTATCAAAAGGTTGCCCAGCTACACGTCGATTCTGGTTGGGTACCGGCTCACACCAGTGTTGATGAATTTGAATCTGCTATCCGTACAGTTTGTGAACCTATTTTTGAAAAACCGCTATCAGAAATATCGTTTGGTCAGGTATTAGTTAACTTATTCAATACCGCTCGCCGCTTCGATATGGAAGTACAGCCACAGTTAGTGCTCCTGCAGAAAACCTTACTCTACATTGAAGGCTTAGGTCGTCAGCTTTACCCTGAACTGGATTTATGGAAAACAGCAAAACCATTTTTAGAAGACTGGGTGAAAGAGCAAATGGGGCCGAAGGCATTGTTTAATGCCGTTAAAGAAAATCTGCCATTTTGGGGTGAAAAATTACCTGAATTACCTGACCTAGTTTATGACTACCTAAAAACAGGCAAAGAAACAGCCCTGCAACAGCAACTAACATTAGCGGCATGGCAAGCTCAGCAGTTAAAACAGCATAAAAGCGTACGTTACTTAATTATTGCTGGTTCATTGTTAGTGATAGCCAGTCATTTTTATATCAATACTGAGTTAGTTTTAGCAAGTAGCTCCGCTATATTTGGCGCTTTATTTTCATACTTAGGATTAAGAAAGTAGGTTTATAAACTGCAGTAAATTAGGCTTTATTCTCGGGTAAAATAACCTTCAACCCTAAAAGCAATGCCTGGCGTGGTTTTATAATCATACTCTTCTGGCCATTCAATAAATGGCTCTAACTCAAAATACAGCCATTTCCGGTAAGCGTTAACACGATAACGGAAACTTAACGCGTAATTATGTACCACAAATCCTCTGTCGCCGTTATCTTCACCGTTAACCACAACAGATAGTGCGGTAGCGCGAAACCTATCTAGCTGGTGTAAATAGCTATAGCCATTACGCCATCGATGACCTGCAAAACGTTCAGAGAAGGTCATGCTGTAATTCATACGGTATTGTTTTTTCGGGGCAAAATTATAGTCATACTCAGTAAAAAGGCGTTGGCCAAAACCATCATCGAGGTAATAATAAATTGATGGTTGAAATTCGAACTGATGCACATCAGAAAAGCTTGTTGTGTATTTAACGCGTGCTTTAGTAAATATGTCGCCACCCGAAATACCAATACGGGTATCGACAAACTCTGTCAACTTATCGACATTGATTAAACGAATTGCTGCAGTAAATGTATCTTCATTGTCATTGCTAATATCTCGACCTTGATCTACCTGATTTTCTTTTTTATCGTCTTCCACTTCATCGGAAAAAATTAAATCAACCTTCTTTGCCAGATTTGGTAAGCGAACACGTAACCTAAATTTTTGCGTAAATACGTCTAAATCTCTGGCTCTTGGCTCCCAGCCAAGTCGAATTCGGGCCGAGGTTTGCGGTTTACTACCATCAACTTCTTGGGTTGCAAAGAAACTATCAAACCAGGCAGCTGTGCCATGTACCGAATCACTTATCGCACCATGAAAACCAAATAACCAATCATCTTCTGGATTTGGATAAACAGCAACACGCTCCATATCATTGTCATCAGCTGTTTGACCGTGAGGTAAGCAGCCTATACATAATAGAAAAAAAACAACGATTCGTAACAAATAAATATCCTTATATTTATATTACCAATAAATTACTTAGTATTAAGTATGCACTAGATCAACTTTTTTATTAAAACTAATATTATAAATAGTTGAAACTGATATGATATAAAGCATATACACATTATAATAACGACATATCAACAAAGAGGGAATCCATTATGGGCGGAATTAGCATCTGGCAACTATTAATTGTTTTTGCCATTATCATTTTACTTTTTGGAACTAAAAAACTACGTAATATTGGTGGTGATTTAGGTTCAGCAGTTAAAGGTTTTAAAAAAGCAGTAAGCGAAGATAAAGATTCGAAAGAAGAAGCAGAGCCAGAAGCAAAAGCTGAAAAACTGACTCAAGATAAAGCAGACAGCACCTTCGACGAAGTAAAAGAAAAATCAAAAGACAAAGACCAGGCATAATTTATGTTTGATATTGGCTTTTGGGAGTTAATGGTTATTGGCGTAATGGGACTAATTATATTAGGCCCAGAACGTCTGCCGACTGCAATACGCACCATTCGCTCTTGGATGCAGAATGTAAAGCAATTTAGTAATTCAGTACAAACCGAGCTAAAAGAAGAATTACGCGTGCATGAACTACATGCCAACCTGAAAAAGGCAGAGCAGCAAGGTTTAAAAGACTTGTCTCCTGAATTAGAAGCATCAGTGAATTCTTTAAAATCTGCGGCTGAAGAAGCAAACCGCCCCTACGCATCAAAAGATACAACAACTGTAAGTGACAAAGAAAATGACAAGTGAACAATCTAGTGGCTCATCATTATTTGATCATTTATTAGAGTTACGTAGCCGCCTGTTATCTATGGTATTAAGTGTGTTGGCTATATTTGCCAGCTTAGCTTATTTCGCTCAAGATATTTATCAATACTTAGCAAAACCATTAATCGCGGTAATGCCAGAAGGCTCAAGCATGATAGCTACAGATGTAGCATCGCCATTCTTTGCCCCTTTTAAGTTAACCTTAGTGGTTTCCATCTTTTTAGCCATGCCATTTATTTTGTATCAAATTTGGAGTTTTATTGCTCCGGGTTTATACAAAAATGAAAAACGCTTAGTTGCCCCTTTACTATTTGGTAGCAGTTTTTTATTTTACGGCGGCATTTCATTTGCCTATTTTGTGGTATTCCCCTTAGCATTTGAGTTTTTTAGTAATTTTGCCCCTGACGGGGTAATTATAGCTACCGACATCTCTAGCTATTTGGACTTTGTACTTAAGCTGTTTTTCGCTTTTGGCGCAGCATTTGAAATCCCTATTGCGATTATATTAATGTGTTGGACTGGTTTCACCACCCCTGATGCACTAAGAGAAAAGCGTCCTTATGTTGTCGTTGGTGTCTTTGTTATTGGCATGTTACTTACTCCTCCTGATGTGATCTCACAAACATTGTTAGCAATCCCTATGTGGTTTTTATTTGAAGTTGGACTTATAGCGGCCTCCTTTTACACACGCCCGAAAGATGACGAACAAGATAGTGAACAAGATGAAAACACAATCAACAACAGTTAATTTTTTTGCACTTCTAGCTTTATTATTTATCCCGGTAAACATTAGTTTTGCCATGGTCGATGTTGAAGTGCAAAAGTGTGCGCAGGTTAAAAATGATAGTGAACGACTAGCATGTTTTGATTTATGGTTTAGCAATAAAAATTCATTACAAAACACCAGCAAAATAGATTCACCAGCAACCAATGCAGCTATAACGACGGCAGAATCTAATACTTTGATAACTGAGCCTATTGTGCCAGAGCCAATAGTCGTAGTTAACAATGTGCCAGATCCACAAAAACAAATAGAGCAAAACTTTGGTAATGAGCATAAAAAGACTCAAGCAGAAATCGACGTAGATCACTTTATTTTCACCATAAAAACTGCAACCAAAAACCCTCATGGTAAATGGCGAATCACTTTTACTAATGGGCAAAAATGGTCGAGTATATCCTCAGGAAAAGTAAAATTAAAAGCTGGTCAACAAGTAAAAATATCTCGAGGTATGTTTAATTCGTTCTCATTAACCACAGAAAATTCAAATCGCTCAATTAAAGTTAAACGCACTAATTAGTATGACTGCAGAAATGATTGATATAGGGGTTAATTTAACGAATTCTCGCTTTGATAAAGACCGTAATATCGTCCTCGAAAATGCGCTAAGCGCTGGTGTATCACATCAAATCATAACGGGAACTAATTTACTTGAAAGTGAAAAAGCATTAGAGCTTTGTCTGCAACATAACAATTTATATTGTACCGCAGGTGTTCACCCCCATGATGCCGACAACGTAGCTGTTGACTATATTGAGCAATTATCAAAACTTGCTAGTTACCCAAAAGTCCGAGCTATTGGTGAATGTGGTTTAGATTTTAATCGCAACTTTTCTACCCCCGAAAACCAGCAACGGGTATTTAGCGAACAAGTAAACTTAGCAAGTTCAGTCAACATGCCACTGTTTCTACATCAACGCGATGCTTTTGATGCTTGGCAAAATATCCTAACGCCTGCTTTAAGCAAAATACCTGCGGCGGTAAGCCATTGCTTTACCGGCAACCTCAAAGAGTTAAAGGCATGCTTAGATATGGGGTTATATATCGGCATAACTGGCTGGATTTGTGATGACCGGCGCGGTCAAGAGCTCTACGATATTGCTCGCTATATTCCATTAGACAGGATCATGATAGAAACAGATGCGCCCTACTTAACCCCACGAACGATAAGACCAAAACCCAAAAGTAGTCGTAACGAACCTAAATACTTACCTTTCGTAGCGCAAACATTGGCGCAAGCTATGGGTATAGATACCAACACCTTAATTATGCATACTAGTAACAATGCGAAACGATGTTTCCAAATTACTGGTTAGGAGATTTTATGAATAACAACACCCAATTCGGCCAATATCCAGCTAAACGCCTAAGACGTATGCGCAAAGATGATTTTTCTCGTCGCTTAATGGCTGAGAATCAATTAACGGTAAATGACCTAATATATCCAGTATTCGTACTTGAAGGTGAAAACCAAAAAGAAACGATACCTTCAATGCCAGGGGTAGAACGCAAGAGTTTAGATTTATTATTAGAAGAAGCTGCTGAATTAGTTGAGTTAGGCATTCCAGCAATCGCCCTCTTTCCAGTAGTTGCAAGTGATAAAAAAACCTTGTTAGCAGAAGAAGCCTATAATGATGACGCTCTTGTGCAGCGCAGTGTGCGCGCATTAAAAGCAGCATTTCCTGACTTAGGTGTTATTACTGATGTAGCACTAGACCCTTTCACCACTCACGGTCAAGATGGCATCATAGATGAAACCAATTACGTATTAAATGAAGTCACTAAAGAGATCTTAGTGAAACAAGCATTATCACACGCTAAAGCCGGTGCTGATGTTGTTGCTCCTTCAGATATGATGGACGGTAGAGTCGGTGCTATTCGTGAAGAATTAGAGAACCAAGGCTTCGTAAACACTCGTATACTGGCTTACTCTGCAAAGTATGCCTCTAACTATTATGGACCATTTCGTGATGCCGTAGGTTCTTCAGGTAACATCAAAGGTGGTAACAAGAAATCTTATCAAATGGACCCAGCAAATTCAGATGAAGCCATGCACGAAATCGCGCAAGACATTCATGAAGGTGCTGATATGGTCATGGTAAAACCAGGTATGCCATATTTAGATATAGTGCGTCGTGTAAAAGACAACTTTCAAGTACCAACTTATGCATATCAAGTAAGTGGCGAATATGCCATGCATATGGCGGCGATTCAAAATGGTTGGTTAGCTGAAAAACCATGTGTAATGGAAGGCTTATTAGCATTTAAACGTGCTGGAGCTGATGGCATTTTAACTTACTTCGCTAAACAAGTCGCTCGTTGGTTAAAAGAAGACAAGTAACCTGAGTTAAGTTTATCGTATGGGATAAGCAGCTACTGCTTATCCCTAAGAACTCATCAATATTAGCTAAAGATAGAAATATTAAATTGAAATTTTAGCTGTGCCAAAAATGTAATTTCTCGCTTTAAGCCATCATAAATTAACGGATGTTTCTCTAAAAACGAGGCTTCGAGTATTAAGCTCAATTCATTTTCTTTACCATCAAAACCAACACGCTCTAATGCATCGTCTGTTCTTCGCCTTGATAAGATCACCGCAAGTCTTAGGATTGCAATAATGCGAATTGCTAGGGAATTTGTAGTAAAGCTTTGCTCACTCAAAGTAACAAAATTGATTTCCGTTTTGTAATTGCTTACTAGGGCAATTAGTAACTTGCGCTCGGCATCAGAGAAGCCAGCTAAGTCAGCATTATTTAATATATACTCGGCATGTTGTTTATTTTTCTTATACTCAAGCAGCAAGCCAATTTCGTGTAGAACACAAGCAGACTGTAAAATACTGGCCAAATTGTTTGGCAACTGCCACACATCCTTGAGATCATTAAAAGCTTGGTCGGCAATATTAGCAACGCGGTAAGCATGGCGTTCATCTATGCTATAGCGTTCAATCAACCCAGCAAGAGTGCGCTGACGAATATTGACGTTACGCATATTCGGTAACAACTCATACAAAATGCCTTCGCGTATAGCACCACCGGCAATTTGCACATCCTCAACATCAAATGTTTCAAATATGGCAATAAGTATTGCTAAGCCCGGTGCAAAAACTGGAATGCGCTCTTGCTCTAAGCCTTGTATATTTAGCATATCCAAAGTTTTACACTGAATAACTTGTTGCTGAATATCTAACAAGTTTTCTAAAGTAATTTGTTGGACTTTACCTTGGCCGGACAGCACTTCCGCAACCGCTTGTAATGTACCTGACACTCCTAACGCACAATCCCAACCAACCGCTTTGTATGCAGTAGCTTGTGGTTGTAAAATTTCTTTAGCTTTTTTATTTGCTTGCCCAAAAGCCGAAGCAGATAACTCACCATTGCTGAAAAATTCAGAATTAAAGGTGACACAGCCCATGTCTAAACTGCATAATTTTTTTGCTTCAAAACCACTACCGACAATTAGCTCTGTACTTGCACCACCAATATCGATAACTAAGCGCTTATCGGCACTAGATGTAGTGTGAGCCACACCTAAATAAATATTATGGGCTTCTTGCTCGCCTGAAATCAATTCGATTTTATGGCCTAAGATAGCTTCAGCTTTGGTTATGAAGTCAGCAGAGTTTTGTGCGAGACGAAGGGTTGCAGTAGCAACTATTTTAATATTTTCAGGGGGGATATCTTGCAGGCGTTCAGCAAAAAAGCTTAAACATTCCCAACCACGAGCCATGGCGACCTGGTTGAGAATATTTTGCTCGTCTAACCCAGAGGCTAGACGAACTTTTCGTTTCACCTTATCAACCACCTGGACGCTATTTGCAACCAGGCGAGTAATAAGCATATGGAACGAATTTGAACCTAAATCAATGACCGCATATAACGGCTGAGAGCAAGAAGGGACGCTTGCAGGCATTTAACACTTCCTATCTGTTGTGGCTTGGACGACGATGTGTGCGGTTACCACCACCAGAATTACCATTACGGCCACGGTTATTCGTATTGTTTCTACGAGGTCGAGGCTTAGGTTTTGGTAAATCAGTTAATAGCGCATCACTGTCATATTTACTTACCGGCAATGCATGTTCGATATATGTTTCGATAGCAGGTAAGTTAAATACAGAATCTTCACAAGCAAAGCTTATTGCATGTCCAGTAGCTCCCGCACGACCGGTACGACCAATACGGTGTACATAATCTTCACAGTCATCAGGCAAGTCGTAGTTAAAGACATGAGTTACACTTGGAATATGTAAACCACGAGCAGCAACATCGGTAGCAACCAGTACATCTAAACTACCTTGGGTAAATTTTTCTAGTATTTTGTTACGCTTATTTTGCGGAACATCGCCAGTTAATAAGCCAACGCGAATTTTATCCGCTTCAAGGTGAGCATGAACTCGTTCACACACATGCTTAGTATTGGCAAAGATAATGGCTTTATCAGGCCACTCTTCTTCTATTAAGGTTTGCAACAAAGCCATTTTATCTTCATTAGAAGGATAAAATAACTCTTCAGAAATACGTAAATTGGTTTTTTGCTCTGGTTCAATTTCAACGCTTACAGGATCATTCATATGCTCAAAGGCAAGTTCTTTCACACGGAAAGATAAGGTTGCCGAGTACAACATATTTAAACGTTCTTTCGCACCTGGCATGCGTTGGAACATAAAACGAATATCTTTGATAAAACCTAAATCAAACATACGGTCGGCTTCATCTAAAACAACCGCTTCGATATGATCTAGTTTATAAACACCCTGTTTAAGGTAATCGATTAGACGACCACAAGTACCAATTAAAATATCAACGCCTGCATCTAAGGTTGCACGTTGACTTTCATAACCCTCACCACCATAAACGACACCTAAGCGAAGGCCTGTGCTTTCGACCATTTCTTTTGCGTCTTTAGCAATTTGAATAGCAAGTTCACGAGTTGGCGCCATGATAATCGCGCGCGGCTGATTATGATCTGGCTTTGGTTTTGACAGCAAATGATGGAAAGTTGCTGCTAAAAAAGCGATAGTTTTGCCTTCACCTGTTTGTGCCTGACCCGCAATATCTTTACCTGAAAGTAAAATTGGTAATGATTTCTCTTGGATGGCTGTACAGTATTGAAAGCCCATAGATTCCAACCCGGTAACGACTGCTTGCGCAAGACCTAGATCGGAAAACTTAGTTTCTGTTAAATGTGTTTTTGTCATAAACTGTAGAATAACACTATATAATGGCAATTCACATAATTTATATCTGTTAACTTTATATAAAACATCGCTCCTGCTCACTTAAGAACAACTATGGACAGCCAACACTGTTAATTATTGAAATTATGAAAAGTTATAAGTAATTACCATAAAAAGATCTTGAAAAAGTTGCAATGCATCCCAATATCGATAAATATTGAAACTTAATATGGCGTATTGCCCCCTTTTGGAGAAAAAAATGAGCGATAAAATTGTTCAGTTAACTGACGACGGCTTTGATGCTGATGTAATTAATGCTACTGGCCCTGTATTGGTAGACTTTTGGGCGGAATGGTGTGGTCCTTGTAAAATGATTGCCCCTATCCTTTCAGAAATTGCTGAAGAATATGCTGGTAAAGTAACTGTTGGTAAATTAAATATTGACCAAAATTCTGGTACTCCACCAAAATACGGTATCCGTGGTATTCCAACATTATTATTATTCAAAGATGGTGCAGTTGCTGATACTAAAGTAGGTGCTCTTTCTAAGAACCAATTAAAAGAATTTTTAGACGCAAATCTTTAATTTCTAGAAAAAGGCTGATGAAAATCAGCCTTTTTTATAAAAATCACTAAATACCTGCCGGTTAATTAAGCAACAACTTTACCTATTGTAATTTTAATGCTAACTTAAACACTCAACATATCTATTTTCAAAAACCTTTTCGTTTTAGCAAGCATTTCGCTCGCTTAAAACACTATTTAATTAAGCAAAAACTATAAAAGCACAAAGACCCATCAATATGAATCTAATCGAACTCAAAGCTCAGTCTATCAGCGATTTAATGAAATTAGCTGAGACAATGAAGCTTGAACATTTAGCTCGCACCCGTAAACAAGACGTAATTTTCGCAATTTTAAAAGCTCACGCAAAAAGTGGTGAAGACATTTTTGGTGGCGGTGTTTTAGAAATTTTACAAGATGGCTTCGGTTTCCTTCGCTCAGCGGATTCTTCTTATCTAGCTGGACCGGATGATATCTATGTATCACCAAGCCAAATTAGACGCTTTAGTTTAAGAACTGGTGATAGTGTAATGGGTAAAATTCGTCCACCGAAAGATGGCGAACGTTACTTTGCTTTATTAAAAGTTAATGAAGTTAACTTTGATAAGCCAGAAAACTCTCGCAACAAAATATTATTTGAAAACCTTACGCCAATTCACCCAACTGACCGTTTAACAATGGAACGTGGTAATGGTAGTACGGAAGATATCACTGCTCGTACTTTAGATTTGGCCTCGCCAATTGGTAAAGGTCAACGTGGTCTAATCGTTGCACCGCCAAAAGCTGGTAAAACCTTATTATTACAAAACATCGCGCAAAGTATTGCCCATAACCACCCTGAATGTGAGTTAATGGTATTACTTATCGATGAGCGTCCAGAAGAAGTAACTGAGATGCAACGCCTAGTTAAGGGCGAAGTAGTCGCATCAACATTTGATGAGCCAGCAAGTCGTCACGTACAAGTTGCTGAAATGGTAATTGAAAAAGCCAAACGCTTAACTGAGCATAAAAAAGATGTAGTTATCTTACTTGACTCTATTACTCGTTTAGCTCGTGCTTACAACACTGTGATCCCTTCATCAGGTAAAATCTTAACGGGTGGTGTTGATGCAAATGCATTACATCGTCCAAAACGTTTCTTTGGTGCTGCACGTAACATTGAAGAAGGCGGAAGCTTAACTATTATCGCTACTGCTCTTGTTGATACAGGTTCTAAAATGGACGAAGTTATCTACGAAGAGTTTAAAGGTACTGGTAATATGGAATTACATTTATCTCGTAAAATTGCTGAGAAACGTGTATTCCCTGCTATTCACTTTAACCGCTCAGGTACTCGTCGTGAAGAGTTGCTGACTAAGCAAGATGAATTACAGAAGATGTGGATCTTGCGTAAAATCGTACATGAGATGGGCGAGATTGACGCAATGGAATTCATGATTGATAGATTGGCAATGACTAAGACTAACAATGATTTCTTCGATTCAATGAAACGTAAGTAATTTACTACTTAGTTTTAATTTAAAACCTGACTCTGTCAGGTTTTTTTATACCCGAAATATACATGCGTATTTATCATTGATTGGCAAGATAGCCAAAAGAAAGGTCTTTACGGTAAGCATAGATCAATCGTAGATTAGTCAACAAAACGAAATTGCACGCGCTAATACTAACAACCGTCTGTAATTAGCTCATATATAGGTGCTCCGCCCTCAGCAGACACTTGCGTATACTTAAACGAGCATAAGTCGTCCTGCACATCTCCGTCGCCATTTAGGTCATAACCTAAATATACATCTGCAGGATCGTCACGCTCTTCAACAAAATCACCTGACATAGTAATACGTTTAGTTACATCAGCATTATCTAAATAGCTCCAAATTAAGCGCACATCTGGGGTTGTAGAATCAGGACTTTGATCTATTTCAATAACGCCATTTTGATCTATATCGATGTCTGTACAACGGGGTTGGCACTCTGTTTTTTCAAAAACATAACTTGGTACTTTAGACTTAACAAAAAGTAAATCATTAGCTGATTTAACGCTGACTTTTAATTGGTTAATCGCTTCAATACGAGCATCTCGAGAAATATTAATAAATTTGGGGGCGGCAACTGCAGCTAAAAGACCAAGCAAAGCAATAACAAACACTAATTCAATTAAGGTAAATCCTTTGTTTGGCATAAGCAGTATTCTTCTTATAAATTGTAAAATCGGTATTTTTGATAAACTGGTTAACTAGTTTAAGCGTAAAATTAGCAATATAATTGTAATTATTATCATTTTTTAAAGCGTATCGCTAGTTTTTAAGCGATAATCTGTTTTATTAAACATATTTACAGAGTTGAAAACACATTGACCACAGATATCGGCAAACGTTTAAATAAATTTATTAGTGAATCGGGCTTCTGCTCTCGTCGCGCTGCAGATAAATTAATTGAGCAAGGGCAAGTAACGATTAATGATAAAGTTCCTGAACTAGGCACTAAAGTCATGCCCGGCGATGTGGTTAAAGTTGATGGTAAATTAGTGGCTGCCATGCCGGCTAATAAATCTGACCGAATTTACATTGCCTATAACAAACCGACCGGAATTACCTGTACAACCGAGTTAGATGTACGCGGTAATATTATTGACGCCATTGGTCATAAAGAGCGTATCTTCCCGATTGGCCGTTTAGATAAACCATCTGAAGGCTTAATATTTTTAACCAGCGATGGCGATATAGTTAATAAAATTTTGCGCGCCGAAAATGCCCATGATAAAGAATACGTAGTTACTGTTGATACGCCAATTAGTGAGCGTTTCTTAGCACGAATGGCACGTGGTGTACCAATTTTAGGAACGGTTACTAAACCTTGTAAAGTAAGCATGGTTGGTAAATATGTATTTCAAATAACCCTTACCCAAGGCTTAAACCGTCAAATTCGCCGCATGTGTGAATACCTTGGCTATGAAGTAACTGCATTAAAACGTACACGCATTATGTCGGTATCATTAGCTGATATGCGCCCAGGGCAATGGCGCAACTTAAATGCGCAAGAAATGGCAGAAATTAATGAAGCGGTGAAAACCTCTACTAAAACCGCGCCAGCTGATCACAAGAAAATTAACCCAAGTGAGCCAGCCAACCCTTGGGCACAAGTAGAAGCAGAGCTAAATGCACAAGGCCCGAGCAAAGAAAGCTCAGGCACTTTAAGCTTAAAGCCGAAAAAAGACTAAAGGCTAAAACCTAATCAATAAAAAACCAGCTGCTAAGCTGGTTTTTTGTCTCAGAATCAAGGGGTCAGATCAACTTGAAATATAAGCTAAGTTTCAAGTTGATCTGACCCCCTTGATTTTATGGGCGAGTATATTGTTGTGGCTTTTCGTTATCAATCACAAGGTAGCGATCACGCAACTTAGTTTGTCGTGACTCTAATGGGATTTCATCACCATTAATAATCACATGATCTGGTGCATGCATGACTTCAAGTGGGTCACCAGACCAAACTACTACATCAGCAACCATACCTGGCTTTAAACTACCGTAATATGAATCAATACCGTAAATTTTAGCAGGGATAGTGGTTAGTGCTGCTAAGCCAGCTTCCCATGGCAAACCATTAGCTACAGCATTACCTGCATGCTGTGGGGCTAGACGGATATTATGAGTATTAATACCAATTGCTACATCAACACCTGCTGCATTCAACCTTGCTGCGTTAGCAAGTGTTGCGGCATTTTCTTCAAAACCATAAGGTAAGTTAGACTCTGGGTTTAAAATAACGGCAACGCCAGCTGCTGCTAATTCATCGGCAACTAACCATGCTTCACTTGCGCCAACTAAGGTAACATTCAAGCGCTTAAAGTTTTCCATCATATATAAAATGTGACGAATATCAGCGGCGCGGTGGGTTTTAATTAATAAAGGCTGTTCGCCTTTAACTACAGGGATTAAGGCTTTTATATTCTCAATATTAACCGTGCCATGCCACTCTGTTTGCGGATTGATATCTAAAGGAGCAGCATAGATAGCTTCATTAAAAGCTTTTCTTAAATTAATCCACATTGCAGCACGAGAGCCGCCATTGGCATCGGCACCTGAATTAGATAAATCCATAGACATAAATGCACGTTTTTTAATCAGTGGCTTATCGTAATCACCTAAGGTTATTATCGCACCACGACCTTTAAACATAGAGCCGGTATAGCTTAAAGACGTTGCTACGCTAGTAAAGCCTTCAATACGGGTAATATTTTTTAAACTCGTTTCAGGATTTATTGCATGCGATGCATCTAATGCAGCATTTAAATTCGAATCTTCAACGGTTGCATCGTTAGTGCCAGACCAAGAAGGCACTTCCATTAAACCAAGAGAAGTAAATGCACCAATAAAGCCAGGAGTAACGACTTTACCTTTAGCATCAATCACTCGATAGCTTTCGTCAGTTGAGACCGTTTGTGGAATAATTTTGGTAATACGGCCATCTTCAATTAATACCGTAGCCTCATCTAGCGTACCTTGTACCGACATGGTGTGAACTTTACCGCCGATAATGGCAATTTTTTCAGCCATAGCTGCAGTACTAAATGCCAGTGTTGTGATCGCCGCTATTGCGGTTAATGTTAAATTTCTCATTTGTGATCTCCTTCACCAACTTGTCCTAACTCATAATCACTGATCGCCCATGTTTCAGGTTTGTTACGATCAAATGCCACACCGCCATCGATAAATACTAACTCAGCTTGTGAATAGGTAGAGAATGGGTCTGTGCTCCATAAAACTACATCGGCATTTTTACCTGCTTCTAATGAACCAGTTTTATCGAAGATACCTAATGACTTAGCTGCATTAGATGATAACCAAGTCCAGGCATCCGCTTTAGTAAAGTTAATACCGGCACGTTGACCATCAGATAGTGCTTTTGCGGCTTCTTGGTTTAAACGCTGAATACCTTGATCGCTATCAGAGTGAACAATGGCACAGGCTTTGGCATTTGCTACCATAGCAATATTCTCACGAATACCATCGTAAGCTTCCATTTTAAAGCCCCACCAGTCAGCCCACATCGCAGAACAGACATTGTTTTCTGCTAACTTATCGGCAATTTTATAAGCGCCAACAGCATGTTGGAATGAAGCGATTTGGTAATCAAATTCTTTCATCACATCCATCATAGTGCCCATATCATCGGCTCTATAACAGTGCATGTGTACTAGGATTTCGCCTTCTAATACACCTGCTAAGGTTTCAAGGTTTAAATCACGCTTAGGTGCTTTTGCATCTTTACCTGCGTCGTAATCTTTTTTGTAGTTATCCCAAGCTTGTTGATAGTTTTGCGCATCAGCCCATGCTTGACGATAACCAGCAACATTACCCATGCGAGTCATAGGCCCGCCTTTTTTACCATAAACGCGCTTAGGGTTTTCACCACAAGCCATTTTTAAACCATAAGGGGCATCTGGAAATTTCATGTCTTGGACAACACGATTTGGTAAATTCTTAACCGTAACACCACGACCGCCAATTAAATTACCTGAACCAGGTAAAATTTGCATTGCCGTAACACCACCAGCTAGAGCACGGCGAAAACCAGGATCTTGAGGCCAAATAGAATGCTCAGCCCAAACAGCAGCAGTAACCGGTTTAACCATTTCATTACCATCAGCATGTGAACCCGTATCAGGCGTTGCATAAACACCTAGATGACTGTGCACATCAATAATACCTGGTGTTACCCACTTACCTTTACCATCAATAACATTGGCATCATCAACAGGAACTGGTAAATCATTACCGATAGCTTTAATTTTGCCATTTTCCAGTAAAATCGAGGTGTTTTCATGCATGCCGCCAATACCATCGAGTAAGGTTACATTGGTGATCAATGTAGGTACGCTTGGCAATGCTTTGTAAGTACTTGGGAATGGATTTTTGTTTATTTCAACAAATGGTGCTTGTTCAGCCTTAGCAGGGTCATCACTACAACCTACAATAGTAGCTGCAGCAACTAATGTTAAGCTAGTAAACAAGGCTTTAGTTAGTTTTGGGTTATGCATAATGTCACTTTATTATTATAAAATTAACTCTATGCTAGCAGTGAATGTCATTAATGTCATGGTCACTAGTCGTAAATAATAGGTTAAATAACGCTAACTCCTGACAACTTGAATTTAACAAGCCAACAATACTAATACCAATTTAATCAAAAATCCTAGTATAATGTGGCAAACAAATTTTGATAAAAATAATATGAAATATAACGATCTTAGAGATTTTATCGAGCAATTAGAAAAAATTGGTCAACTAAAACGTATAACTCAGCCAATTTCTACTGACTTAGCCATGACTGAGATCAGTGACAGAACCTTACGCGCTGAAGGTCCTGCATTATTATTTGAAAATCCTATTGGCTTTGACATGCCCGTGCTAACCAACTTGTTTGGTACACCAGAGCGTGTTGCGATGGCAATGGGACAAAAAGATGTTTCCGCTTTGCGAGAAGTGGGCAAGCTTTTAGCTGTGTTAAAAGAGCCAGAGCCGCCAAAAGGCTTTAAAGATGCGCTCAGTAAAATACCTGTTTATAAGCAAGTATTAAACATGCCGGTAAAGCGCCTTAAAAAAGCTCCTTGCCAAGATATTATTTTCAGTGGCGAAGACGTTGATTTAACTAAACTGCCAATTCAAAAATGCTGGCCTGGTGATGTTGCGCCTTTAATTACTTGGGGTTTAACCATTACTCGCGGACCGGAAAAAGAACGTCAAAATTTAGGCATCTACCGCCAACAATTATTAAGTAAAAACAAAGTAGTGATGCGCTGGTTATCACATCGTGGCGGCGCTTTAGACTTCCAAGAATTTAAAAACAAATTCCCAGGTGAAAAATACCCAGTATCTGTAGCACTAGGAGCTGATCCAGCAACGATTCTTGGCGCGGTAACACCAGTACCTGATTCACTATCAGAATATGCATTTGCTGGTTTATTACGCGGTAGCAAAACCGAAGTAGTAAAATCAATTAGTAACGATTTAGAAGTACCGGCTTCTGCTGAAATTGTGCTTGAAGGTTATCTTGACCCAGATGAAATGGCACCTGAAGGCCCTTATGGCGATCACACCGGTTACTATAACGAAGTAGATGACTTCCCAGTATTTACAGTAACGCATATAACTATGCGCAAAGACCCTATTTATCACAGCACCTTTACTGGCCGTCCACCAGATGAGCCTGCAGTATTAGGTGTAGCTTTAAACGAAGTATTTGTGCCTATTATTCAAAAGCAGTTTCCTGAAATAGTAGACTTCTATTTACCGCCAGAAGGTTGTTCATACCGCATGGCAATAGTAACAATGAAGAAGCAATATCCAGGTCATGCAAAACGCGTGATGATGGGCGTATGGTCTTTCTTGCGCCAGTTTATGTATACCAAATTTGTTATTGTTTGCGATGACGATGTCAACGCACGCGATTGGAAAGATGTTATTTGGGCAATGACCACACGTATGGATCCGGCCCGGGATACCACTTTAATTGAAAATACCCCAATCGATTACTTAGACTTTGCCTCGCCGGTATCTGGTTTAGGTTCAAAAATGGGTATGGATGCCACCAATAAATGGCCTGGTGAAACGAGTCGTGAATGGGGTGAGCCAATTGTTATGGACCCTGAAATACAAGACTACGTTGATGACATTTGGGATGAACTTGATATTTTTCCATCGAAGCCTAAGCAAGAAAACGAATAACTAAATAAGTCTTTATATTATCCATAAAGGCTGTAAATAATTTAACTAAGAATTAATTAATGAAAGCAATAAGCTGTAAAGTACATACAATTAAACCATTAACAGAATATGTCTATCAGGTTCTATTAACGCCTGCACAAGCGGTAAATTTTGAGGCTGGCCAATATTTAAACTTTGTTATGAGTGATGACGATAAACGCCCGTTCTCTATAGCAAGCGCTCCAAAAGATGAATTAATTGAGCTACAAATTGGCGCCTTCGGTGCAGATAGCTGGGCAATGCAAGTTATTGACCACATCAAAGCTAACGAAACCGTTACTATCGAAATGGCAGGCGGTGCAGCGCAATTAAAAACAGACAGCAACCGTCCTATCGTATTACTTGCTGGTGGTACTGGATTTTCATACATAAAATCAATCTTAGCTGATTTAGTCGAACGTAAGTTTGAACAACAAGTTCTCGTCTATTGGGGCTTAAGAGAGCCAAGCGCTTGTTATCAATTAGCCGAAACTCAAGCATTAGTTGATAGCTTAGCTAATGGCCAATTTACTCCTATAGTAGAAACTGCAGATGAAGATTGGCAAGGGCGAGTAGGTAAAGTTCATCAACCTTTATTACAAGACGTAACTAGCTTAGAAAATTACGATATTTATATGGCTGGGCGATTTGATATGGTTGGCTTTTTACGAACAGAATTTATTGCCCAAGGCGCATTAAAAGATCACATGTACGCCGACGCTTTCGCCTTTATTTAACCGCTAGCATATTAAAATCAAGCTATCAGAGTCGTTGCAATATGTTGCAACGACTCTGACACCTTGATGATTTATCTTACTACCATCATAGAGGCACTACGAGGGTTGGCTAATAAGTCAGCAAATACTTGCCAGCGTTTTTGTTCATCATCACCACTGCGAAATTCAACATAATCTTTAACCAAATCTTGGCCTAAATTATAGTTAATCACATAAGCGCGGTAGCGTTCAAAGAAGCCGATGCGTTGTGTTGATTTTTGCTCGGTACTCATTGCGTATTTCATTAAAAAGGCAATGGCCTGTGCTTTATCAATATCACCATCTAAGTAACGTTTCGCAGCAACATTACCCGCATAGGATAGTTGCCCGGTAACGTCTTGCACTTGGTAATAAAGCTCAACCTTACTCGCATCTAAGCCAGCTAAAGGGAATAACACATCTTTTTCAAAGGCTAAGCGATCTACATCGTTGTAAGCAACATGAATACCATAATTTGCACTGCCTTCAGCTAATAATGACAAGGGTGAATATAGCGGGTATACCGAATACTCAACCCAGCCTTGGCCATTTACTAAATGTTTTTCCATTAATGAATTAAATACATGATGACCTGGATAACCTTCATGGCTTGCTAAGTCGATTGCACGTTCAATATTAATTGGTAAATCGGTATTTAATTGAATAAGACTAAAGCTGTTACCTTTGTACCAATTGTAGGCACTCCAAGGCTGATTATTGACATACTCAATAGTGAAGTTTTCTTCCATCGGAAGTTCTATATATGCTTTGGTGCGTTTACGTGATTCTTTAATTGCCGCGGTAAATACCGTATCGAGTTTCTCTGTTGGAATAACAAACTGATCGTTAAACGATTTTAAGCGAGTATTTAAGTCCTCCTTACCTGGCAGCAATTTTTCTAATTTAGCCAATGCTTGATCAAAGTCGGCTTCGGTTAAGTTAGGCGATTTAGCGTCATAAAGTGCCATCGACTCATCATCAAAACTTAGCTTTTCACCATTAAGCATGGCAATAAATGCTTGTACTGAACGAGTTTGCACAGTTAGCATATCATGGCGTAATTGCTGATTGTCTGGATAGTTGGCAGACTTTAAATCAGTTAATAATAGTTCAGCTTGCTTTGCTAATTCAGGCAAAGGCTGCTTACTAGCATTATCCCGCCATTCACTAGGGCCATAGTAAGCATCGATATAGTAGTCTTGATGTTTACCAACTAATAAGGCTAACTTTACATATCTAGGGGCAAGTTGATCTAAACTATTCTCGACTACCATAATTTCTTTCACTTCGGTTGTTGGTGCATTATCACTACAAGCAAATAACCACACGCTACAAATCAGTGCTAATAACTTTTTCATCTTTTGCCTCCACAGACGGTTGCTGAATCTCAATTTCGATACCAGCATAAAATTGTGCTAACTCTTGCATATCTTCGTCGGTTAAACGACTAACCATGCCATTCATTACATTGTCTTTACGAGCTTTTGATTTAAAATCTCGTAACTGTTTAAGTAAATAATCGCTTTGTTGGCCGGCTAAGTTAGGGTAGATATCGATAGCAGAAACCCCGGTTTTACCATGACAAGGGGCGCAAAAATTTACCTGGACTTGCAAGCGTTGCTGTTTCACTTTTAAGGCTTGTTGTTCTGCTAGCAAAGCTGCGGCATCTATTTCTTCGTTTATAACCAATTGCTCGGTTGGCTCTTCGTCTACAGAAGTCGCGGTTTTCTCAACAGTTAATTTAGTGGCGTTGTTTAACTGCTCTTCACTAACTGCGCCAAATGAAATAAAAAACACCAGAGAAAGTAAAATATTTTTACTCATTTAAAATCCATTTTAGTAAATTTAGGATATAAAAAAAGCGCATTAATGCGCTTTTTCTTTACTTGATAAGCTATTACTTAATGCTTGCGTAATAAGCAGATAAGTTAGCGATATCAGCATCAGATAATGGCATAGCCATTGCACCCATTACTGGGTCTTTACGTGTACCAGCTTTAAAGTCTTTAAGTTGTTTAGCAAGGTAAACTTCTTTTTGACCAGCAAGGTTAGGGTACATAGGAACAGCTGAAACACCAGTTGCACCGTGACAAGCTGCACACATTGCTGATTTTGCTTTACCGGCTTCAACGTCGGCGGCAAAAGCTGGAGCTGCCATAACTACAGAAGCGGCTAGAGCTAAAGTTAATTTTTTCATAGTGACTACTCTTTTTATTTATGTTTAAAACTCATTTGATTATATGGAAAAATTTGCAAACTGTCTGTGTTTTTTAAATAAAAATTCAAACTAAACAACAAATATCGACCAAAGTATGGCTGTTTAGCCTATTTTTTACCAAAATAATATATGATAGCCCTATAACTTAGATTTAAATTAAGAACTTATCCGTTGAAATTTTCAAATAGCTACATCAATTTAGGCAGTGATTTTTTTCAAGCTGAATTACCTGAAAAAGTTTCAAAACCAAAATTACTATTATTCAACAAAGCATTAGCAAAGCAATTAGATATGACTGCGCAGTTAACTACAGATGATGAATTGTTAGCTGATTTTTTTACGGGTAATCAAATACTGCCTGGCGCTCAGCCTATTGCCCTAGCCTATGCAGGACATCAATTTGGCGGATTCAATCCTCAACTAGGTGATGGCCGAGCGGTATTGCTTGGTGAAGTGATAGATGCCAATGGCCAACGCCAAGATATTCAACTTAAAGGCTCTGGCCGTACGCCTTTCTCACGCCAAGGAGATGGTAAATGTGCCATCGGCCCTGCTCTTCGCGAATATATAATGAGTGAAGCCATGCAAGCATTAGGCGTACCCACTTCTCGTTGTTTAGCGGTAGCCGCAACGGGAGATACCGTTTATCGTGAAACTATCAAGCCAGGCGCTGTTGTTACACGAGTAGCCGAGAGTCACATTCGCGTAGGTACATTTCAATATTTTGCTGCTCGCGGCAACACCCAAGCATTAAAGCAATTAACTCAATATGCCATTGCTCGTCACTTTCCAGAAATTACTATCGATGTTGAAAATCGTCCCCTTGAGTTTTTAAAAGCGGTTATCGCTAAACAAATTAAGCTTATTGTCAGCTGGATGCGCGTTGGCTTTATTCATGGCGTAATGAATACCGACAATAACTCTATTTCGGGTGAAACCATAGATTTTGGTCCTTGTGCGATGATGGGTACTTATCATCCAGGTACCGTATTTAGCTCTATCGATACTCAAGGCCGCTATGCTTTTGCTAATCAACCACACATTGCCCAATGGAATATGGCTCGCCTTGCTGAGTGTCTGTTGCCATTAATTGATGAAGATAGCGATAAAGCATTGGCTTTAGTGGAGCCAATAATCATTAAGTTTTCTGCGGACTTTGACAATGCTTACTTTACTATGCTCGCCAATAAATTAGGCTTTACTGACTTAGATCTCATCGGCAAGGAAAGTATTGAACAACTACTTAGCTTGATGCAAGACTTAGAGTTAGATCACACAATTACGTTCGCGAACTTAACATTATCGTTAACCTCCCCTGATCATGCCGAGCAATTAAAGGCTCACTTAGGCAACTGGTATGAAAGTTGGCGTTTAGCGCTGAACCAAAATAATATTTCTGATGCGCAAGCCCAGAAATTAATGGCACAGAACAACCCAGTGGTTATCCCAAGGAATCATCATGTTGAAGCGATATTAGCGCATTGTGAAGCCACTTTAGATATGAGCTTAGCCAATGAATTTTTACAAGTACTAAGAGCACCTTACCAAGTGCTCGCTAACACACAAAAATACCAAGATGCCTCTGCAGATAACGATCAAGGTTATCGAACGTTCTGCGGAACTTAACTACACAATCAAGCTACACAACCAAACGACACAATCAAACGACACAACTAAACCCAGCTAGGACAAAGCGTGCACAAAATAGAAAATGTAACATTCGATGAGCAAGACCTAATCCTGATTTCATTTACCAAAGAGTGGGATCAAGATGATATTAAAGAATTGGCAGACTTAGTTTTCAGTAAAATTGCAGAACAGCGAATTATTGAGCATATAAAGGGGGCGGATCGTGAATATACTCGATTTAATTTTGCTGATGATTACTTAATTTTGCATTTTGAAAGTTACAGCAATGCCTGTTGGATTGAAGCGGAAGATCAGCTAGCAAATAAATCATTAGAGAAAATAACTGCTTTATTGCAGGCATAAAAAAACTATTAAGTTTTAACCATCTAGATATTTATTATAAAACAAACTATCAATAACTAGTGTATGACCGATTTCATCGCAGGAGATAATCAATGGGGCCATTACAAGGTATCAAGGTTTTAGACTTAAGCCGAATTTTAGCCGGGCCGTGGGCCACACAAGTACTTGCCGATTTTGGCGCCGAAGTATGGAAAGTTGAACGTCCTAACGCTGGTGATGACACCCGCAAATGGGGGCCTCCATTCTTACAAGACGAACAAGGTAATGACACCAACGAAGCAGCTTATTACTTATCAGCAAACCGTGGTAAACATTCAGTCACCATTGATATTACTTCTCCACAAGGTCAACAGTTAATTCACCAATTAGCTGCTAAAGCCGATATTGTGGTAGAAAATTTTAAAGTAGGTAGCTTAAAAAAATATGGTTTAGATTACCAAAGCATGAAAGCCGTAAATCCTAGCATTATTTATTGCTCTATTACCGGTTTTGGCCAAACTGGACCTGACTCAAAACGCGCCGGTTATGACGCCATGATCCAAGCAATGGGCGGATTAATGAGCTTAACTGGTTTACCCGAAGGGCAGCCAGGCGCAGGACCACAAAAAGTTGGCGTAGCAGTAGTCGATATAATGACCGGGATGTATGCAGTTAGTGGAATTTTAGCCGCATTATATCATCGAAACACGACAGGGATTGGTCAGTACATTGACTTAGCACTACTTGATACGCAAGTGTCCTGTCTCGCAAATCAAGGTATGAATTATCTAGTTGGTAATGATGTCCCAACATCACAAGGTACTGCCCACCCAAACATCGTTCCATATCAAGCATTTACCACCGATGATGGCTACATCATGCTAGCCGTTGGCAATGACACTCAATTCCAACATTGCTGCCAAGCTTTAGCTTTACCAGAGTTAGCAATGGATGGACGTTTTATCACTAATCAACTGCGCGTTGCCAATCGCCAGCAATTAATACCTTTATTAAATGCTGCATTATCGCAACATCCCTTAGATTATTGGCTAGCAGCGCTTAATAAAGCGGGCGTGCCATGTGGCCCCATCAATACATTAGACAGAGTTTACGCTGAGCCACAAGTACAACACCGTGAAATGGTTATGGAGCTAAGCCATGCAAATACTTCGAAAGTGATGCAAGTCGCGAATCCAATTAAGTTTTCAGAAACCAAAGTAGAATATAAAAAAGCGCCACCAATTCTAGGTGAAGATACCAGCAATATTTTAACAAACCAATTAGGGCTAAGTGCTGAGCAACTACACAAATTAAAAAAACAAAACATCATTTAGATCTAACAATTTTGAGCAATTGAAAATTGATGTTACTTTTGTGATAGCTTACATTTGAACAATGGCGTTAATTTTTCGTCAATACTATGCTAAATAGTAGCCTTTAAAAAAATAAAAGGCTGACTATTAATTCAACAGTCGACTATTTGCCGTATTACTATATACTGCCGCGCTTAAAGCAAGTATTTAACCACGTATAAAATTAGCGGAGAACATTATGCACGATCTGTATTACAAAGGGCGTATCCACACCAGAGTAAACCATATCAAAACTGGCTATAATACTAAGCGTTTAGTTAAACTTGGCACTGAAAAAAATCCATTAACACTAGTGGTTAATAGTGATGAAAGAAAGTTAGAAGTAGAGCAATTAGTTACTGATAATGAACTTTTCGCTAATATTACAGTTGATAGCTCTATTGATGAAAATATCAACGAACTCAATACCATACTAAATAAACCAACCACTACTACGTTCGATAAAACTCCGAATCGTAATGATCCGTGTTCATGTGGCAGCGGAAAAAAATATAAAAAGTGTTGTGGCTAATACAGTCAATACTCTAGGGCAAAATTCAATTCGCAGATTTTGCCCCTCAATATTTACAAGTTAACCTGCTTTTTACTCTTAAAATATCAATCTCTATTCTTTGCCTATGAACTTGGCGGGCGACTATCTTTCATTAATAAATCTAGTTTTATTTGTGCTTGCTTAGGTTTATCAAGATCAACCACTTCAATCATTTCACATTCATCTCTGATCATTTCAGCAATTAAACTCGGGTAATGGCGACAGTCTTCAGGCCTATCTAAATAAATACTGCATGTATATATATTGGGCGCAAGCGGGTCTTTTTTCGGGGAAAGCTCTAGAAACGGACATCTTTTGAGCCTAAGTCCAGATTTAGGATCAAACCAAATTTCACCATCTTTGACGAAGTCAAAAATATCTGGGTTAAAGATTTCCCATAGGTCTATTTCTTCTTTTGTCGCAGAAAGAGCACCATCTGAGTATTTGATGCAACATTTGCCACATTGATTGCAATCTTTCATAATTCGCCAAATTAGCACAATGTATGAACCGCACTATATCATTGATGATGTATTAAAATCTTGTAGCTATTATTTTATCAATTATAAATAAACCTTTTTTCAATTTCATCCGTATAAGCAAAGACTAAGTTTATATACGGATAACCTATGGCTTTAATCCAACACTGGCAAAATAAAATTGATTCTCACCGGGCGCTGTTCAACTTTGTCTGGTTTAAAGCATTTTGGTTTGTTGCGATAATCTATCACCAAGAAGCAATTTTGCTAGGTTTACTGGTTTTATATTTTGCGACCTTAAGCCAGCTAACGACACACCTTAGTCATTATTTACTGTTTGCTATAATAGGCATTAGCATCGACTACATCTTATATCTGCAACAAATATTTGTTTTCGACAAACCAGGGTTCCCTTTGTGGTTAGCGCTGTTATGGCTAGCTTTTGCTACCACAATTAAAGCATTCTTATCATTTTTACAAACCAGATTAGTATTGGCCGCTTTACTTGGTATGTGCGCAGGCCCTATTAGCTATTATTTTGCTATGCAACTTAATGCTGTTTCATTCTCACAACCTTTAACATACACACTCACCATATTAGCTATTGCTTGGGCTGTATTACTACCTTTATTGCTGGTTTTAAACCGACTATTAAGTACCTCAGCGGCTAAGAAAAAATCTTATTCGCTAGACAAATTAAGTGAGGAGAAATAAATGTCTACCTCTTTAAATGCTTTATTTATGATTTTGCTATTAAGCACCTGCTCTATTGCCAGCGCAAATACCATAAAACCAATTTCCAGCGCAGATATTACTGCAGATGAACTCAATCAGTACTCGTTTAAAAAGGTTGGGGAAGCAGAGTTATCGGTATTATTTTGGTCTATTTATCATTCATCGTTGCACAGTTTAGATGGTTCTTTTATTGAGAAACAAAGACCAATCAAGCTTGAAATAAATTACCTAAGAGATATTGAAGCCGCGGACTTAATTAGCAAAACAGCTGACGAATGGCAACAGCAAGGCCTTAACCATGCAAACCAAAATATATGGTTAGAGCAATTAAAAATAATTTGGCCTAACATTAAGGAAAACGACACTCTTACTTTTATTGTTGATTTACAAAACCAAAGTCACTTTCTATTTAATCAGCAAAGTATTGGCAGCATTAGTGATGAAGACTTTGCTGACCATTTTCTTGCAATTTGGTTATCAGAAAAAACCAGCAGACCTAACTTAAGAAAAAAATTACTTGGAATTTCAAAATGAAAAAAACGTTTCTATTAATGCTCAGCCTGACCATGCTTTTAAGTTGTAGTCATCAAATTGAAGACTACAAAGGCAGCAAGCCAGAATTTGTGCTTGAAGAATTTTTTAACGACAAGATAATTGCTCGAGGTATAGTACAAGATTACAGCAACAAAATGACTCGCCATTTTTGTGTCGAAATAAACGCTAATTGGCAGCAACAAGGCGATAATTTAGTAGGTACTATAGACGAAGAATTTTACTTTGATGACGGCGAACGCCAACAACGTGTTTGGTCTATTACTCGCATCAATGATAACGGTGAAGTATCTTATCAAGGTACAGCCAATGATGTACCAGAGCTAGCGTTTGGCTCAAGTGAAGGTAATGCCTTTAGATGGCAATATGAGTTAACTGTCGCGATTAAAGATGATGAAGGTGAGTCTACTTCATACGTGTTCGATGTTGATGATTGGATGTATCAGTTGGATGATAATTATATGTTTAATCGCTCATCATTAATCAAGTTTGGTATTGAAGTGGGACAAATAAGTATTTATTTTGATAAACAAACACCATACCAACAATGTACGGTGAGCTAAACTAAAACCTCGACAAGCTTATAATACTTGATGCTCACTTATAGCCGAGTAAACTCGGCCATATCTAACTAAATTTAACCATACTAAGTCCCGTTGAAACTACCCCTTCTATTATCACAACACCTTGTTCAAGCTAATGTTTTTAACTGATTAAAAATAATTCAAAAAATAAATGATCCTTTTTTAAAAGACTATGCGTTCAATCATTGCAACCTAATTAATTCAGAGGAAAACAACATGAACAGGATTATAAAAGTTTTAGCACCATTAATAATTTTAACTACCATCACTGCTTGTGACGGTGACAGTAATAGCAGTAACAACGTTGAAGCAGTATCAGAAGATGTAATGCCAACAACCATTGTTGACGTAGCAGTTGAAAATGGTAATTTCACCACCTTAGTTGCTGCCCTTGAGGCCACAGGCCTAGATGCAGTTCTTGCTGATCCAGCTGCATCTTATACAGTATTTGCACCTACCGATGCAGCCTTTGCTTTATTAGGTGACGATACAATTAACGCACTACTAGCTGACCCCGATACATTGTCAGATATCTTGCTTTACCATGTGCTAGCAGGCGAAGTTAATGCTGCAGCGGCTATTGCAAGTGCAGGCTCTACAGTGCAAACAGCGAACGAAGACTTTATTGGTTTATCATTAGATGGTGATTCATTATTAGTGAACAACGTTACTGTTACTGCAACGGACATTATGACAGACAATGGTATTATTCATGTGATTGACGCTGTGCTTTTACCGCCAGCAGATATGATGCAGCCAACAGCTAATATCGTTGATACTGCAGTAGCAGCAGGTAGCTTTACAACCTTAGTTGCAGCTCTTCAAGCAACGGGTTTAGATGCAGTTTTAGCAGATGAAAGTTCGAGCTTTACTGTTTTTGCCCCAACTGATGATGCGTTTGCACTTATTGGCGCTGAAACAATCAATACCTTATTGGCAAATACTGATGTGTTATCAAGCATTCTTTTACAGCACGTTGTAGCAGGTCCTGGAGTAGACTCAGTAACTGCATACTCACTAAACGGTGCCATGGTTGAAACTGCATCAATGGCTAAAATTGAGCTTAAAGTAAACTCTCAAACTGATATGCTAACTTTTGGTGGTGCTAATATTATAATGAAAGACATCTACACTACAAACGGTATTATTCATGTAATTGATGCTGTAATTGTAGGTGACGTTGAAGTTCCTGCTCCAGCAATGAGTATTGTTGATGTTGCAGTGGATAATGGTAGCTTTACAACTCTAGTAGCGGCATTACAAGCAACAGGTTTAGACCAAGTATTAGCTGATTTAGACACTGACTACACGGTATTTGCGCCAACTGACGCTGCATTTGCCAAACTTCCAGCGGGTACTGTTGAAGCATTATTGAACGACACGGATACATTATCTCAAATCCTTCTATACCATGTATTATCAGGTAAAGTAATGTCTGATGGCGCAATCTCAGCAGCACAGTCTATGGAAAACCAAGTACCTACGGCGAACGGTAGCAAGGTTGCCCTTTCATTTGCTGACTCTATGTTATTTGTGAACGGCTCTAAAGTATCTATGGCTGATGTAATGGCTGATAATGGTGTAATTCATGTTGTTGATACGGTTATTTTACCGCCTGCAATGAAAGGTATGCCAGATATGAGTATTGTTGAAGTAGCATTATCTGATCCTAACTTCTCTACCCTAGTTACTGCATTATCAGCAGCTGATCTTGTAGATACTCTTGCTGATGAAACAGCAACATTCACAGTATTTGCTCCAACTAATGCGGCATTCGCTAAAATAGATGCAACCGCATTAAATAACTTACTTGCCGATAAAAACGCATTAACTGCAGTGTTACTGCAACACGTAATTGCCGGTGCAGAAGTAGATTCACTTTCAGCTTACGCTGCTAATGGTAAGAATGTGGAAACTGCAGGTGGTGCTATGATAGGTGTTGGTGTTGATGCGGAATCTGGCATGTTAACATTCGGTGGTTCACTAGTAACAGTTGTCGACATCTATACTACTAATGGTGTTATCCATGTAATTGATACGGTTGTTACTGACTAATCAACAAGGTATCCACCTAACATAATCTAAGCCCACCATTGAGTGGGCTTTTTATTATTATGCTGAACATTTAATGAAGAAATACCTATTTAAAACTCAAAATTTATCATCTTTTTCTATTGTCTCTACGTATATTAAGTAGGTACTAATTTTATATAAGGCTAAGGTAACTAATGAACATCCCCATTTTTCCATTAAGTATTTACTTATTACCTCAAGGGATAACTCGGTTGCGTATCTTTGAGCAGCGCTATCTAAACATGGTTAAAAATGTCCACAAAACTAATGGCTTTGTTATTAGCTATTACCAGGATTCGCCTAATCTAGATATTGAAAGCAAAATTTCCGCCTGGGGCAGCTGGGTTGAAATCGTTAACTTTATGCAAGGTGATGACGGTATTTTAGTTATTGACGTTAAATGCAAAGCTTTAGTCGATATACAAAATACATCTATAAATAATGAACAACTAATGGTTGGCGAAGTTGAAGTTCGAGCACATTGGGCAGATAGCTTAGGCCAAAAAGCACAATCACAATCAGAGCTATCAGAGCTATCTGGGCAATTAAGACAAGTGTTTAACGACAACAAACCGTTAGCCGATTTATACCAACTGATATTTATCGATGACCCTCACTGGGTATGTGCTCGTTGGTTAGAGCTATTACCATTGCCCTTTGCTGATAAGTCAATATTTAGTACTCAAGATAGTTTCAATAAAGCGCTAAATTTTCTTAGCGAAATACTTATTAAAGAAAAAATATAAAAATTGAAATAAAAAGTGATCCACTTTGATAAACGCTTCGTAAGTCAACACAGATAGACAATTCAGGATGCGGTATATGCAAGTTACTGAACAGCAAAGAACTGAAAATCCTTTGAAAACATTGCCAATTCATCATAAACGTATTACAAATAAGAGTATGAATGATGAAATAAACCATAAAGAATTAGCGGATTGGTTAACCGCGGTTGGCCAAGACCGAGATAAACAAGCATTTACTAACTTGTTTAAATTTTTTTCACCAAAAATATTACGTATATCCTCGAGTAAATTTAATACTCAGGCGATTGCTAACGAAATTGTGCAAGAGACGATGACTAATGTTTGGCGTAAAGCTCACTTATACAGTGCAGACAAAGGAGCGCCAACTACATGGGTATATACAGTAATGAGAAACGTAAGTTTTGATTTGTTACGTAAAATACAGTCGAAAAAAGAAGATACCCTCAGTGACGATATTTGGCCGACACTTGATGTCGCCGATGAAGAAGAAACTGAGTTTGCAGACCACATCGAAAACCAAAAGGTATTGGCTTTACTCGATAGTCTGCCAGAAAAGCAACAACAGGTAATTAAAGGTTTTTACTTTATGGAGATGTCGCAAGAGCAATTAGCTCAGCATCTTAATTTACCCTTAGGCACAGTCAAATCTAGGCTCAGATTGGCATTAAACAAATTGAAGCAGCACGTTGATCTGCAGTTAGGAGACAACCATGATTAAGCATCATCCAAATACAGAATTATTAAGCGGCCATGTGAATGGTCAATTACCAGCGTCACTTTCTGCAGCCATAGCAATGCACAATGAGTTATGCCCACAGTGCGCGCGTACTGTAAATAATATGACCGAAGAGCAAGCTGAGTTGTCATTTGAACAAAGCCCAGGTGAAGCGACAAACGACATTGATTTTAATGCAATAGATATTGAGCAAATGATTGCGGCAATCACCAGCGATGAATCAATTGAACTTCTTGCGGAAGATGTACCTATGACGGTTACTGTTAAAGGCCAAGATTACAAAATTCCACGTGCAATTCAACACATGCCAATGGGTAAATGGAATAGCTTTGGAAAAATCACTCGTGCCAGAATGGACCTTAATGAAGGTGATATTCATACCAGTTTATTGCAAATTGCACCAGGTGGCAGTGTTCCTGAACATACCCATAAAGGCTTTGAGCTTACCTTGTTATTACAAGGTTCATTTAAAGATGAAATGGGCACTTATGTTGCCGGTGATTTTATTATGCTTGATGGCGAACATCAGCATACACCAGAAACTACAGATGGGTGTTTATGTTTCACCGTAGCAGACGGTGCGCAACATTTTACGCAAGGCATTAATAAGTTACTCAACCCTATTGGTAGTTTGATTTACTAACCCCTTTTGCTGTCCTCAATATAAAAAGCTCAATTAATTTTGAGCTTTTTTGATCCTATTGATAAGTTTTGCCGTAAGACACTATATGAAAGGGCATATGCCCACTCAATAATAGATGCGAGACAGATTATGACTAAACCAATTACTATCGGTATCAGCGCCTGCTTAGTAGGACAAAATGTTCGTTATGACTCAAGTGCCAAAACATCACACTTTTGCGTAGAAGAGTTAGGTAACCACGTTCAGTACAGAGCTTTTTGCCCAGAAGTAGCGATTGGTTTACCTGTCCCTAGACCTACCATACGTCAAATTAAGAACGATGATATTATTTCAGTATCTAGACCAGACGGAAGTGGCGATGTAACTGAAGCATTAGCTGAGTATGGCAAACGAGTGGCCAAAGTTGCTGAAAAGTTTAGTGGTTATATTTTTTGCGCTAAAAGTCCAAGCTGTGGCATGGAAAGGGTAAAAGTCTATAGTGCCGATGGTAAAGGTTCAACGTCAGACGGCATAGGTACATTCGCAAGAGAAGTGATGGCAGCTAACCCGCTATTGCCTTGTGAAGAAAATGGTCGTTTAAATGACCAAGTGATCAGAGAAAATTTTGTTGCTCGTGTTTTTACTTATCGCAGCTGGCAAGAACTTGTGTCATCAGGTTTAACTAAGCATAAACTAACCAGTTTCCATAGCCGTTACAAATATACAGTGATGAGCCACGACTTAGTTGCTTACAAAGCCCTAGGACAGTTATTAGCTCGTGCTGATCTATCACTTGAAGATATGGCGCAGCAATATATTCTTGGCTTAATGACCGCTTTAAAAATTAAAGCCACACGCAGAAAACACGCCAACACTTTACAACATATGCAGGGCTATTTTTCTAAACATTTATCAGCAATGGAAAAACAAGAGCTTTGTTCACAGATTGAAGATTACCGCCAAGGCATAGTGCCATTAGTTGTACCTTTAACTTTGATTAAACATTACTTATTAACGTTTCCAAAGCAATACTTACAACAACAAAGTTATTTGAACCCGTACCCAGCACAACTAAAACTACGTTACGGTTACTAATTTTTCGCTTGATAGTAAACAAAAGGACTGCCTTTAATGCTTTGGTTTCGTAACGATTTGCGAGTACATGACAACCCAGCCCTTGATCATGCACTCGCTCAAGGCGATAAACAGGCAATATACCTGGCCACACCTGAGCAATGGCAAAAGCATAACCAAGCACCAATAAAAACTGACTTTATATTAAGGCACTTACAGCTATTAAGTGAGCAGTTATTACAGCTAGGCATTAGCTTAACTATTATTGATGTTGGTGACTTTCAAGGTCAAATCGATTACTTAAGAGAGCATGCAATAAAGCAAAATAAAGCAGTTATTGCCAACAGTGAAATAGAAATAAACGAGCGTGATCGCGATAAAAAATTACAGCAACTTGGCTGCGATTTATCTTTATTTTGTGCTGATGTAATTGTACCTCATGGTAAGGTAGTAAACCTAAGCAGTGATATGTATAAGGTTTTTACCCCGTTTAAAAAGTCTTGGTTACGTTATGTTAGAGACAATGGCTTTAGCTATATATATCGCTACCCGAAGAACAAAAATTCAAGCCTAAATTCCAGTTCCAATTCAAATTCCAAGCAAGAACATAATTGCGTTTTACAATTAGCCGCTTTAAGAAAAAACCTGACGACTAAAGACTCAAGTCACTGGCCATTAATTGATAGCGTTGAAGCTAATGTTATTGGCAATTTCTTAAGCGATAAAATAAGCGATTATAATCAACACCGAGATATACCATCAATAAAGGGAACATCTGGCTTTTCTCCTTATTTAGCCATTGGCGCTCTCAGCCCTCGTTATTTACTTGTGCTAATTATGCAACGTTATCCCGATATTTTAATCAGTAACGACTCAGACGAATTTACCTGGTTAAATGAATTAATCTGGCGTGAGTTCTACCGTCATCTGCTGTGGCACTTTCCAAAGCTATGCAAAAGTGAAAACTTCCGGGAAAAATATAACGCCCTACCTTGGCCAAATAATCCAAAGCGATTACAGGCTTGGCAACAAGGAAAAACCGGCTATCCCATTGTTGATGCAGCAATGAGGCAGTTAAATACCACAGGCTGGATGCATAATCGCTTACGTATGATAGTCGCTAGTTTTTTAACTAAGCACCTGCTTATTGATTGGCGTTTAGGTGAGAAGTATTTTAGTGAACAATTAATCGATTGTGACTTAGCTGCTAATAATGGTGGTTGGCAGTGGTCAGCAGGAACAGGTTGTGATGCTCAACCGTATTTTCGGGTATTCAATCCTATCAGCCAAAGTCAAAAATTTGATCCTAATGGTGATTTTATCCGTAAGTATTTGCCAGAGCTAAAGGAAGTACCGATTAAACACCTGCATTTTCCTCATCAATACCTAGCTCAGCAAAATTTAACCTGCTACTGGCCTGCAATTGTAGATCATAAATTGGCTCGACTAGCAGCTCTAGAATTTTATAAGACCAACAGTTGATTTTTGACAATAAGGTTAACAATTAACACTTCATTAAATTGATTAATTAATATAAATTAAATACTTATAGAGAAAGTTATGGAAAATACTGTGAGCACAGAGCAAAGCGACTCAACAACTTTAAATATCAATGATGTTTTATATGCAAGCGAAACAAACACGCCTGCTTGGTTAAGTAACTTTATCAATATCTACCAACAACTAAATACTGAAAATTTAGAGTTACTTAACGAGATTTATGCTCAAGACATTGAATTTTCTGACCCAATGCACAAAATTGTTGGTCTAGAAAATTTGCATGACTATTTCGCTAACCTTTATACCAACCTAAGTAGTTGTCATTTCATGATTATTGAAACGTTATGTGAAGGCGATGGCGCAGCAATTTATTGGTCTATGGAGTTCTCTCATAAGCAATTAAATAAAGGCAAGCCTGTAACCGTTGAAGGGCATTCGCACATTAAAAGAACTCAAGGCAAGGTCTATTTTCATCGTGATTATATCGATGTAGGTGCGATGTTATACGAGCACATTCCTGTGGTTGGCAAGGTAATTAAAGCCATTAAAGCCAGAGCCGCCAAATGAGTAAGGTATTAATTACTGGAGCAACATCTGGTATTGGTGAAGCTTTAGTGCACCAGTATTTAAAACAAGGCCATGACGTTATTGCTTGTGGCCGTAATCAAGAAAAACTAGCACAGTTAAGTGATGATACAGATACGAAACCACTATTAACATTGTCATTTGATATCACCAAAACCGCTGATATTGAACAAGCCGTTAGCGATATTAAACAACTCGACATTATTATTTTGAACGCTGGAGATTGTGAATATATTGATGATGTTACCAGCTTTAACAATAGCCTTTTTCAGCACATTATTAATGTAAACTTAATTGCTATTGGCCATTTATTGCATTTTCTATTACCGAAAATGACTAGTGGTAGCCAAGTGGTATTAGTTAGTTCAAGCGTAACCATACTGCCACTGCCAAGAGCAGAAGCTTATGGCGCATCGAAAGCGGGACTTGATTATTTAGCTAATTCAATACGTATCGATTTAAGTAAACATAATATTGGCGTAACCCTTGTTCATCCTGGTTTTGTAGAAACACCATTGACTGATAAGAACACTTTCGACATGCCATTTAAAATCACCAGTATTGATGCGGCCAGTCGTATTTACCAAGGCGTTAAAGCAAAAAAATCTTACTTACACTTTCCTAAACGTTTCACTTACCTTTTAAAATTAATTGCGATGCTACCCGCCCCTCTTTGGCAGTGGCTGATAGCTAGGAGTATTCGCTAATGAAAAACATTGCCATTATAGGCTCAGGAATTTCAGGTTTAACCTCGGCCTATTTATTAAGCCAGAAACACCAAGTAACCGTATTTGAAAAGAACGATTATATTGGCGGGCATACCGCAACAGTTGATGTAGAGGTTAACAATAAAAATTATGTTATCGATACTGGCTTCATTGTATTTAACAATAAAACCTACCCTAATTTCCTTAAATTACTGACAAATATTGGCATAGGTAAGCAAGAAAGTGAAATGAGCTTTGCCGTGCATAATTGCCAAACCGGACTAGAATATAATGGTAATAATCTAGACACTTTATTCGTACAAAGACGCAATATCTTTAGGCCCAAATTTTGGCAACTGATCATGCAAATCCTAAAATTCAATAAACTATGTAAACAAGCCTATAGTGACGACCAGTTTAATGAACAACTTACCTTAGGTGAATTTTTAGATGCCAATGGCTTTAATGAGTATTTTTCTAATCACTATATCCTACCAATGGGCGCAGCGATTTGGTCAAGTTCGTTAGAACAAATGCAAGGTTTTCAGTTTAAATTCTTTGTGCAGTTTTTTAATAATCACGGCTTATTAAATATATCGGATAGGCCACAATGGTATGTTATTCCTAATGGCTCTCGCTCATACATTACGCCGTTGATAAAACAATTTGCCGACAACATCGAGCTTAATTCTGACATTAGTAAAGTCACTCGTCATAATGAGAAAGTACAATTACATTTTAACAATGGTGATGTACGAGAATTTGATGAAGTAGTTTTTGCTTGTCATTCTGACCAAGCCTTAGCGCTATTAGGCGATGCTAATGATGACGAACAAACCATACTCGGCGCAATGCAATATAGCCCTAATGATGTTGTTTTACATACCGATGTCAGTCTATTGCCTAAACGCAGAAAAACTTGGGCGAGCTGGAATTACCAACTAAGCGACAACCGCACCAAACCAGCGAGTGTTACTTACAACATGAATATTTTACAAGGCTTACAAGACGACACCACATTTTGTGTCACGCTAAATCAAAATGAAGCGATTGATGAGTCGAAAATTTTACGTAAGTTTGTTTACCATCACCCTGTGTTCAATGTTGAAAGTTTAAAGGCGCAGCTACAACGACATAAAATTTGCGGGCAAAACAATACTCACTTCACTGGTGCTTATTGGTATAACGGTTTTCATGAGGACGGCGTTCGTAGCGCAGTTGATGTTGGCGCTCGATTTGGCTGTGAGTTATAACATGACATTGACCGGACGATTTTTCTTAAACTCTCATTTGGATTGTTAGGCTATGGATAATAAATTATCAATTCAAAGTCGTATCTATCGTGGGCAAGTTAGGCATCGTCGTTTTTCGCCAAAACCACATCACTTTAGTTACTCCCTTTATATGCTGTGCCTAGACGTAAAAGAAGTAATGGCAGATAAATTACCAGGGCCCATTTTTGGTAAACATTGGTATAACCCTATCCGCTTTGTCGAGCAAGATTACTTAAAAGGTCAAGGTGACAACGACAGCTTACTTATTCGTATTCAAGATAAAGTGAAAAGTCTTGGCGGCGACTATCAAGGTGATAGTATTTCTATGCTAGTTCAAGCTCGCTGCTTTGGTATTTACTTTAGTCCGGCTAACTTCTACTTTTGCTATGATTTGACCAAGGATGGCAAGCAACAATGTGTGTATATGTTAGCCGAGGTAAGTAATACACCATGGAATCAATGCCATTATTATTTAATTGATATGCAAGGCAGCAATGTCAGTGAAAAAGAGTTTCATGTATCACCGTTTATGGATTTAAACATGCAATATCACTGGACAGTAAAGCCGCCATTGCATGAAAAGAGTGAGCTGTTAGTTCACATTGCCAACCATACTAGCAAGACAGAAGATACTAACAGTAAATTATTTGATGCCACGTTAGCGTTAAAACAGCACAGTTTCTCAAAGCAAGCGATGCTCAATATTTGGTTAGCATTACCATTAATGACATTAAAAATAGTGTCCGGAATTTATTGGCAAGCCCTTAAATTATTTATAAAGAAAGTGCCCTTTATTTCATACCAAACTAAAAATAATACAAAATAAACAGATCTTATTTATCTCAGCATACGTTAAATAAAATAAGTTATAAAAAAATACTGGAGAGTTACGTGGAAAGCACCATTGATCATTCACAGCAAAAAATTACATGGATAAATAGCCGATGCCGTCAGTTGGTATTTGCTTTATTAAATCGAATAGAAGAAGGTTCGCTTGAAGTTATTGAAGGTGAAAATACCTATAGCTTTGGCAATATTGAGCAAAGTAATAATGCGCAACTACAAAGTAAAATGATCATAAACGACCCTACGGCTTATATCGATTTTGTTAAGGGTGGCAGCATTGGTGTGGCCCAAGCTTTTATAGACAACAAATGGAGTTCTCCAGACCTAACCACAATTATTCGCATTTTTGCTAAAGCGCAAAAATTAACCGATCAGCTTGAGCAAAAAATGGCGTGGATTAATAAACTCAAATACAAGATGTTCCATCGCCGTAATCATAATAGTAAGTCTGGCTCTAAAAAGAATATCCTTGCCCATTATGACCTTGGTAATGAATTATACACTCGCTTTTTAGATAAAGAGATGATGTATTCATCAGCAATATACCCAAGTAGTGATGCAACATTAGAGCAAGCGCAACTGCATAAATTAGAAATGATCTGCCAACGTTTGCAATTAAACGAAAGCGACCATATTCTAGAAATTGGTACTGGGTGGGGCGGGTTAGCCATTTATGCTGCATCTAATTATGGCTGTAAAGTTACCACAACCACTATTTCAGATGCTCAGCATGAATATGCAGAGCAACGCGTAAAAGAGCTGAATCTTGAAGACAAAATCACCTTACTCAAAGAAGATTACCGCAATCTAACCGGCAGTTACGACAAGGTTGTTTCTATTGAAATGATTGAAGCGGTTGGCTATGAATACATGCAAAGCTTTTTTAAGCAATGTAATGACAGATTAAAGCCTGGCGGACGTTTGCTTATTCAAGCAATTACCATTGCCGACCAACGCTTTGAACACTACCTACATAATGTCGACTTTATCCAGCGCTATATCTTTCCAGGAGGCTTTTTACCGTCAATTAACTTGATGAATAATATGCTGACTAAAGAAACCAGCTGCGTGTTAGAAGAGCTACATGATATTGGCTTAGATTATGCCCGCACATTAGCTGATTGGCGTACCCGCTTTTTACAATCGTTTAATCAACTAACACAATTTGGCTATGATGAACGCTTTAAGCGTTTATGGCTATACTATTTAGCCTACTGTGAAGGTGCTTTTTTAGAGCGCGCTACCAGTACGGTGCATTTTGTCGCCCGAAAAGCACAATAATAGACCGTGTCATAACAATAGAATATTGCGACACTGAATTATAAAAAACACTTAACATAATGGAATTATAAAAAACACTTAACATAATGGAAATATAAAAAACACACCGTCTTCCCGTCGTGCTTTTGGACGGGATCTCCTTAATTCATAAAGTGCCTATAATCGAAGTGCTATATTTATCTTTAAAATAACAGCACGCCTCAGGAGGTCCCTGATGTCGCTAGTGCTCCTCAAGGATTACGGCACTTTTTATAAGGTTGGGATTTCGCTTCTGCTCTATTAACGCTTATAAGCCTGATCCTTCATCAATACAGCACTCGTCTTGCAGAAATGAAATAACACAAAGCAGCTTTTCATATTCAACCACACAATAAAGAACTCGCCCTTCACGGCGTTGTTTAATTAGTCCTGCAGATGCTAAACCAGAAATATGATGTGATAGCGTTGATCCCGGTACGTTTAACTCTTCTTGTACCACTCCAACAGCAACACCTTGTTTGCCTGATTTAACCAAACGTTTAAATATTGCTAATCGAGTAGGATGACCTAATTCTTTCAAAGCTTTGGCAATAATTTCAATATCCATAACAGTCTCTTTAATGATGTTTTAACTTCATATTTCGATATTACTAGAAATGTATTGACAAGGGAATCCTTTTCTTTATAATTCGACACATCTAGAAATATAGAGATTTAAAATAATGACTATTACTAATGAAATGATCTTCGACGCATTAAACATGTTTGCCTTCTTGGCTGTCGAACTAACCCTACTCTTTTTACTGATTAGCTACATTGTTGGTGTGCTACAGGAATATATTCCGCCAAGTAAAATACAAAGCATACTAAGCAGTAAAAATGGCAAAGGTTATATTATTGCCGGTTTCTTAGGTGCTATAACCCCTTTCTGCTCATGTTCTACGATTCCTTTTTTAAAGGGTTTGCTTAGAGCAAAGGCCGGTTTTGGCACCATGATGGTGTTTTTATTTGCCAGTCCATTGCTTAACCCAATAATCATTGGATTATTTGCTGTAACCTTTGGTTTGAAAGTGACAGCTTTCTACTTTGTTATTGCCATGGGTGTATCGGTTATTGCAGGGTATTTATTAGAAAAACTTGGCTTTGAAAAATATATTAAAGCCGAAGCTTATATAACCCCAGAAACCAGTGGCTGTGCATCAAGTTGTGGTAAAAATGGTAAGCCAGTGAGTAAGTGGACTCGAATTTGGAACACGACGTGGGCTGATTTTAAGAAAGTATTACCCTATTTGATTGGCGGCATTGCAGTAGGCTCAATGATTTATGGCTTTATGCCAACTGAATTTGTAGCCAGCATAGCAAGTGACGACAACCCACTTGCAATTCCTATTGCGGCGGTAATTGGTATTCCTCTGTATATTCGTGCTGAAGCGGTAATTCCACTAAGCGCAGCTTTAGCTGCAAAAGGCATGGGGTTAGGCGCAGTAATGGCATTAATTATTGGTAGCGCAGGGGCAAGTTTAACGGAAGTAGTGTTATTAAAATCTATTTTCAAAAACCAAATGATAATCGCATTTTTGACAGTAATCTTATCAATGGCTGTAGGTGCAGGCTTTCTTTACCAATTTATTTTTTAATTGCAGTACAAAGAAGATACTTAACAAAAAGCCAGCAGATTAATAATCTGCTGGCTTTATTTTTTATAAGATTTGTTAGTTAGTTTTAAACTACAAATTATCTGTAGCTCTAATAATTTATCGTATAATAAATTGTCAACTCTGCTGTACAATTCATATAAATTTCTTATAAAGAATACTTGTATTTTATCCTCTCAAAATTTATTTCTGCTAGTCTTAGCTATAAGTTATTTACTGTTAAATAAAATATTAATAATGTTTATTAAATGGGCAATTGTTAAAGTTTATGAGGTGATTCACCTGAAAGTAAGCTTAAACAAACAAAAGCCTAACGGAGAGAAACGTGAGCGCAGCGCAATCCAACTGGGAAGACATTTTATTACTTAACGATCAGTTAAGTGAAGACGAACGCATGATCCGTGATATGACTCGTGATTTTTGCCAAGAGCAATTACAACCAGGCATTCTTATGGCTAACCGTAATGAAGTATTTGATACTAACATTATGCGTCAATTTGGTGAGCTTGGTTTACTTGGTGCTACTATAGATGGTTACGGCTGTTCAGGTGTTTCTTATGTATCTTACGGCTTAGTTGCTCGTGAAGTTGAACGCGTTGACAGTGGTTACCGCTCGGCAATGAGTGTGCAATCCTCACTTGTTATGCACCCAATTAATACTTGGGGCAGCGAAGCACAAAAAGAAAAGTATTTACCAAAACTTGCTACGGGTGAGTGGATTGGTTGTTTTGGTTTAACCGAACCAGATGCCGGCTCAGATCCAGCAGGTATGAAAACTCGTGCTAAAAAAGTTCCAGGCGGTTACCAACTAACCGGTAGCAAGATGTGGATCACTAACTCACCTGTTGCTGACGTATTCGTAGTATGGGCAAAGAGTGAAGCACACGACAACCAAATCTGTGGTTTTGTTTTAGAGAAAGGCATGAAAGGTCTGTCTGCTCCTAAAATTGAAGGTAAAATGTCGCTTCGAGCGTCGATCACCGGCGAAATTGTTATGGACAGTGTATTTGTTCCAGAAGAGAACATGTTTCCAGACGTTCGCGGCTTAAAAGGACCATTTAGCTGTTTAAACATGGCTCGTTACGGTATATCTTTTGGCGCTATGGGTGCTGCAGAAGATTGTTGGCACCGAGCTCGTCAATACGGTTTAGACCGTACTCAGTTTGGTAAGCCATTAGCACAAACGCAATTATTCCAAAAGAAATTTGCCGATATGCAAACTGAGATCACTCTAGGTTTGCAAGCATCACTTCGTGTTGGCCGTTTGATTGATGAGAAGCGTTTTGAACCAGCAATGATTTCATTAGTTAAACGTAATAACTGTGGTAAAGCATTAGATATTGCCCGTATGGCTCGTGACATGCACGGCGGTAACGGTATAGCTGATGAGTTCCATGTAATTCGTCATATGATTAACCTTGAAACAGTAAATACTTACGAAGGTACTCATGACGTACACGCGCTTATTCTTGGCCGTGCACAAACTGGCTTACAAGCGTTTTATTAAAGAACAAAGAGCTTGAGATTTATCTATCTCAAGCTCTTTTTCTGCTTTGCATTACTTTCAATTAAATAACAAGTTCACTTAGAAATACACTAGTTACGCTGCACTAGAATAATAAACGTCTTTATTATTGATGTTACTTACTATCGTTTTTAGACTTCTCTTTTTTAGCTTTGTTTGTTTTAGACTTATTGTTTTTAGCTTTTGGCTGCTTTACCTTGCTATTTTTGTATATCTTTACCGCAACATCATTACTACCAACTTTCCCTGCAACGCTGTAACCATCATTTACCGTCTGCTCTAATTGCTTTTTAAGTTGGGTAACCATTTCTGGATTTTGCTTATATAAATTTTTTGTTTCGCCTCTATCCGACTTCATATTATATAACTGCATGTCGGTGTTATTATCTCCACCAGCACTCCAACCACACGAACCTTTACAAGCTGCTAATTTCCAATCACCGACACGCACAGCAAAATGACCTGATATAGAAGCATAAATGGAGACTGGGTGAGTTGCTTCACTCGAACCTTTTAAAGCGGCTAATATAGAGAAGCTATCGACTGCTGCATCGTTGGGTAAATTTACACCCAAGATCTCTGCACTGGTGGCAAATAAGCTATTGTGGACAACAGGTTTGTTATGAGTGGCTCCTGCTTTTACTTTACCCGGCCAGCGTACAACGTAAGGCACACGGTGACCGCCTTCCCATAAATCGGCTTTATGACCACGCAAATCGGCACTTGGGTTATGATCAACAGCAAGTAGCTCATCTATTTTCGCTTGCGGAGAGGTACCATTGTCGGTAGTAAATATAACAATGGTGTTACTCGTAAGTTCGGCGTTATCTAACGCATTTAATATACGTTGAACTGAATTATCGACTTCTAAGACAAAATCGGCATGTAGATTAATACCACTTTTACCAAGCCATTTTTTACTTGGTACTACTGGGCTATGCGGTGCACTTAGTGGCACGTATAAAAAGAACGGCTTGTCCTGCCTTGCTGGCTCAGCGATATAATCTACTGCTTTTTCAGTGATAAGGTTTAGCATTTCATCGGTATTTTCTAGATTATAGGTTACCAAGTCTTGTTCTATCCATGTGCCCATTTGTCTGGCGTGATGAAACCCCCAATACTTGTCAAAGCCCCGAGTAATTGGTCCATTAACAATTTTAGTACCTACAGGCGCAGCATCATTAAATTTACCGCGTTTCTTATCTATTTTTGACCCTTTAGGTAAAAGGTATTTAAAACCAAGGTGCCATTTTCCAGTCATTGCAGTGTCATAACCTTGGCCTTGTAAAAACTGGGCTACGGTTAGCGTATTTTCACTTATTAAGGGTTCATCTCCAACCGTAACTGAGCCATCTGGTAAAGTGACTGTTTTAGCACTTAGTACGCCTTTTTGCAGACGTGTTCGCCATGGGTAGCGACCGGTCATTAAGCCATATCGTGTTGGTGTACATACTGCGGATGCACTATGAGCGTCAGTAAAGCGCATACCTTCTTGTGCTAAGCGATCAATAGATGGCGTTTGAATTTTACCGTTTGGGTTAAACGATGAAACATCACCGTAGCCCTGATCATCGCTCATTATAAATATAATGTTTGGCTTGCTCTCATCTGAGTATGCGTTAGCGCTAAATACCGCAACAATAAGCATTAAATTTGTTATGGTGCTTTTAAGTTTTAAATACATTATGTCTCGATTTTATAGTTAATTTTATTAATGAGCATTGTTCATTTATATGTAATATACATAAGATTAACTAGATGAGTGCCCTAATTCAATGGCTGCAATGTAAAGTTATGCAAATTAGGGGGCCTGAAACTATCTGTATCTTTATAGCTGGAAATTAAGGCGTTATTTAAATGCTAATTATTAAAAAAAACGCTAATCTATATACTTAGTTTGAGGATTATTTTATATGAAGATTTTATGTCTATTACTGGCGCTATCACTCTCGGCTTGCGCATCTATTCAAGAAAAGAAACAAGCCAATGTCGCGCCTGAATTATCAAGTCACCTCGATGAAGATAACTACAAAGACAACGATGATGATGGCATGGTGCTGATGATAGGTAATTGCAAAGAGTTGGAAAATAGCGAGTACTGCGAAGATCTTCAAAGACAAAAAGAAGATGATAAAAAACAGTTAGACGAATCATTAAAAAAGCATTCAAAACAATAGAATATTTTAGCAGGTGATAGCAATGCTAACCCTGCTTAAAAACTATTTCTTTCGTTTTACTCGCAAGTTTAAATAAACGCCAAAAAAAACAATATCGAACAGCAAAAATATAAAAGCCGATACTAAACCATACTGGCCATTTACTTGCCTAGCTTTTAAGGCCGAGGCTTCTGTAAGAACAGTTTGCCCATCTATATCCAACCTCCAAATTTCATCAGCCTTAACATAAACACTCACCATTTCGGCATCATTTAGTGAGTTATATACATCATCGAGCGAAGGTAAAATACCGTCATATAAAAATTCTTTTTGGTTAGAGAGTCGAAACATTACAGAATTAGACCATCTACTTTTTATTCTCTTTACCTCTACAAGATAACCTGTTTGTTTTGTTAGCTGCATTGGTACTTTTGTCGGTTGTTGGCTCCATACCATTAAGCCAACTAAACCTAGCGTTGTAGATAATAAAATCCAAAATAGAATTATTTTTGTTTCTCTATGTAAAATTTTAATTTCAACCTTTTGTATTAATACAATACTAAGAGCATTTTACAACTACAGAGAAATATAGCTATCTTTGCTGATATTAATCTAAATCAAGATCAAGATCATCCGATGGAGTATCATCTTCGCTTACCTGGGTTTTAGAGCGGCCGAAAACCGTATGGAACTGTTTAGGGCTTAATGTTTTATTTTGGTATTTAACCCAAGCTTTTTCATAATCACTAGCCGCTTGTACCTCGCCTTTGCAGACTTTAACAAATTGCTCTTCATCAACTGTTGCCGGAGCTCGAGTACCTGCCGATAATTCTTGAAAAACAACGCCAAACTGTTCAATTATTTCCGTTTCAGCGAATGTAAAATCGCCTGAGCGCCCTATCCCTCTTGGGTAATTTTTATCATCATAAAATCTACGGGTGGCATTAAAACTGCCTGTCGATAATTCAGTTATAGCCATGTTAGCTGCCTCAAAAAAAAGTATTAAAAAACTGATAAAAGATTTTTAACTCAACTTTTATTTATTGGCAATATTTTTTTTATTATTAATCAAAAATAATTGATATATAGCTACAGATGATTAATTTACGCTCGAAAACAACATAGGAGAAACAACATAGTCACTCACTTCTTTGTTAAAATACTCGGCCATCATGCAATTATCGAAAACGAACACCGTCTTCCCATCATGCTTTTGGATGGGACCTCCTTCAGCGTATTGTGCATCGATAAATTAGCTTTCAAAGTTAAATTGAAAACGTCAATTCGTCCGTTCAGTACCACTTTTTGCCATACAATATTAGAAAAACCACTCCGTCATTCCACCGTGCTTTTGGGTGGAATCTCATGCAGTTTGAAGGTGACTCGAACGGCAATCAGTGCCAAAAGCAGAAGTTAGTAGCTGTTAATCTTCCAGCATTTATGGACAATATTATTACCATTAACCACTATCTTTAATCCCTTACCAGGCATAATCCAGACGTAGCCCAATCAGTGGCTCAGCTTCACTGCTATCTATTATATTAATACCTCGGCGGTAATCAAACTCACTTTCATCAGTCGATGACTCCTCCAATACATTAATGACATCAAGAAAGGCTGTAATATCTGCGGGACCAATGGCACGCCTGTAATCAACACGAACGTTCAATATGCCATAACCGCTTTTACGGCCTACATTGCGCTCAGTGATCTCTTTCGAGTAGCGTAGCGGTTGACCAGGTCCCAGCACATCAGAGTGGATAATAAATTCATCATCAGGTCTCCCTGAAAGATATTTATAACGTCCGGCAACCTTCCAACGGTTATTGATTTCCCAAATCAGACCTAGGGTAGCGACATGATCTCGACTGAATTCAGCGGCAACATCACCACGACCGTCTTTCTGATCGACTACGGCATCATTGTAAGAATAGGTTGCAGTAGCATAAAGGCCTTCAAAGACTGTACCATTGACCACAAAGTCGACGCCATACGACGCACCGTCACCAATATTGGAATAGGTGCCGTTTGTTCGGTCTAGATCAACCACGAGGTCGTCAAGGCTTTGATAATAGGCCTCCGTTAACACTGACCAATCGTTGCTAGGAAAATAATTCAAGCCGACACTAGTATGGGAAATTTTTTCGTTTTTTAGGTTGTTTGATTCGTTCGCCGCAACCTCTAAGTACCGTGGCGACTGATAAAAAATACCAGCCGTCGCAAAATACGAGATAGTTTGACTAGACTGCCAGTTGACGTTGAATCTCGGTGATGTCAAATTTTCGTGAGTAAAACCATCTCGGTCAAATCTTAAGCCAGCGTCAAAATCCCACTCGCCAAATTCAAATACTTGATCTACGTAGCTAGCATAACTCGTTTCTTTTTGCTGTATTGACGAGTCTATATTTTCTGGCGTTAGCACAATAAAACGCTGAGCAGGATCTGGCCTGAAATCATCGGTATCGTATACATACCGATTCCAATCGCCATCTAAGACGGTGCTGTAGTCCAGCTCAATTTGTGTGACCCGAACACCGGCGCTGAACATACCCCATTTATTTTCTGTTTCATAGTCACTTCGCCAGCCAATCTCTTGCTCATATTCACTAATGGTAATAATGTCCTCTCGCACAGGAAAGCCACTGGCAGGGGTTCCCTCAGGGACTAGATCAGGAAAAGCTTCACCTTCAGAGCTTATTTTGTCACTTTCTCGGTAGTATATTTTGTTGGTCCAAACAGCGACTTCTCCGACAAATGATCGCAGAGTCAAACCATATAAATCGCTATCTTGCTCAGCATTTTGAAGCGCTACATCTTCAAAATTAGGGGAAGCAAAGACGTGGGTAACATCTCGAACATAGTCCTCATGAGTATCCATCAGCAAAAGTTCAATGGTGTTATTTTTATTAATTGGTATCACCGACTTTACAATGACATCCCTTAACACGGGATCGCCGATATCTAGCTCTTCAATTGTTTCGAATAATTCGCCAAAGTCTAGTCGTCTAGCAGAGAAGAGCATTGTGGCATCTTCAGTAATTCCCATTGGGCCGTCATAACCTACTTCATAGCCAGCAAGGTCATAACGAAAACTTGCCGATGGGCTTGGGTTACCATCAGCAACGTCCAATTTGAGTAATGATGCAGCGCGTCCACCATAAGCTGGACCCCAACCACCTGGAGAGAATTCTGCTGCACCTATAGTGTTTGGTGCGAAAATTGAGAAACGGCCACCACCACCAACATCTTCTTCTTCACCGAGTGTCGCATCAAAATGCACGGCTTTATCGAATGGAAAATCATCAACAAAAATTAAATTATCTCTCGGTCCTCGTCCTCGTACACTAAAACTGGCAAATTCACTGGCGGATGCTAAGCCCGGCAGTCCATCTAACGAAAGTAGTGGATCTGCCCCGCCACCGACAGCACCCCGCAATGCTTCTCTATCTAGATAGGTGCTAGAGCCTTTACCTAATTTATCAGCCTGCCTAGCTCGAACTTCTATAACCTCAATATCTTGCTCGCTAAGTTCGAATTCTATCTTTATATTTTTGCGTGTAACGACGCGCACGCTCGGCTCATATAGCGGGGTAAATCCGATTTTTTTGATATTCAGTGCGTAGAGGCCCGGTTGCAGTTGTGCAATGACAATACGTCCTTGCTCATCAGTCTCTATGGTTTGCGTGTCGTTGTTTTCCCTTTGTTTGAGTGTAACCTCGACGTTTGATAGGGGTCGCTCAGACTTCTGATCTTTAACTATGATGGTCAGTGCACCGGGTGCTTCTGCAGCATTTGCAAAAAACGGAAAGCTTATCAGCAGATACAATAACCCCAGCCACGATATTCGTTTTTCTTGCCTGCTCATAATGATATCCCTAGATGAATTAGCTTCAATAGCGGAACTTTGCCTAGACCTTAATTATTTGATCCTTACAGAAAGTCCTTACGTATCTTATAGATATAAACTCTAGTACAAGATTGAGAGTATTACTCAATTAAGGTAACCCAATGAAAAATACAACAAGCCTACTTTTGGTATTGCTTATACAGTTCTCCATTTTTAACACCTCAATGGCACAAGAAAACAACGCTGTTTTAGTGCCCTTACCCTCAGTCGATGACTTTAGCAAAGGCGAAAATGGTTGGGCGTTCGGCATTGGTTTAGGCGTTGAATATGAGTCTGCATACGAAGGCTCTGATGAATTTGGATTTGAAGTCCAGCCTGCTGGTGCCCTGCAATGGCGTAAAGGTGACAATATATATTACTTTGCGGGAGAAGCCTTTGGCTGGCGAGGTCTTGTTTCTGATGATTGGTTGTTAGGTGCCTTGATCGGCTTTGATGAAGGACGAGAAGAAGGTGATTCGGACGACGGTCGACTTGATGGCCTGGGTGATCAAGATGAAGGGTTTGAACTAGTTCTACAAGCTCGTCGCTCGTTTACCTCCGACTGGCGCTATTGGATGGTCGGACGCATTGTCGCGGGTGATGAAGGAAATTTAGGTTTATTTGGTGTCGGTCGACGCTTTGGCGAGCAAGCCGATGGTACCGGTTCAGAAGTTAACCTAGTTGTCGTTGTTCATGACAGTGAGTACGCAAATACAGGATTTGGCATAGATGCAACACAGGCTGCAGCATCAGGCTTAGAAGAGACAGACCTAAGCGGTGGTGTTCGTTCGGTTGGTATTGATTACAATTATCGCCATAACATCAATGAGAACTGGCAGATCTACGGTGAAGCACTTTTTGAATACTATAGTAGTGAAGTAAGAGACAGCCCAATCGCTCGCAATGATTTTGAAGCTGAAGTTGGCATTAGTGCTATTTATGTATTTTAGTTAAATGAAATGATGGTTATGTCGCTAGAAGCTTTAACTTAATACTCTTAAATGTCGCCTAATCGCTCTTAGGAGACCTTATAATGTTTTATCTAATGGATCAATATTTTAACATTTGTATTAACCAATAATGTAATCCCCCCATTAAATTGTTATCCTCTATTCAATTCCAACAAAAATAATAAAAAGCATCATGGATTATACAACTACCGTTCTGGTGACTCTGGTCATCTACAAAATCGTTCTTATTAGCATTGGCTTTTATGCCAACAAAAAAACAACAAGCACCGAAGACTACTTCATTGGTGGCCGTGGTTTAGGCCCTTGGGTTGCTGCGATTAGCTCTGCCGCTAGCGCATCATCTGCTTGGACATTACTGGGTATGAGTGGCGCTGCTTATGCTATGGGCTTGTCTGCTATTTGGATAGTGCCTGCTGTGGTTTGTGGTTATATGTTTAACTGGATGTGGTTAGCGCCACGTTTACAAAAGAAAGCAGCAGAAGAAAAGTCTGTAACTCTAACTGAACTGCTTGCTAAAGGCAGTGGTACATTCACTAAGCCTATATTATGGCTTTGTTCGCTATGTATCGTAGTTGCTTTCACCTTTTATGTTGCCGCGCAGTTTCAAGCAGCAGGCACAACCTTTGCCAGTACCTTTGATGTTTCAATGGAAAGCAGCATATTACTGGGCACAACCATCATACTGATATACACATTGCTTGGTGGTTTTTGGGCAGTGAGCATAACCGATACCTTACAAGGTGCTTTAATGGTATTAGCGGCTTTAGTGTTACCAATTGCGGCTCTATTTGCTATTGGTGGACCATCTGAGTTGTGGCAACAAATGCATGTTGTTTATAGTGAATCACAGATGAGTTTAGCTGGTGAACATACTGGCTTTGTTGCCTTAGCATTCGTGTTTGGACTCCTCGCCATAGGACTAGGGAATCCTGGGCAACCGCATGTAGTTAATCGCATGATGGCACTGCGTGATGAAAAATCAGTACAACAGGCAAAATTAATTGCCGTGGCTTGGGCTGCTATAGTGATCACTGGAATGTTGATTGTTGGCTGGGCCGCGAAAGTATTACTTGAGCCAGTAGCAAATAACGAACAAGCCTTGCTCGAAGTCACCAACCAATTATTTCCACCGGTAGTTGCAGGGGTGATCATTGCGGCTATTTTATCAGCGATTATGTCTACTGCAGATAGCCAATTATTAGTGTCTGCATCAGCAGTGTCTTATGATGTAGCGGAGAATAAAAATAATAACAATAGCTTGCTCTATTCACGCTTAACGGTTGTGGTGATGTGTGTTATTTCTATGCTTATAGCACTGTATGCACCAGAAGATATTTTTTCACGAGTGTTGTTTGCATGGAACGCTTTGGGGGCAGCGTTTGGCCCATTATTGATTGTTAAAGTGATGAGTAAATCAGTTGCTGGTAAATATGCCTTTGCAGCGATTTTTGTAGGCTTTTTCTTATCGGTAATTTTAAGTTTATTTCCATCGCCTCCAGGGGATTACTTAGAGCGAATTGTGCCATTTGTGTTGGCATTTATAATCGCGTGGCTAGGTCGTAATAAATAATTATATTCACATAGTTCTAAATAATTCAAAGGGGCTAATTGCCCCTTTATTTATTAAAATTAAGTAGTTAACCTAAACTCTGTAATTAAGAGTTAGGCATTAAGATGACCTTGCCATCACTTTTATGAAGGGCATAGTGCTCAAGAGCTTTTGGAAATTCAGCAAAGTTAAATTCGCCGTAAATGTCTGTTTGAAATACACCGTCAGCAAATAACTTTTGTACTTTCTTACTTAAGCTTAATACCTGCCAAGGTTTGGCATTACCTATGTATGTAGCTAGCCAAAAACCTTCCACTTTGTGTTGTTTAAAAATCACATCGCCTACTGAAAATTGGCCACCGATCGGATCATGAGTTTCAGTTAAACGGCCATAAACAATGGCGGTAGATTTGTTAGGCATACACGACATTACCGTTGGCGTATCTATATCAGCAACGGCATCGAGTAATACAGTTGCCTGAAACCTTTTACAGACTTCTTTCAACTCAACTTTGTATTCGTTATCAGTACTCACTAGCACTTTATCTGCGCCTAGTTTTTCTAATATTTCGACATTGGCGTTTGAGCGCACAGTCGCAATGGTTTTAACATTACGCATTTTTGCATAACGAATAACACCTTTACCTACTTGGCTTGCTGCCGCATTTATTACAACCGCTTTTGCACCTAATTCAATCGCTCGTTCAATTAAGCAAACCGAAGTGCAAGGGTTTACGATAATGGTCGATGCTTGCACATCGCTAATATCTTTTCGAACGGGTAAACAATAGTTAGCTTTGGTTATGGCATATTCTGCCCACACACCATCACCGCCAGGTTGGGCTGAAATTGCCACGCGCTTACCGATTAACCATTTACCATATAAGCCCGCGTTGGCACTTACGACTATGCCACACCCTTCAAAACCAACAAAAGCGCCGTCAACTGGCGGTAAGCCATATTTACCCATTAAATAAACTAGATCGGAAGGATTAATAGGCGCAGCCAACATTTTAACTAATACTTGCCCAGGCTTTAATTTAGGTAGCGGTTTTTCCAATAAAGAAATGCGATCAGATAATGGCGCATCCATATCGTCAATCAAATTAAGAGAGAAGCCTTTATTGGTGCTTGGGTATTGATTCAAAGTGTAGTCCTTGGGAAAGTAATAAAACGGTTGAAAACTAATTAACTGAAGTTAATTTTGCCAAAAAAAACGGTCAAAGTTAACTATAGGTAACTTTGACCGAAAAAGCTTTTAGCAATTGGTTGGTGCAAGAGCTTTTAAAAAATCTGTTATTCGCTAAAGAATGCGGCTTTAGCTTGATCACTAATAGCGATACCACTTACATGGGCACGTTGTAGCAATTCCCAGAAGTAGCGATATGTTGCTCTGTCGTGCAATTCACCTTTATGTTGAATTGGTCCCCAATCGGCAGTTTGTGCAGCTAATAAAATTGCATCCGCGTCTTCAACTTCTTCATAGTTAGGTTTCATCGCATCAACAATAGCGTTAATTTGTGTTGGATAAATACTCCACATACGCATAAAGCCAAACTCGGTACGAGCACGAGTTGCATCATCGGTGGTTTGTTGACTATTTTTCAAATCAAGGGTTACGTTGTGACAAGGAATAACACCATTAGCTAGGGCTGCTGCAACCATTTCAGTTTTGGCGCGTCTTAGTAATTCATGATCAAACTGGCCAGGGCTACGCATAGCCGATGCCGGAATTGCGCCGTAATGACCAGAGACAAAATCCATCATGCCAAAATCAAGTACTTGTACCCAAGGTGTTGCCGCTAGTTCCCATACATCACGTAACGCACCGTGCGTTTCAATAAGTACATGAATTGGAATTTCGCGTTCAATGCCACTAAATTTTGCCGAGTTTTGAATGTAAGTAACCATTTCTTTAATTTGGCTCGCCTCGGTACATTTTGGCAAAGTTATGTAAGCCACTTTTTCACCACAAGCAGGGATTAAGATATCTACGTCTTTTTTCCAATGCGGATGAGATGGATCGTGTATACGTACGCCCATCATATTGTGCACATTGGCATCGCTACCAATAATGCGTCCGACCATTTCTGCATGCTCTTTTTCAGAGCCGGCTGCCGCACCATCTTCACAATCACAGGTAATATCAAATACAGGACCAATTTTATCCTGCATCTCCATCGCTTTAAGGATCAGTTTTTCTGAGCCGGCAAAATGTTCACAACTTGGGATAACTGGAAACGGCTTTTCAGCATCGAACAATGCGACGTTAGGGTGAACAGCTGCAGACATGGTAAATCTCCTTCAAGACAAAAATAGTAAATTTATATATTCATATAACGTATGTAACTTTATTACAGAATGCTTGTAATTATGTCAACAACCTTTTAGCTGACGTACGACTAATTAACTAGAAGACACTCTGTATTTGCACCCTTAACGATGTTAACCAAAAGCTAACAAGCTTAGCTCTCATTTCAAAACACCGAGTAACAAGTATAAGACTAATTGCCTAGTTACAAGACAATCAATTCAGTTTATAACTTAAACTTAGCAAAGTTATATAAAGTTGGCTGTTACCTTGGTGACAGCCGGGGTGTAAACAACTTGTTATAACTAACCCTAACCTTATGTTAAAAAAAATTCAAACATTATTTGAAACAAATGTTTGAAATAATTACTCTAATGATGTAATTATATATGTAAGCTTTCATTTTAATAACAAAAAATGAACAATCCGATTTTAAAAAATATGTTATTGCTTAACTAAAACAGGGGAAAATATGAACTATCATAATGAGTTCTTAGATCATGTAAACGAAGAAGATGTACTTGGCGGTTTTTGGCCAGGCATTCAATTGTATTACCCTCCTGTCAAATATTCACCTAAAAATGGTGAGTATGAAACCATGGAAGAAGCAACAGCTCGTATGCGTAAACATGCGCATAACTGCCCTGCTCACACTTTATTATTTGATTTAGAAGATGGTTGTCGACAAAAAGAAATGAGTCGCGAGCTATTACTAAAAGAATTACCTAAATTTCCCGACCGTGATTTTCAAATTGCTTTACGTATAAATCCGTTTAGAACCGATGAGTACGAAAAAGATTTAAAAATGATCATGCAGGTAGCTGAGCACATCGATGTGATTGTATTGGCGAAAGCTGGTGAAATGTATGGAGCAGCTGAAATTCGTGATTTATCAGCTTGGCTATTAGGGGTAAACCCGAACATTGAAATTCAGCCAATTATCGAACATCCACGCTCTTTAAAAATTGCTGCTGAGCTAATGGCCTTTCCGGCGGTTAAGCATGTAGTTTTTGGTATTCACGATTTTTCTAAAGCAATGGCGATTCATTTAACCCCTGAAGGTTGGATTGAAGAATTGCTTACCTACTTACGTATGTTGCTGTTAGAAGCAAGGATCGCTGGTAAAGGTGTTATTGGTGGCGTTGAAGTGCTTATTAACGAACGCGGTATGCCTGAAAACTTCATCGAGCCTGATGATGTACGTCGCTGGTTAGATTTACATGGCGATCATGAATCGCATGTTGTCCACGGCCATGCTGTAGTTGAAACACAGATGGGCTTAACCGGTAAACAGCTTATTCACCCATACCATATTCATTTATGTAAGGTGGCATTTACGCCATCACCAAAAGAAATTCAGCGTAACGTCAACATTCTGCAAATGGCCATTGATGCCGATGCACTTCTAGGCGGTGCAATTAAATTTGAAGGGGAAATGCTCGACCCTCCTATGTTTGGTAAAGCGCTACAAACACTGCTTCGAGCGTACGCATTAAAATCTCTTGATGCAAAAGACAAACAATTTGCTATCGATGTTCTGAAGAAACTACCGATCAACGTTATTCGTGAAAACTGGCCATATGGACGCATATAATGATTAAATTTAATGACCTTTTAAACCAAACAGCTAACGGCTGGAAGTGGACTATTCCTGAAAACTTTAACATTGCTTATGCTTGTGTGCGCCAGCATGTTGAACAAGGTAAAGGCAGTAATATTGCCCTTATTATTGAAGATGATAAGCAAGGTACAACGGAGTTAAGCTATTCACAACTTGATACTCTCAGCGGTCGTTTTGTCTATACACTAAAAGAGCTAGGACTAAGTAGTGATGATAGAGTATTAATTCGTTTACCTAACTCGGTTGATTATCCGGTAAGTTTTTTTGGCTGTTTGAAACAAGGTGCAATTGCGGTACCAACTTCAACCTTACTTTCTGCTCCTGAGGTGGCTTATTTAGCTAAAGACTCTGGTGCAAAAGTATTAGTTACCGCTAAATCTATGTGGCCAGAGCTGAAATCAATTTTATCGGAAGATACTCAACTTACTGCAGTATTATTATCAGGTGCTGGTGAAATGCCAGAGCTTGACGAGTCGCTGAACGTAAAAGTATTAGATTTAGATGCACTGTTAAATGATAGTCCGAATGATGATTCGATTGTGAATTGTAGCGTAAATGCGCCAGCGTATCTAGTTTATACCTCAGGTACAACTGGCTACCCAAAAGGTGTTTTGCACGCACATAGATCGCTAATTGGGCGCTTACCTGCCAGTAAGTTTTGGTTCGACTTTAAAGAAGGCGACCGCATAATGCATTCGGGTAAATTTAACTGGACCTATGTTTTAGGCTCAGCGTTAATGGACCCATTATTTCATGGTCACACAGTTATTGTGCATGAAGGGGCAAACGATGCTTCAACTTGGCCAAAGCTGATCGCCAAACATGACTGCACCATCTTTATTGGTGTACCAACAATTTATCGGCAAATTATTCAAAAGACTGAATTTAGTGGCGCTGACGTACCATCGCTTCGTCATTGCATGAGTGCCGGTGAGCACTTATCTGATGAAATGTTACACGCTTGGAACGACCGTTTCGGCATGGACGTTTATGAAGCTATAGGTATGTCAGAATTTTCTTATTATATTTCGCAAAACAAACAACAACCAATTCGCCCAGGCGCAGCTGGTTTTATCCAACCAGGTCACGGTGTGGTTTTACTTAATGAAGAAAACAAGCCAGCAGTAGCAGGTGAAGAAGGCATGATCGCTATTTCTGAAGATGATCCAGGGTTATTTTTAAATTACTGGCAATTACCAGAAGAAACAGCCAAAGCCCGTCATAGCGGTTACTTCTATACTGGTGATTATGCCCGTATTGATGAAGATGGTTATATTTGGTTTGTTGGCCGTAAAGACGACATTATCAATACCTTTGGTTACCGTGTATCGCCTCATGAAATTGAACGCGTAGTAAAAACTCATCCTGATGTTGCCGATTGTGTTGCTTTAGGTGAAGAACTAGGTAAAGACAAAATACTAGTCAGCGCTTGTATTATTTTAACACCGGGAGCTACCACAACCGAAGAAGAGATCCTCGCATTTGGTGGTGAACATTTAGCTAAATACAAAGCACCTAAAATTGTGCATTTTTATGATGACTTCCCGCGCACTAAAAATGGCAAAGTATTACGTAAACAAATGTTGGCTGAATTAGCCGAACAACGACTAGCCACTGAAGGAGCATAACGATGTCTTATAATGAAACGCCATGTAATGAAGATACAAATTATCGACCAAGACGCAGTGCATTATATGTTCCTGCTCATAAGAACAAATACATTGAAAAGTCACGTACGCTTAATGCTGATACCATTATTTTTGATTTACAAGAATCGGTACCTCCAAGTAGAAAAGCAGAAGCTCGCAAGCTACTTGTAGAAGCTTTATCTAATAGCGACTTTGGTTATTCTGAAAGAATTGTTCGTGTAAATAAACTCAATTCACCTTGGGGTCTAGATGATTTAGCCGCAATTGCAGAGCTTGATATTGATGGCGTTTTGTTTCCTAACATTGAAAGTGGTGAAGAGCTTAAACTAGCTATTATTGCTTTAGATAATGCCGGTGGTGAAGCAAAATCAGTTATGGCTAATATTGAATCGCCGCTTGGTGTTTTACGCTCTGAAGAAATTGCCGCCAGCAGTGACCGTCTAACTACTATAGTTATGGGTACTACCGACTTAGCCAATTCTTTGCGCATTAATATGACATTAGACAGACAAGGTTTACTTACCTATTTATCTATGTGCTTACTAGCAGCTCGCGCTCATCATAAAAGCATTATGGATGGCCCACACTTTAACCTTAAAGACGTTGAAGCTTGTGAGTTTAGCTGTCGCCAAGCACGTGATCTAGGTTTTGATGGCAAAGCAGTTATTCACCCAGTACAGCTAACCTATACTAATGATGCATTAACACCTAAAGGTGAAGATGTACGCAAAGCCAAGGCGATTATCGATGCCATGGAAATTGCTAAATCTGAAGGCCAAAGTGTCGCTGTTATTGATGACCGGTTAATTGAACCATGCCTTGAGCAATGGGCTAGTCGAGTAATTTGTTTATTTGATAAAGTTAATGAGATTGGCCAAGGCGAGTTATTAGGTTAGTCGTAAATAAAAGCAATAAGTTACCCTCTTAAATAAAGAGGGTTTCATTAAAGAAAGTTTAGTAAAAGAGTATTTATGCAAAACAACAATTACCTACCGACACCAACAGGATTATTTTTTGACGATTTTATTATCGGCCAAACACTAGTTCATGGCGTACCTAGAACCATTACTGAAGCAGATTGTACTTTGTACACTGCGCTCACTGGTTCTCGCTTTGCAATGCACTGTGCAACAACGGTAGCTAATTCGGCTGGGTTTAAGCAAATGCCAGTAGATAATTTTTTATTGTTTCATATTGCCTTTGGTAAAACCGTAAATGACGTATCGCTTAATGCGGTAGCAAACCTTGGCTATGCCGAAATTAAATTTTTACATCCTTGTTTTGCAGGCGATACCATTGCAGTAACGAGTGAAGTTATTGGCTTAAAAGAAAATTCCAACGGTAAAACCGGCGTTGTTTATGTGCGATCTACTGCAACTAATCAAGATGACGAACTTGTGCTTAGCTTTAAACGTTGGGTAATGGTACACAAGCAAGCAGGTGCTGAACCTACAGGCATTAATCAGCTACCAAATCTTCACGCTGAAGTTAGCACTTCTGAGCAGGCAATTCCGAGCCAGCTTAATTTAGAGCAATGGCAAGATTCATACAGCGATAATCAGCGTAAAGCAGGTGATTTTAATGTTGGTGACAGTTTATTCCATCGTGATGGCATTACCATTAATGACTCGGATCACTCATTAGCAACAAGACTTTACCAAAACAATGCGCGCGTGCATTTTGACCAACATATGATGGATGATTCTAAACACGGCAAGCGCTTAGTTTATGGTGGTCATATAATTTCACTGTGTCGTGCACTTAGCTATAACGGTTTAGGCAATAGTGTTTGGCTTAGTGCCATTCATGGTGGTAGTCACTGTAACCCATCATTCGCCGGCGATACCATATATAGTCAAAGCACCATTAAAGACATTAGTGATGTTGCAGGTCGTAACGACTTAGCTATTGTGCGTATAGAGATGTTGGGTTTTAAGAATAATAACCCTGAGAATATGGATTATTTATATACACAAGATGGCGGCCGAAAAAAGTACCACAGTGATGTGGTACTCGATTTAGACTATTCGGTATTGATGCTCAAGTAATACCTTGCTAATAACCCAAGGTCATTCATAGTAGAAAGCAAACCATCATAGGTTTGCTTTTTTTGTATATTCGTACGTGATTTTTGCTGTTTTTATAACCCCTTTGAGTTAAGCTCGCATTTCATTAATTTTTTGAGTAGTAGAGCAAATGAAATTATTAAAATTTCATACCGTCCCACTAAAGTGTGTCTAACTAGACAAAATGAAAAGTCTCTCCTAATTTAATTAAGATTGTTTCGACCAAAAAATAATCCTAATAAAGAAAGAGAGACTATGAATAATTTAACGCTTAATCCAGAACAAATAC
>JAQWHD010000025.1 GCA_029237915.1 Thalassotalea sp. | reverse complement strand
CAAATTAATAATAAAGCTGGTTTAGATTTTGCAAGTGCGCTTAAATCATTCTTACGACAAGATCCTGATATTGTAATGGTCGGTGAAATTCGAGATTTAGAAACAGCAGAAATTGCAATAAAGGCAGCGCAAACTGGCCATTTAGTATTATCAACTTTACATACGAACTCTGCAGCCGAAACATTAACTCGTCTATTAAATATGGGAGTGCCTTCATACAACGTAGCAAGTTCAGTATCTCTCATAATTGCTCAACGTTTAGCACGTCGTTTATGTAACCATTGTAAAATAGAAGATGATATAACAGAGCATGCTCTTATTGAATTTGGTTTTGAACCTTCCGAGGTGAAAGATTTAAAAATATTCAAACCAGTCGGCTGCGATGAATGTACTAAAGGTTACAAAGGCCGTGTAGGTATATATGAAGTAATGAAAATTAGCCCTGCTACTGCCAGCATTATCATGGAAGGCGGTAATTCATTAGATATAGCAAAACAAGCGCAAAGTGAAGGCTATAATAATTTGCGACAGTCAGCATTAATAAAAGCAAAAACCGGTGTTACTAGTTTATCTGAAGTAAGTCGTGTTACAGCTTAAGAAAAAATATAGATTTTTAAAGGAATTAACATGGCAATAACCAATGCTCATCAGAAAATGGTTCAACCAAAACCTTTAGAGTTATTTCTCTGGGAAGGAATGAATCGTAAAGGTAAAAAAATAAAAGGTGAATTATCTGCTGTAAATCTTATGGAGCTAAAAGCCCAGTTAAGAAAACAGGGTATTACCCCCTTAAAAACCAAAAAGAAACCGAAAGCATTATTTGGAATGGGTGGTGATAAAGCAATCAAACCAATGGACATTGCTGTGGTAACCAGGCAAATAGCAACTATGTTAACAGCAGGCGTCCCTCTTGTACAAACCATAGAAATGATTGGTAAAGGTAACCCAAATGGTAATATGCGAAAATTATTAAGTGATATAGGCAATAAAGTGCAATCAGGCTTACCATTATCTGAATGCTTACGAGAACACCCTAAATTTTTTGATGACTTGTACTGCGATTTAGTTGAATCGGGTGAGCAATCAGGTGCATTAGAAACCATTTTTGACAGAATAGCTTTATATAAAGAAAAAGCGGAATTACTAAAAGCTAAAATTAAAAAAGCGATGACTTACCCAATTGCGGTATTGGTTATAGCCGCAGTGGTCACAGCAATTTTATTAATCTTTGTAGTTCCTGTCTTTGTTGATGTTTTTGCCAACTTTGATGCCGAGCTTCCAGCATTTACTTTAATGGTTGTTGGGCTTTCCGATATTATGGTTGCTTATTGGTGGGTAGTTTTAGCTGCCATATTTATTATTGGCAAGGCTTATAAGCAAGCCCACCTGAAAAGCCAAACATTTCGTGATAAAGTGGATACGATCATAATAAAATTACCAATCATTGGAATGATTTTAGATAAAGCTGCCGTAGCTCGATTTGCAAGAACATTGTCTACAACATTTGCAGCAGGTGTTCCTCTTGTTGATGCTCTATCATCGGCAGCAGGCGCTTCTGGTAATGCAGTTTATCGTGATGGAATAAATGAAATACGTAGTGAAGTTACATCCGGTATGCAAATGAACTTAGCAATGAGAAATGTATCTATCTTTCCTGACATGGTCATTCAAATGGTTTCTATTGGTGAAGAGTCTGGTGCTTTAGATGATATGCTAGCTAAAGTAGCAACAATTTACGAGCAAGAAGTTGATGATGCTGTTGATAATTTAACTGCATTATTAGAGCCGATGATTATGGCAGTATTAGGCGTAGTGATAGGTGGTTTGATTATTGCTATGTACTTACCTATCTTCCAAATTGGTGCTGTTATATAAATACTAATAACACTTTCTAACAAAAATTCATTCAACTTAAAGGTCCTGAAATAAATTCAGGATGAATAAATAAAGTTAGTCTAACTTATCTGCATAAGGTAGTTTGGCTAACTTTTTATAATAAGGTCATTTTCGTGTTTTCAGATGTTATTGCTCTGTTTGAGTACTCCCCACTTAGCTTTTTTGTTACGGTCACAATTCTAGGCCTTATTGTAGGCAGCTTTTTAAATGTAGTTATTTTTCGTTTACCTAAAATCATGGAAAATGAGTGGTTTTGTGAATGTCGTGAGCTTTTAGTCGATGAATTAAAGCCAACGGATAAAAAGAAGGATAAGGAGTCAACTGAGCCAGAGATATTAACATTATCTAAGCCTGCATCTACTTGCCCTAAATGCGGTCATAAAATAAAGGTTATTGAAAATATCCCGCTATTATCTTGGTTACTTTTAAAAGGTAAGTGTTCAAACTGTAAGAACCCGATATCTGTTCGTTACCCTATAATTGAAACCGTTTCAGGTGTTTTATCCCTAGCAATTGCTATGCATTATGGTGTTTCTATACAAACACTATTTATGCTGTTCCTTACTTGGTCTTTAATCACTTTGACCATGATCGATTTCGATAAAATGATTTTACCAGATCAAATCACCTTACCTCTTGTTTGGCTTGGGCTGCTATTAAACCTTAATGGTTTATTTGTAGGTATTGAGCAAGCAGTTATTGGAGCTATGGTTGGCTATTTAAGCTTATGGTCTATTTTCTGGTTATTTAAGTTAATAACCGGCAAAGAAGGCATGGGTTATGGTGACTTTAAGTTATTTGCCGTATTCGGTGCTTGGTTTGGCTGGGAATTATTACCTGTATTAATTTTAATGGCTTCACTTGTTGGCGCTGTTATTGGTATTAGCTTGATGGTATTTAAGAACCATGAAGGTTCTAAGCCTATTCCATTTGGTCCTTATTTAGCGATTGCTGGTTGGATTACTGCCTTATGGGGCGATGGCATTTGGCAGTGGTACTTGGGTATGTTGGTTTAGCTACGCATTCAACGCTATAGAACTCCCTCGCGTCATGCTGACGAAGGTCAGTATCTTACAAGAATAAGATTGCGGCCTACGCCACAATGACAAAATAGTTTTAGTAATAAAGAAGTGTTATGTCTAAATTAATAATCGGTTTAACAGGTGGTATTGGTAGCGGTAAAACAACCGTTGCTGATATCTTTGCAGAATATGACATTGATATTATCGATGCTGATGTTGTTGCCCGTGAAGTAGTTAAACCAGGTACTCCAGCATTAAAACAAATCGCAGAATATTTTGGTAGCGAATTTATTTTATCAGATGGTAATTTAGACCGCGGTAAACTTCGCGATAGAATATTTTCTAGCCCCGATGATAAACAGTGGTTAAATTCATTATTGCACCCGCTTATCCGCGAAGCTATGAATGAGCAGTGCTTACAAGCAAAAAGCTCTTATTGTTTTTTGGTGGCACCGCTATTGATTGAAAACAGCATTCATAAAGCAGTTGATAAGGTTTTAGTGGTAGATGTAAAGCCTGAAACCCAAATTTCCCGTACAACAACGCGTGATAACAACACCACTGAACAAGTACAAAAGATACTAGATTCACAAGTCGATAGAGATACTCGTTTAGCGCATGCTGACTTTATTATTAACAACGATGATTGCAGTGTAGATGAGTTAAAAAATCAAATTGAATTACTGCATCGCGAGTTTTTAAAGCTAGTTATTGAAAAGTAAGTAATTGTGCTTTTGGTTATTGAATTGTCTTTTGTTTTAGGTTTGGATTTTAATTCGAAAATGTTCAATTAAAAATAATATTAGCCTTTAGATTCATCTATGGGTAATATGATTGTGTTAACGCATTAAAATCAAACAATAATTATAATTAAATGACTGATATTCTTTATGAGCATCCGCTAAATGAGCGGATCCGAAACTATTTGAAACTTGAGCAATTATTTGTTCAAGCTCGTTCCTGCCTTGCTCAAGAATTCAGCTCTGGTCACACCTTATTTTTCAACGCGCTATTTGCTGTTCTTGATACATTAGATAGAACAGATGTTCGTGGCGACGTAATTAAAGATTTAGAAAAATTAGAACAAAACCTTATTGTTTGGTCTAAATCTCCGCAAGTAAACACCAAAGCCTTAGATCTTAATCTTGAACAATCGAAAAGCCTTACCACTAGCTTACGTTCTAAGAGACCATTATGGTCAACATTGAAAGACGATAAGTTTTTAGACAGTATGCGCAAGCGTTTTACCTTACAAGGTGCTTACTGCGGCTTTGATTTACCTGCTCTGGCATTTTGGCTAAACCAACCACCAATATTTATTCAACAAGACATAGACCGATGGCTAGGATCGCTTGCCACCGTTGAACAATCTTTAACCCTGATATTAAAATTTATTCGTCAACGTGCCGCATTTGAAGATATTGAAGCTGGCAATAGCTTTTACCAAGACAGTGGCGAAGGTTTAATGTTACTAAGAATGAGATTAGATGAAGCTGCTGATTATTTCCCAAGTGTCAGTGGTAATAAATACCGTTACTCGATTCGCTTTATGCGATTGTGCCCAGATAAAGGACAACAATACATAAGCGAAACCGTTAAATTTAAATTAGCTAAGTGCTGATAACTAGATACCAGCTACTAGAGACTAGTTACTTCGATTCATTAATTTAATTGCGTCTTCCATAACACCCCATTGCTCCTTTTGTGGGTATAAGAACTTAGCATCATTCAATATTTTTTCTTTAAATTTAGCATCTATGGTAACGCCTTGTGTTTCAACAGCGTTTATAGCAAGAATAATATTCTCAAATAAGTGTAACCTTGGAGTGGACTCAACATATTCAGCTCCCCAACCAATGTAATCCAATAACATCTGTTTATTCGAGTTAGCAAGACCTTCATAAAAGCGACTATTATTGTAGAATTCCTGTAGATAATCATTCCAAATCATATGATTTACTATAGAGTTTAAATAGGAGTTATCCTCATAATTACTCTTAGCAAAATTAGACAGCATTTTTGACGTATGCAGCCCAGACAGCATAAATGGTATGGTGATCAAAGGTACTATTAGCGCAAAACAGCGAGCTAACAAATAGCTACGAGCTTGGTATGTTTTAACTTCAGAAACCTGCTGATCAATAAACCAAATAAAGGCCAGGAAATATAGCCAATGAATGGTAGATAGATAAAATGGCAACTCTGTTTGCGTATGTAATAGTAATGGTGTAATTAATGCCATCAGAGCTAATTTTTCGACAGTAAATCTACCTGATAGGGTTAATAAAAAACCCAAACCTATTAGAACTACGCCAGTAAGACCAACAATCCCCCCTTCAACGCCCCACAGCAATACTTCGTTATGCGGATGCCCTAAGTTGGATACTGGATTTTTTAACTCAAGGTTTAATTGCATTTGTGTACGATGAGATTCTAAATAATTACGTTCAAACTTACCGTAACCAAACCCCTTAATAGGCTTTTCTTTAAACATAATATAGGATGTTGAAATAATGTCTGTTCTTACCCCGTTATCACTATACAAATTTTCACCTCTATCGATCTCTTGTATGAAGATCATACTTAGAACACCAAGTAATATGGCTAAACCGATAGTAAACAATGGGAATTTGAACTTACTGAATTGTTTAAAAAATATCGGTACAAATAATAAAGACGCGATTATTAAACCTAAATAGCCGGTCTTAGATTGCAATAACACAAGTAATAATGAGCAGGAGAATAAACAAAAATATAAAATGATATTTTTAAACTTATGAAATGTAGTATTACCATTTTTAAAATATGTTAATACCAAGGAAAGTACTACACCTGATGCCATTAAACTTGCCATAACATTTGGCTGCCTAAAAACACCTGATGGTCTGTTGTTTAGTAGTTCGTAGGTTGAACCTTTCCAACTAGCTAAATCAAACACAAAAAACTGGCATAAGCCGAGTAATGCTTGCAACGATATACCAATCAACAAGATATATAGGAAATCAATTCGGTCTTCAAAATTGAGTTTAAGCTGATATAGAGAAACTAAAAATAATAGCCCTACAATTAAGCCAATAAAGCGAGGAAAGGCATTAAAAACGTCTGCATGTGGATAAAACATAGGGATAGATAGCATAACCACACCAGCAATGACCCAATACTGTAATTTAGTAAAATAGAATTTATGCGATTGACTTAAATTCCAAAATCCAAAACCGATGAAAATCGAAATAAAAACCCAACTAATCATATTAAAAGCATAATATAAGCCGGCACCTACTGGCGAATATAATGCAACATGCATTCCTATACAGGTATAGGCTAAAAGGATTAGTTTTATAAGATTAGGTGAGATTAATTGCACTTAACAGTCCATATTGTTGTTATAATTATTTTTATACATAATACCCCATATTGATTTGAATCTGGAAATAAAGATGACCACTATTGTTAATTGCCCTACTTGTAAAACTGAAGTTGTTTGGAACAGCGAAGCCGAGTTTCGCCCGTTTTGTTCAAAACGTTGTCAGTTAATTGATCTTGGTGAGTGGGCTGATGAAGGCCATAAAATTTCTCAACCAGTTCCGAGTGACCAGCCGTTTACTGAAGAGATGCTTGATGCGCTAGAAGATGAGTTTATTCAACATAATAAATTTTTCGTTGAGCCTAAGTAAAATTCTACCTAAGTAAATTATAGTTTGCTAGTTTCTAAATAAGTATAAAAAAGGTGTAATTCTTGGTTTAGAATTACACCTTTTATGTTTGATTTTAACATTTTACTGTCCTTTTAATTTTGCTGTCGTTGCTGCTTTCCTTTATTGTTTTTTCTTGGATATAGATTTTCCATGATCTGTCCTCCTATATACTCAACTTGTATAGTTAATGATTCATCGCTGTTGTAGACGACTTCAGTTCTTCCTTTAATATTGCAATATTCAAGGCCTTCAAGTTATCCATTACAACATCATTAGCATCAAACGAAAGTGCAGTATTAAAATCTGCAAACGCATCAGCTTTACTGCCTATAAAGTGATTAACGATACCGCGGTTGCTATACGCTATTGATTTTAAGTAGCGAGTGTCGTTGTAATTATCACCTTTTGCTTCAATATGAATAATAGCTGCAGAACATGCTTTTTCAGCGATTTCGTAGGCACCCATTTTTAAATTAGCAACACATATACCCATTGCTTTTTCAAATGCTTCATCGCTATTTTTGCTAATCGAATTTAAGCTCGTTAGGCTTTCATTGTAATTACCATCTAAAATGTCAGCCGTGCCTGGTGCATGTCTAACAATGGCAATTTTAAATGCTGAACTTAAGTTGCTGTAACTTGGTGTTGGTGTTTCGTTTAAGCTAGCAAAAGAAGCAAAGCTTGCAGTTAAATTAGCAAAGGCACCTATACTTGCGGCGATAAACGTCGAGGCTAGGATTTTTTTGTGGGTTAGTTTTTTAGTAAACATAATAATTTCCTTGGTTTAATAAAGTTAAGTATATGTACCCATGTTGAGAGTACACGCTTACTTTAGATAACCACGGCTTAGCTGACAAACGATGAAAATAAACCTAATGAGTGAATTTTTTTAACGCTAGGGCTTTTATTGTATTCTGGGTGAGGTTTGCCTCACCGATATTATATGTACTTACTTATTTACCTACTTTATCTACTTAACCTACCAAAGATCGCAAAAGGTATCTTGCACCCAACCAGCAAATTTTTTCATTTCAGGTGAATGCTCTATATCGTCATGACCCAATAAGAAGTAGCGGTCATTGGTCACGAGATCTTCCTCAAACAAGCGGACCAAGAATTGCTCTTTAAACCAAGTATGGCTTATCGGCATAGGAATAAGCGCAATGCCCATCCCTTGCTGCGCAGCTCTTGCGACACCAAACATGCTATCAAACTGAATAATTTGCTTAGGATCAAAATCTAATATGTCGGCCTTGTCAGCCCATTGATGCCAAGCCCAAGGTCGTGAACGATGCAGTATCAAAGGTACTGACTTTAATGCGTCAAATCCTTCTGAAGCCCATTTACGATATAAACGTTTATTACAAGCAGGTACATAACGCACAGGAAATAGATCGGTGATAATACTACCATTTGGTTTGCCATTTGAAAGTACTACAGATAAGTCTGCAGTGCTTGGGGTTTGTATCCCTGATTTCACGGTTTCTAGCTGTAAGTTAATTTCAGGATTTGCATTAGTCCAATCGCTTAGCTTAGGTACAAATAACTCACTCGCAAAAAACTCTGGCAAGGTAATGGTGATTGTTTTGTTTTGCTGACTGTTGGTAAAGTCAGCAATAGTTGTTTCTAAGTCAGAAATAATCGGTTGAATCGATTGGTAAAACTGTTTACCGGCATTAGTCAGCTCGATCGCGCGAGTTTGACGTTTGAACAGTTCAATACCTAACTGTTCTTCTAATTGTTTAATTTGATGACTAACGGCAGATGGCGTAAGAAAAAGTTGTCCTGCTGCATGTTTAAAGCTTAAACATTTTGCTGCAATACAAAAAGAGCGTAATCCGCGGATTGGTGTTTGAACGGCCATAATAAATATAAAATTCTCGAAATGAAGACATACCTAATAAAGCAAACAACAAGCCAACATTTAACCTACTGTTTTTTAAGTCTTTAATGCATAAATAGCAGAGTGGATGTAACTTTTTGGAAACTGAACGCACCATTAGCGTGCAATTTTAAAGATAAAAAAAGGGCACCTAAAAGGTGCCCTATAAAAATAACCAAATGATACTTTAAAAACTCTGGGGAGGTTTGAAAGTGAAATCAGGATATCGAATTAACTTATGAGTAACAAACGAGAAGAATTTGTTTGATAGGTTAAATTTATTAATGTGTATAAAAAACAATCTAAAACATCACGTATCCTGTTAATTTACTTACCAATTAAGAGATGTCGGCTTGTAATTATGGCTAATAGCTAAGCTAAAAAAGCTAACATTGCACATTTCTACAATCTAAAGCATAATAAATTTATTATAAAAATAATTACTAATAATTAACATGAAAAACATCTTAGCTGTTTTACTTCTCGCTATTGCTGGCATCGCTTTTTTACAGTTTGATCCACTATCTGATAAACCAAAAGTTGAAACTACTGAAGTAGTTAAATTAGACTTTGATCACGAGAGCTCTGACAAAATATTAGCAGCAGCTTTTGATGCGTCTGCACCTGTTACTCAAGAAAAACAGTCATCTGAAGTTATTCAAGTTAAAACCATTTCAGTTAAAGCGAATAGATCAGATCCTGCGGCAAGCATTAGCCAAATTGAATATGCTTTTAAAAAGAAAAAATCAGATATCCAAGTACGAGCATACGGCAGCGTGTTAAAGCTTTTAGCCGATGATAATAAAGGCAGCCGTCATCAACGTTTTTTAGTTAAATTATCCAATGAACAAACCCTATTAATTGCGCATAACATTGACTTAGCACCTAAGATCACTTCATTAAAGCAAGGTGACAGAATTGAGTTTTATGGTGAATATGAATGGAACTCTAAAGGTGGTGTTGTGCATTGGACTCATAAAGATCCTAAAAATAAACACAAGCATGGTTGGTTAAAGCATCAAGGTAAAATTTACCAGTAAGCGTTAATCGTTAATCGTTTTAAAATAAAATCCGTTACTTGCCATGAAGTAACGGATTTTTGTTTTATGGAAAAGGCTAAACTTTTTAAGGTTAAAGGATTTAAAGCTTAAAGGTCGCTTTGTTGGATCTGATCTAAGATGGTAATATTCGCTTTAGGGAAATCTAACTGCAGTAAGTCTGCTTTACTAAACCAGCCTTGTTGTTGTCCTTCTTGTGCGCTTGGTTCGCCAAGGAATTGATCAACTAAGAATACTTCTAACAACACTTGTTTATCACTGTAGTCGTGGCTGATTTCTATTAATGGTTGCATGGCTAGTGTATCTATTGCTATTTCTTCTTTAAGCTCTCTGTGCAGCGCTTGGTGGACAGTTTCGTCATCTTCCACCTTGCCACCTGGGAATTCCCATTTACCGCCTTGGTGTGCGTTTTCGAGGCGTTTAGTGAGGAAGAATTGCTTGTCTTTGTATATTACGCCTACGGCTACATGGATTCTTTTAGTCATTTGGGTTTTGTGTGGAATATTGCTAATGGTTGATGCTGATAGAGTAAAAGATTGCGGCCTACGCCACAATGACGAATTACATATTTTATGTAATGAAGAAAAGATTGCGGCCTGCGCCACAATGACGAACTATTATTTTTAAATAATGTCCAAAACAAAAAGCCCGATAACATTGCTGTTATCGGGCCTCTTTAATTTTAGATACTAGCTGTTTAAGTACTGAAGCTGTTAGGTATGCTGCCTAGGCAAGTTTACCGTGACATTGCTTGTATTTTTTACCTGATCCACAAGGACAAACTTCGTTGCGACCAACACGTTTTACCTCATTTTCTTCGCTCGCTTGACCGCTAGATTCATGAGTAAACTGTTTTGGTGCTTCTTCAGTTTTACGGTTTTGCTCTTCTACCGCTTCAACGTCTGATTCTTGTTGGATACGTACTTTAGAAAGTACAGTAACAACATCGTACTTTAAGTTTTCAAGCATGTCTGAGAATAACTCGAAAGATTCTTTCTTATATTCTTGCTTCGGATTCTTCTGCGCGTAACCACGTAAGTGGATACCTTGACGTAAGTGATCCATTGCCGCTAAATGTTCTTTCCAGTGCGAATCTAAGCTTTGTAGCATTACTGCTTTTTCAAATTGACGTAATACGTCAGCGCCAACTTGCTCTTCTTTTGCAGAGTATGCAGCTTCAACTTCAGCCATGATTTTTTCACGTAGTGATTCTTCATGTAACTTATCGTCTTCAGCTAACCACTTAGCAATTGGTAAATCTAGTGTTAGTTCACCTTTAAGTTGGTCTTCAAGGCCTTGGATATCCCACATTTCTTCTAAAGATTGTGGTGGAATATGTGAAGCAACAATGCCAGTCATTACATCTTCACGAATAGCCGCTACTGTTTCACCAATATCGCCTTCGTCTAGTAATTCATTACGTTGCTCGTAAATTACTTTACGTTGATCGTTGGCAACATCATCGTACTCAAGTAATTGCTTACGCATATCGAAGTTACGACCTTCAACTTTACGTTGGGCGTTTTCAATTGAGCGTGTAACCCAAGGATGTTCGATAGCTTCGCCATGTTCCATGCCTAGTTTACGCATCATGCCTGAAATACGCTCTGATGCGAAAATACGCATTAGACCATCTTCCATTGAAAGATAGAAACGAGTTGAACCTGGGTCACCTTGACGGCCTGAACGACCACGTAATTGGTTATCGATACGGCGTGATTCATGACGCTCGGTAGCGACAATGTGCAAACCACCCGCTTCAAGAACCTTGTTGTGCTCTTCTTGCCAAGCTTCAGTCGCTTTAGCTATGCTTGCTTCGCTTTGATCTTTTAACTTATCGATTTGTGCAGATAAGTTACCGCCCAATACGATATCGGTACCACGACCAGCCATGTTAGTTGCAATAGTTACTGCGCCCATTCTACCGGCATTAGCAACAATCTCTGCTTCTTCAGCATGGAACTTAGCATTAAGAACTTTATGCTTAATTTTTGCTTTGCGTAAAATATCAGATAAGAATTCAGAAGTTTCAATGCTGATAGTACCAACAAGAACAGGTTGTCCACGTTCAACACAGTCTTTGATGTCTTCAATAATTGCTTCGAATTTCTCTTCAGCCGTTAAGTAGATCAAATCGGCCATGTCTTTACGGATCATGTCGCGATTGGTAGGAATAAGTACCGTTTCTAAACCATAAATGTGATTAAACTCAAATGCTTCAGTATCAGCTGTACCTGTCATACCTGAAAGTTTTTCGTATAGACGGAAAAAGTTTTGGAATGTAATTGATGCTAACGTTTGGTTTTCGTTTTGAATATTAACGTTTTCTTTAGCTTCAATTGCTTGGTGTAAGCCTTCAGACCAACGACGACCTTCCATTGTACGGCCGGTGTGTTCGTCAACGATAACGATTTCGCCATCTTTAACGATGTAGTCGATATCTTTTTGGAATAATTTGTGTGAGCGAAGTGCTGCCATTACATGGTGCAGTAAAGCAATGTTACCTGCTGCGTATAATGAATCACCCTGTTGGATCATGCCACGTTCAGTTAAAATTTCTTCAACACGTACTTGACCACGCTCAGTTAAGTAAACCTGTTTAGATTTTTCATCAATGGTGTAATCACCTGTGCTTTCAACGCCTTCTTCATCTTCTTCGGCTTGTTGTTCAAGCAAAGGAACTAATGAATCAACTAAGCGGTATAGTTCAGAGCTATCTTCAGCTTGGCCTGAAATAACTAATGGCGTACGAGCTTCATCGATTAGGATTGAATCGACTTCATCGATAATAGCGAAATGTAATGGACGTTGAACGCGTTGTTGTGGAGAAAACGCCATGTTGTCACGTAAGTAATCGAAACCAAATTCGTTATTAGTACCGTAAGTAACGTCTGCTGCGTATGCAGCTTGTTTTTCTTCTTGCGGGATATTGGCAATGTTACAACCAACGGTCATGCCTAAGAATTCAAACAAAGGACGAGCCCAGTCAGCATCACGTTTGGCAAGGTAGTCGTTAACTGTGATTACATGAACACCTTTACCTGATAAACCATTAAGGTATGCAGATACTGTTGCCGTTAAAGTTTTACCTTCACCAGTACGCATTTCGGCGATTTTACCTTGATGTAAAACCATACCACCGATCATTTGCACATCGAAGTGACGCATACCAAATACACGTAAAGACGCTTCACGAACTACGGCAAAGGCCTCAGGTAAAATGCTGTCAATGCTTTCATTGTTGCTGATACGTTCTTGAAATTCAGCTGTTTTAGCTTTTAACTCATCATCGCTATACGCTTGAATTGTTGGCTCTAACGCTTGGATTTTTTTTACTTCTTTGTTCATTACCTTTAGTAGACGATCGTTACGGCTACCAAACATCTTAGTTATCATTTTTACAAACATTTTATTTAAACCATTTCCCTGAAAAACTTTTCAGCTAAAAAAACATTAACCCAAGGGCTAATAAAATTATATCGGTGAGTTATACCAATTTTTACAAGAGGATGTTAGTACTATTTCTTAGACTTGCGATAAACGTATTTTATTGGATTTATTTGTCTATCATCTTTTAGAATTTCGTAATGTACATGCGGACCAGTTGAGCGACCGGTACTACCCATTAGAGCAATAACCTGCCCTTTACTAACCACATCACCCACTTTTACTAATAAGGCCTTATTATGCCCATATCTGGTTTTATAACCAGTGCCATGATCAATTTCAATTAAATTTCCATATCCATAGCGTGCATCAGACCAAGTTACCACTCCAGAACCTGTAGCAATAACGTCTGCATCTTCTTTACCAGCAAAGTCTACACCTTTGTGCATCGCTGGTTTACCATTAAACGGGTCTTTACGTTCACCATAGTATGATGACAACCAACCTTTGCCAATTGGACGCCCAGATAAATAGCTATTACTTTCTATGTGGTGACCAAGTGCGATAGATTCAAGCATTTTTAATTGTTTTTCTTTGTGATCGATCAAATTTGCTAAGCTAAATATCTCTTTTGTCAGTTGCGCGGCATTAAATTCGCTAACAATTGCGGCTGACTGCATTGGCCCACCAGATGATGGCTCTTCTGCCATTTTAAATTCTTCTTTGGGAATATCGGCTTCTTCAGCTAAACGTTCGCCTAATGCATTTAAGCGTAAAATATTACTTTGTAAATCGGCTAACTTCATCGTTAACGCGTTAATTTGTTCTGTGGTTAAGTCATCCGCGGCATTAGATGTTTGTTGCTGTGGCACCGAGGCTTGCAGATGTTCTGGCATAGGGTCGGTTTTTAAGGTGAAATGAATAATGAGTCCAGAAAGCACAGCAAAGCTAACTACAATGGTTAACCATCGTGGTTTACTTAACTTTAATGAAAAGCGAACATTTTGTCCGCGGTATAAAAGTGTTAGACTCATAGATACTTTTTCGTAATTAGTAGTTTTAACTTAAAGGGTTAAATACATTCAAATGAAACGCATAGTGAAAGACCCTGAAGACCTTACCGACTTACTTAAAAAAGCGAGTGGTAATATAGCCGACTTCTCTACTAAAGCAAAATCCTTAAAAATTCTGACCGACATTGTACGACAAATATGCCCTGATTTACCAGAAAATGCTTGGTTAATAGCAAATTGTCGGGAAGATTTAGTCATTATTGAAGCAAATTCACCGGTTTGGGGGCAACGCCTACAGTTTGAACGTAACAATATAGCACAACAACTAGCAATTCAAACCCAGGGCATCTTTAGCAAAATAGAAATTAAAGTAAATCCATACAATAACCGCAGAGCGGTTGCAAAGCCGGTAACTAAACCATTAAAGCATATGTCGCAATCAACGGCAGAACATATAAACGATGTTGCCGAAAATGCACCTCCGGGATTGAAAGCTGTGCTGTTACGTTTGGCTAAGCATGCGAATAGAGATAAATAGGGGTTATAAATTTTTTAGGCATTAAAAAAGGAGCTTAAGCTCCTTTTTTTGAATTTAGATTTTGTGCGTTTACGCTAACGTTGCTTCTTGGTAAGCAATTGGTGATGGACGTTCGTCTTCATACGTTACCCATTCCCAACTTTCAACTTGCTTAAATACTTCACGTAATAATACGTTGTTTAAGCCATGACCAGATTTAAACGCGTTTAATTCGCCTAAAATACTTACGCCGCCCATGTATAAATCACCGATGGCATCTAATATTTTATGCTTAACAAATTCATCATCGTAACGAAGTTCATCGTTATTTAGCATTTTGAATTCATCTAGTACGATTGCATTTTCTAAGCTACCGCCTAACGCTAGGTTATGTGAACGTAAAAATTCAATGTCTTTCATGAAACCAAAAGTACGAGCACGACTGATCTCTTTAATAAAAGAACCCGTCGAGAAATCGATACTCATCGCTTGGCTAGTATTGGCAATTACTGGGTGATCAAATTCAATAGCTAAATTAACTTTAAAACCTTCATGCGGTTTAAATTCTGCCCACTTATCGCCTTCTTCAACGCGAATTGTTTTAGTGATGCGAATGAATTTTTTCGCAGCATTAACTTCTTCAACGCCAACCGATTGCAATAAATAAACGAAAGGTAAAGCACTGCCATCCATAATTGGGATCTCAGGCGAGTCAACTTCAACAACTAAGTTGTCGATACCTAGGCCCGCTACAGCGGCAAGTAAATGTTCAACGGTGGAAATTTGAACACCTTGTTCGTTAACCAAACAAGTACACAGCGTAGTTTCACCGACAGCTTCAGGCGTAGCCTGAATATCAACAACTGGCTCGAGGTCAACACGGCGGAAAACTATGCCCGTGTTTGCAGGTGCAGGACGGAGAGTAATCTGTACCTTTTCACCTTTATGTAAACCAACACCTGTTGCAGAAATGCGTTGTTTGATCGTACGTTGTTTAATCATAATTCGCCTTTAAATAACCTTTCGTCTTACTAACCCATTTTAAAAAACACTAAAAATGGACGCGTAATATAGCAAAATATCCGTTTATAGTCAAAAGCTAAGCTTTATGGCTCAATTTTTGCTTATTCAATTAAAATCAGTAACACACTGATCTTTCATTAAAGTTGCCCTAACTAAGCTTTAAAGTCTTTACCTTACTATTATTCATTATAGTCAACAATATTCACTTAGTTTAGTGAATTTGACTATCACTCCTTCTAGCAGTATATAGCTACTAGAAAGCACCTCACAGCATTAACCTTTATAATAAATACTGGCTAATACAAAAGCAGACCGACAATTAGTCAGCTTGCTTTCGTAGGAATGCTGGAATATCTAAATAATCAGTTTCTGTTGCCACACTTTGTTGCGGCTTTTCTTCCGCATAAGTATTACTAGTAACTTCTGGCTCTGGTGATGGTGCATAAGATGCATTCACAACCATTGGCTCAGGTTTGTACAGTGGCGGTACGATAGAGATTTCAGGTTTTTGTTGGCCGATACCTGTTGCAACAACAGTCACACGAAGTTCATCTGTCATTTCAGGGTCAATTACAGCACCAACAACAACAGTGGCATTTTCTGAAGCAAATGCTTTAACTGCGTTACCAACAGTTTCAAACTCATCGATTGAAATATCCATACCAGCAGTAATATTAACTAAGATACCGCGAGCACCCGCTAAATCAACATCTTCTAGTAACGGGCTAGAAATTGCAGCTTCTGCTGCTTCTTCAGCACGGTCTTCACCAGATGCTTGGCCAGAGCCCATCATTGCAGTGCCCATTTCTGACATTACAGTACGAACATCGGCGAAATCGACGTTGATTAAACCAGGACGTGTAATTAATTCAGCAATACCTTGAACGGCGCCAAGTAATACATTGTTCGCCGCTTTAAACGCGTCTAATAAGCTTGTACCCGGTCCTAAAACCTTAAGTAACTTCTCATTAGGAATAGTGATTAATGAGTCAACACTATTCGATAAGAACTCAATACCTTGATCAGCATAGTTCATACGTTTTTTGCCTTCAAAAGGGAAAGGCTTAGTTACGACAGCAACGGTCAAAATGCCCATTTCTTTAGCAATTTCGGCAACCACAGGTGCAGCACCAGTACCTGTACCACCGCCCATACCGGCAGCAATAAAGATCATATCTGAGCCTTGTAGAGTTTGACGAATCGTCTCTCTATCTTCTTCAGCACTTTTGCGTCCAATTTCAGGGTTCGCGCCAGCACCAAGGCCTTTGGTTACGTCAGCACCCATTTGCAACGTTACCGTTGCCGATGAATTACGTAATGCCTGTGAATCGGTATTAGCCGTTATAAATTCCACACCCTCAATAGTTTGTGAAACCATGTGCTCGACAGCGTTACCGCCACCACCACCAACACCGATAACTTTGATGACCGCTTCTTCGTTGTGGTCTTCCATTAATTCAAACATAATTTTACTCTCCGTTTTTATTTTTTGTTCCACCAAAAAAAATTTTTAATATTATTTTTATCACCAGCTTTATCCTAAGCTGGTTAAAATTCGCCTTTAAACCAGTTTTTTAAACGAGTAAGCATGCTTACTACGCTTTCACCTGTGTTTGCATCTGTTGCACCTTGGCTACTGGCTTGTGTGCCATAATGTAGTAAGCCAATTACTGTGCTGTAGCTTGGGTCGTTAACGTAATCGGTTAAACCTTTAATGTTTAATGGACAACCTACGCGTACTGGCATTTGAAATACTTCTTCAGCAAACTCAGTAACACCTTCCATTTTTGACGTACCGCCAGTTAACACAATACCTGCCGCTATTTGGTCTTCTAAACCACTTTCTTTAATTTCTTCTTGGATCAATTCAAATAATTCGTGATAACGAGGTTCAACTACTTCTGCTAAAGTATGACGCGACATACTTCTCGCCGGTCGACCACCAACACTTGGTACTTCAATATTTTCTTCCATACTCACCATTTGGCGAAGCGCACAGGCGTACTGCACTTTAATATCTTCGGCATGACTCAATGGTGTGCGGAAAATCTTAGCGATATCGCTAGTTACTTGGTTACCACCAACAGGGATAACCGAACTATGACGCAAAGCGCCACCAGTAAAGATTGAAATATCCATCGTGCCTGCGCCCATATCAACGACACACACACCTAATTCTTTTTCATCATCGGTTAACACTGCATAGCTTGACGCCAGTGCAGAGAAAATTAACTGATCGGCATTAAGCTCACAACGCTCAACACACTTAACAATGTTTTTTGCCATATCATTAGCACAAGTAACAATATGAACTTTTGCTTCTAAACGCACGCCAGACATGCCAATTGGGCTTTTAATGCCGTCTTGTACATCTACGCTATATTCTTGTGGTAATACATGCAGCATACGGCGCTCTGCCGACATAGGTACCGAACGTGCTGTGTGTATTACATTTTCCACATCTTCTTGAATTACTTCATTGTCATTAATTGGCACCATGCCATTTTCATTTTGACAACTGATATGCTTACCTGAAATACCTAAATACACTGAACCTATTTGGCAATCAGCCATCAACTCAGCTTCATTTACCGCTCTTTGAATTGATTGGATCACTAAGTTGAGATCATTAACCCCACCTTTATCCATACCACGAGCAGCATGGTGGCCTACACCAATAACGCTTAGTTCATTATCAGGTGTTATCTCGCCAACAACGGCAACAATTTTCGAGGTACCGATATCTAAGCCAACAACTAAATTTCTTTCTGCTACTTTAGGCATTTGTTTTTTGCTCTTTTTGTTTTTCTAATTCATTTATCACCGGCTTCCAACCAACTGCCATACCAGTGTCATAACGCAGATCGATGTAATCTACTTGCATATCATCTTGGGCAAACGCTTTAATTTGACGATATGCGTCCATAAAGCGCTGCACACGTTGTATTCTATCTTCTCTGCCTAAGTTAAGCGACACCCCATCAGCTAAAATTAGCTGCCAAGAGTACCTTTCTGTCAAAACTAGCTCATTAACACCAATATCGACATAAGTGAGTAAGTTGGTAAAGTTACGATAATTTTCAAGAGCAATAACTTCACTACCTTCTGGACCAAATAATTTAGGTAGTGCATGTGTCACTCGGGTTTTATCCGCTTGGAAAATAACGCCGTGTTCATTGATAAAAAAATCATCATTCCATTGGGCAACAGGCTTTTGATCTATGACATAAACACTAACCTCATTTGGCCACTGTTTACGCACCGATGCTGCATACACCCAAGGCAACTCTTCTAAATTTTGTTGTACCTGATTAACATCAAGTTTGAAAAAATTATTTAATGAACTTTGTTTTAACGCAACTACAATCTCATTTTTTGAGGTGTATGGCGTATTACCATTTATGACTAATGATGAAACCGGTACAGATTCACCCTCAGTCATAGACATATAAATTTCACTGGCAATGACTAGTAAGAACACACAAACAACAACGAAAAATGCCAGGCCTGACCAAAAGGTCACCGGTGCATTTTTTAATTCGTCTTTTGTTGGTGTAGTTAACAAATCAATTAAACCTCTTCAACTAAGCTAAGCGTTAAAATACGCTCAACTAGTGCTTCAAAACTATAGCCTGCAACATTAGCGGCTTTTGGTACCAATGACGTTTCAGTCATACCCGGTACTGTATTAACTTCTAGTAAGTTAAATTTACCATCGCTATCTTGCATAAGATCAACACGACCCCAGCCTTGAGCGCCGGTTGCTTGGAAAGCACGCAATGCTAAATTTTTCAATTCAGCTCTGCGGTCATCATCGAGAAAACACGGACAATGGTAAATCGTACTATTGCTTTGATACTTAGCTTGATAATCGTAAAACTCGTGCGGTGTTTCCATTTGAATTGGCGGTAATACTTCATCACCTAACACAGCAACGGTAAACTCTTTACCACTTAACCAAGCTTCAACTAAAATTTGTTTATCGTATTTAAATGCATGAAGTAAAGCGCTATCAAGCTCTGCAACACTAGTTGCTATTGCCATGCCTATGCTAGAGCCTTCTTTCGCCGGTTTAACCATTACCTTGTTGCCAAGTTCAGCTAAGACCTCAGCGCTAGTTTGAGCATTGTAATCTTCCGGTGAAACCACACAAAAATTTGCTGTTGGCAAACCAACCGCTTTAAATATTTGCTTACTGCGAACCTTATCCATAGATAAAGCCGAACCTAGTACACCTGATCCGGTGTAAGGTACATTCATATATTCTAGTGCGCCTTGAATACAACCATCTTCACCACCTCGGCCATGCAGAGCAATAAAGACTCTATCAACACCTTGAGTTGTAAGTTCTGCCAAGTTAAAACCTTGGGTATCAATCGAAGTTACGTTATAACCCGCTTTGACTAAGCCATTAGTTATAGCCGCACCAGACTTTAATGACACTTCTCGCTCGGCGCTATCGCCACCAAATAGCACGGCAATTTTTTGTTGTTTAAGCATCTCAGCAGTCACAATACTAGACATTGCTATCTCCTGGCTTAACATTAAGCAGTTTTGATGCAACTAATTGGCGAGCAATTGCGCCGACACTACCAGCGCCTTGCGTAATTAACATATCGCCATCATTTAATACCGAGGTAAGTATCTCTGGTAATTGTTCAGATGAACTCACATAAATAGGCTCAACGCTGCCGCGTAAACGTAAACTACGAGCTAATGCTTTCGAATCTGCATTAGCAATAGGCTCTTCGCCCGCAGGATATACATCTAATAAAACGAGTACGTCAACATCACTTAACACTTCAACAAAGTCTTCATATAAGTCACGAGTACGAGAATATCTATGTGGTTGGAAGATCATCGCTAAACGACGTCCAGGCCAACCATTACGCATGGCTTTAATGGTTGCTGCCACTTCACTTGGATGATGACCATAGTCATCAATCACTGTCATCTCACCTTGCTCAGTATGAATTGTTGCTAAGTGCTCAAAACGGCGACCTATACCTTCAAATTTTCCTAAAGCACGAACGATAGCGTCATCATCTACGCCTTCATCACTGGCAACTGCAATGGCAGCTAGCGCGTTTAGTACGTTGTGTTGACCAGGTAAGTTCAATGATATTTGTAGCTCTGTTTTACCTGCACGAGTAACGGTAAATGTACTCACGCCGCCTTTTTGTTCGTAATTGGTTGCTCGGACATCAGCATCAGCAGAAAAACCATAAGTGATCACTTGACGCCCTATTCTCGGCAGTAATTCACGTACCACGACATTATCTACACACATAACCGCTAAACCATAAAATGGTAGGTTATGTAAAAATTCAATGTAGGTATCTTTCATTTTTTCAAAATCACCGTCATACGTTTCCATATGATCAGGTGCAATGTTGGTGACTACTGACACCATAGGTTGAAGATGTAAAAATGATGCATCACTTTCATCAGCTTCAGCCACTAAATAACGGCTTTTGCCTAAACGGGCATTAGTGCCCGCACTATTTAATAAACCGCCGATCACAAACGTAGGATCCAACTGGCCTTCAGCCATAATGCTGGCTATTAAACTTGTCGTTGTAGTTTTACCATGCGTACCAGCTATGGCGATACCATGACGAAAACGCATTAACTCAGCTAGCATTTCGGCGCGGCGCACAACCGGAATACGTAAAGTTTGCGCTGCTACCAACTCAACATTGGCTTTATCGATTGCGGTAGAAACAACGATTACGCTTGCCCCTTCAACATTACTAGCATTGTGGCCAATAGTGATTGTTGCGCCCAATTGCGTTAAACGATTAACGACTGGGTTTACGCTGATATCTGAACCAGTGACTTGGTAACCTTCATTTAATAAAACTTCGGCAATACCACCCATACCAGCACCACCGATACCAACAAAGTGAATAACTTTTACACGACGCATTTCAGGAATTTTCATATCAGGTTTCTTCATTATTTCACCAAAGCCTTACAAACATCGGCTACGGCTTGTGTAGCATTTGGAGTAGCAGCTGTTTTACTTGCCTTTGCCATAGTGCGCAGGGCAGAGTCAGAGCTAAACAACATATTTAATTTTTGTGATAACAAGGTCGCACTTAATTCATGTTGCGGCACTAACTTGGCAGCACCTTGTGAAACTAAAAATTGTGCATTTTTGGTTTGATGATCATCTACGGCATGTGGCAGAGGAATAAAAATTGCTGGTTTGCCAGCGATTGCTACCTCTGAAACAGTTAAAGCACCTGCACGGCAAATAACTAGATCAGCCCAATCATAAGCTGCAGCCATATCATCAATAAAGTCTGTTACTTTTACTTTGTCAGCGTTAACACCGTACTGTTCATAAAGAGCGGTTATCTTTGCACTATTGCCCGCGCCGGTTTGATGCCAAACATCTAGGTCTAATAACTTAATTTGTGAAACTGCTTGTGGCACAGTTTCATTTAATATTTGCGCGCCTAAGCTACCGCCAACGATTAATACTCGCTTGCCTACTGCTCTTTCGCTATCGCTATTTACTTGTGTGATCTTACTGCGTACAGGATTACCTAAAACTTGTGCTTTGACACTCGATTTAAATGCTCCAGGAAAAGCACATAAAACCTTACTCGCTATATTAGCTAAATAACGATTAGACATACCCGCAACCGCATTTTGCTCATGTAAAACTAATGGCACACATTTAAGCCACGCCGCTAAGCCGCCCGGAGCACTTGCGTAACCACCCATGCCTAAAACTACGTCAGGTTTTACCGCTTTCAACACTTTTAGCGATTGCCAAACTGACTGCAAGACTTTAAACGGCATAGTTAGTTTTGCTGATAAACCTTTACCGCGCAGCCCGGCAATATTTATAAAAGAAATATTAATACCGTGCGCTGGCACTACGTCAGCTTCCATCCGATCGCTTGTACCTAACCAATGTACATGCCAACCTTCGCTTTGTAGTTGCTCTGCTACGGCCAAACCAGGGAAAATATGACCACCAGTACCGCCAGCCATAATTAAAATTGTCGGAGATGCGGTCATTAGCTCTGCCCTCCTTTAGAGATCGCATGAATACTTTGCAATCTTAATTCATGATCGATGCGAATTAACACGACTATCGCTAATGTCATGACTATCATTGAACTACCACCATAACTAATCAACGGCATAGTTAGACCTTTAGTAGGGAAAACCCCCGCACTAGCGCCAACATTAACCGCTGCTTGAAAACTCATCCAAATGCCAATAGCATAAGCAAAGAAGCCTTCAAAATACTTTTCTTTTTCTAATGCTCTTCTGCCTAGTAATAATGCTTTTATTACTAGCGTTAAACACAGAGCTAAAATACATAGCACACCAAAAAATCCAAATTCTTCACCAATAACAGCCATAACAAAGTCAGTATGTGCTTCTGGTAGATATTCTAATTTTTGAATGCTATTGCCTAAACCTTGACCAAACATTTCACCACGGCCATACGCCATCAATGATTGGGTTAATTGGTAACCACTACCAAAGGGATCTTGCCAAGGGTCCATAAATGAAGTCACACGTCGAAGTCGATACGGTTCAACGATGATTAACAGCACAACAGCGCCAACACCAACCACTAAAACCGAGATGAACTGCCATAATTTTGCACCCGCTAAAAACAATAAACCTAAGGTGGTTGCAAACATTACAATTACAGTACCAAGATCAGGTTGGAATAATAGCAAAACTGCGAGTAAGAATAATACCCCTAAAGGCTTAATCCAGCCTTTAAATTTTTGCGAAACTTCTTCACGGCGCCTAACTAAATAGCCTGACAAATAACAAAAGAAGAATAACTTAGCGGGCTCAGCCGCTTGAATATTAATAGGGCCTAAAACAATCCAACGTTGTGAACCATTTACGCTGTTACCTATAACCAACACAACAATCAATAACATGATGGCTAATAGTAAGAACCAACCACTCAATTTATGCCACATTTGCATTGGCACTTGCAGGGCAATACCGGCAATAATAAGACTTAACACGATATAGATTGCATGGCGTTTAACAAAATGAAACGGGCTATCAAATAAACGTTCAGCTACCGGCATAGATGAACTTGCCACCATAACCAAACCAATAAAATATAAGGTGAATGCTAAGATTAAAAAGCCACGGTCGAAGGTGATTTGCACATCGCTATGCTTATCTTCCATTAACCATTTAGGCAATTTTGGTAATTGCATTGCAGGCATAAATACAGCCATTAGCTTGCCTCCCTTACCGCGGTGATGAATACTTCACCACGTTGCATGTAGTTTTCAAACATATCAATGCTGGCGCACGCAGGTGACAATAAAACCACATCACCTTTATTTGCTAATTTACGGGCGGCATTTACTGCACTTTCGATGCTATTAACGCTAATGCTTGTTGGCTTTAAGGCGGCTATTTGTGAACCATCTTTACCTAAGGTAATTAAGTGGTCTACATGGTCATTTAATGCTGATTGTAATTCGTTAAAGTCAGCACCTTTACCATCACCACCAGCAATTAAAATAAGCTGCTGTTTAGCATTGGTTAAACCATCGATTGCCGCAAGAGTGGCGCCAATATTGGTGGCTTTAGAATCGTTTACCCAAACTACACCGTCATTACTTTCAACTTGTTTACAACGATGCTCTAAACCTTCAAAAGATAATAAGGCTTTACACATATCAACTAACGCCCAGTTTGCAGCATAGCCTAATGCTAAGACTGCAAGGCAATTCAATTCATTATGGCGGCCAACTAATGGCAAGTTAGCACAATTTATTAAAGTTTGGTCACCAAAGGCAAGGCTACGAATGCCAGCTTTTGTTATTATGCCAAAGTGTCCTTGCTCTGGAGCATCTAGGCCGAAACTTATAGCATTGTCTTTTATCGTATTTGGCTGTGCACTCGCCTGCTCTCTGTTTATGACTTGCACATTGGCTTGATCATAAATTTTATGCTTAATCGCTTGATAATTTTCCAGTGTTTTATGTCTGTCTAAATGATCATCACAAATATTTAATACTGTCGCAGCTTGTGCATCCATAGATTGCATGGTTTCTAATTGGAAGCTTGATAACTCCAAAACTATGGCATCGTATTTACTGTCGACGATATCTAAAACAGGTAAACCGATATTACCAGCAAGAGCGGTATTAAAATTCAACCCTTTTGCTATATGGGCTAATAAGCTAACCACGGTGGATTTACCATTTGAGCCTGTTACAGCAATCAAGGTGTCATTAGTTACTATATCTTTACGCGCTAAGCAGAATAGCTCTACATCACCGATCAACTGGCTTTGTGCTTTACGGTTATTTGCTATTACCGGCAAGTTAATATCAACGCCTGGGCTGGCGATAATCACATCGGCATTGGCGATTGCTTGTGTATCCCAACGGCCTATAATTAAATCACTTTTGCTATTTAACTTAGCCAGACGTTTAACCCCTGGAGGATGCTCACGAGAGTCGTTAATCACAAACGTTAAACCTTGCGCTGATAAATAACGAGCACAAGAAAGCCCTGTGGCACCTAAGCCAAGGACTAATATCTGCTTGTTTTGTAAAAACGCTAAACGCTGCATGTGAAAATCAAATATCCTTAATATTTTTAACGTAACTTAAGTGTGGCTAAACCAATTAGCACAAGTACGGTTGAGATGATCCAAAAGCGCACAATAACTCGTGGCTCAGGCCAACCTTTTAATTCGTAATGATGATGAATTGGCGCCATTCTAAATATGCGCTTGGCGCGTAATTTATAAGAGCCAACTTGTAAAATAACTGACAGTGTTTCAACAACAAAAATACCGCCCATAATAAACAGTACAAATTCTTGTTTTACTAGTACCGCGATCACGCCTAATGTTGCGCCAAGAGCAAGTGAGCCAACATCGCCCATAAATACTTGTGCTGGATAAGTGTTAAACCATAAAAAGCCTAAACCGGCACCAACTATAGCGGTACACACCACAACTAATTCACTCACTTCTCTAAGGTGAGGTAAGTTCAGGTAGGTGGCGAAATTCACATTACCGGTAACGTAGGCAAAAATACCTAAAGCTCCGGCAACCAATATTGTTGGTACTATCGCTAAGCCATCTAAACCATCCGTTAGGTTTACCGCATTAGATGTACCGACAATGACAAAATAACTTAATACTATGTAGAAGATGCCAAGCTGTGGCATTACATCTTTAACAAATGGTAAAAGTAGTGAAGTTTCAACTGGCGAGCCAATTGAGTATAAATAAAATGCCGTGCCTAGACCCGCGACTGTTTGCCAGAAATATTTCCAACGAGCGATTAGGCCATTCGAATCTTTACGGATCACCTTACGATAGTCATCGACAAAGCCGATGATACCAAAGCTAGAAATAACAAATAACACCACTTGCACGTAACGATTGCTTAAGTCAGTCCACAACAATACACTGCCGATAATCGCGCCTAGTATTAAAATGCCACCCATGGTTGGTGTACCCGATTTAGACAAGTGGCTTTCTGGGCCATCATCACGAACAACCTGACCAATTTGCATATTTTGTAAATAGCGAATTAACTTAGGGCCAAAAAATAGAGAGCCAATGAGTGCCGTTAATGCTGCAACGATCGCTCTAAATGTTAAATACGAAAATACATTAAAGCCGCTGTAGTACTGTGTTAAATATTCGCCGAGCCAAACTAACATGGCATTGTCTCCTGATTATTGTTGCGCCATTCTTTGATGGCTTGAACGACCAATTCCATGCGTGCACTTCTAGAGCCTTTCACTAAAATAGTTATTGCTTGATCTTCATCGCTAAGCAATGTTGCTAAATGCTCTACTAATAAATCTCTTGATGAAAAGTGATGTCCGTCTTGACCAAAAACTGCCGACGTACTCTGACTTAATACACCTAGAGTTAATAAATTATCGATGTGTTGCGTTAATGCATGCTCACCGATGTCTTGATGGTATGTTCGAGCTTCTTCACCTAGCTCGGCCATATCGCCTAAAATTAAAATGGTTCTACCTTTATAGCTCGCTAGTAACTCAACCGCGGCTTTAGTCGATTCGACATTGGCGTTGTAAGTATCGTCAATTAAGGTTAATTCATTTGGTAAATTGATTAGGTTTAAGCGCCCTTGAACTGGAGCCATTTGTGCTAAACCTAGTTTAATATCTTCTAGTGTGGCACCAAATTCTAATGCTACAGCGGCAGCAGCTACGGCGTTACAAACGTTGTGTCTGCCAGGTACCGGAACACTAATATCAATGTTTCCTTGGTAAGTATTTAAAGTAAAACTGGTACAGCCTTTATTATTCATCCGAATATTACTGCTATAACAATCAGCTTCTTTAACACAAGAAAATTTACGAACGGTTTTATCTGTTAAGCGCCATTGCCATTTGTGTGTATATGGAGTGTCTTGGTTATAGATAGCAACACCATCTACACCTAGCCCTTCATAAATTTCGCCTTTAGCACGAGCCACACCACATAAATCGCCAAAGCCCTCTAAATGAGCGGCGGCAATATTATTTATTATGGCTACGTCAGGTTTAGTTAAACCCGTAGTGTATGCAATTTCACCAATATGGTTGGCGCCAAGTTCAATGACTGCATATTCATGCTGGGACTCTAAACGTAGCAATGTTAATGGCACACCAATTTCATTATTAAAATTACCATTGGTAGCAAGTACACTGCCTAATCTTGATAAAATTGCCGCAACCATCTCTTTTACCGTTGTTTTACCACTACTACCTGTGATGGCGACAGTTTTTGGGTTTACTCTGGCTTTAACTAGTGCGGCCATTTGTCCCATAGCTTTATAACAGTCTGCTACTACTAATTGTGGAATATCCGTTGCTTGTTCTGTTTCTACTAACGCGGCAACACAGCCGATATCAGCAGCTTTACTAACAAAGCGATGGCCATCAAAGTTTGGCCCTTTTAAGGCAATGAAAAAATCGCCAGCTTGTAAGTTACGAGAGTCTGAGCATACTGAAGTGATAGTTTTATCACTACCAACTAGCTTGCCATCAAGCTCATTTGCTAATTCGATTAATGATAATGGGATCATAATGTTGCCACCTGTTGGTAGTATTTACGAACAACTTCACGCTCATGATAGGCAACTTTTTCAGTACCTATAATGGTGTAATCTTCGTGGCCTTTACCGGCACAAAGTACCATGTCATCGGCACCTGCTTTCGCTATGGTACTGATGATGGCTTGTTCTCTATCTAATATTGTTGTTATCGAATCGGGGTTGTTAATGCCTTTGATTATATCGGCAATAATTGCACTAGGCTCTTCGGTGCGAGGGTTGTCATTAGTAAGTACGATATGATCAGCATATTGCTCAGCAATTGCTCCCATAACCGCACGCTTACCAGTATCTCTGTCACCACCACAACCAAATACAGCCCAAAGTTCACCTTGGCAATGTTTACGAGTTGAGGTTAATGCTTTTTCTAAACCATCGGGTGTATGCGCATAATCAACAACGGTTGTTGCAGCACCTGGTGCGATGAATGTTTCCATTCGACCTGCTACCGCAGTTAAATTCTTAGTATTTTGAGCGATTAACTCCAGTGATACGTTTTGCACTAGTAATACCGCTATTGCTGCCAGTAAATTGCTAACGTTAAACTCACCTAGCAAGCCACTTGCGATGTTAATATTGCCCCAGCTAGATGTGAGTTGAAAATCTACACCTTGGTTGTGGCATTGCATATTAGCAGCGTTAATAAACTTAGCATTAGGGTAGTTAGCGGCAAATAGCTGCGGTTCGAAGTTAGCATCACAGCTATACAAGACTCGTTCATTTTCGTTTGCTAATTCGGCTAACCAAATATGAGTTTGCGGGTCATCGGCATTGAGTACCCAAACTTGCGCGCTAGTGCCATTAAATAATGCACGCTTTGCCGCGCCATAACTTTGCATGTCACCATGATAATCAAGATGATCGCGCGTTAAGTTGGTAAATACGGCAATATCAATCATCTCGCTTTCAACACGATGTTGACTAAGCGCATGAGAAGAAACTTCCATAGCGACTTGCTTAATATCTTGCGCAGTAAACTCTGCAAGTAATTGCTGTAATTTAGTTGGCCCTGGTGTGGTGTTATTGATATCTACTAAGTTATCTAAAGTACCTGCACCTAGTGTGCCTATTATTGCTGTTGGTTGTTGAACGGCATTCATTAACTGGGCCATGATCTGACAACAACTGGTTTTGCCATTAGTCCCGGTGATACCAACTAAAGTTAAATCATTGGCGGGTTGGTTATAGTAGATTGCGCTAAGTTTGGCTAACTGCTTGTCTAATTGATAAAAATTGATAATAGTTACTGACTTGCCAGCCGGTTGTACTATTTCAACTTTGCCGTGTAGCTGTTGCTCTTCACACTGCGATAAAATAACGCTAGCACCTTTAGCAATTGCCGTATCAATATAGTCTGCACCAACCAAGTTTGTGCCAATTACAGCAGCAAAAATATCACCTTGTTGTACATATCTTGAATCATTGACTAAATTATTCGTTGTCTGCTCGGTAATATTGATATCAAAATGAGCTAATGTTTTAGCAATCGATAAAGTAGATAAATCAGTATTAAGCATCATTATCTCCTTTTTTAAAGCGCTTGCTCCAATGACTAATTTGCGATTCGTCATCTGGTGCTATGTTTAAGTACTGTAGTGAACCCGCCATGATTTTTGAAAATACAGGAGCTGCTACATCGCCGCCGTGATATAAGTCGCCACCAGGCTCATTAATCACTACTACGATTGCAATTTTAGGGTCGGATATTGGTGCTACGCCAGCAAAAATACCAACGTATTCATTACCGTAACCACCGCCAGCAGCCGTTTTAATTGCTGTGCCAGTTTTACCACCTACGCGATAACCTTCAACTTTGGCTTTAGTAGCACCGTGCAGCACTACTTGCTCAAGCATTGCTAATACCTCTTTGGTATTTTTTGAATCGAGTACACGTTCGCCTTGTTCAAATGCTGGGTCTTTTAACACTGTTAAATATTTTTTATAGCCGCCATTGCCTATCGCAGCATAGAAACGAGCTAGTTGTAATGGGCTTATTGCTAAACCATAGCCCCAAGATAAGGTAGCTAATTCAAATTTTGACCAACGGTTTCTATCAGACAACATACCCGAGGTTTCACCATTAAGACCAGTTCCGGTATCTTCAGAAAAACCCATTTCAAAGAACTTACCCAGTAAGAAATCTTTCGGTACATCAAGGGCTAACTTAGTGGTACCCATGTTAGATGACTTTATTAATATTTCAGTTATCGACAGCTTGCCATAATTACGGGTATCAGAAACGCGACGACCACCGATGCGCATCCAACCAGGCGAGGTATTTATAACGGTATCAGATTTTGTTTCTCCAAATTCTAATGCGGTAAGTACAGTTAATGGCTTCATTGTTGAGCCAGGTTCAAAGAAGTCGGTAATGGCTCGATTACGAAAACGATGAGGTGCAACGCCACGACGATTATTAGGGTTAAATGAAGGACCATTTACCATAGCTAATATCTCGCCCGTATGAATGTCTAAAACCACGGCTGATCCAGACGTGGCTTTGAACGATTTAACAGCAGCTTTTATTTCTCGATAGGCCAAGGACTGTATCCGTTGGTCTATCGATAATTCAATGTCTTCAGGCTTGGTGGCATCCTCGTCATTTAATATTTCAATTTTCCGACCTTTGGCATCTTTACGATAAGTTTGCGAACCATCGGTTCCGGTTAACTTGTCATTATAAAGCAGCTCTAAGCCTTCAATCCCCTTATCATCAACGTTGGTAAAACCAACTAAATGGGCACTGATTTCGCCTGCGGGATAAAAACGTTTAGATTCTTTGCGAGTATAAATACCAGGTATTTTTAATTCTTTAATATAGTTTGCAGTTGCCGGGGATAACTGACGAGCAAGATAAACAAAACGACGTTTAGGATTGGTTCCTACTTTACCTTGTAGTTCTTTTACATCTTCATTTAATACATCAGCAAGAGCTTTCCAACGGCGTTTTAAACTGTAACCGTCATTATTGATAACTACTTTAGGATCGGCGTATACGGTTTGTACTGGCACACTTACCGCAAGTTCAATACCATTACGGTCAACAATGGCACCTCGATGAGTATCATTGCTAGTGGTTCTAAGTGAACGCTTATCACCTTGATTTTTTAAAACTTCAGGTTCAATTACTTGTAAAAAAGCAGCGCGTGCCATAATGCCTGAATAAACAAAACAGATTAAACCCAAGACGATATAAAACCGCCACGTGATCGTGGCTGGTTTATAATTATCTTGGCTATTTTTGCTTTTATTCACGGTCATTGTAATTTTATTATTATTTCCTGATTTGGCTTAGGTCGCTTCATTAAAAGTAACTTTTCTGCCTGATATTCTATTTCGCTATGTTCTGCTAAAGAATTTTCCTCTAGCAATAAGTTTCGCCATTCGATATCTAAATCATCTTGCTCGCTGTACAAAACTTCCAACTCGCTGGTTGTTTGTCTGTTTAAATGGGTAAAGTAAATTACTGCAAATGCTGAGATCAGCACTAAAATAATTAACCCATAAGTCCAGCTGTAGCGCCGTATGTCTTGCCAAATTTCATTGGATAAAGCAAATTTACCCATGGCCATCATTAATCCTTGGCTAATCGTTCTGCCACTCGTAATACCGAACTGCGAGAACGTACATTCTCATCAACTTCATCTTTACTTGGCTTTAATCTCTTACCAACTAGAGCTAGTTTCTTGCCCTTTTGTGCTTCAATTTCTGTTACCGGCAAGCCTCTTGGTAATTTTTTACCTTGGCTGTACTTTTTCATAAATTGTTTAACTAAGCGGTCTTCCAAAGAATGAAAGCTTATTACTACTAAACGACCACCTTCATGCAATACATCTAATGCCGCATTAAGTACATTTTCAATTTGCTCAAGCTCAGAATTGATGTACATGCGAATGGCTTGAAAGCTTCTTGTCGCTGGGTGTTTTTTAATTTCTTTTTGCGGTGCTACCGTGGCAATCACTTTTGCTAATTGGCCCGTGGTAGTAAATGGCGTTTCTTCACGTGCATCGATAATGCCATTAGCAATACGCCATGCGTGCTTCTCTTCACCAAAAGTTCTTAATACCCAAGTAATGTCTTCAACATCAGCAGTGTTAATCCACTGTGCTGCAGTTTGCCCTTTACTAGTATCCATACGCATATCTAAAGGGCCGTCACGCATAAAGCTAAAACCACGACTCGCATCATCAATTTGCGGAGAAGAAATACCAAGGTCGAGTAGAATACCGTCAACTTTATCAGTAACGTCTAAATCGATTGCAATATTAGTAAGTTCAGCAAAGCCGTTATGAACAATAGAAAAGCGAGGGTCGTCAGCAAATCTAAGCGCAGACTCTATTGCTGTCGGATCCCTGTCGATCGCGATTAAACGACCATTATCACCCAAGGTTTTTAATATCAACCCAGAATGACCGCCTCGACCAAATGTGCAGTCGATATAAGTGCCGTCTGGTTTTATGTCTAGAGCATCCACGGACTCTTGTAAGAGTACCGAGATATGTGAAAATTCTGTTGCCATTATATTGAAAGCTCTTGTAATCGTTCAGGGAACTCAAGTTCACCAGACTGAAGTTGTTCTAAACCAGTCGCTTGTTCTAACTGCCAAGCTGATTCATCCCAAATTTCAAATTTATTATCTAATCCAACTAGTACAACATTTTTACCTAAATTTGCATGTTCACGTAAGCTTGGCGTCATTAATATTCGACCATTTTTATCTAGCTCACAGGCATGCGCATTACCAAGTAATATTCGTTTTATTGTACGCTCAGCCTTATTAAAGTCTGATAGACTACTGATCCTAGCTTTTATTTTTTCCCATGCAGCCGCAGGGTAAAGTAATAAACATGCATTTTGTACATCAATAGTACACACCATTTTGCCCTCAAAATCAGTGAACAGGTCATCGCGATACTTGGTTGGTATCGTAATTCTGTTTTTACTGTCTAAAGTAACTTTATTGGTGCCTAAGAACATATTTTTATTGTTTTGTTTGAGGTTTTACAGTTGCTTATTTTTTAAGCAACACCACTTCCCCCCACAATTCTCCACTTTTTCCCACTTAGGTACAGTTTAGTGATAATAGTCAACCCTTGTCAAGTAAAGTTAGGGGATTAAAATAAGCGACAATTGCTATAATAAATAAGGGATAGCGCTAAGTTGTTTATAATGTGGAGGTTTGTGGGATACAGGGGCTACTTTAACCCAAAAAAATAATGTTAATGGTGATCAATTGTCGATGAAATGAAGTTCAATTGTGACAACAGGTGACATAAATGGGATTTATATCCATTTATGTATACCTTTAAAATGAAAAAGTCTGCACCAATCGGCACAGACTAATTATCTAGTTTTCATCAACTAATGAATTCATTACTCCACAGCTAATACAGCCTCATCTATTGGAGTAACTATTTTAAGAAGCTAAGTCTTGCTCTATTTGTTCTAAGGTTTTGCCTTTGGTTTCCGGTAATAACCAGGAAATCACGATAAAGCCTGCGATGGCAAATAAGCCATAGAGTAGGAATGTCATTGCTGTGCCTAAGTTGGATAACTGCCACGGAAAGATCAATTGAATACTAAAACTGATTGCCGAATTTATAACGCCAACAAATGAAATGGCAATACCACGTAAGTGGTTCGGGAATATTTCAGCCAATAATACCCACATAACCGGACCAAGAGATACCGCAAATGAAGCAACAAAACCTAAAATACCAAGCAGTACAAAGGCAGGTTCAATATTAATTGATGATTGAATTAATTGCGCTTCATGCTTTTTAAATTCTTGCTTACCAATAACATCAATAACAGCTTGCTTAAACTCTAAATCATCATCAAACTCAATATTTTCGATAGATTTCAGTTGCTCGATATTAATGGTTTGAATAGCATCAGAGTTAAGCTTGTAAGTAGCATTATTAAAGCCAATAAAGCAAAGCATCATGCTTAAGGCAATACCAATTAGACCAATATTGAGTAGAGGCTTACGGCCAACTTTATCGATTAATAGCATAGCGATAATAGTAAATACTACGTTGGTTAAACCAACCCAAACAGCTTGTGCAAACGCTGCATTTGTTCCAACACCACTCTGCTCAAAAATACTTGGCGCATAAAAGTAAATAGCATTTACGCCAGTGATTTGTTGAAAAACCGCAACAGTTACACCAATAGCCATAACTAAGCGCATTTTTTTAGAAAATAATTCTTTAAAGCTTGCCAATAAATTAGGGGTCTTAACTTGTTTGGTCTGTTCAATTTGGGCTAACTCTTTTTCCATCAGCTTAACACCATGCAATCTGGTGAGTATTGCTTTGGCTTCTTGTTCTCTACCCTTCATTACTAAATACCTAGGGCTTTCAGGAATAAACATAAGGCCAACAAAGAATAATAATGCCGGTAAGATTTCTAAGCCAAGCATCCAACGCCAAATATTTTCTTGCAAGTTTAAACTCACAACCCACGCAGCATCGCTTTGCATCAAGTTAATTAAGTAATAATTGGTGAAATAGGCGGCTGATAAACCGATAACAATATTAAATTGGTTAATTGAAATCATTCTACCACGCTGTTTTGCAGGAGATATTTCGGCAATATAAACAGGTGCTAAGATTAACGATGCGAATGCCATACCACCTAGAAATCTAGCGGTAACTAACATCTCATAACTTGTAGCGAACGTAGAAAAAATTGCAGAGGCAAGATATAAAAACGCGATAACCAGTAGTACTTTTTTACGGCCGACTTTATCACTGACAGTACCCGCAATTGATGAGGCAATAACCGCCCCTAGGGTAGGTGAGCTAACAACAAAACCCTGTTGCCAATCAGTTAAGTTAAATTCAACGGATACAAAGCTTACAACACCAGAGATCACAGAGGCATCAAAACCAAATACAAAACCGCCAAAAGAAACGATTAAAGCTATATATAAACTGGAGCTTAACTTACTCATACAATATTAATTCTTATTAATTTAAAATATTAATTAATGCTAGCGATTTAAACCCTCGCTGTAAACTCAATTGAGTCGAAACGGATTTACATTTCGATATTAATATATTTAGCACTTACCTAACCGTTAGGGGTAATTTTAAGTTTGTATAACACTGTGCTTACGATTAATTTCAAAGATGTAATAACAAATATCAAAAACCTCTCATAAGCTTGTTGTTTTAAGAGCCAGAACAAACAATAATAGGGGTAATTAAAACATAAACTGCAGGTAGTAATCATAATGACTTCACGTAAACAATTAGCTAACGCCATTAGAGTGTTATCTATGGATGCTGTACAGCAAGCAAATTCAGGCCATCCGGGCGCACCTATGGGCATGGCGGATATCGCCGAAGTATTGTGGAATGACTTTTTAAAACACAATCCAGAAAACCCTAACTGGCCTGATCGCGACCGTTTTATTTTATCTAATGGTCATGGTTCTATGCTTGTTTATTCATTACTTCACCTTTCAGGTTATGAATTACCTATTGAAGAAATTAAGAATTTCCGCCAATTACATTCTAAAACCCCTGGTCATCCAGAGTATGGCTACACTCCAGGTGTTGAAACAACGACGGGTCCATTAGGCGCAGGTATATCTAATGCTGTTGGTATGGCTATTGCTGAAAAGACATTGGCTGCACAGTTTAACAAACCTGGTCACGATATTGTTGATCACTTTACCTACTGTTTCCTAGGTGACGGTTGTTTAATGGAAGGTATCTCGCACGAAGCTTGTTCATTAGCTGGCACTTTAGGCTTAGGTAAACTTGTTGCATTTTGGGACGACAACGGTATTTCAATTGATGGTGAAGTTGAAGGCTGGTTTACTGACAACACCCCTGCTCGTTTCGAAGCATATGGCTGGCATGTAATCAGTGACGTAGATGGTCACGACCCGGTAGCGATTAGCAATGCAATTAAAGCAGCACAAGCTGAAACCGGCAAGCCGACGATGATCTGTTGTAAAACAGTGATTGGCTATGGTTCACCGAACAAGTCTGGTAGTCATGATTGTCATGGTGCCCCTCTTGGTCATGACGAAGTTGCCGCGGTTCGTGAATTTTTAAACTGGGAAGAAAAGGAATCTTTCGTTGTTCCTGATGAAGTTTACGCTGGTTGGGATAAGAAACAACAAGGTGTTGACCGCCAATCACAATGGGAAGCTGCATTTGTTGAGTATAAAAATGCTCATCCTGAATTAGCGAGCGAGTTTGAACGCCGCGTTATTAGCAAAGATTTACCTAATGATTTCGCAGCAAAAGCCGATGAGTTTATTTACGCATCACAAGCGAGCATGGCTAACATTGCTTCACGTAAAGCATCACAAAATTCAATTGAAGCATTTGCGCCATTATTACCTGAGTTATTAGGTGGTTCTGCCGATTTAGCCGGTTCTAACTTAACGTTATGGTCTGGTTCAAAAGGCATTAGTGCTGATGATGCATCAGGAAACTACTTATTTTACGGTGTTCGTGAATTTGGTATGAGCGGCATTATGAATGGTATCTCATTACATGATGGCTTTATTAACTACGGCGCGACTTTCTTAATGTTTATGGAATACGCTCGTAACGCAGTACGTATGTCAGCGCTTATGGGCATTCAAAATATTTTCGTTTACACCCATGACTCAATTGGTCAAGGTGAAGATGGTCCTACCCATCAACCAGTAGAGCAAGTGCCGAACTTACGTTTAACACCAAACTTAACGACATGGCGCCCATGTGATGCAACGGAAAGTGCTGTTGCTTGGAAAGCGGCAATCATGAACCAAGATGCACCTTCGGCATTAGTGTTCTCTCGTCAAGGTCTAACTCATCAAGTGCGCAGTGCTGAGCAAGTTGAAAATATCGGCAAAGGTGGTTACATCTTGCAAGATTGTACTGGCACACCAGATGCAATTTTAATCGCAACCGGTTCAGAGATGAGCATTACCATTGCAGCGGCTAATCAGCTAACTGCAGCAGGACATAAGATCCGTGTTGTTTCTATGCCAAGTACTAACTTGTTTGATGCACAAGATGACGCATATCAAGAATCAGTATTACCAAGCTCTGTAGATAACATTGTTGCAGTTGAAGCAGCTCATAAAGACTTCTGGTACAAGTACGTTGGCCGTAAAGGCAGCGTTATTGGTATGGAAACCTTCGGTGAATCTGCGCCAGGCAATGTCTTATTAGAGCATTTTGGTTTTACTACTGAAAACGTTGTCGAAACTACATTAGCATTAATTAATAAATAGGATATTTAAATGACCTCCAGAACTTCACTACCAAGTTGGCAAGCATTGCAACAACATGCTGTTGAGATGAAGACTCAGCACATGAAAGACTTGTTTAGTAAAGATGCAAACCGTTTTAATGAGTTTTCTTTAAATTCAGAATCGTTTTTATTTGATTACTCAAAAAACCTAATCACAAGCGATACGATGCAAAAGCTTTTTACTCTTGCTCGTGATTGTGAATTAGAACAGTGGCGCGAAAAAATGTTTAGTGGTGAGCGTATTAATACCACTGAAGATCGTAGCGTGTTGCATGTGGCTCTGCGAGATCGTTCCAATAGTCCTTTAATAGTTGAAGGCGAAAACCTTACCGAGAAAATTCAGGCGGCCCTTGCTCAAATCAAAGACTTCAGCGAGCGCATTAGAACGGGTACTTGGAAAGGTTATTCAGGAAAGCGTATTAAAGATGTAGTGAATATTGGCGTAGGTGGTTCTAATTTAGGTCCGCAGATGGTGACGGAAGCATTAAAGCACTATAGTGACCAAAGCGTTAGAGTACATTATGTTTCAAACGTTGATGGTACCCAAATTGCTGACATTTTAAGACCTCTAGATCCTGAAAATACATTATTTATTATTTCCAGTAAAACCTTCACTACCACAGAAACCATGACCAATGCGCAAACAGCGATGAAATGGTTAGTAACTTCAGCCTTTGATGAAAAAGCTATCGGTAAACATTTTGTCGCGGTTTCTTCAAACAAAGAAACTGCTTGTAGTTTTGGCATTGAAGAAGAAAATATCTTTGATATGTGGGACTGGGTCGGTGGGCGTTTTTCATTATGGTCTGCGATTGGCTTACCTATTGCTTTAGACTTAGGTTATGAGAAATTTATTGAACTACTTGAAGGTGCCTACGAAGTAGACCAACACTTTAAAACTGCACCGCTTGAGAAGAATGCGCCGGTAATTATGGCACTATTAAGTTTGTGGAATTGCACCTTTTTAGGCTCTCAATCACAAGCTATATTACCTTATGATCAACCTTTACATAAACTGACCGCCTACCTGCAACAAGCCGAAATGGAAAGTAATGGTAAATCAGTAAATTGGCAAGGTGATGAAGTTGACTACCCTACAGTTCCTTCAATTTGGGGCGAAATAGGGATTAATGGCCAACACGCATTTTATCAATATTTGCATCAAAGCAATAATGTTGTTCCTGCTGACTTTATTGGTTCGGTAGAGTCTGTAACTCCGGTTATGGGCCACCATGATACGTTAATGGCTAACTTTTTTGCGCAAACCGAGGCGTTAATGGGCGGCGTTAATGAACAGCAAGTTCGTGCCGACTTAAAAGCTAAAGGACGAAATCAAGAATATATTGATAAAGTTGCACCGCATAAAGTCCACAAAGGTAATCGTCCAACCAATACTATTTTGATGGACCAAATTGAACCTCGTTCTATCGGTAGCTTGATCGCTTTGTATGAACATAAAATATTCACCCAAGGGATTTTATTACAAATATGTTCTTTTGATCAGTGGGGCGTAGAATTGGGTAAAGGCTTAGCAAATAATATTTATGCCGAGCTTAAGTCTGATTCGAGTGATGCTCAGCATGATAGTTCTACGCAAAACTTAATTAACTATTATAAAGCCACTAAAGCTACTAAATAATAAGCTCTGCGGTTAGTTTTGAATTCAAAAGCACAATTTTGAGTTGAAAAAGCACAGTTTATACTGTGCTTTTTTGTTTTTCATATATCATTTACATTTTAGTTACTGCTATTATGAATACATTAATAACTCTTTGATTATTTGTATGAATAACGAATCTTTAATTGCTCTAGTTGTATTACTTATTGTTGGTTTAGTTTTTGTAGTTAAGAAACTTAGAAATCAAGCAAACAAAGAAGCAGTAGACCTGCTCAATAATAAGCGTTCAAGGCAGCTGATTACTGGTGCGCTTGCCATTTTTGCAATCATTGTTTTATTTATCGTCAGTTACGGTTTAGACAAAATAAAGCAACAAATCAACATTCAAGCTGTAGCATCACTACAAGCTGTCGCCGATTCGACTGAATCTTCACTGCAAGTATGGCTTGATGATCGTAAATCGCTATTAAATTCATTAACAACAGATCTTAAAATACAAACATTAACTGAGCGACTATTAGCCATTCCCACTAAGCAATTAACGAGAAGCTATCCCTTAGCAGAGCTTAGAAAACACCATCAAGAACTACCTGAAGAATATAAAAACATCGGCTTTTTTATTATTTCTGAAGATCATATAAATTATGCTTCTCTGCGAGATAGCAACTTAGGTGAAACTAATATCATTCATTTACAACGACCTAATTTATTAGCTCGTGTATTTAAAGGTGACACTGTTTTAATACCACCAATCAAATCAGATATATCATTACATGAAGTACAAAAAGGCTTAGGCGCTCATAATACGACAATGTTTATAGCGGGCCCAATATTCGATCAACAAGGTAATGTTATTGCCGCGATGACCATTCGAGTAGATCCTTTTAAAGAGTTTTATAACTTTGCCAGAAGTGCCCGTGTTGGCGTCTCTGGTGAAACCTACTTTGTAAATGCGCAAGGTGAAATGATCTCGCCTAGCCGTTTTGAACATGAGCTAGCTGACATAGGTTTATTGGCTGATGGCGAGTCGAGTATTTTAAATATTAAATTACTCGATCCTGGTCACCAGTTAACTAGTGACAATCCATTAGTTACAAATAACAATAAGCAATCATTTACCACTAGCGTAAAACAAGTTTTAGCAAAAAATAATAGCTCAAATGCTCAAGGCTATCTGGATTATCGAGGTCATCAAGTTTTGGGTGCGTGGCTGTGGAGTGATGAATTAGGCTTTGGCATTATTTCAGAAATAGATATTGCTGAAGTACAAAAAGGTTATCAAGAACTTAGATTCACCATAAGCGCGGTATTGATCTCGATCGTTATTTTAACAGGATTAATGGGTAATGCGGCTTTAAACATATTAAAAAGAATGAACAACCGCTTGAGCCGTTCAAATATAGAACTTGAAAAAAGAGTAAAAGAGCGAACTCAAAAATTATCCGACAGAGAAAGTAGGCTTTGGGATCTTTATGAAAACTCACCTGTAGCACATGCTACTTTACTTAGTTCGGGTAAATTCAATAAACATAACAACGTTTTTGCCCAGCTTACAGGAAGAGACAGAGACGAGTTTGAGTACCTACACTGGGGGGAGTTACTTCCTAGGTGTGAAGATAAACATTGTGATTTAGATAAAGCCGGTCATAGACTATTTAAGCAGGCGTTCTCCGGTATCAGCCAAAAAGATGTACTCATCAATGTACTCCATAAGGATGGTCGAGTTCTTACGGTTTCAACGTCTGTAATACCTGCCGCTGATAACCAAGAAATACGTATTTCTATGGTCGATGTTACCGAGCGAGAAGAAGCATTAGAGCTACTATCAAAAAATGAAATTCAATTTCGCTCCATGGTAGATAATATTCCTGGCGCTGTATTTCGTTTTGAAACCGAGATTAATAAGGCAACGAAACAGAAGTCTAACTTAATCTTTATTAGTGAAAAAATAGAAGAAATTACTGGCTACCCTGCTACTGATTTTATGGGCGAGCAAGCAAGCCAACAAATTGAAAACTTCATCAATCATAGCGATAAGAAACGCTTAGATGTACTGGTACAAAAATCAATTTCGGATGAAAAATCATTTTTATTAGAGCTTAAGTTAACCGATCGAAATGATGATAAAAAAATAGTGCAATTAAAAGCAAAAGCTCTTGAAGATAAAGCCAATGAGAAAGTCTACTTCGATGGTGTAATGGTTGATATTACCGACCAAATAAACTTACAAAACGAGTTATTAGAGAGTGAGAATAGGTTTCGCACTATTTTAGATAGTGTTGCCGATGGCATAGTAGTAATTGATCAAAAAGGCATAGTTCAAAACTTTAGCCCTGCCGCAGAAAAAATATTTGGCTATTCAAGTCATGAAATGATTGGCGAAAATATTAAGATTATTCAACCAGATGAGATTTCTCAAAGACATGACGACATTTTAAGTAATTACCACCCGGGTAATAAATCAAAAGTAGTAGGCTCGACAGCTAACGTACAAGGTAAAAGAAAAACTGGTGAATTATTTCCACTAGAGTTATCTGTACGAGAAACCGTATTAGACAACCAGGTTGTTTATATTGGTGTACTTCGCGATATTACCGAAAGAGCTGAGCAAGAAAAACTCATTAAAGAAAGCCAAGAGCGTCTCGATGCAGCAACATTCGGTGCTCGTATTGGTCTATGGGAACTTTACCCGTATGATAAAGTCGCTAGAATCAATTCGGTTAGCTCTAATATATTAGGTTATAAACAAGTTGATAATAGCAACGCTCAAGATGAATGGTTTACTGTTGATAATAGTGCTGATGTATTTAATCAACTCGCTCACCCTGATGACAGAGAGCCAGCACAATTACATATGAAAGATTGTATTGAAGGACGTATATCTGAATTTAAGCAGGAAATTCGATTTAAAAATTTCCAAGGTGGTTATAACTGGATTTTAGATATTGGCCGAGTAACAGAATACGATGAAAATAAACGAGCTGTTCGTATCTCGGGTGTTCATATTGATATTACCGAACGCAAGCAATTAGAGCTTGATTACGCTAAAGCACAAAAAGCAGCAGAAGATGCCAACAAAGCAAAATCGGACTTTTTAGGCAATATGTCGCATGAAATTCGTACTCCTATGAATGCCATTATCGGTATGTCGCATCTAGCCTTAGAAACTGATTTAGACAGAAAGCAACGTAACTATGTCGATAAAGTACATCGCTCAGCAGAATCGCTATTAGGTATTATTAACGACATTCTAGATTTCTCTAAAATAGAGGCTGGAAAATTAGACGTTGAAACCATCGAATTTAATTTAGGCGATGCTTTAGATAACTTAGTTAACTTTGTGAGTATTAAAGCTGAAGAAAAGCAGCTTGAATTATTATTTGATATCGAGCCTGAATTACCAATGGATTTAATTGGTGATCCGCTGCGCTTAACCCAAGTATTGATTAATCTAGCCAATAACGCAGTTAAGTTTACCACTGAAGGTGAGGTGATCCTCAGCATTACTAGTAAATTCATTAACTCAGACTATATTGAGTTGAAATTTGCCATAACCGATACCGGTATTGGTATGACACAAGTGCAACAAGACAAGCTATTTCAACCATTTACCCAAGCCGATGCTTCAACCACACGTAAACATGGTGGTACAGGTTTAGGTTTAGCTATATCGAAGAAGTTAGTTAATTTGATGGGTGGGCAAATTGAACTCGAAAGTGAATTAGGCAAAGGCTCAACTTTCTCATTTACTATAACTTTGACGAGACAAGAAGAAAGTAAACAAAAATTATTAGCCCCGGTTTCAGAGCTGCAAAGAATTTTAGTGGTTGACGATAACACCCATGCCCGAGAAATTTTCTCAAAAATGTTACAAACATTAGGTTATGAAGTAACCTCGGTAGCTTCAGCCTCTGAAGGCTTAGTATTGTTACGAGATGCGGATGTAGCTAAGCCTTATCAATTAGTATTAATGGATTGGCAAATGCCAACAATGGACGGTATTGAAGCCATTACCATTATTGAAAATAAATTAAACTTACAAAGCCCGCCTAAAATATTCATGGTTACCGCATTTGGTAAAGAAGAATTGAAATTACAGTTAGGCGACTTAAACGTTGATAGAGTATTGACTAAGCCTGTTACAGCATCATCGTTGAATGATGCGATTATGGATGCTATGGGACGTAGGCATGAGCATTCTATTGAGCAAGGTTCACGACAAAATAAATCTAAAGACTCGATAGCTTTATTACAAGGAGCAAATATTCTTGCTGTGGAAGATAATGAAGTTAACCAAGAATTGATCCAAGGCTTACTTAACAATAATGGCATAGAATGTACTATTGCGAATAATGGTCAAGAAGCTATCGACCTATTAAAACAACAGAAATTTGATGGTGTTTTGATGGATTGCCAAATGCCAGTAATGGATGGTTATACAGCTACACGACACCTTCGAGAAATGCCTGAATTTGATAAGCTACCAATTATCGCCATGACAGCAAACGCTATGTCTGGAGATAGAGAAAAGGCATTAGCTTGTGGTATGAATGATCATATTCCTAAACCTATCAATGTCGCTCTGATGTTCCAAACGATGGCAAAATGGATCGCAATAGAAGTAAATAATGATGGCTCAATTATCACTAAAGATTTACAAAGTGACATTAATTTACCCGAGCAATTAAATACTGTTGATATTGAAGATGGTTTAAAGCGAACCATGGGCGATAAACAGCTTTATGTGAAACTATTATCAAAGTTCGTCCATGGTCATAAAGACTTTATTGAACAATTCAATCATGCCATGGCAAGTAAAGATACAGAGCTTAGTACTCGTTTAGCTCACACGTTAAAAGGACTGGCAGGAAACATAGGCGCCCTAGATTTACAAAACTCAGCCGGCTTACTTGAAGTGCAAGCGCAAAATAGTAATATCTCTACCCCATGCTTACTCGAAGTTGAAAATAGTTTAGAAAAAGTAATAACTGAATTAACCTCCATGCTGGAAGAATTAAAACAACAAGTAACGAGCCACAATACTAGTGTCAGTGATGTTGATATAGCGGAAATATTAGCGACATTACTGCCTATGCTTGAAGATTATGATACACAAACGACTGACTACCTTGTTGCTAACGAGCAAAGCTTAAAAGCTAGTGGCGGCCGAAAATGGTTTATTAGCTTACAAAATGCGATTGAAAATTATGATTATGATGCAGCGATAGCATTAGTTCAGGAAAAGTTAGTTTAATTCATCAATTCAGTACTTAATAAAAATGCTCTAGTTAGAGCATTTTTTTTTACAAAAAATAGTCCTATTTAGCCTTTAGTCTACTTACAACATCTGGTCGAACCTGTTAACCTATAAAATTACAATTTATTAACATCGAGGCTAGAATGCGCATTGTAGAAATATTACTAGTAGAAGCTCCCCATAAACCAGGTTACATGGCTAAGGTATTAGGCGTCATCGGCAGTTTTGGTGCTACCGTTGAAGGCTTAAATGCAGTGAGACGCCTCGATAAAGACACAGTTTGGGAAGTCACCGTTGAATATGATGATTCTCTCAGTATTGATGATTTATTTGCGCAAATAAATCAATTACCAGAAACCTGTATTACTGGTAAATCTGATCGAGTATTTAACCGCCATAAACAAGGTAAAATTCAAACCGTATCAAGGGTCGCTATCGATTCTTTGGAAATCCTCCGTGATGTCTATACCCCCGGTGTAGCCCGAGTGTGTCAGGCAATACAGCAGAATCCTGAAAAAATAAAAGAATTTACTAATATTCAAAACACCGTTGCTATTGTCACCAATGGCACCGCGATCTTAGGCTTAGGCGATATAGGGCCTGAAGCTGGCTTGCCAGTTATGGAAGGCAAAGCCGCAATACTCGCAGAGATTGTAGGCTTATCTGGTGTACCTATTTTATTAAAAGAAAAAGATCCATTAAAGATAATTGAAATTGTTGAGGCTATCTCACCATCTTTTGGGGCAATTTTACTTGAAGATATTAAAGCTCCTGAGTGTTTTACTATTGAAGAAGAATTAATAAAACGAGTCAACAAACCCGTATTCCACGATGATCAACATGGCACTGCTATGGTGGTATTAGCCGCTTTGTTATCGGCGACCAAACAATCAGGTGTCGATTTAAAAGAAAAAATATTTGGTCAAATTGGTTTAGGCGCTGCAGGCATGGGCATCTGTAACTTGCTTTCAGAGTATGGGGTACAACAAGTTGTTGGTTGTGATTTAAGTGACGAAGCACAGAAAAAGTTACGTTCATTAGGTGGCACGCCAATGACTCTTGATGAGGTTATGGCAACTGCTGATGTGGTTGTAGCAACTACAGGTGTGAAGGGTTTAATAAAGCCTGAGATGGTGCGTGAAGGTCAAATCATTATGGCATTAACCAATCCTGATCCTGAAATTGAACCAAGCCTAGCGTTAGAAAATGGTGCTCTTTTTGCAACTTGTGGCAAGGTGGTAAATAACATGCTGGCTTTCCCAGGCCTATTTCGCGGAACGTTAGATGCAGGAGTAATAGAAATTACTCATCAAATGAAAATTGCCGTATCTGAAACATTATCAAATTTAGCCAGAGACGGGGCGTTAGTACCAGCGTCACTTAATAAAGAAGCTCATAATAAAGTTGCACAAGCGGTGTATAACGCAGCTATTAAACAAAAAAATGAGTTTTTATAGCCGTAAAATAGAAAAGCCTACAGTGAGTTATGTAGGCTTTTAATTAACTAAGCAACGTTACTTATGCTCAAGTTAGTCGCCAATGTGTTTATCGAGGAATTTGGCAATTCGTTTGTATAATTTAAAACGGTTTTCTTCATTGGCAAAACCATGAGCTTCATCCGGCTCTACTAAAGACTCATAGCGATAACCCATTTCATCTAGCTTTTTAGTTACCGCTTCATACTGTTCTATTGGAACACGTTTATCCATACCACCATGCACAAAAAATAATGCAGCTTTAAGCTTATCTAGATGATAAATAGGCGAGCGCTCTTTAACAAATTCTTCATCATAAGCATTCCAAGCCTCTTTTAAGAACTTTCTTCCGCCCTCAGTTAATCGTGTATCGCTGTGATCTTTTTGAATAGCAATATCATAAACACCAACATACGGCACTGCACATTTATATAGGTCCGGCTCTTTAACGACTCCCATTAACGCCGCATAACCTCCATAACTAGCCCCGTAAATGCATACTTTATCTTTATTTGCTATACCCTCGTCAATCGCCCAATGCACAGCATCTGTTAAATCATCTTGCATTTCTTTACCCATTTTTAGGTAATGATCAAATTGAAAACGATTACCTCGACCACCAGAACCACGATAATTTACTTGAATAACCGCATAGCCCTGGTTGGCAAAAAACTGTGCCTCATCATTATATCTCCAATCATCGGTAACTCCATATGGACCGCCATGAACTACTTGCACTAATGGCAAGTTTTTAGACTTTCCTTTGGGTAGAGTTAAGTAACCACGGATTTCTAAACCGTCTCGAGCAATAAAACTAAATGGCTTCATCTCGGCAAGCTGTTTTTCATTTCTCTGCGGCGCAGTACTCAATAGAAATGATAACGAACGAGCTTTAGCATCAAAAAGATAATACTCGCCAGCGATTTTATCGCTGTAAACATATATCAGCATTAAGCTACCGTCTTTCGTCTTCCCCGACAAAGAAACCTCTTTACCCGGAAATGCTGCTGAAAAACTTTTACGAAGTGCAATATCTGGATTATCACCAAAATAAGTTGTTTCAATATTCCCTGGCATTCTTTTAACGCCGATTAATTCTTTCCGATTAAAGTCGGTAGAGTAAATGTTGCCTATAACATCCGCATCGTCGTTAAAAGCGACTAATGTTTTATATTTTTTAGTTATAGGGTCATATTCTTCTATGGCATCATCTGTTTCAATAAAAACGCGTTTATTGTCTGTAGTGAAACTGATTAATTCAAATGCTGAGTAACCCAATTTTCTAGCCTTTTTATCAACAATTGTACGATGTAGCTGCCAATCATCTTCATCGCTATCTCGATAGTAGAGTTTCCGAGTATATATATCATCATCTAAGTCGTAATCGTTATCGATGTAAAAACGGATTACGTTATTATGGTCCGTTTGAATGGTAGCTCCAGCTTCATTACTCTTAGCATATTCAGTTTTACGACCACTAAACACATTCATTTTATAAATAGTGGTGTAAGAACTATCCGCTACAAACATTAATACATATTTAGGATCATCAGGAAGCATATCAACTAGCTGTGAAGTCGCTCTACGTCCTACCGCTTTTCCTGGCCTAGCAGGAGTGGGAATAAGCTGACTTTTTTTACTACCATCAACATTTACTGCAAATAGAAATCCGGTAGCTCGGGGCTTGTCTAATGGCCCAACACGGTCAATCATACTCACAATAACTCTATCGTCAGAGACCCAACTTATACTTCCAACATCAGATTGTTCATCAAAACCTGTAACCGAAAGCATTTTATTGGTTTTAGTTTCCATAATAGCTAAGCGCTTTGATTCTCCTACTTTCACTTTTGCTGCTAAATATTCACCTGTAGGCGAAAGCTCTAATCCACTAATTTCTGTATATTTAAAGAAAGACTCAACCGGAAGGTTCGGCGCGGTTGTGGTATTAGCATTTACTTGTGAGGTATATAAAAAGCAAAAAGTAAAAAAGGTAATTAAATAAGAGGTTAGGTACTGCAAAAGAACTCCATTTCGAATAGTTATTATTTTTAATAACTTATATTTAACTATTTTTTGATAAAGTAAAAGGGATTTTGCATATAATAGTTATCGAATTTAATGTTAACCGTATATTTTTTTTGCTTTTAGGCTTTCTTAAAAACAAAAAAGTTCCACATTAAGTATTTAGATCCACAGCACGCTGCATGAGGTTCCATCCAAAAGCATGATGGAATGACGGTTATTATTTTCAAAGTTATGGTAAAGAAAAACCCCAGTTAACGTTAATTAGCTGGGGTTTATTATTTGTTGAGTTGGCCGTATAAGCCGGGTTCTGTTACTTCCGAAGAAGCGACAATCATTCGTCTAGGCATGCAATCGCTCACATGCTCAAGCAACCTACCCGGTTCCAACGCGAGCCACGCCGTACGGAACCCTATTTGGTCTTGCTCCGGGTGGCCAGTATGTTAGCACCCCTGCTGTGAAATGTTATTTTTCTAATGCAGTGTAAACTGCATGAGGTTCCATCCAAAAGCATGATGGAATGACGATTATTATTTTCAAAGTTATGGTAAAGAAAAACCCCAGCTAACGTTAATTAGCTGGGGTTTATTATTTGATGAGTTGGCCGTATAAGCCGGGTTCTGTTACCTCTTGCGAGGCGACAATCATTCGTCTAGGCTATGGATCGCTCCATAGCTCAAGCAACCTACCCGGTTCCAACGCGAGCCACGCCTAATGGAACCCTATTTGGTCTTGCTCCGGGTGGAGTTTACCCTGCTGCGAACTGTTACCAGCCGCCCGGTGCGCTCTTACCGCACCCTTTCAGCCTTACCTGTGAAATTCCGAAGAATAACCATCGGCGGTCTTCTCTCTGCTGCACTTGTCGTCGGCTTGCGCCGCCCAGGTGTTACCTGGCACCCTGCTCAATGGAGCCCGGACTTTCCTCCCCTCAATCTGTCTATCTTCAACTTGCGCATCAGATACAACGATTAAGCAGCGATTGTCTGGCCAACTCGGGCGCATTCTAACCGATCAATGGGGTCAGAGTAAAATTAATTGTGAGCAGATTTCATTTTATCTAATAAAACCATAGATGGTTTACAATAATTACATTAATCTAGCCGTTAGTTAGTCAAAAGGAGAGAGTAAATTGACCATTAAATTATGGCATTGTCATAACTCGCGTTCACTGCGAGTACTTTGGGCACTAGAGGAGATGCAACTTGATTATAAAGTGCATTCAATGCCCTTTCCACCGCGCTTTTTAGAAAAGTCATTTATTGAATTAAACCACTTAGGTACAGTACCTTATTTAGAAGATGGTGAAACTAAGTTAACTGAATCTAGTGCAATGTTGCTGTATTTGGCTCAGCATTATCAGCAAGATGATTTATCTGTACCCGTTACTAACCCTGAATACGGTAACTTTTTAAATTGGCTATTTCAAAGTGATGCAACACTTACTTTTCCGCAGACTCTTGTTTTAAGGTATTCACAATTTGAAGCTCAAGATAGACAAAATAGCCAAGTAAGTAATGATTACGCCTTGTGGTTTCTAGCTCGCCTTAAACGCTTGAATACACATTTGACTGAGCATGATTATTTATCTGCAAATAAATTTACTATCGCAGATATTGCGGTGGGCTATGCTTTGTATTTAGGTGAGCTTTTAGGCTTATCCTTGCATTACAAACCACAAACCTTGGCTTATTTAAATAGGCTAAAAGCTCGCCCTAGCTTTATTAAAACAGTGGATATTGGCAAAGATATTGCTAACTATGAGATAAAACCATTTGCTTTAGAAACCTAAAGCTTAAAGGTTTAGATCTAAAGCAACTTGGTATAACGCATTCTTTTTAACACCATGAATTTCAGCCGCAATTGCGCAAGCTTTTTTCGGTTTCATCTCGGTAATTAATAGCTTTAAGGTAGCTATTGCTGCTGGAGAAATTGCATTAGGATCGACTTTGGCACCTTCTATGATAAGTACCATTTCACCTTTTAATTGATTTGCATCTTCATTTAACCAGGTAAGGAAATTTTCCGCAGTATCGGCATGTACCGTTTCAAATGTTTTAGTTAACTCTCTAGCGATAACAATTTGTCTGTCGCCACCTAAGACATCATTAATATCTTGCACTGTATCTATTGCACGGCGAGGGGCATCATAAAAAACCATGGTACGAGTTTCATGCTCTAGCTCGGCGAGTTTAGTTTTTCTAGAGCCTGATTTAGAGGGTAAAAAACCTTCAAAGGTAAATCGATCCGTTGGCAAGCCTGCAACAGATAATGCCGATATGGCTGCACATGCCCCAGGAATAGGAGTGACAGTTAAATTTAAACTTCTTAAATGCTTAACAATATGAAAACCAGGATCAGAAATAAGTGGCGTACCGGCATCAGAAACTAAAGCAATGCTTTTTCCTTCAGCTAGCATACTAGCAATTTGATCTTGGCGTTGGCGCTCATTATGGTCATGTAATGACATGGTTTTATTTTTAATGCTATAAGCTGATAGCAAACGACCAGTGTGTCTTGTATCCTCGCAACAAATCAAATCGACTTGGCTAAGAACCTCAATAGCTCTTTGGCTGATGTCCATTAAATTACCAATAGGCGTAGCTACGATATAAAGAGTACTAGGAGCGATTACGGTTTGCGTCATTTTAATTACCATTATTAATATCGAAGAATAGAGCTTATGCCAATTTAGTTAATTAAATCAGTCTTACATCAGTAAGTTACAATCTAGCCCTTGCCCTAAGGCGAGCAGGCAGTTTACTATAACCATTATATCTCTTATACCATTATTAATTAAGTTAACTTGGTATTAAATGTATTTTAGCTTGCTATAATACTATTAATTACTTTCTTGGACCAATTAGCCTTGATAAAAATAAAAAATTCAATCATCAAAACACCACTCATCTTTGTTTTAAGTGGCCTTCTATTACTACAGAGTTGTGGTACAACTGTGAGCGAAACCACACCTGCAGCTACAGCCAATTTAGAAGCTGAAACTGCTGACACTGCTGAAATTGAGATTATTGAAGACAGTGAATTAACACCAGATCAAATGGTTGATAAAGCTAAACAAGAGAATACAGAACAAGCGACAATTCTTTTACTACAAGCTTCTGCGCTTTATCTAAAAGAGCAACAGTTAGAAAAATCTTTATACATTAGTCATCAACTAAGTAAACTGCCGTTAACGCGATCGCAGAAAAACTTTAATGAACTAAACCTAGCGCAAGGTTTATATGAATTAGGTTTTGCCGATATAGCACAAACAAAACTTGCTATGGTAAAACGTGACATTCCATCACAAAGGCAGTTAAGGCTAACCGCACAAATCAATGTTCAACGAGGCTTACTTGTTGAAGGTATAATTAGTTATTTAAATTACTATCAACAATACCCGACAACTGACATTACTGAAATTGATTATTTAAATTCAATATTTGCTAAATTAAAGCCATGGCAATTAGCTCACTTGAACAAACGCCAAGCATTTGACCTAGATGGTTGGTTAGCACTTACAAACACCATAAGCACTCATGGTACTGATGAAGTAGCTCTTGCTGATAACCTAAGTCAATGGAATGTGGCATACCCTGAACACCCAGCAAATTTTTTAGTCGACGATTATAAAAACAAAAGTTTAGCTGCGAATAACCAAGTCATCATCAGTAAAGTAAGTGTTTTGATCCCTCTGTCCGGGCGCGAAGCGATATTGGGTAAAACACTACAAGCAGGTATTTTAGCTGCATATGGTAATAATCAATCGCAACAAATAACATTTATCGACACCAACTCAAAGCCTATGGTTGAAATCATAGCTAAGCTCAATGGTTTACAACCGGATTTTGTTATCGGTCCATTACTTAAAAATCATGTCGATCAATATTTAGCTTATACAAACAGTACAATAGATGAGTATTTAACGACTCAAGATACACCGACCGAAATAAGTACGGTTGAGACCCAAACCCTAGATCTTGAGCAAAATAATACGTTAAATAGCAGCATGAATGGCATTGAAAATGAGAATTTACATTCTGACATGAACGCGGTCATAACAAATTATGATTGGCCAACGTTACTGCTTAATTTACCTGAAGATGGAATATTAGCTGAACATCACTACGCATTTTCTATGTTGCCTGAAGATGAAGCAACGCAAGCGGCATTCTCTTTAAGCAAAAAAGGCTTTAAGCAAGGCTTAATTTTAAGTCAAAACTCTGCCATAGGTAAGCGTATGGCTAACTCTTTTGCACAGCAATGGCACTTGCAAACAGGTTTTACGCCAACGATTGTTTATTATCCGAATGGTAAGAAAATGCAATCAGCAGTTAAAGGCGGCCTAGATGTTAATCTTTCCGATGAACGTATTAAAGCACTACGTAACATGGTGCAAAATAACGTAAAAGCAGAATCTAGAAATCGTCGAGATATCGATTTTATTTATTTATTTGGTACACCAGACCAAGCTAAGTTATTAAAGCCATACATAGATGTTAACACCAGTCCATTTGCACAGACCATCCCTATTTATGCTAGCTCAAGAAGCAATAGTGATGCTACTGACCGAAATTCAAGGCGAGATCTAACCGGCCTCACCTTTACCGAAATCCCATGGTTATTAACCGGTAAAGAGAATAGCCAGGAACTTTCTATTGAAGCAAAACAGATTTGGCCAAACCGTAGCAGTGCCCTGGAGCGCATTTATGCAATGGGTATTGATAGCTGGAATTTAAGTGCTAAAGCTAAAAAAATGCAACTCCTACCGCTGCTAAAGCATCAAGGAGAAACGGGTGTATTGCAAATGAATGACAGCAGAGTGATAAGCAGGAGTTTTTACTGGGGCAGATACCGCTCTAGCCGAATTCAGCATGTTGAAATGGATTAAACCGAGTAATCGCAGCAAAGGCTTCTTATTTGAAGACTTAGCTAAAAACTATCTATTAAATAGTGACTTAGTATTTATTGAAGCTAACTTCTATTCACGTTTTGGTGAAATTGATTTAATAATGAAAGATGGCGATGTCTGGGTTTTCGTTGAAGTAAAGTACAGAAAATCGGATCGATTTGGCAGCCCTTTTGCCTTGGTATCTTTAAGTAAACAAAAAAAAATAATACAAACAGCTAAATTTTATCTGCTAAAAAAGCAATTAAATGAATATAATAGCTACTTTAGATATGATGTCGTCAGTTTATTAGGGCCGGCTGATAATCCCCAAATAACTTGGCTTAAAAATGCCTTCTATGGAGCCTAAACATGTTAGAGCGTGTTAAACATAACTTTCGTGAAAGCATCGAAACCCAAATCGCCGCGAGCGAAGAGCTACCGATAAATATTGAGAAAGCGGGAATGACTCTAGTCGAGTGCTTACTTGGCGGCCATAAAATCCTAACCTGTGGAAATGGTGGCTCTGCGGCAGCGGCTCAACAATTTTCTTCCGAGCTTCTAAACCGATATGAAACTGAACGCCCAAGTCTACCAGCTATCTCTTTAACAACAGATAGCTCAACCATCACAGCTATCGCCGATGACTATAGTTATAATGAAGTGTTTTCCAAACAAATTAGAGCCTTAGGTAATGGCGGCGACGTATTACTTGCGATATCAACTAGTGGTAACTCTAAAAGCGTTATAAAAGCAATTGAAGCGGCGGTTGCTAGAGATATGAAAATTATCGCCTTAACGGGTAACGATGGTGGTGAAATTGCTGGCCTTCTCGGTGAAAACGATGTTGAAATTCGTGTGCCATCAGGCCGAAAATCTAGGATCCAAGAAGTGCATTTATTAGCCCTGCATTGCCTATGTGAGATCATCGATACCACTTTATTTCCACAAGCGATGAATTAACGCCAACTTAGCATTTAAAACCATAAAAGAACTTATATTACCCATGAAAAAGATAATCATCGCCCTCTTCTCCCTAACCTTATTGCAAGGTTGTGCCGTAGTTGTTATTGCCGGTATTGGTGCGGGTGCTGCATCACTAAATGATCCAAGGCCTTTCGACGTACAAGTAGATGATCAAACAATTGAAGTGCAAGGGCTGCGAGATATATCAGAAAATGAAGCAGTAGCAAAGGCAACTAATGTACAAGTTATCAGCTTAAATAGCACCGTGCTTCTAGTAGGGCAAGCTGAAACCGCAGCCGATAAAGATAAGGTGCATAAAATTATTGCTGCGATACCAAGAGTTAAAAAAATTCATAATCAGATCCGTATCGCCAAATTAAGTACAGCCGGCACTAAAACCACCGATTCATGGTTAACGACTAAAGTAAAGTCGAGCCTACTAACAGATGAGCGCCTTGATGGTTCGATTATCAAAGTTATCTCGGAAGATTCTGAAGTGTTTTTAATGGGCTTAGTTAGTAATAAAGACGCAAATATCGCCGTTGAAATAGCTCGTCATATAGATGGTGTGGCTAGAGTATATAAAGCCTTTGAGATAAAAAAATAAAGCAGGCTTATTTACTTATTACCTAGATTTTCTAGTTTTCTAGCTATCTAGTTTTCTAGCTTTTAGAACAGTTTCAGAACGCAGTGCGTCATCCTGAACTTGATTCAGGATCTTATCCTCTTAGTCTTTGTCATCATAGCTTTCTAGCTTTGATAATGTGCTAGACAATAAAAAACCAGTCGCTATGACTGGTTTTTTTGTATCGATATTAAATCAATATTTTATTTTACGATTGATAAAGAAGGCTTGCCTTTTTTATCTGGCTTAGGGGCTTGTGTCTCTTGTGCATCAATATCGTCTATTTCAGGGTACTCAACGCTAAATGATGAGCCAACGCCGTTTTCCTTAGCGTAAATAGCTGCTATAGCTTCATAAGGTACATATAGATGTTCGACCTTTCCGCCAAAGCGCGCAGTAAATTCAATAACGTCACCAGCCATAGAAATTGAGCCTAATGATTCAGGCGCAATATTTAAGACTATTTGACCATCTTGAATATGTTGTACTGGCACCATAACATTTGGATACTCAGCATCAACAGCGATATATGGTGTAAGTTCGTTATCTACTAACCAATCGTAAAAAGCCCTAATTAAATAGGGCTTATTTGACGTCATTTGTTCAGACATAATTTAATAATAGCTTAAATTATGCTGGACGACCGAAGCGTAATTCACGTTCAGTTTCAGTTAATGAAGCTTGAAATGATTCACGATCGAACAAACGTAGCATATAGATTTTAAGCTCTTTGCTGCCTTGGCCTGATAATTCAATACCAAAAGCTGGTAAACGCCATAATAATGGTGCTAAGTAACAGTCAACTAAGCTGAACTCTTCACTCATAAAGTATGGTGCTTCGTTTAAGATTGGTGCAATGCTTAACAAGCTTTCGCGTAAGTCTTGACGAGCTTTTTCAGCATCAGCTGAATTACCGTTAAGAATAATCTTCGCTAGGCTATACCAGTCAGTTTCAACGCGATGCATCATTAAACGACTACGACCACGAGCAACAGGATAAACTGGCATTAATGGTGGATGAGGAAAACGCTCATCTAAGTATTCCATAATGATCTTAGCTTCATATAAAGCTAACTCACGATCAATTAACGTTGGTACTGTACCGTATGGATTTAAATCGATTAAATCTTCAGGTAAGTTGTCCATTTCAACTAAATGGATGTCAACTCCTACACCTTTTTCTGCAAGTACAATACGAGCTTGATGTGAGTATAAATCATCATCATATGAAAACAACGTCATTACAGAACGCTTGTTGGCGGCTACAGCCATATATCCTCCAAAGATTTCTCTTAAAAAGTGGTACTTACATTGTTATAAGTACGACAAAGGGGCTAACTACTAATTTCAATAAAATTAGTATAGCCCCAATTTACTATTGTAAAAATATTAGTGAACGTCGCGCCAATATTCTTTCTTCAATAAATAACTAAATATAAATAGAATCACTAGGAAACCAAGTACCCAGTAACCTAAACGATGACGCTCAACTTTGCTTGGCTCACCGGTATATTCTAAAAAGTTAACTAAATCGCGAACGACTACATCATACTCTGCAGGTGTTAAATCCCCAGGTTGGGTCAAAACAAGGTCTGCACTAGTAAGTGGACGAACTTTGTCTGATTGTAACATAGCTTTAGCGTCAGCGGTTAACTCTTGTACACCTTGTAACTGTTGGAATACATGTGGCATACCTACATCTTTAAATACTGCGTTGTTTACGCCAAATGGGCGTGCACTGTCAGCATAGAAAGAGCGTAAATATGTATATAACCAATCGCTACTTCTAAAACGGGTAACAAGTGTTAAATCAGGCGGCGCAGCACCAAAAAATGCTGCAGCTTCTTTTTCTGGCATAGTGTTAGTGATGTGATCACCAACTTTTTCACCAGTAAACATTAGCGTTTCAATACCTTCTTTCTCATCGATTTCTAGATCAGTGAAGGTACGGTTGTATCGTTGATATTGCAATTGATGACAACCTAAACAATTGTTCATGTAGGTTGCTGCACCATTGCGTAATGATTCTTTATCAGTAATATCATTATTAGCATGGTCAAGTGGTGCACCACCACCTGCCGCTAATACTAATGTAGGCACTAAAGTTAATAGAGCAATTATTATTTTTTTCATTATTTAGACACCCTTTCTGGTACCGGCTTAGTTTGCTCATTTTTTGAGTAGAACCAAAGCGCAATGAAGAAACCAAAATAACCAAGAGTCGCAATACGACCAATTAAATTCGCAAGTTCAGATGCTGGCATAGTACCTAATACACCTAATACGATAAAACAGATAGTAAATTGTACTAAGTTAAATAAATGCCATTTGCTACGGAATTTGAATGACTTAACCGTACCACGGTCGAACCATGGTAAAGCGAATAACATACCAATTGCCGCGAACATACCTAACATACCTAATAATTTGTCAGGAATAACACGTAAAATAGTGTAGAAAGGACCGAAGTACCAAACTGGCACAATGTGCTCTGGAGTTTTCAAGCCATTTGCAGGAGTAAAGTTCGGCGCCTCAAGGAAGTAACCACCACCTTCTGGTGCAAAGAACATAACCCAACAGAATAAAATTAGGAAACCAACAACACCCATAATATCTTTTACAGAATAATAAGGATGGAACGGGATAGCATCAACAATGTCATACTTATCAGTATAAGCTTTGTGGAAGGTAAATTTACTCTTCTCTTCTTCAGGTACGCTACCTTTTTTCTTCTTAATATTTGTGCCTTCAGGGTTGTTAGAACCAACTTCATGAAGCGCTAAAATGTGTAAGAACACTAAGATAACAAGTACTAAAGGTAGAGCGATAACGTGTAATGCGAAGAAACGATTTAACGTTGCACCAGAGATAACATAGTCACCACGGATCCAAGTAGTTAAGTCATCACCAATTACAGGTATAGCACCAAATAGTGAAATAATAACCTGTGCACCCCAGAAACTCATATTACCCCAAGGTAATAGGTAGCCCATGAAAGCTTCAGCCATTAATACTAAGTAGATTAACATACCGAAAATCCACAGTAATTCACGTGGTTTTTGGTATGAACCGTACATTAGGCCACGGTACATGTGTAAGTAAACAACGATAAAGAATGCCGAAGCACCCGTTGAATGCATGTAACGTAATAACCAACCGTAATCAACATCACGCATAATGTATTCTACAGAAGCAAATGCGCCATCGCCAGATGGTTCATAGTTCATTGTTAACCAGATACCAGTAACGATTTGGTTAACGAGTACTAACATGGCTAAAGAGCCAAAAAAGTACCAAAAGTTAAAGTTTTTTGGTGCTGGGTATTGAGCTAAATGCTTATTCCAAGCATCAGTCACAGGAAGACGTGCGTCAAACCAAGCCATTAAATTAGCAAACATTATGCGTCTCCTTGGCCGATACCGATAAGTAAGGTACCTTCAGATGGGAATGAATGCTCTGGAACCACTAAGTTAAGCGGAGCTGGAACGCCTGCAAATACTCGACCTGCCATATCAAATTTAGAACCGTGACATGGACAAAAGAAACCGTAATCTACGCCTTCAACTTGCTCAGCAAAATCACCTTTCTGATACGTTGGTGCACAACCTAAATGCGTACATACACCTTCAGCAACTAAGTACTCAGGGTTAATTGAACGATGAGGGTTCGTTGCATAGCTAGGTTGTTGCGCTTCTTCTGAAGCAGGATCACGTAATAAATCGTCGTGACCACTTAAACCATCAATTATATCCTTGCCGCGGCGCACAATATAAACTGGCTTACCACGATATTCGGCACGGATTAATTGTCCGGTAGCGATTTTGCTGATGTTAACTTCAACTGGTGCACCGGCCGCTTTCGCTTTGGCACTTGGGTTCCAGGAAGCAATAAATGGCACAGCTGCACCAACAACGCCTACACCACCAACTACTGACGTAGCTGCGGTTAGAAAGCGTCGACGGCCGTTATTCACGGGCGCATTGCTCATTTCAATTCTCCAATATTTACTAGACACTGATTTTTAGATTTGTTTTTAACAAACAATTTTGCATAAACTTAATCAACTGGTAATTAAACTCGACAAAATGTAGTTAAAAAATTTTTGTTTATGATAATGAAATGGGCGTTTTTTTACAAGGTAAATCCCTATAAGAAGTGCGCTTATTTCACTCTATGGCGATATTCTAGACTAAAGATGTAACAGAAATGTAGATGATTGATTGTTCGGCCATTTTATAAGCAAAAAAAAACCGACCATAAGGTCGGTTTTTGCATACGTAATGTAAAATTAACGTTTTGAGAATTGTGGACGTTTACGCGCTTTGTGTAAACCAACTTTCTTACGTTCAACTTTACGAGCATCACGAGTAACGAAACCAGCTGTACGTAAATCAGAACGTAAAGTTTCGTCAAATTGCATTAATGCACGAGTGATACCGTGACGGATTGCGCCAGATTGACCAGTAATACCACCACCAACTACAGTGATGTTAAGATCAAACTTTTCAACCATACCAACTAACTCAAGTGCTTGGCGAACAACCATGCGAGCAGTAGGACGAGTGAAGTAAACGTCAAGTTCACGATTGTTAATTGTAATTGCACCGTTACCAGCTTTCATAAACACACGAGCAGTTGAGCTCTTGCGACGACCAGTACCGTAATATTGATTATCAGCCATTGTTTATAACTCCAAAACTTTAGGTTGTTGTGCAGTATGTTTGTGCTCAGCACCAGCATACACTTTTAATTTACGGAACATGTCACGGCCTAGAGGGCCTTTTGGTAACATACCTTTAACGGCAAGTTCAATAACACGCTCTGGAGCTTTAGCGATTAGTTTTTCGAAACTAATTTGCTTAAGGCCACCAACGTATTCAGTATGCGAGTAGTAAATTTTACCTTTCGCTTTGTTACCTGTAACACGTACTTTCTCTGCATTGATAACTACGATGTAATCACCAGTATCAACACTAGGAGTGTATTCTGCTTTATGCTTACCACGTAAACGAGAAGCAATCTCTGTAGCGATACGACCTAAAGTTTTATCTTCGGCGTCCACTAAAAACCATTCGCGTTGTACGCTTTCTGGTTTAGCTGTAAAAGTTTTCATTAAAGAAACCCATTTTAAATAAAGTTACATAAATTAATAATCGGTTATCCGATTATCGGTTTAAATTAGACCACGCATTACCCCTTCGAGTATCGAGCCTGATGCTTTTTCAAGCAGTAGTAACGTTGGGAGCCGCGAATTATATAGATAAATAAACAAAAGATCACGTATATTTTTCACACAAACGCTGTTTTTTTACATTTATTTTAAAAAAAGTCCATTAATTGCTAAAAAACTGCAGTTTAAGGCAAGTGTTCACTGGCTAAATAATCATGAGATTGCATTTCTTGTAACCGACTTAAGCAGCGTTTAAATTCAAAATTTAATCCGCCATCCGTGTAGAGTTGTTCCATCGCAACTTCAGCAGATATTATTAATTTCACACCGCGTTCGTAAAATTCATCAACCATAGCAATGAAACGGCGAGCACTATCATCCGTGTCTCGGCCCATTTGCTTAACATTGGCAAGAAGGACACTATGGTATTCTCGGCTGATCTCCATATAATCGCCTTGGCTGCGGGCAGTTTCACACAGTTGATGAAAATCAAAATGAACCACGCCATCAGATACGGCGATGGTATTTAGTTGCCGGTTGTTAATTTCAATATCAACGTTTGTTTTTCCAGCCTCTACCGATAACTGCTTAAAGTAAGTACATAGGTTAGCATCGGCTTGTTGATCAAGTGGGTAGTGATATATTTCTGCTTGCTCAAGCGTACGTAAGCGATAATCAATACCGCTATCAACATTAACGACATCGCAGTGTTTGTTTATTAAGTTAATCGCGGGCAGGAATCGAGCTCTTTGTAGGCCATTACGATATAAATCATCAGGGATAATATTTGATGTCGCAACTAAGGTGACATTATGACTAAAGAGTTCTTCAAATAAGGTACCCAGTAACATTGCATCGGTAATATCAGAAACAAAAAATTCATCAAAACAAATGATACAGGTTTCATCAGCAAACTTTTTTGCAATAATTTTTAAAGGGTCGGCAGCACCCGTTAACAATTTTAATTCTTGATGGACGCGGTGCATAAAGCGATGAAAATGGACGCGCATTTTATTTTCAAATGGCAAGCAATCATAAAATGTATCTACCAGATAAGTTTTACCGCGACCTACACCTCCCCAAAAATAGAGTCCTTGCACAGTCTTAGGATTTTTTTTACCGTAAGTTTTAACCCAACCTTTTAGAACTTTTTTAAAACCAGTTACCGGTAGTGGTTGATTTTGAAGGTCATCAAATAAGCGCTGTAAATTTTTTACGGCGTTCTCTTGGGCGGCATCAAAGACAAAACCATCTTGCGTTAAGTCAGCTTGATATTTTTGTAATGGGGTCAGTTTGATCATAAATTTCAGTTATTACCAAGTTATAGGCTATGCCCTTGAAAAAAATACATGTTTATACATAAGTTACGCTTGGGTATATGTAAAATCAGAGCTATTATATAAACATGTACCTTAATTGGGTATATTTCATTTTCAAATTTATTTAGGATTGTAATTATGGAACTAGTTTATCTGTTAGCTGGCGCAGTTGTTGGTGCTATCGCGGGATTTTTCGTTAGTAAAAAATTATCAGCATCTGAACAAGACTATCAACGTTTAGAAAAAGAAGTAAGCGAAAGCAAAACTTCTTTAGAACAATATCAACAAGAAGTTGCTTTGCACCTAGATAATTCAGCTCAACTATTAGAGCAAATGAATGAAACGTGTAAAGTTGCAATGCAACAAATGGAAAAAAGTACTAAGTTGTTGAATACTGCCACAGCTAAACCAAATGCTATGCCATTTTTCTCTGCCGATACTGAAGCAAACTTACGTGAAAATACCAAGAAAGTTAAACCTTCGCGTAAACGCAATGAAGGACTTGCTACTGAGCCACCGTTAGATTACTCGTCTGATCCAAGTGGACTATTTAATGATACGAAACAAGTTGTTACAAATAGCCCTAGTTAAAAATAACGAATCTCGGAACTTTTATTTTTTTCCTGAGTCTTTAAGTTCATAGGTATAAATACTAATTATTAAATAGTGATACCTTCTTGAATAATTGTTATCTCGCCTATAGTTAATATTTAACTTATAGGCGAATTAATATAACTAATTGGAGTCTCAACAATATGCAAAAATTCTCTTCATTATCTGCTATTGCCTTAGTCGTAGGCAGTTTATCTCTTTTCCCTACATTAGCCACTGCAGCGCTGCCTATGCATTTAGATGGCGAGCCATTACCAAGCCTAGCGCCTATGCTTGAATACACTACCCCAGGTGTGGTCAGTATATCGGTTGCAGGTACGCACGAAGTTAAACAGCAAGTGCCCGATGCTTTTAAATTTTTCTTTGGTCAACGTCGCGGCCAACAACAAGCACAAGAACGTCCTTTTCGTGGACTTGGCTCTGGCGTTATTATTGATGCAAAGAATGGTTATGTGGTTACCAACAACCACGTTATTGACCAAGCCGATGAAATTCTAGTGACTTTAAAAGACGGTCGCCAAATCGAAGCTAAAAAGATCGGTACTGATGCTGCGAGTGACATTGCCTTGCTACAAATTAAAGCTGATGATTTAACGGCGGTAAAAATTGCAGACTCAGATGACTTAAGGGTAGGTGATTTTGCCGTTGCTATTGGCAGCCCTTTCGGTTTAGGGCAAACGGTTACTTCGGGTATTGTTAGTGCGTTAGGCCGAAGTGGCTTAAACATTGAAAACTTAGAAGACTTTATTCAAACGGATGCCGCAATTAACAGCGGTAACTCTGGCGGTGCGTTAGTGAACCTTCGAGGCGAGTTAATCGGTATTAATACCGCTATATTAGGCCCTAGTGGTGGCAACGTAGGTATAGGCTTTGCAATTCCGAGTAACATGATGCAAAACTTGACCAATCAAATAATTGAATACGGCGAAGTTCGTCGAGGTGTACTTGGTATTACAGGTAACTCAATTAACCCTGAACTAGCAAAAGCGATGGATCTTACAACAAATCAAGGCGGTTTTGTTAGCCAAGTATCTCCTGATTCAGCAGCAGATTTAGCTGGAATTAAAGCCGGAGATATCATTATTGCAGTCAATGGCAAGAAGGTTAAGAGCTTTAATGCCCTGCGTGGTAAAATCGGCTCTATTGGCGCAGGCAAAAAAGTTAAAATTACCTTACTGCGTGATGGTGACGAAAAGACGGTTACCGTTAAGCTACAATCGGCTCCGGATAGCCAAATTGCAGCAGCGAACATACACCCTATGTTAGAAGGCGCCGAGCTCGCTAACAACGACAGTAACAATGGTGTTGATGTTAACAGTCTTGATAGTAACTCCCCTGCCGCTTCTACCGGGCTTAAAAAAGGCGATATAATCGCAGGAATGAACCGCAAAAGAGTGAATAATATAGCCGAGCTTAGAACAGCTCTCGAAGGTATAGAAGGCGTTGTGGCACTAAACGTTATTCGCGGTAATAGTGAATTATATTTAATGATCCGCTAGTTAATATTTATTATTCATAGTAAAGGCAAGTTTAAGCTTGCCTTTACTCCTACAAACATCGCCTTTTTAATGCTACTCTTTAGTTACTTTAAAAATAATTACCAAATCTAATATTGCCGTGAAATTAATCCCTTTTTTGTCTTATGTAATAAAAGCCGCCAGCTATGGATTATTAGTCGCGGTGGTATTATTACTGCTTATTCCCGAAATGAGGGAAGGTACTAATCTATCTTTAAATATTTTCGCTAACCAAGACAGCAAAGCAAAGCCCATTTCCTATGCAAACGCAGTGGTTAAAGCAGCTCCATCCGTAGTTAATATTTATTCTGAAAGTATTGAAAACAATCCAAGATATCGAAGTCGTCCAATCCAAAGAGTAAAATTAGGATCTGGTGTTATCATGGATGCAAGAGGTTATATCCTCACTAACAACCACGTGGTACAGAATGCTGATTTAATCACAGTAATTCTGCAAGATAGCACTGAGTTAACTGCCGAGCTGATTGGCAGCGATGAATTTACAGATTTAGCTGTACTTAAGGTACATGCGGCAAACTTACCGGTTATTCCTATCGATGATAGCTTAACACCGCTTGTTGGCGATGTGGTTTTAGCCATAGGTAACCCATTAAACCTTGGACAAACAATCACCCAAGGGATTATTAGTGCCACTGGGCGTAATGGTTTAAGTAGCAATAGCTATAGAGAGTTTTTACAAATGGATGCCGCGATTAACGATGGTAATTCAGGTGGTGCTGTAGTCAATAGCAATGGCGATTTGGTTGGTATTTCTACCGCCCAGTTTAACCGCTCAAATCAAAAAGAGAGTATCCAAGGCATCTTTTTTGCTATTCCTTATAAGCTTGCAGCCAATGTAATGCAGCAATTGATCAGTAATGGCCGTGTTACCAGAGGTTGGCTAGGTGTTAGCTCCCAACGCTACAATCGACAGCTAAAAGGTATAGTTATTGATGAGGTAACACCTCAGGGTCCAGCAGACCTAGCTGGATTGGTTAAGGGTGATGTAATTTACCAAATAGGTAATACTAATATTATCAGTATTAACCAAGCACTAGATATTATTGCTGAGACTAAACCCAACTCAGTTCTGAAATTAAGCTTAATTAGAGACAACAGTCATAAAATATTAAATGTTAAAATTGGCGAGATAAACTGATAGTAATTAGATTAATAAAAGTGCCAATGTAGATATAAAAAAGGGGAATATTATTACTAATATTCCCCTTTATAAATTTTAAGATGGCTACTAAGCGTTAACTTTATATCTTTTGATGTCACCACCTAAAGCTTGTAACTTACCTTCAATGTTCTCATAACCACGGTCTATGTGGTAAATACGATCAACAACCGTTTCACCTTCAGCTACTAGACCAGCAATTACTAAGCTAGCAGAGGCTCGAAGATCAGTTGCCATAACTTGTGCAGCGTTTAATTTATCAACACCAACAGACACAGTAGTGTTACCTTCTAACTTCATATTTGCGCCCATACGCTGTAACTCTGGCACATGCATAAAGCGGTTTTCAAATATAGTTTCAGTTGTTGTTGCCATGCCATCGGCAATAGCATTCATAGTAACAAATTGCGCCTGCATGTCTGTAGGAAACGCTGGGTGTGGTGCGGTTCTGATATTCACAGCTTTTGGACGAGACGTCATTTTCAACTCAATCCAGTCGTCACCAACATTCACTTCGGCGCCTGCTTCTTGTAACTTACTAATCACAGCATCTAATGCTGAAGGGTCAGTATTAAGACAACGAATATGGCCGCCAGTAACAGCTGCGGCAACTAAAAAGGTACCCGTTTCGATTCTATCTGGCATTACGGAATGATCAGCACCTTGAAGTGATTCTACACCTTCTATTGTTAGTGTATCAGTACCTTCTCCTGTTACTTTAGCTCCCATTGCATTTAAAAAGTTAGCCAAATCAACAATTTCAGGTTCTCGAGCAGCATTTTCTATAATGGTAATACCATCAGCTAACGCTGCAGCCATCATAAGGTTTTCAGTACCCGTTACACTTACCGCATCCATAAAGATAGTTGCACCTTTAAGACGGCCTTCATTGCGCGCAATGATATAACCGTTTTCAACGCTGATATCTGCACCCATCAACTTTAAGCCTTGGATGTGCAGATCGACAGGACGAGCACCAATTGCACAACCACCAGGTAGAGATACTTCAGCGTGACCAAAACGAGCAAGTAATGGTCCTAAAACCAAAATAGAGGCACGCATGGTTTTAACCAATTCGTATGGTGCTAGACAGTTATCAATATTGCTGGCATCAAAACTTACCGCATTGTCACCGCTCCAGTTAGCATCGACACCGAGCTCTCTGAGTAGCTTAATTGTCGTCTCGATATCATTTAACTTAGGCACATTAGTAATTTGTAATGGGGTTTCAGCTAAAATTGTTGCCATTAAAATTGGTAGTGCAGCATTTTTTGCACCGCTAATGGTAACATCGCCGTGCAATTCATTACCGCTATTTATACGAAAGGCTTCCAATAGGATCTCTACTTATTAATTATTTGTTATGAAGGAAGATTAAACATTTTATCACGTTGCCATTGGGCATTAGTGAATGTTTTAATCGTTACAGCATGAATTAACCCTTGGTTAATTACCTCTGCTAATGGTGCATAAATTAACTGTTGTCTTTTTACGCGACTTAGATCGGCAAACATATCAGCTACGGCTTTTATAGTACATTGCGAGCCGTCAAAAGTTACGTGTAATTCGTCTAAAGTTAACGCTTGTTTGAGAATGTTTTCGATCTCAGATACGTCCACAGTTTTTCTCCAGTTTTAAGGTTAGGTTGTCATCGACAAAAATGAGTCGACATGACTTAATTGCGCAAGTTTAACCAATTCAGAGGGGGCTTGTGAATAGCTTAATTCAATTTGTTTTGATTTAGCGTATTCAACTAAGGTAAGTAACCAAGCTAAACCCGCTGTATCGACTTTCGTTAGGTGGGTTAAATCAACCGACTGAGAAGTATTTGCAGCGAGCACAGAAAAATATTTCTTTTGTGACCCAGAAATTGTATGGCGAGTTAATTCACCTACGATTTGCCAATTTTGTGCGCTGACATTTTTAAACTCAAAACTATTTGCCAAAATTATTCACCAGTATCCTGTTCTTTTAGTTTCGCTTGTATGTCTTCATCATTTTTAAAAACGATTTTACGTTCACTTTTTTCTTTCAACATTTCAGTGACTTTAACAACGCCATTTTGGGCTAAGATACTTCTTAATTCTTTTTGTTTGGCATCTAATAAACTGATACCTTCTGCAACTAGATCAAAAGCAAGCCAATCGTAATGGGTAACCTTTCCTTTGTCATTTTTACGAGCAAATTTACGAACTTTAAACTTAATATTGATAGCAGGTCCATCACCATTAAGAATATCAACGCCAACCAATAAGATTTTTTCTGCATTAATTGGTTTAGCGGGCTCAAAAATCACTTCCTGTTGTTCATACAAGGTAAAAACTTGCGCGTACGATGTAATTAAATAATTTTGAAATGCCTCAAGAAACGCTAAAATGTCTTCTCTTGAAGCTTCTTTGCGGTAATTACCTAGTACCTTTAATCCAGCATATTCATATGAAACATAAGGCATCAGCTCTTCTTTAACGATGACTTTTAATATTTCGGGATTCTTTTTAATTTCAGCTTTTTCTCTGGCAAAACGATCAAAGGTTATTTTTGCCGCTTCTTCGATCATTTGATAAGGGTTTTCTTTACTGACCTCGCTCGCCGAGGCAGTAAAAGAAAAAGCTAACATAAAACTTAATAATAATTTTCGCATAAACTTCTCTAACATAATAATGACAAAACTATATCTACAAACTTGTATTGCTAATCTTCTGATTGGCTAAATAAGAACTGGCCAATTAACTCTTCAAGTACAATTGCCGGTTTAGTATCTTCAATAAAATCTCCGGGTTGTAAAATTTCAATACCTAATTCTTCATCCATAAAACCAGGATCTAGGCCAACGTATTGTTCACCTAATAAGCCTGCAGTTAAAATTGATAATGATGAGGTTTCTGAAAAATTATCATACTCAACAAAAATGTCTAAAGTAATAATAGGCGTGTAATGACTTTTGTCTAAGTGAATGTTAGATATACGGCCAACAACAACCCCGCCTACTTTAACTGCTGAGCGTACTTTTAAGCCACCAATATTATCAAACTTAGCATAAAGTTGATAAGTATCTCCGCTACCTTGCAAGCCTGAATCTGCAACTTTTAATGCCAAACCAAGAAATGCTGCAATACCTAGCGCAACGAAAATCCCAACCATAAATTCTATTTTTTTCGACAACATGTCAAACCACCAATACTTATGTTATTTGTATTTGTTTAACAGGTTATAAAGACCTGCTAAATCTAATTTTAGTTCAAATTAATTAAAATTACGTAAACATTAGAGCCGTTAGAATAAAATCTAGCCCTAATACTAATAATGAAGCCTGTACTACAGATGAAGTTGTCGCCCGACTTATACCTTCAGATGTTGGTATACAGTTATAACCTTTATAAACAGCAATCCAAGTAACCACAAAGGCAAATACCAAGCTCTTTATACCACCTTTGATAATATCTAGCATATCAACATCTGATTGCATTACTGACCAGAAGGTTCCTTGATCAACGCCCAACCATTCAACCCCAACCAAATGAGCACCAATAATTCCCAGCATAGAGAAGATAGCGGCTAAAATTGGCATACTGAAAAAACCTGCCCAGAATCTAGGGGCAATAACGCGTCTTAATGGATCTACCGCCATCATTTCTAAACTAGATAACTGCTCTGTTGCTTTCATCAAGCCAATTTCAGCGGTTAGAGCTGAACCAGCTCGCCCAGCAAATAATAACGCGGTAACAACAGGCCCTAATTCTCTAAGTAAAGAAAGTGCAACCATAGGCCCTAAACTGCCCTCCGCACCATAGTCAACTAATACAGTATACCCTTGTAATGCGAGCACCATACCAATAAACGTTCCTGAAACCATTATGATGATAAGTGATAAAACACCAACAGAATAAACTTGTTGAATAAATAAAGGTAAGCCTTTACGGACATTGGGAATATGTGAAATTGCTGAACCTAACACGAATGCAGCTCGTCCTAATCCAGCAATAACATTAATGGCTGTACGTCCTAACCATTGTATTTTATCTAGCACTAGGATTTCCCTCCTAACAACTCAGCTTGATAATCTTTAGCTGGAAAATGAAATGGTACCGGACCATCATGCTCGCCTTTAATAAATTGCTGAACTAATTCCGAATCTTGTTTAACGATTTCATCAGGAGTACCTTGGCCAATAATTTTTTGCTCGGCGACAATATAAATATAATCCGCGATACTCATCACTTCAGGTACATCATGAGAAACAACAACTGAAGTTAATCCTAAAGCATCATTTAAGTCACGTATTAAACGCACGATAACCCCCATAGAAATAGGGTCTTGACCAGCAAAAGGTTCATCGTACATGATTAATTCAGGATCTAAAGCAATTGCACGAGCCAGGGCCGCACGCCTTGCCATCCCGCCGGATAATTCACTTGGCTTTAAATGCATAGCACCACGTAAACCAACCACCTCAAGCTTCATCATCACCATTTTTTCAATGATATTTTCCGGCAACTTACTGTGTTCACGTATAGGAAATGCAACGTTTTCATAGACGCTCATATCGGTAAATAGTGCGCCTGACTGAAACAGCATGCTCATACGCTTTCGTACCTCATAAAGCGCATTTCGGGATAATTCGGGAATGTTATGACCGGCAAATAAAATTTCGCCACTCTGTGGTTTTAATTGACCGCCCATAAGACGAAGCAGAGTTGTTTTACCAATCCCACTTGGTCCCATAATTGCTGTTACTTTACCTTTGGGTATAGACAAACTTATACCATTATAGATACAGCGTTCTTCTCGGTTAAAAGTAAGATTTTTTATTTCGACTAAATTTTCTGACATAAAGTATTGAGAATAAACATCATTTAATAGTTATTATTAATAAAGTTTACCTGACCCTAGATTTAACTGCATTATAAAATAGTAAGTTTTTGTGTATATGATTAGATATAACAGCTAATTTGATAATTATGAAACTAACTTTTGCTAAGAATAGGCTAAATTTGCAACTTTATTCAGAAAAACAATAATTAATTTATGACATAAAAAAACCGATAGCGAACTATCGGTTTATTAAATGGATGCAGATTAAGATGCTAAGGTGAATTTTTTCAACCTTGCAGGATACATCTTATAAGTTATAAATGAATACCAATTCTGAAGATGATGGCATCACCATAACCGTCTACACCAAGTTTGTTTTTAAAGTATCGGTACTGAACACCAGTATAAATTCTATCTGTAATATCGTACCAAATAGCTGCTCCACCATTAATACCGGTTTCACCGTATTGGTATTGAGAGTATTCATCATTACGGTTTAACTCGAATTCATGCCAGTTAGTTAGCATGAATTTTTGCTCACCCACTTTAAAGTTCCAGCCTAAGTTCCAACCAAGAATTGCACCATTTAGACCATCGATATCATCATATCCGGTTTCAGCTGTCTGCCCAGATTTAACCATGTGTGCGCCAAAGAACGGTTTAAACCAGAAATCATCTGATGCCCAACCGATATAACCAATACCTACAACTGTATTTTGTTCGTCAATTGCGCTAAAGCCAGAATCTGAGTAATCATAAACACTTCCGTAAGCGGTTATATTTCCAGCGACTTTATAATGTGCCGTTAGTTTAAATGCATTAGATTGTTCGTTAGAGCTCATATTGAGTTTTTCAAGTTCATAAAATCCGTACATTTCACCCCATGAAAAACCGGCACCGGCTTCAATACCTAAGGTTACATGGTCATCACGAGTTTCGCTAACATCCTGAGCTCCACCAGTCCAACCTTCGTCACCGTTGGTCCAAGAAAGGTAGTCAGTGTAAGTATTGGCAAAGCCATATAAATATTCAGCTCGAGCACTCGTTGTTACCAACAAAGAAGAGCAGATTAAAGTAAGAATTAGGTTACGCATTTATATTCCAGTAAGACAGTTGCAGTACTTAATAAATCAGTACAGAAGTTCAATTTGGCGCTTATTTTAATCAGGCAAAATAATAATTCAGCAATAATTGGTTACAGTTAAGTTAAAAAATGTAACCAAGCAAAATTAAGAATTACATTTTAAAAATTAATTCATTAAATACAAAGGTCTAAGCAAGCGCGTTGATTACAAAAAAACACACTTTACAAGCTATCATTACCATAAAATATTAGTAGATAAAAAAGGTTGCTGGTTAAGAAAATTTGCTGATAAATTGCTCAGCCGCTAATTAATTGATGATTCTTTTATGTTTTTCTCAATAAACATAAGTTTAGGGCTTTTAATTTAGTGGTTTAAGGGCGACAATTTAGGAATATCTTTTGAGGGTCATAAATGTTTATCGAAATTGTAATTTTAATCTTGTCACTTGTAGCTTTAATTTGGAGCGCAGATAAATTTGTCTTTGGCGCAGCTGCAATCGCAAGAAACTTTGGCATTGCTCCAATTATCATTGGCCTCACAATCGTTGCTATGGGTTCTTCGGCACCTGAAATGCTCGTTGCGGCAACGGCATCAATGAATGACGCACCTAATACTGCAATAGGTAATGTCATTGGCTCAAATATCACCAATATCGCCCTTGTTTTAGGCTTAACCGCTATTTTTAAACCATTAATGGTTTCATCCGCGACAATAAAACGCGAAATGCCACTTCTTTTACTGGTCACCATAGTTGCTAGCTGGATGCTCTATGATTTAAATTTAACCTTCGTTGAAGGGCTGGTATTAATTATTGCTTTTGGCGTGTTTATTATTAGTTTGCTATTAATTACCTTAAAGCAAAGTAAAAATCCGAACATTTCGGATCCTATGTTAATAGAAGCAGAAGCTGACATACCTGAAAATGTGGCAACTGCTGTTGCAACATTTTGGTTAATTGTAGGCATGGTATTATTACCTTTAAGTTCACATTTTCTAGTTGATTCCGCCACTTTTATTGCTAAAGAGTTTGGCATTAGTGATTTAGTGATTGGCTTGACTATAATTGCAATAGGTACAAGTTTACCTGAGCTTGCCGCGAGTATAATGAGCTTAGTGAAAAAAGAAGATGACCTAGCAATAGGTAATATTATCGGCTCTAATATATTTAATATATTAGCGGTTTTGGCGATACCAGGGTTACTAGCACCAGGTGCTGTAGATAGCCAAGTTGCCAGTCGTGATATTCCTTATATGTTAGGCTTAACAATTATTTTCTTACTATTATGCTTTAGCCGTAGAATAGGTTTTAGGATAACTCGCCTTAAAGGCGCAGTACTATTTATTGCTTTTATTGCTTATCAATATTTAATTTTCAGTCAAATGACTGCATAAAGAGATTTTTACATGCCCAATGCAAATGAATTTAAAAAACTCGCAATAAATGTAATTGAGATTGAACAGCAAGCGGTTGCTAATTTAATCAATTACATTGATGACCACTTTGCTTTAGCTTGTAAGTACATGTTTGAATGTACTGGCAGAGTTATAGTTATAGGTATGGGTAAATCAGGGCACGTAGGTGGAAAAATAGCTGCCACCCTAGCAAGTACTGGCACACCTGCTTTCTTTGTGCACCCAGGCGAAGCCAGTCATGGTGATTTAGGTATGGTTACAGCTCAGGATGTGGTCTTAGCAATATCAAACTCTGGTGAAACAAATGAAATATTAGCCATATTACCGGTAATTAAACGCATAGGTGCGCGCTTAGTTGCAATGTCTGGCAATACTAGCTCTACCTTAGCAAAACTATCGGATGTACATATCTGTATCGATGTACCTCAAGAAGCTTGTCCATTAGGACTAGCACCAACATCAAGCACAACGGCTACATTAGTTATGGGCGATGCTCTCGCGGTAGCTTTATTAAATGCCAAAGGCTTTACTGCAGATGATTTTGCCCTTTCTCATCCAGGAGGAAGTTTAGGTAAACGTTTATTATTGCGCCTCGAAGATATTATGCATACCGGCGAACGCCTACCGATTGTGGCTGAAACGGCACTTATCAAAGAAGCATTAGTAGAGATGTCGCGACAAGGTTTAGGTATGACTTCAATTGTAGATGCTGAAGGAAAATTAACCGGTTTGTTTACCGATGGTGATTTAAGGCGTATTCTTGATGAAGAAATTAATATGCACAAAGATACTATCAAAACTGTTATGACTAAAAACCCGGTTGTTGCCAAAGCGCAAACCTTAGCCGCTGAAGCGTTAAAATCAATGGAAGATAAAAGCATTAATGGCTTGATCATAGTCGATGAAAATCACCGTCCGGTTGGCGCAATGAACATGCATGATATTTTAAAAGCAGGAGTGTTATAACTTGACCACTAATTTAGAGAGCACTCTAACATCGACCTTATATGGTCAAGTCGATACTCGTGTTATCAATACTGCCAAAAACATAAAACTGTTAGTTTGCGATATCGATGGTGTATTTTCCGATGGCAGAATTTATTTAGGCAACGACGGCGAAGAATTAAAAGCATTTAATACCAAAGATGGTTTTGGCATAAAAGCCTTAGGCCAAAATGGCGTAGATGTAGCAGTGATCACTGGCAGAAAGTCAAATATTGTTGAAAAACGCATGACCGCATTAGGGGTTAAATTTATCGTACAAGGGCAAGAGGACAAACTTCCTGCTCTGCAAGATATTGCTAATAAATTGCAACTTAATGCCGAACAAATTGCCTATATAGGTGATGATGTACCAGATCTACCTTGTATACAACACGTGGGTTTAGGTGTGGCGGTACAAGATGCGCATCCATTAGTACGTCAAGGGGCTGACTATATTACCTTTCTTAATGGTGGTTGTGGCGCGGTACGAGAATTAACTGATTTAATTATGATGAGCCAAGATACATTAGACAATGCCACAGGGGCGAGTATATGAGTCGATTGCATACCTTATCCACAATAGTCTTTGCGTTAGCTTTGGCTATTTATGGATATTTGCAATGGCAAAAATCAAATGCTCCGATAGCGGTACAAGTTATTGATTTAGATACCCCAGATTTTATCGCTAAACGATTAAGCTCTAGTCAGTTTGATAGCGAAGGTAAGTTAACCCATACCATATTTGCAGAAAGTATGAGTCATTTTTCCAAGAAAAACCAAACGTTTTTCCAAAAACCCAAGTACACTATATATCCTGATGATGATAAACCGTCTTGGCATATTTCGGCAAATCAGGGTACTTTAGTAGGTAACGAGCAGTTAACATTATCGGATCAAGTGCTATTGGTATCTAGCGATCAAAATAGCTTTATATCAGAGATCCAAGGTAAACAAATAATACTCGATTTAAAAAATAAAATAATTACATCAGAGCAAACCATACGATTAAAAGGTAATGATTTTACCATGTATGGTTCAGGTCTGAATGTTGACATAAACACAACCGAAATGACATTAAACGAACATGTACAAACAATATTTAAAAAACATGACTCCTAAATTATTATTAGGCTTAGCGCTACTATCCTCAAGTTCGGTGTTTGCTGCATTAGCTGATTTTGAACAAGAGATAAAAATTGTCGCTAAAAAACAATCTAGTGATTTGAAAAATAAAGTTGCCAGCTATTTAGAAGATGTAAAAATTACCCAAGGTAGCATTTCCATTGAAGCCGACCTAGTGCAAGTTGCCAATGAAGCAGGTAGTGAAAGAAAATTTTATTTAGCCAAAGGCAGCCCGGCCAAATTTAGTCAGATTTTAGATGACGGCCAAAAAATTGAATTACAGGCCAATGAAATTTCTTATTCGCCGTCAACAAATACAATCATTATCAAGGGTAATGCATCAATCAGCCAAGAAGGTAGTATGGTCACTGGTGACATCATTACTTATAACATCTCAACTGAACAACTAACGGCGGAGAGCACAGGCTCAGTTACCACTATTCTTAAACCTGAAGCACAAGCTGAAACTCAAGCCGAAAAAGAAGCTGAAGATAAACAACAGGCTACAGAACAGGCGAGTGATGTTATTGAAAGTAAGCTGATTGGCGATCCTAGTGAAGAAAAAGCTGACATTGAAAAGAAAGTAACAGCAATTGAAAAAGAGCAAGAATAACAATGACTGCCACTTTAAAAGCACAAAACCTAGCCAAAGCCTATAAAGGTCGAAAAGTTGTCAAAAACGTAAGTTTGACCGTCAACTCAGGGCAAGTAGTCGGCTTACTTGGCCCAAATGGCGCAGGTAAGACGACTTCTTTTTATATGATTGTTGGCTTAGTGCCAAGCGATGCCGGCAAAGTTACTCTTGATGAGCAAGATTTAACTATGCTGCCAATGCATGAAAGAGCCCGCCAGGGCATTGGCTATCTACCACAAGAAGCCTCCATATTTAGAAAGTTAACCGTATTTGAAAACATCATGGCGATCTTGCAAATTCGTAAAGATATTAACGATGAGCAGCGCCTTGAAAAACTTGAAAGTTTAGTAGAAGAGTTCAATATTGGTCATATCGTCGACAACACTGGGCAAAGCTTATCCGGTGGTGAAAGGCGCCGTGTGGAAATAGCGAGAGCACTCGCTGCCGATCCAAAATTTATTCTTCTTGATGAACCATTCGCTGGTGTTGACCCTATATCAGTGAGCGACATAAAAAAAATTATTTTACAGCTAAAGAATCGTGGCATTGGGGTATTAATTACCGATCATAACGTGCGCGAAACATTGGATGTATGTGAGCATGCTTATATTGTTAGTCATGGTGAATTAATCGCTGAAGGTAACTCAGATCAAGTGTTGAGCAATCAACATGTGAGAGATGTATATCTAGGTGAGAAATTCACGCTATAGTATATAGTAAGAGTGTTTAAGTTAAGGTCAGGCGCATTACTTTTTCCTGACAATATTATTGGAATACCTGCAAAAAATGAGACCTAGTCTTCAGCTCCGTATGGGGCAACATCTAACGATGACACCACAATTGCAACAGGCAATAAAACTGTTGCAACTTTCGACGTTAGATTTACAGCAAGAAATTCAAGAAGCCCTTGATAGTAATCCTTTATTAGAGGTAGATGAGTCGGCTCCTACTGACGAAATTACTGATAATTTCGATAAAGAAAGTGCAGACCAAGTAAGCAACTCAAACGATGGCAGTGAAGACTCAACGCCTACTCAAGATGAAATATCAACGGTCGAAGCATTAAGCCAGCAAGACATTCCAGAAGAGCTCTCTGTAGATAGTACTTGGGATGAAAGCTTTAGCGCTGGCACATCGAATACTGGTATAAAGTCAGCTCCTGATGATGATTACTCTTATCAAGGCGAAACAACAGAATCTATTCACGACCATTTAACCTGGCAAATGGAACTAACCCCTTTTTCAGATAATGATAGAGCCATTGCTACAGCCATTATTGACGCCATAGATGACAGTGGCTATTTAACCGTGACGGTTGACGATATATTGCAAAGTATGGGCGACGAAGAAATCGAACTAGATGAAGTGGAAGCCGTACTTAAACGTATCCACATGTTCGATCCGATTGGTGTTGGTGCGCAATCAATTTCAGACTGCTTACGTATTCAATTAGATCAATTTTCTGCCGATACCCCTTTTGTGGAAGAAGCTAAAATTGTTGTATGTGAACATATCGACTTGTTAGGTAACCGTGATTTTAGAACCATCATGCGTAAAACCAAACTGAAAGAGCCACAGCTTAAAGAAGTAATGCAACTTATCCACAGCTTAAACCCTAGACCTGGTGATGCCATTACAGTCAGTGATGAGCAATATATCGTGCCAGATGTCAGCGTATTTAAAAAAAATGGGCGCTGGGTAGTTGAATTAAATCCGGATACTGCACCAAAGCTAGGTATAAACCAGCAGTACGCAAGTATGACTCAAGGTGGTTCAAGCGCCGATAATCAATTTGTGCGCTCTCACTTACAAGAAGCAAAGTGGTTTATAAAATCGTTAGAAAGTCGTAATGATACTTTAATGAAAGTCTCCAATTGTATCGTACAAAGGCAGAGCGCTTTTTTTGAACATGGGCCCGAAGCAATGCGCCCTATGGTACTAAATGATATTGCTGAGTCTGTAGAAATGCATGAATCAACGATATCTCGAGTTACCACGCAAAAATACATGCATACCCCAAGAGGAATATTCGAATTAAAATATTTCTTTTCTAGTCATGTTGGTACAGAAACGGGGGGAGAATGCTCTTCTACAGCGATACGGGCTATAATTAAAAAATTAGTCGATGCTGAGATTGCAAGCAAACCATTAAGCGACAGTAAAATGGCTGATGTATTAGCCGAGCAAGGAATTAACGTGGCAAGAAGAACGGTTGCGAAATATCGCGAATCTTTAGGGATCCCGCCTTCTAATCAACGTAAAAGTCTTATATAAATATTGATATTAATTTTTCACTTGTAAATAAAGGATACCGTTATGCAAATTAATCTATCTGGTCATCATGTTGAAGTAACACCGCCTATGCGTGCATATGTAGAGTCTAAACTACAAAAACTAGAACGACATTTCGACCATATAAATAATGTATATGTGGTATTAAAAGTAGAAAAATTAAAACAAATTGCGGAAGCAACTCTTCATGTAAATGCTGGTGAAATTTTTGCATCCGCAGATAGTGAAGATATGTATGCATCTATAGATGGCTTGATTGATAAACTCGACCGTCAAGTCATTAAGCATAAAGATAAATTATCGAGCCATTAGCTAATATAATAAATTATGAATTTAGAACAAATTTTAACCCTAGATTGCACTGTGTGTTCAGCAGCAGGGAAAAGTAAAAAAAATATACTAGAACAAATTAGTGCTGTAGCAGCGAGTAAAATTAATAATACCTCTGAAAAAGAATTATTAATAAGCTTAATGGCTCGTGAAAAGTTATCAAGCACAGGAATTGGTAAAGGTATTGCGATACCGCATGGCCGGTTAAGTAATACCGACGCTGTAGTTGCTGTTTTTATTACCACCGACAAGCCAATTGTGTTTGACGCTATTGACGATAAGCCAGTGGATATCTTTTTTGCTATATTCGTTCCTGCAGATAATTGTCAGGAGCACATCGAAACTTTGGCTAATATTGCCAAATTTTTTAGTGATAAAGAAACCTGTAAAAAAGTTCGTAAATGCCAAACATCTCAGCAGCTTTATAACTTAATCATTCAGCCATAAGAAGAATATATGAAACTTTTAATTGTTAGTGGACGCTCAGGCTCTGGAAAATCAGTCGCTTTAAGAGTATTAGAAGATTTAGGTTATTATTGTGTTGATAACATTCCAGTAAACCTGTTGCCGGCATTAACTCATACTGTGATTAATGAATATGAGAATGTCGCAGTATCATTAGATGTTCGTAACCTTCCACAAGATGCAGCTGATGTAAAAGAAATTCTCGATTACCTACCCGAATCTGTGGAGTTAAATGTTCTTTATCTTGATGCTGATGATGCTGAACTAATCCGCCGCTTTAGTGAAACTAGACGATTACACCCTCTAGTTAGAAAAAATATGGCTCTTGACCAAGCGATAGCATTCGAGAAAAAACTACTTGAGCCCGTTGCGTCAAGAGCAAGCTTATATATTAACACCTCGCAACTGACACCTCATCAATTAGCAGATCTCGTTAGAGAGCGTATCTTAGGGCGTAAAACTGGCTCTATGGTTATTGTGTTAGAGTCTTTTGGTTTTAAATATGGCGTACCGACTGAAGCCGACTACGTATTTGACGCTCGTTTTCTGCCTAACCCTTTTTGGGAAGAAGGCTTAAAAACCTATAATGGTTTAGATCAACCGGTACAAGATTTTTTAGGGAATCAACCGTTGGTTACTAAATTTGTCTGGCAAATCAATAGCTTTATGATGACTTGGCTACCTCATCTAGAGCGTAATAACCGCTCCTATTTAACCATAGCTATAGGTTGTACTGGCGGTCAACATCGCAGTGTTTATATAGCAGAAACCTTAGCTCAACAATTTACTAAAGAAGGTAAAGATATTCAGATCCATCACCGAGAGTTATCTAAATAATGGCGATCGCTGAGCAAACGGTACTGATTGAGAATAAATTAGGCTTACATGCTAGGGCCGCGACTAAGTTAGCTAAGCTCAGCCAAAACTATCAAGCTAAAATCACTCTAACCCTAGATCAAAAGTCCGCAACGGCAGACTCTATAATGGGATTAATGTTACTCACAGGTAGCCAAGGCAAAGAAGTAAAAATTATTGCCGAGGGTGCTGAAGCTGAGCAAGCAATGTTAGCTATATGCGCCTTGTTTTCAAATAAATTTGATGAAGGCGAATAAACATCAGGGGTCAGAGTCATTGAGACTTGTTTCAACTATTCTGATCTGGATAATTTATTTTAAAAAAGCTGATAAAAATAGTAGCTTACGATAAACTTATAAGCATAAGTCTAAAAATAAACTAGCTTCAGGACCTTGCTTTTGAAGTTACGGCACAAGGTGGAACATGCCGGATATATCTGAACAAGAAATAAGTCAAAAACGCTTACTCGAAATTAATACTGCTTTGCAAAGTGGTATGTTTGTTTACGTGCGAAAAATGTTTCAGAATATGCCCGCCTTTGATATCGCTTTATTACTAGAATCCTCCCCTGCTCGTAGCAGAAATATTTTATGGCAACTTACCGATCCTGATCTACACGGTGAGATCTTAGAAGAGCTTTCAGAAGAAGTTCGTAAAGGTATCCTCAAAAATATGCAACCCGAAAAGGTTGCCGCTGTTGTCGAAGGCATGGATATTGATGATCTTGCCGAAGTTTTAAGAACATTGCCAGATTCTGTCTATCAAGAAGTACTAAACTCGATGGACATTCAAGATAGGAAGCGCGTAGAGCAAGCCCTATCTTATGAAGAAGATACCGCTGGTGGTATCATGAATACAGATACCATCACAGTAAGAGCAGACGTCACCATAGATGTCGTATTACGATATTTGCGCCTCAAAGGTGACCTACCCGAAGCAACCGATTCACTCTATGTCGTATCTCGTAATGACAAACTAGTCGGCTCGGTTAGCCTAGCTAAGTTAATTACTACCGCTCCGGAACAATCAATCGAATCAATAACCGCTCACGATACTGTACCTATCCCTGCCGATCTGGACGAAACTGAGGTTGCGACGCTATTTGAACGACACGATTGGTTATCGGCACCGGTTATTGATAACAATGGCCGCCTACTTGGCCGTATCACCATTGATGACGTTATAGATGTCATTCGTGAAGACGCAGAACACTCAATGATGAGTATGGCGGGTTTAGATGACGATGCCGATACTTTTGCCCCAGTTTTAAAAAGTACCCAGCAACGATCAATTTGGTTAGGTGTTAACTTATTTACTGCGTTAGCTGCAGTAATGGTTTCAAGTTTCTTCGAAGATATTTTAGCGCAAATGGCAATTTTAGCAGTACTGAACACGCTAGTTCCAAGTATGGGCGGTGTTGCGGGTGGGCAAACATTAACACTGGTTATCCGTGGTATGGCACTGGGTCATATCGGGGACAATAACGCCAGAGCAATACTTTCTAAAGAATTAGCCATCGGCTTTTTAAATGGTTTGATTTGGGCGGTATTTATCGCCGGTATTGTTGCCATATGGAAGCAAGATTTAATGCTAGGGGCAATAATTGCTTTTGCCATGCTAATGAATTTAACGGCTGCCGGTGTTGCTGGTGTAACCATACCGCTATTTTTAAAGAAAATGAATATAGACCCAGCTCTTGCTGGTAGTGTAATACTGACCACAGTAACCGATGTAGTTGGTATATTTGCTTTCCTAGGTACAGCAACACTACTTTTAGGTTAGAAAAAGGGTACCGTCACAAATAGCAATTAACTTACACCACGTCATCCCATCGTGCTTTTGGATGGGACCTTCTCCAGTAAACTGTGTATTAATAGATTATCACTTTCATTAAACAAAAATAGGAACCTAAGTTCCTATTTTTTGTTTAATTTTCTCTTATAGTATTACTGACCTGAAACCTGCATTTCTTCAATAATAATAGAGCCAGTTCTAATACTGCCACGCTCATCATAATCGGCACCAGTAGCAACAACAGATTTAAAAATATCAGTTAAGTTACCTGCGATGGTAATTTCTGCAACCGGATATAGAATTTCACCATTTTCGACCCAAAAACCAGCCGCACCACGAGAGTAATCGCCATTAACAATATTCACGCCTTGGCCCATTAACTCAGTAACTAACAAACCTGTGCCAAGTGTTTTTAACATAGCATCAAAATCACCACCATTAGCAGATATTTGCCAGTTGTGAATACCACCAGCATTACCTGTTGTGGTTAACCCCATCTTACGCGCAGAATAGCTGGTTAATAAATATGATTGCAGAACGCCATCAGTAATAATTTCACGATCATGAGTTGCAACACCTTCGCCATCAAATGATGAGCTAGCTAGCCCTTTAAGTATATGAGGACGTTCTGAAATATTAAGATGTGAGGAAAAGACCTCTTTGCCGATAGAATTAAGTAAAAATGAAGAATCACGATATAAGTTACCGCCACTGATCGCCGCTATAAAATGACCAAATAAGCTATTGGCAATATCTGCGCGGAACATTACAGGTACTTTACCTGTGGCAAGCTTCTTACTATCAAGACGGCTGATCGCGGCTTGTGCTGATTCAACTCCGACGATTTTGGGTGCGCTTAAGTCATTATAATCACGAGTAACAGCATAGCTATAATCCCTTTGCATATCATCGCCTTCGGAGGCGATCATCATACAACTTAAACTATGGCGAGTGCTTGGATAACCAAGCAATTGTCCATGGCTATTACCATAGACCTTAAAACCTTCAAAGCTTGCAAAATTAGCACCGTCAGAATTAGTTAATCGTTTATCATACTCTAATGCAGCCATTTCCGCTTCAGTTGCAATGGCGATAGCTTTTTCTGTTGAAATGTTAGCGGGATGATATAAGTCTAGATCCTTAGCGGTAAATGCCAATAACTCTTTATCTGCTAATCCTGAAAATTCATCAACCGAGGTGTACTTAGCAATGTTAATTGCTGCCTGTACCGATTGCTCTAAAGCCTGCTCAGATAAATCAGCTGTTGAAGCTGAGCCCTTGCGCCCCTCTTTATAGACGGTTAACCCTAACGCTCCATCATTGGTGAATTCCACCGTATCGACTTCACCAAGACGAGTAGAAACACTCAAGCCTTGTTGTTTACTCATTGAGACTTCGACGCTATCAGCACCGAGTTTAGTAGCAAGTTCTAAAACTTTAGCAACGCGTTCTTTAACTTGTGATATTGAGTGATCAATTGATTCTATTTGGGCCATAATTACTTTTCAGGAAGCAGACTTCACTTACAATAAAACATTAAAGTGAAGCGTTAAAATTAAGAATATGGTTAGCATATCACAGAGCATGAATAAGTGGATTAAAATAGATCTATAATGATGTATAATTAACGTAACATCATTTAAAAATGCAGAAGAGTATGCGCAAAAAACCTGTTGAACCAATTGAAGATGAAGAAATCATCTATGTAAGTCGAGCGGAATTAAAAAAAGATGCTAAAGAAATTCAGCAACTTGCGTCGGAGCTTGCCGAGCTAAAAGTAATGCAAAGAGCAAAACTTCCTTTAAATGAAGAAATTGAAGCATCGCTACGCTTGGCAGATAAAATCAAAGGTAAACACGACGCTTATAGCCGTAATATCCGTTTTTTAGCTAAGCTGTTGGCTGAGGTTGATATTGAAGCGATTAAGTCTGGCTTAGATAAAATCAATAATAAGCACTCTTATGAAAAACATAAGATCACGATTTTAGATGAGTTACGCAATGAAGTGATTGCCAAAGGTAATGATAAAATTGAAGAGCTATTAACTGAATATGAAGGTTTTGAACGCCAGCGTTTTCGTCAATTAGTACGCCAGGCGGCAAAAGAAGTGAAAATTGAAAAACCAGGTAAAAGCTATAAAGAGTTATTTAAGTACTTAAAAGAAAATGTAACGTTTGAAATTTAAGGCTGAGAGTTAAGTTTCATTAGCTGAACTATTGAAAAAGCAGAGTAATAATTACTCTGCTTTTTTTGTAAACTTGCTATTATATTTCCTAGCTTATGAATACCAGTTACATTAAATCTATTCACACTTCAGTGGCTATATTATAGGTCCAATAACAAATAAAATTTATTTAGACATAGTTGTTCTATGTTAAATAAATTATATGAAGTTAGTGATTATAGAATAAGCTACTGAGTACCACCAATTGTCATTTCATCGACTTTCAATGTAGGCTGACCTACACCAACCGGAACACTTTGGCCATCTTTACCACAAACCCCAACGCCACTATCAAGTGATAAGTCATTACCAACCATACTCACTTTTTGCATCGCTTCAGGTCCATTGCCAATTAATGTGGCGCCTTTTACCGGTGAAGTGATTTTACCATCTTCAATTAAGTAAGCTTCGGCAGTGCTAAATACAAACTTACCGGAAGTAATATCGACCTGACCACCAGCGAAATTCGGCGCATAAATACCTTTTTTAACCGATTTAATAATATCAACAGGGTCGTGTTCACCAGCAAGCATATAAGTATTGGTCATACGCGGCATAGGCAAATGGGCATAAGATTCGCGACGACCGTTACCTGTTGGTTTTACGCCCATTAGTGAAGCATTATGCTTATCTTGCATGTAACCTTTAAGGATACCTTTTTCGATAAGTACATTGTATTGTCCCGGAGTACCTTCATCGTCAATAGCAACAGAGCCTCGACGATCCGCCAAAGTACCATCGTCAACAATAGTACAATGCTCGGAAGCAACTTGTTGGCCAACTTTACCCGAAAAAGCAGATGAGCCTTTACGATTAAAGTCACCTTCTAAACCGTGACCAACCGCTTCATGCAATAACACTCCTGGCCAACCTGAGCCTAATACAACAGGAAGCATACCTGCAGGTGCATCAATAGCATCTAGATTAACAAGCGCTTGCCTTACCGCTTCTTCGGCATAATTACAGTAACGGGCTTTGCCATGTTCAACCTCGAAAAAATGACTATAACCAGTTCGTGCGCCACCACCTGAACCACCGCGTTCACGGCGTCCACCTTGTTCAACTAACACCGAACAATTTAAACGTACAAGTGGGCGAATATCGGTAGCAAATGTGCCATCACTAGCGGCTACTAATATTTTTTCATAGACACCAGATAAGCTCACAATCACTTGTTTAACACGCGAGTCGTGTGCTCTGGCATGAGCCTCAACTTCGTGTAATAAATTAATCTTTTGATCTTGGTTTAAGGACGATAAAGGATCGACGTCAGTATATAGCTGAATATCTGTTTGACGACTAAACGCTTTAACACTTTGAGATTTATTGTCTTGTACTATGCCTCTTGCAGCTGTAGCCGCCTGCATCAGTGCTTGCGCATTTATATCATCAGAGTAAGCAAAACCGGTTTTTTCGCCACTGATAGCTCGAACACCAACACCACGTTCAATATTGTATGAGCCTTCCTTAACAATGCCATCTTCTAACATCCATGATTCATGGCTAGATGACTGAAAATATAAATCGGCAAAGTCGATATTGCGCTGACAAATATGAGCTAAAGTTTGCTTTAAATCTTCTTGCCCTAACTGGCAAGCTGAGAGTAATTCTTGTTCAACAAGATTCATTATGGATACCGTTACTTATTCAATGTTACTGAAAATTGATTATGCGTATGTACAGGAATATCAGCTCTTGCTTTACTAATGAGCTCAGGCTCAAGTTCAATACTGATATAACCTGTACCTTCTTCTTTTATGGCTACAATTTCACCCCAAGGGTTTACTATCATTGAGTGGCCATAAGTTTGTTTACCATTTTTATGCGTACCAACTTGCCCTGCTGCAACCATATACACTTGATTTTCAATTGCTCTTGCCTGCAATAAAGGCTGCCAATGAGCATTGCCGGTTACTTTAGTAAAGGCGGCAGGTACTGCGATCACATTAGCTCCTAGTACTCTTAGCGATCTAAATAATTCAGGAAACCTTAAGTCATAACATACACTCATACCTAGCTTAATGCTTGATAATTGTGTCATTACCACTTTTTCACCCGGAGTTGTAAATAGAGATTCTCGATAGGACTTTTCATTATCATCGACATCAACATCAAATAAATGAATCTTTTGATAATCACTAAGGCATTCGCCTTGCGGACTAAATAATAAACTACTGGCTGTAAATTTATTTGCCTCGTCACTGTTGAGGGGAATTGTGCCAGCAAGTAAATAGATGGAAAAATCTTTCGCCAATTGAGCAAGACTTGCTTGCATATGGCCTTGCCCTAAATCTTCACAAAAACTCAATTGGGCTTTGTCTTTACCGCCAAAATACAGACATGCCTCAGGTAAAACTACTAAGTGCTCTTGGTTATTGCCAAACTCACTCACTAACTTTATCAAGATTAACCGTAATGCTTGTAAATTTTCATCTACATCTGGGACCGAGTGCATTTGAATAGCACTAAGTCTAGCTTTGCTAACATTGGTAGGCATTATTTAACTCCGCTTTCATTAGGGGTTGGCACAGCATCAGGTTTACTCTTACCAACGTTGATATCACGACTCTTACGATCGACTTCTTTAAAGTTAGGCTCTTCAACGGTGCCTGTTAATTCAAAGTTTATTACCGATATAACTTCTGCTTTTTCAATGACTTTATCTGCAACCAATGCGGCAATGCCAACCACAGGATTAACCATCCATGACACGATAACAGGGAGACTTGAAGTAACCTTAGGTGCAAAGGACATTTTATAATCTAATTGGTTATTTACTAAATTAGTATTACCTTTTACCTTTAGCTTACCCGCGGTTGCATCAACTACAACGTTATCTGTGTATATCACCCCGTCAACAACGGTGAAGTCACCTTTCATGTCTTCGTAAAACATACCATTAGAAAAGATATCTCTAAAATCTAAGCTGAGCTTTCTCACTAAAGATTGGAAGCTAAATATAGACAATAAACGAGCACCTTGATCATCAACATCAGCAAGATAGCCATCATCAAGTTTTACGTTTAATGAACCATTTAATGAGTCAAAGTTAAATTGTTGTGGGTCACCTTGCCAGTTCAACTCATAGCGACTTGTTAAGCCACTATCTTTAATACCTGATTCCAAATCAAAGGCTTCAATTTCTTTTTCTAGGTCTTTAGTGTTGAATATACCGGTAAGTGATGTTTTATTCTGGGTACTATCTTTGCGCCAAGAACCTGTAAAATTGACTTCATTACCTTTTCTCTTAGCACTAAATTCCGTAAGGTCAACACTAGCTACATCGTTTCTAGCAAGGGTAAAGTTTACTTCACCAAAATCTAGCATACTGTACTTACAACTTTTACAATAAAACTTAATTGGCGGGATATCATCAGGCAATAATGTAGATTCAACCAATTGCTCAGCGGATGTTACTTCCTCAGTATCGTTACCATTGGCAGTCGATTCGATCAGGTGGATAAAATCGGCATCAACTTCCAGCCCTTGCACTTTAAAGTCATGGTAAAACTTAAAGCGACTGCGAACTTGGTCAGTAGTAAGCTGTAATACCCATGAATTAGTACGGTTAAGTAAATTAAATGAAATATCGGTAAGTTGCTGGCCGTAAAAGTCGGCACTAAATAAACTACCACGGATACGCTCAGGTATACCTATTAACGGCTTACTTGTTGCGGCACTAGAGTCTTGCTCAGACTCAGGTATGCTATCTACGATATTAAAGACCAGCTCATGCCATTGTTGATAGTTTATATGCTTTAAATTTGTGGTTATATGAAAGCCGGCACTAGGTAAAAGCATGGCCTCATCACCGAGGACCAAGTGCGATCGAGTAAAAGCAGTTTGTTGGTGATTTAAACTACCATAGAAATTTAAATTATTTCCAAGCTGAGCTTCAATTATGGAGATTTCCTCTCCACCACTAACCTTGGCATTAAGTTTAACTTTTGTCCCTATGGTTTTGTCATATGGCTCGGGTAGAGAAAGCTGAGTATTAGCTAAGTTAGAATTTATCGCAACTTTATAACTAAATGGGCCATCATCTGGCACATTTATGTCTAATTTTCCCTGCCAGTCAATTTGACCACTTACATATGACTGTAAAGATTCAGGTATTTGTCCTTGATAATGATTAGGTTGCCATTTAGCATCTAAGTCTATGCCTAGCTTATAACCGTCATTTTCATGGTAGCCATTCACATTCATTGCCAATGGTAAACCACGCCAAATTACGTTTAAGTCTTTGGTGGTAATTTTTTCATTTACAAACGTTAACTGCCCACTTACCTGCTTAAATTCCATTTCAGGAGCAGATAAAGAGACTTGATTATCATTTAAATCAATAACACCTTGTGCAACCGTATTATCTGTATTGGCAAGTGGCACATCTAAAGAAAAGCTACCATTCACTAAACCTTGCGGACCAATAAATTCCAGTATTTTACCAACGCTATCTGCCATGGGGCTAGTTTGCATAAGTGTTTGGATATCACTGGCCTGCGCTGTTACCGGAGCTCGAACAGTTAAAATCGACTCGCCGCTTAAAGACTCAATGCCAACTTCTACATCTTTGGTATTCAAGCCACTCAAGTCACCGTCATTACCAGTGATCAACATAGAATCATTAGTGAAATTTAAATTAACATCACCACCTGTAATTGCCGGCCAACCTTCGACAAACTCATATTCAGCTTGTTCAAGATCAGCATCAACAACGAAAATTCCGCTATTGTCTATAAATGGGAAGTTTGTGACTGGCCCATTAAAGAGTACTGCAACCTGCTTGCCTTGCCCCGATTTTATCGCTGTATTTAGATAGTCAACCAAACTAGCACTCATAATTGAAAGTGGTAAGTAATATTGCGCTTGGCCTGCATCAGCTCGGTCAAGATAGGCAAAGATCCCTAACTCACCGGCGTCATCTTTCGGTTGGTAATATTGCACGGAACCTTGCAAGTTTAATTCATCAGATGATAGTCCAATGTCTTTTACTGCTAGAGTCCACTGGCTATCATCCCATGTTGCATTGATAGTAGCTTTTAAATCATTGAATGGAATAGGTCTTGAAAAGTGCTGATTAAAATCTAATGCCGAATTTTGAGCATTAACGTTTACTTGCACTTTATTGTTGGCATAAAGTACTTCACCGTTTAAGCCGCTTAAACCCGGAATGGTGTTTGCGTATTGCCACGCTAAATCATCTAAATCAACTTTAGCTTGAATACCTGCAGAGGTTTTTTTAAAGTGAATATTGGCTAAATCGCCGCTTAAATGTAATTTTGAAAACTCAGCTAAGGTAGGAAAGTTATCTTCAAGAATTGGGTATAGTTGCCATAAGTTATCAAGTGAAATATTAGAAACGTAAGACTCTGTTGAATCGACACTATATTGTGTTTGAATAAAAAATTCGGTCCAAGGCTGGCCATTAAAATCTACTTCAATATTTGACGATTGGGCAAAAAAGTCAGAAGTTAAACCATCTCGATATAAACTCACATGCGCTTCTGGAATGGTTAGTTTATGCTGCTCTTCAAAGCTTAACCATGAGAAGTTGGTTTCTCCAAGAACAAGCTCAATATTGGTTAAACTTCCCTCATTAATTTTTCCCCATGTTTGAAAATTAATATTGGAGCCGATTTTATCGTGCTTACCACCTAAAAATTTAACAAACCAACCGGTTAAATCAATATTATTGCCTTCAATATAAATTTGCCCATTTAAATCACTTAATACGCTGCCGTTAAGATCAACAACTACTTTTGCGGTATCCTGAGATAGGCCATCTATTTCAATTTTTCCGATACCCTTATGGCTGGTACCTTCATTATGCCAAGCCATTTTACTAATATTGAATGTGCGTTTTTTAAGGCTATTTTGAATAATAATTTTACTATCAAGTACCGAAAAACGCTTGATTTGTTGCAGTAACAAATCAGAGATCATATCTAAATCTTCGGCTGTTTGATTAGATTGTTGATCTTCACCTGTTGAAAGCTGGCTTTGATCTACACTGATCAAGGCGCCAACTAAGGTTAAATTCTTAGCTTTTACTTGTTGTGCTTGCACACTACCCCAAAAATCGAGCCCTAGGTTTACCTCTTTTACATTAATATCTAATGATGATGAGTTGGATAACACCACATTTTTAACAACTAAAGTGGGACCGAAATTACGCCAACCAGCAGACAACTCACCTATTTCAATATCACCTTCATAGGCGCTATTGATGTAAGCTTCAACGTCTTCTTTATAATTATCAGCAAAAGGTAAAAGTATGCGCGCAGCACTTAAAAGCACTGCGAATAGTACCAACAATATTGCTAAGGTTTTATAAAGGCGGTTTAGCCAAGTATTAACGTGTCCCCAAAACGTTTTCACTACATCATTACCACATCAAATTGCTCTTGGTTATACATAGTTTCTGTTTGTACTTTAATTTGTTTACCAATAAAAACTTCTAGTTCGGCTAAATGGTGGTATTCATCATCGATTAAAGACTCACTTACTTTTGGAGAAGCGTATACGATAAATTTATCCGAATCATAAGCACGATTTACTCGCACAATTTCTCTTAATATTTCAAAACATACGGTTTCAACTGTTTTTAAGTTGCCGCGACCATCACATACCGGGCATTCTCCACATAGAATATGTTCAAGACTTTCTCTGGTACGTTTACGAGTCATTTCAACTAAACCAAGCGCAGAAAAGTTACTAATACTGTACTTAACTTTGTCTTTACACATCGCCACATCGAGACTGTGTAGCACACGTTTTTTGTGTTCGTTATTGGTCATATCAATAAAGTCGACAATGATAATACCACCAAGATTACGCAAGCGTAGCTGCCTAGCAATAGCTTGAGTCGCTTCAATATTGGTATTAAATATTGTTTCTTCTAGGTTGCGATGACCTACAAAAGCACCGGTATTTATATCTATGGTGGTCATGGCTTCGGTTTGGTCAATTATAAGATAGCCACCCGATTTTAACTCGACCTTGCGTTTTAATGCTTTTTGGATTTCAGCCTCAACTGAAAACAAATCAAAAATAGGTCTTTCACCTGGATAATATTCAATAATAGGCCTAAGTTCAGGTACAAACTCTTCGGTAAATTTAATTAGCTCTTCATAGCTTAACCTTGAATCAACTCGAATTCGCTCTAAACCGCTACCAACAAAATCGCGAATAATACGGCAAGCTAAGAATAGATCTTGGTAGAGTGGCAAGTTAGTTTGTTTACGTTGTTTACGCTCTGCAACTTTGCTCCATACTCGACGTAAAAATTGAGCATCGTGAGAAAGCTCATCATCACCAACACCTTCAGCAGCCGTGCGAACGATAAAACCACTCTCGTCATCACAATATGGGCTAACTATCTTCTTCAAGCGTTGACGTTCTTTCTCACCTTCAATTCGCTGTGATATGCCAGTATGGTTCGAGTTTGGCATCATGACTAAGTAACGTGACGCCATAGTTATATCAGTAGTTAAACGAGCTCCTTTAGTACCTAACGGATCTTTAACTACCTGTACCATGACATGCTGACCTTCATGCACTAAGGTTCTTATATCAGGCACTTCATTATCACTAGTTTCTTGATTTGTTATTAACTTAGTACGTATATCAGAAGCATGTAAGAAGGCTGCCTTGTCTAAATTAATATCAACAAAGGCCGCTTGCATACCGGGTAACACTCTAATGATTTTACCCAAATAGATATTACCGACAATACCACGCTTGGCATTTCGTTCTATATGGACTTCTTGTAGATTGCCATTTTCAATTAAAGCAACTCGCGTTTCGCTTGGAGTTACATTGATGAGTAGTTCGCCGCTCATTGAATTCCTTTATTAAAGTTAATATTTGCTTTCATGAGCAATTGTTCTGTTTCATATAATGGCAGCCCTACAACCGCAGAATAGCTGCCTTCGATACGTTTCACAAACTTACCACCAACACCTTGAATACCATAACTGCCAGCTTTATCTTGTGGCTCGTTAGATTGCCAGTAGGCCGATATTTCACTATCTGAAATATCTCTAAAATAAACATTTGTTTCTACATATTCAGTATAGATAGTATTTTCTTGTAGCAAGGAAATTGCCGTTATAACTTGGTGTTGATTACCTGATAATAGCTGCAGCATTTCTCGGCTATGAGCAAATTCTCTTGGCTTACCTAAGATTTGACCCTCACATACCACGACTGTATCCGACCCTAACACCCAAGTATCAGCATCTATATCGGTAAGATTTTGCCAACCTGCTTGTGCCTTTTCTTCTGCCATACGACAGACAAAATCAATCGCTGATTCACCATCATTAACTTGTTCATTAATAGAGGCATTGAGCAAACTAAACTCTACTTGTATTTGCTCGAGCAATTCTTTTCTACGTGGTGATTTAGATGCTAAATAGAGCATACTTTAATGTACCTGCTTATTAATAGAGGCGTCTAACGACCGAAACTCTATTTGAATTTGCTCATGTAGTTCTTTTTTTCTTGGTGATTTAGACGCTAAATAGAGCATATTTTAATGTACCTGAAATTGACGTCTAATTTTACGCAATAATAAAAAAACGACAGGCCACATAGGAATGCTAGTCAATACCGGTTTTAAATAACTTATTGAAAAATCGACATCAATTACAAAACGCTGTATCCAAAATACAGATAAGTGATACAAGGTAATAAAGACACCAACAATCAATGATTGCTGTAATAATGAAAAATTACGAATTTTTTGGAAATTATTCGCTGTGACATACACCACTAATGCTGTTGCGAATGCATTTACTCCTAAAACAGAGCCAAGTAGCACATCAATAATAAAACCAATTAACCAAGCAAATAATACATTTACCCGGTTTGGTAGAGCGAGCACCCAATAAATCAAGACTAATAAGGTCCAGTTAGGACGAAACTCATCAAACCCTATTGGCAACGGCATAATCGTTAGCATCAAAGATACTATTACGGTGACCCAAATGACAAAGTTATTACTTCTGGCTTTCATTTGTCACCTCAACCTTCTTTTTATCTGCACTTACGCTTATTTCATCATTTGGCCACAATAATAATAAATAGCGTAAACGGTTTAACTCTACCAAAGGTTTGACCGTAATTCGTGCAAATTCACGATTAGAATTATCTGATACATAGGTGACTTCGGCAACGGGGTAGCCTTCAGGAAATTTACCGCCTAAACCTGAAGTAACTAATAAATCACCTTGCTTGATATCGGTAGAATGAGGAATATTCTCGACTTCCATCTTGGTCACACTCCCCGTCCCTTTAGCGATAACTCGAACACCATTGCGATGCACTCTTAATGGGATAGCATGGGTAATATCACTAAGAAGCAAGACCCGTGAAGTATTAACTCCAACATGTAAAATTTGACCAACCACACCATTTTCATCAATGACCGGCTGACCTTCAAATAAACCATCATTATTACCGCGGTTAATAACGACTTGATGAGAATAAGGGTCGCTGTCCACGGCAAGTATTTCTGCCACCATTTTTTTGTAGTCGCTGCGCACTGGTGATGCCAATAGCTGGCGTAATCGTTGATTTTCTTCAGTTAGAATATCAAGCTGTAACAACTTTTCTTTTAGTAATAATTCTTGTTGTTGAAAACGTTGGTTTTCAGCCATTAATTGTTTTCTAGAGACAATATTTTCAGAGGCATAGTCCATGAGTTGCTTTGGACTATTGGCAATGTATTGTAGAGGACTAACAAGTGATTGTAAGTAACCACGAGCGACTTCAAAACTTGCCAATTTATGGTCGCAGTAAATGAAAACGCTTGATAAAACAAGCGCTAACATCATCCGCCTATGGCTGGAATATCCATCAAGAAAAATGGGTTTCATATTTCTCGCTCAGCCAACTTACGCTGGCTGTTAAAAATTACTCGTATGCGAACAAATCGCCGCCATGCATATCTATCATCTCAAGAGCCTTACCGCCACCACGAGCCACACAAGTTAGTGGATCATCAGCAACAATAACTGGAATACCAGTTTCTTCAGCTAATAAACGATCTAAATCTTTTAACAATGCACCACCGCCAGTTAACACCATACCGCGTTCAGATATATCTGAAGCTAGCTCTGGTGGTGACTGTTCAAGAGCAACCATAATAGCACTAACAATACCTGATAACGGCTCTTGTAATGCTTCTAATATTTCGTTGCTATTTAGCGTAAAGCTACGAGGTACACCTTCAGCTAAGTTACGACCACGCACTTCAATTTCAATTAACTCTTCACCTGGGTAAGCACTACCAATTTCTTTCTTAATACGCTCAGCCGTTGCTTCACCAATTAAGCTACCAAAGTTACGACGTACATAGTTAATGATAGCATCATCAAATTTATCACCACCAATACGAACTGATGAAGAGTAAACCAAACCATTAAGAGAAATGATACCAACTTCTGTTGTACCACCACCTATATCAACAACCATAGAGCCGGTTGCAGCTGAAACAGGTAAGTCAGCACCAATCGCCGCAGCCATAGGTTCATCGATTAAATAAACATCGCGGGCACCAGCACCTGATGCAGATTCTTTAATCGCACGGCGCTCAACTTGGGTAGAACCACAAGGAACACATACCAAAACACGAGGGCTCGGGCGTAAGAAGTTATTTGAATGCACTTGTTTAATAAAGTGTTGTAACATTTTTTCAGTTACGAAAAAGTTAGCAATTACACCATCTTTCATTGGGCGAATAGCTTCAATATTACCCGGTGTACGACCTAACATTTGCTTAGCGGCAGTCCCTACGGCAGCAACTGTTTTATTACCACTGCGATCTTGACGAATAGCAACTACTGAAGGTTCATCAAGAACGATACCTTGGTCTTTTACATAGATTAGGGTATTTGCAGTTCCTAAATCGATTGATAAATCGTTTGAGAACATACCACTTAAAAATTTAAACATGGAGTGTAAGATCCTTTGGTTGTTTGCCTTTACTTGCTACAGATAAGATTTATTATCGAGCAAAAGCCACCTAGATAAACCATTACAGGCAACTGTGACTGTTAATTAAAATATTGCAGATATAATAACCTAGTACAGGTATAAATGTATCGGGAAAAGATTAATAATTTGAAAAAAAATGTACATTTAAGTAAAAGTCACATTTATTTTTTTAAAGTACACTAATTGCTAGTCACAAAAGTACATTGCACTTATGATTACTTATCTACTTATTTTTATTGATTATTCTTTATTATAAGCAAAAACCACAAATATTACCTGTGCAATCAAATCTTCATTAACATCAGCTTTACCTATCAACTCAAATATCAATCAACTTGGAACTTACTAGTAGTTATTTAACGTTTGTTAATAGTCATTTCCACGGAGCCTATTGCGGGTTGGTAAGTAAAATTTAGACCTACATTAATATCAACCGGAGTAGCATATACTTCAGATACTCTATTGAGTGTTTCTTTTAAAAAATAAACGCAGAAGTATGATGGTCTAGTACCTTGTAAAGAAACAAAATATTTATAACTATCAGAGTCGGGGCCATTTAAGTCATCAATATTTGATGTAAGTCGTGGTGGCAGTTGTAAAATATTATTCCAGATATCTACACAGTCATTTACCGATAATATGTCATCATTAGGGGCCAAAGCAATTGGATATCCTGCGCGTACTTTATTAGGTTTATCTTCTGCTGTCAGGATCAAATCATGACCATTGTAATCAACAAGGTTGTGAGTACCATCATGTGGTCTACCTTCAGCTATCCATTGTGATTGAGCTAGCAAAATAGCATTAGCAAAATCATTTGCTGTACTTTCAATGTTTACTTGTTGTGCTTTCTCAGTTAAATGGATAACTCTTGGTATTAAAGTAACAATTAACAGACCTAACAAGGCCACTACGACAACTAACTTTATTAAAGTAAACCCTTCAATTGTGCTCTTTCTCATATGACTCTCAACTGTTTTTATGCTTCAAACTGTAATAGAGATCCCATGAAAATCAAACTGTTTTGCACTAAGCGGTTAATTTTTGGCAATTAACACTTATAATACACTCATAAAATCAGTTAATTATTAAGTTTAAAAATAACCAGCTATGACAAGTATATTATCTGCTATTGACTACCCAACTTTTAAGACAAAAAAGCTTAAGGTCTTTATTAAACGTGACGATCTTATTCACCCAATTATCTCTGGTAATAAATGGCGTAAACTCAAACATAATTTACTACAGGCTAAAGCTGAAAACAAAAACACTATAATTAGTTTTGGCGGTGCATTTTCAAATCATATCCATGCTTTAGCCTATGCATGTAAAGTAAACAATTTAAGCTGTATTGGTATTATTCGAGGTGAACAAGAATACCAGAATAACTTTACCCTGAGCTGGGCCAGACACTGGGGCATGCAATTAAAGTTTGTCGATAGAAAAACCTATAAGCTTCGTAGCGATGCAAATTACCTAAAAGATCTTCAACAGCAATATCCTCATGCCATGATAGTCCCTGAAGGTGGTAGTAATGCTTTAGCATTAGAAGGCGTAGGTGACGTTATAACTGAGTTAGCTGAGCAAGCTGAGTATGACTACCTACTTACCCCTGTCGGCAGCGGAGGTACGTTAGCGGGGTTAATTAAAGCGGATAATAATAAGCATAAAATATTAGGCATTGCGGTTTTAAAGCAGCAAGGTTATTTAACAGATGAAGTTAATGCTCTGTTGGGCAAAGATCAAGGCATATTTGATAACTGGCAAATCCTCAACGACTTTCATTGTGGTGGTTATGGCAAATATAAAACTGCAGATGCCAACCGCATTCTAGAGTTTATCAACAGCACAGGTATTCCTTTTGAACCAGTGTACTCAGGAAAAATGATCTTGGCATTGCTCGATTTGATTGCTCAAAACTATTTTTCTGAAGATTCAACCATCGTACTTTTACATACCGGCGGTATACAAGGGTTAGGAGGAATGGCTGAACGCGGTTTAATTGACCCTAGCCTTTGGCCCGTGCCAGAGGGAGTAACCGATAACACATAGTTAGACTAAGTTGATTAAGTTGATTAATTAAATTGCTATAACTCGTTACTAAATTTTAGATAAAACCATTTCCTTTGGCTATCCTGCCAACCAAGGAACAATACCAATCGGCATAGGTATGTGGTCTATCTTTGAGTGAGGAAAAACGGATAAATACAAGGCATAAAATTTTATAAGTAGTTATTCTACTTAAAAATTTTATAACGCAGTAGTGATTCGTTTTAACCAGTCAAAATGAGTAGATATTTATGCCGGTTGGTATAAATACATCCATGTATAAAAAAAGCACCGCAAGCGGTGCTTTTTTATTTCAAAATTTTAAATCAAATAATATTTGATGAAGAATTTCGATTAAGCTTCAGCGATAACTACAACGTTGATAGTTGCATTTACGTCTGCGTGAAGGTGAATAACGATTTCGCTAGTACCAATTTCACGGATTGAACCTAAAGGAAGACGAACTTCTGCTTTAGCAACTTCAACACCAGCTTCAGTAATAGCTGTAGCAATATCGTTAGTACCGATAGAACCGAACAGTTTACCTTCATCACCAGATTTAGAAGCGATAGTCACTTCAGCTAGTTCTACTAATTTAGCAGCACGAGCTTCAGCAGTTGCTAGAACTTCAGCTAATTTAGCTTCTAGTTCTGCACGACGTGCTTCAAAGTGTTCAACATTAGCTTTAGATGCAATAACTGCTTTACCTTGCGGTAAAAGGTAGTTACGTGCATAGCCAGATTTTACAGATACCTGATCGCCCAGGCCGCCTAACTTGGCAATTTTATCAAGAAGAATAACTTGCATTATAATAGCCCCTTAGGTTACTTGTGTAGATCAGTGTATGGTAATAACGATAAGTAACGAGCACGCTTGATCGCACGACCAAGTTGACGTTGATACTTAGCACTGGTACCAGTGATACGGCTTGGAACAATTTTACCACTTTCAGTGATATAATTTTTTAATGTAGCGATATCTTTGTAATCGATCTCAGCTACACCTTCTGCGCTAAAGCGACAGAACTTACGACGTCTAAAAAAACGAGACATGGAGTTTCTCCTAATTAATCATTTCAA
>JAQWHD010000007.1 GCA_029237915.1 Thalassotalea sp. | reverse complement strand
ACTCGTCACTACGGTGTAAACCCTAAGATAATTGAAGCTTCTGAAGATCCAATTATTGCTAATGTTAAAGCTAACTAATAATTAGATATTAGAATATTGAAAAGCCGCAGTTACTGCGGCTTTTTTTGTTTTCTAAGAGTTGTTCATGCCCTAATACTCCTGCAGTCGTTGCACCTTGTGGCTAATAGCCATAATTAGAATAACTTTAATAAAGCCAAATCTAGCGTTTAGCTTTATTAACTACACTGATTTTTAAATGGCAACTTTTTCACCGCAGTACAGACAATGTGGTCTTCGACCATTGATCACACGATCACAAGATGGGCAGTTTTTAGACTTTGTATACTTGCCATCTTTTTTTCCATCACGTAAGTCTATCTCTTCAATTTTATCCATGATTTGTTGTTTACTAATGCCAAGATCAGTTAACAACTCTAGTGCAGCTAGGTTCATTAAATAGAGTGAGTCAAACTTATCTTCTAATATTTTGATCCTGTCGTTATTAGACAAATTAGAGCTCATAGTATCAAAATAGGTATCTCTGTCAGGCTCAGATGTGAAATTTTTTAATCCAGAAAGAAAGGGAGGGAAGCCAATCATTTGAAATCCTTATGTGCTTATTTTTATATTAAATACTATCTGCTTTGAGTGATTTAAACCATCAGTTAATATTAAATTGGTTTAATAGCTTAACTTAAAAATCACACTCTACATTAAAGCTTAATTGCTTACCTGTAATAGGGTGCTTAATTTCTAAAAATTGCGCATGTAAGTGCAATCTTAATGCCTTTTTTCCGTAATGGTCATCACCAATAATTGGCATGTTTAAGCCAAGGATATGGGCACAATGTACCCGTAATTGGTGGGTTCTACCTGTTTTAGGGTAAAGCTGTAATCGCGTTTTATTGTCGTATCTATTTAATACTTTATAAGTTGTGAATGCTGGCTTACCAGTATCAAAACATACTTTTTGTCTTGGTCTATCATCTATATCTAAGGTAAGGGGTAAGGTTATCTCACCAGTATCTTGCTCGACAATACCATCAACTACGGCAACATAGGATTTAGTTGTACTGCGCTCAATAAACTGTTGCTGTAATGCTTTATTGGCACGACTGTTTAGTGCTAATACCATAATGCCGGAAGTCGACATATCTAAACGATGAACGATTAATGGCCCGGTAGCCGCTGGAAATTGAGCTTTGATACGGGTGTAGACTGAATCATTGATCGATTTACCCGGCACTGACAATAACCCTGAAGGTTTATTAACGACAACAATGTCTAGGTCTTGATAAACGATTGGTAAGTCTAAATTGGTTGCCGGATTGATAAGTAGAGGATTTTTATCAATTTCCATACCTTCTAACATATGATTAAGTATCGCTTGGCATTTACTATAACAAGGCGGGTAAAACTTATTATGTTGTCGTACATTTGTTTTTGGCGATTGTCCCCACCAAAACTCAGCCATGGTAATAGGGGTGAACTTGTTGCTAAAAGCGTATTGCAGCAGTTTAGGCATCGCACATTCACCAGAGCCTTGCGGTGGTACTTTAAATGGTGAATCTTTAAATATTTCGTTAAGGTCTTTAATTTCACCCAAAGTATTTAATAACGGATACTGTGAGAAAATCTGTTTTTGTAATTTATTCTTTAGCTTGCGGTGCGTTTTATCTAGATTAGCTAATTCTTGTTCAACAGTTCCAAGCGCCTTGCCTGCATTATCAATACGCTCTTTGCAAAAAAGCTTTAAGTCTCGTAACTTGAGTTTTTCAATAATACTCTGTTGGCTTAACTGTAATAGTAGGGCGCTTGCTTCTTGCTCAGGTAAGTTTTGAGATGCATGTAACCTTTGTTGTTTACGCTCTTTTTTGGCGATACTTACTTGCTTTTTTAAATCAGCAAGTTGCATATCGTAGCTAGTGACTTCTTTGTCTTTAACTGCTTGTAAGTGAACTAATGCAGGGCTATTTTTTAAGGTGTTGTATTCGCCATCTACCTTACTTATTAATGCTAATTCATCTTTAAAAAAGTCATCTTGAGTTAATAAATCGAATATAGGCGGTACAAAGCTTGGGTGAGTGTTACTGTCTGCAAGGTAACCAGAGAATGCAGATAAAAAACCAAGCTCGCCACATGTGTTTTTTACAATCAGTACGGCAAACATTTTTCCAACCGCGTCATCTGCTCTTTCTTGGCCAAGTTTAAGACCACCGTTAAGTATTCCTTGCTCATTCACACCAAAATCGTAGTGCCAATCGTCTTGGTTCAATAAATGCTGCTGTAGTTGCTCCGCGGCCAGTTTGGCTAAAATATGCGGTTGATAATAAAATGGATAGGTAAACTTGTCTGGCAAAGAGATCGTCTTTATATTTTCAGAAAATGTTGTGAAGTATGGATCCGATTTAGACGATGTCATGATAAATAGAGTTGTTTAATGAATGCTTATAATGAGATTATTTTATCATCTAAGTGTTAGTTAGGTCATTAAATAATAAAACTAACAGAAAATGACGAGTTATTTTTAAAAATATTCTAACTTAACGATGTTAACGCTATAAGATAAATAAAACAGTTGTTATAATACCCGCTACGCAATTTTTCCCATTCACTTTTTTGAGGTTCACTAGATGTCGGAAGTTGAAAACCGTCCTAGCAATTTTATTCGTAATATCATTGATGCAGATTTAGCCAGTGGTAAGCATACTGCTGTGCAGACTCGTTTCCCGCCTGAGCCAAATGGTTTCTTACATATTGGTCATGCTAAATCTATTTGCTTAAACTTTGGTATAGCACAAGATTACCAAGGCTTATGTAATTTACGCTTTGATGATACTAACCCTGAAAAAGAAGATATTGACTACGTTCACTCAATTCAAAAAGACGTGCAATGGTTAGGTTTTGAATGGGCAGGCGATGTTCGCTATTCGTCTAACTACTTTGATCAACTTTACGCTTATGCGGTTGAGTTAATTGAAAAAGGTTTAGCATTTGTGTGTTTCTTAACACCTGATGAAGTTCGTGAATACCGTGGGCCTTTAAATGCTCCGGGTAAGCACAGCCCATACCGTGATACATCTGTAGAAGAAAACTTAGCTTTATTCGCCAAAATGAAAAATGGTGAATTCAAAGAAGGCGAATGTTCGCTACGTGCAAAAATAGATATGGCTTCAAGCTTTATCTGTATGCGCGATCCTATTTTATACCGTGTTAAATTTGCCAATCATCATCAAACTGGTGATAAATGGTGCATTTACCCTATGTACGATTTTACTCACTGTATCTCAGATGCAATTGAAGGTATTACGCATTCTATCTGTACCTTAGAGTTCCAAGATAACCGCCGTTTATATGACTGGGTTATTGAAAATATTTCAATTGAAACCGAGCCGCATCAATACGAGTTCTCTCGCTTAAATCTTGAATATACAGTGATGAGTAAGCGCAAGCTAAACCAATTGGTTACTGAAGAGTTAGTAAACGGTTGGGATGATCCGCGTATGCCAACTATTGCTGCTTACCGTCGTCGTGGTTACACACCAGCATCTTTGCGTGAATTCGCCAAACGTATTGGCGTAACCAAGATGGAAAATACTGTTGAGATCAGCGTATTAGAAGCTTGTATCCGTGAAGACTTAAATGACAACGCACCTCGTGCAATGGCCGTTCTTGACCCTATTAAATTGGTGATCGAAAACTACCCTGAAGGTCAAGTAGAAGAGTTAAACGTTAAGAATCATCCAAGTGATGAAGAGCAGGGCTCTCGCATTGTGCCATTTAGCCGTGAGCTATACATTGAAGCAGAAGACTTCCGTGAAGAAGCGAATAAAAAATACAAACGTTTAGTCTTAGATAAAGCCGTACGTTTACGTGGCGCTTATGTTATTACCGCTGTTCGTTGTGACAAAGATGAAGATGGCAAGGTAACTACCGTTTACTGTACTTACGATACAGAAACATTAGGTAAAAATCCTACCGATGGTACTAAACCTAAAGGTGTTATCCACTGGGTAAGTGCTAATGAGTCATTAGATGCAGAAGTACGTTTATATGAAAGGCTCTTTACTGTGCCAAACCCTGGTGCTGAAGAAGACTTCCATAGCGTAATTAACCCTGAGTCGTTAATCACTATTGCTAATGCTAAAGTTGAACCATCACTAGCAAATGCTAAACCTGAACATGCTTTCCAGTTTGAACGTCAAGGTTACTTTTGTTTAGACAATAAAGATGCAACAGCAGGTAAGTTAGTGTTTAACCGTACTGTTGGCTTGCGTGATACTTGGGCTAAGTCTGCTCAGTAGAATATGATTGAGCAGCAATAAAATGCTGCTCAATAATTCTAAGTTAATTCATCCCTGAATTAACAGAATTTAAGCCATCCTTGGCAATTCTAAGTTAATTCATCCCTGAATTAAAAAAGCCTGCGAATGCAGGCTTTTTGTTTTATAAAATAGGTCTCTATTTTATAGATTATCTAATCGATATTTTTCACAAGCGATTTCATCTTCACATTCACCATAAAGGTATAAGCTGTGATTGGTGAGTTTGATTTTATTACGTTTAGCGATATCAACTTGGCGTTGCTCAATCACGTCGTCTTCAAACTCAACAACTTTACCGCAATTTAAACAAACTAGATGGTCGTGGTGCGCTTTTTGGGTTAATTCAAATACTGATTTACCACCTTCGAAGTGATGGCGGGTAACAATGCCTGCGTCATCAAATTGGTTTAATACTCGGTAAACCGTAGCTAAACCTATTTCTTCATGGTGCTCTAATAGTATTTTATAAACATCTTCAGCGCTTATATGCTGATTATTAGGGCACTGTAAGATATCTAAAATTTTAACTCTTGGTAAAGTTACCTTTAACCCAGCTCTTTTTAATTCTTCGTTATGCTCTGGCATGGAAACCTTTATATCTTTTATTTCAATTGCTGAAATTATAGGGGGTAATGACTGTGGTTAAAAGCGCTAATTGATAATTATTTGCAATTAGATTAATTTTGCACATATGTTTGATCAACAAACAATCGGCTATAAAATTTTAAGACATAAAAAAGCCCCGCGTTGGCGAGGCTCAATAACTTAGCGTTTGAACTAGTCTAGAAGTTCAGCTAAAGCCATCTCTTCATTTAACAGCTCAATCCAAGCATCAACACGAGATTCAGTTAACTCTGGTTGACGGTCTTCATCAAGTGCTAATCCGATAAAAGTATTTTCATCGATTAAAGCTTTTGATGCTTCAAATTCGTAACCTTCAGTTGACCAGTTACCGACAACGACTGCACCTTTGGCTTCTACGATATCGCGGATAGGTGCCATAGCATCAACAAAGTACTCGGCGTAGTCTTCTTGATCGCCAAGGCCAAAGATAGCAACGATTTTATCGTTAAAGTCAATTTCTTCAAGCTCAGGTAAGAAGTCATCCCAGTCACATTGGTTTTCACCGTAATACCAGGTAGGAATACCGATAAGAAGTAAATCAAACTCTGCGATATCTTCTTTAGTGCTTTTAGCGATATCCTTAACTTCAACGTTCTTTTTACCCAGTTTTTTCTGGATCATTTTGGCTACTGCTTCAGTGTTACCTGTATCACTACCAAAAAAAAGTCCGACTGTTGCCATGTTAAAACCCTTAAATTCTCTAAATTACTGTGACTAATCGAGTGTATTAACTCAATTAATTTAATCTTTTGCTAAAGCTTCTGTGATTAATGATTCTATCAATTCACTGCGGCTTACGCCTTTATCTTTAGCTAACGTATCTAACTGTGCAAAAACTTCATGGTGTAGTTTAAATTCTACTCGCTTTAAGCCTTTGTTTTTATCTCTTTTTACTTGATTTCGCTTGTTGATTTTAACTTGAACTTCCCTTGGGTAAGGGTTGGTTTTTGGACGCCCAGGGCGTTTCTCATCAACAAATAAATCAAAGGTGGTTAAATCTGCTACTTCTTTAGCCATAATTTTAGCCTATACCATTACTTTCCCATATGACCTGGATCACACCTTTGGCAATAAAGCCGGCACAACCTAAGAATAATACAAAATAAACGACTAGCTTTCCGCTTCTAGGTACGTCATTTTTATTCATTACGTCATGAATTGACATACCAATAAAGAAAAAGATCACTAAAAAGAATAAATTTAAACCAATTGATTCGATTAATTCTATATTTTCAGAAAGCATACAACACCCTAAATTTAATGGCAGGACTATAGCATAACTAAGTTTAAAAAAACACGGAAAATCAGGCTGTCAAAGCACATTTGTTGGATTTTTATTTAGATAAAAAATCTTTCACTATTTTATTGAAAACAGCGGGCTTTTCCGCATGTAACCAATGACCTGTACCTTGAATGATTCTGCCTTTAGAATTTGGAAATAATTGCGTTATCACCGGCCTGTGTTCAGCTAGAATATAAGTTGAATTGCCACCTTTAATAAACAAGGTTTCGCCTATAAATGGGCTAGAGCTTACTTGGCCTTTGGCTATATTTTGATAGTCACTTTCAATCGCATTAATATTCGCTCGCCAGTAAAAACCTTGCTCACCTTTAACTAAGTTTTTCAGTAAAAACTGTCTAACACCAGCTTCATCTACAAATTTAGCTAATTGCTTATCGGCATCTTGTCGGTTATTAATTACCGTTAAATCAATACTTAATAAGCCTGTAATGATTTTGTTATGATGAGGAGGGTATAAAACTGGAGCTATGTCGGCAACAATCAGTTTGTTAATACGCTCAGGTTTACTTAACGCACATTGCATCGCTATTTTTCCGCCCATAGAATGACCAAGGACTGACACTTTATCTATTTTTAAATGGTCAAGTAAGTCGAAAATATCTGTTGCCATATCACTGTAGCTCATAGACTCATGATGAAATGAGCTACCGTGGTTACGCACATCAACACTAATAACTTGGTAATGACTTTCTAACTCTCGAGCTATCATGTTTAAATTTTCTAAACTGCCAAATAAGCCATGAATAAGTAATACAGGTTCACCTTCACCGCGGATTGCAAAGTTTAATAACGGGGTTGATATTTCAGACATAAATATAAGACTAGTGATAATAAGTAATTACTTGTCATTTTAAAGATTTAGCCAAGTTTGAGCAATGATTGTTTAATCAAACGAGAATTAAACTTAAAAAAATGAAAATTGATTGTAAATCAGGGTAGAGAGTTGCCGATAAGCACAGTATAATTGTAAACTTTCTAAGAACAATTCTATTGGAAAGTACATGAAATCCATCGAGATTGATGAAGAAATTTATCAATATATCGCCAGTAATACTAAATTTATTGGTGAAAGTGCCTCTGCTATATTAAGACGCTTATTAGCGCTTGAATCTTTAGCTGTACAAGAGACTCCCCAAGAACAACCTAAAGCGACGTTTAAAGCAACAACTAATAAAACGACAACGAATAAAAAAGAAAAAGTTGTAAAACAAGCTGAGCCAGTGACACAAGTCATAGCGCAAGAAAATGAGCTAAACGCTGCTGCACCTGATAGCGAAACTAATGATAAAGATGACGCTACTTTAGCGACCTCTGGTCAAAGTATCTTTGACTTGATCAATAAAGAAGAGTTAGCTATGCAGCGTGGCGCTGTTGGCCGCTTTTTATTGATTTTATCTAACTTATACCGAGTTCATCCTAATCAGTTTTCTGCAGTGTTAGATATTCGCGGTCGTGACCGTCTTTATTTTGCCGATACTGAAAACGCGCTATTAGAAAATGGTCATTCAACCAAACCTAAGCAAATACCAGATACTAAGTATTGGGTTACAACCAATTCTAATACCACCAGAAAAAAATTAATGCTTACTGATGTTGCTAATGTGCTTGGCTATACTGGTGAAGAAGCTGAAATTATCAGAGATTTTTTATAAAAAATATTAACCATAAATTAAAGCTATTAAAGGAATAACAATGAGCGTACATCCACACGCAGGTAAACCAGCAAGACCAATTGATAGAATTAATATTGGTCGTTTAACTAGTGAATACTATTTGTTTAAGCCCGATGTCAATGTTCTTGCTCAGCAAGTAAGCTTTGGTACATCAGGACACCGTGGAAGTGCCGCTAAAATTAGCTTTAATGAAAATCACCTTTTGGCAATTTGCCAAGCGGTCGCTGAATATAGAACGCAGCAAGGTTTTACAGGTCCTTTATTTCTAGGTAAAGACACGCATGCGCTTTCCGAGCCTGCTTTTGCCTCTGCTATTAGTGTACTTATTGCTAATGGTGTACCTGTTGTTATTCAGCAAGATGAAGGTTTTACCCCAACGCCGGTTATTTCTCGACTTATCATTGTTCATAACAAAGAAAACGAAGCACAAGCTGATGGCTTAATTATTACCCCCTCGCATAACCCTCCAAGTGATGGCGGGATCAAATACAATCCTCCACACGGCGGCCCAGCAGAAGGTGAAATTACTAAGCTTATTGAGCAACGTGCTAATGAAATATTAGCTAATGACTTAGTCGATGTTAAGCAATTGCCTTTCACCGAAGCTATGCAATCTGAACATTTAAGCAAACAAGACTTTATTAAGTTTTACACCCAGCAGTTAGCACAAGTTATCGATATGCAAGCTATCAGTAAAGCTGGTATTCGTATTGGTGTTGATCCGCTTGGCGGCTCAGGCATTCATTACTGGCCAGAAATAGCTAAGCAATATGACTTAAATATCGACGTTGTTAATCCTGTTGTAGATGCCAGCTTTGCATTTATGCCACTGGATAAAGACGGCAAAATTCGTATGGATTGTTCATCGCCTTACGCTATGGCCGGTCTTATCGAAATGAAAGACAAATACGATGTAAGTGTTGGTAACGACCCAGACTTTGATCGCCACGGTATTGTTACCCCAGGTGGCGGCTTAATGAATCCAAATCATTATTTAGCAGTGGCAATCAATTACTTATTAACCCATCGTGATTGGCCAGAAACAGCTAAAATTGGTAAAACATTAGTATCAAGCTCGCTCATCGACCGTTTAGCTAAAAAGCTTGATAAGCCGTTATCGGAAGTGCCAGTTGGTTTTAAATGGTTTGTTGATGGCCTGAAAGATTCTAGCTATGCCTTTGGCGGTGAAGAAAGTGCTGGTGCATCATTCCTAGCATTAGACGGTAGTTGTTGGACAACGGACAAAGATGGTTTTGTAATGTGTCTATTAGCGGCAGAAATGCTAGCGGTAACCGGTAAGGATGCTTACCAATGGTTTCGCTTTTTAGCAGAAGAGTTAGGTGAGCCGAGTTATGGTCGAGTTGAAGCTGTAGCTACAACGGAACAAAAGAAAGTATTAACCTCATTATCAAAAGCCGATATTAGCCAAGATACTTTAGCTGGTGAGCCAATTACTGCTGTACTTAGTCACGCCCCTGGTAATAAGGCTGCGATTGGCGGTGTTAAAGTTGTTACTGACAACGGCTGGTTTGCTGCCCGTCCATCTGGCACTGAAGAAATATACAAAATATATGCCGAAAGCTTTATCAGTGATGAGCATTTACAAATGATTATAAGTGAAGCGCAGGTACTGGTAAGTGCCGCCTTTAAAAATGCCGGTTTGTAATAAATAATCTCAAACAACTTAAATTAAAACTGTAATGTGTGATATAAAAAACGCCTTATTATTGTAAAAATAATAAGGCGTTTTCTTTTATTTAATATGGATAAGCTTAACGCTTTGAACCACCGTGTTTCTTCATATGCACAACTTTTCGTGCAATTGCTAATAACTCTGGCGAAATATCATCAGCACCATCTCTAATTAGTTTGCTTACATCGCCTGAAGAAAATAAGCCTCGCTCAGACTGCACACCTATTGAGCGAACAAAATCTTTTGTTTTTCCTGTGCTACCGGTATCGATATATTTAAGAACAATTTGTTCATTAACACTTTGTGGCTCTTCTTTTAATATTGATACTTCATCGGTAAGAGCTTTTATTTCAGCTTCTAATAACTCTATTAGTTCGGCAATATTTGTATATGGTTTCATTCAGTTTTTAGCTCTTGGTAAGTGAGATGAGTAGCTTTGCTATATAAAGCAGGCGATTAATAATAATGATTTAATTAAGTTAAGTCATAGTTAACATCTATTATAACCGTAAAACGTTACTTTACCTTTAAAAACATTATCATCATTTACGGGCAAGGTTATTTTGTAAAATTTAACTTTGTTATTCATTAGCAACCTAGATGATATTAACCTAAAATAGCAACATCATTTAGCAAAGTGTTTTTATCGTGTCGCAAATACAACAACAATTAATACAAACAGGTGATTTTCTCGCACTCACTCGTCAATATCCACAGCAACTTCCCGAAGTGTTTAGTCTTACTTTGACTCATCCCGAGTCACAATTACAAACCTTAGTAAGCGTACTTGATACTGGCGTGATTAGTTTTGAACCTATAGGTCAATTTACCGATAGCGATGTGGTTTTATCGTCAGCAGTCCATGGTAATGAAACCGCGCCTATTGAAATTTGCCAGCAACTTATTGAAGAATTAATACTTGGTAAGTTAGCTTTAAAACAACGAGTGCTATTTTTATTTGGAAACCCAGCATCAATTAACATTGGTGAACGTTTTGTAGAAGAGAATCTAAACCGCTTGTTTTCTGGTGCTCATAGCGATGGCGAAGGCTTGTGTAACGATGAACGTAAAAGAGCGCTAGCATTAGAAAATTATATACGAGATTTTTTTGATCAAGGCTCTATTATCGCAAGCGATAGACAACGCTTTCATTATGATTTACATACGGCAATACGCGGTTCAAAGAATGATAAGTTTGCGGTTTATCCATTTCAAAATGGCAAGCCATACAGTAAACAGCAATTACAATTTTTACTAAGTTGTGGCATTAATACCATCTTGCTATCACACAGCCCAACAACAACATTTAGCTATTTTTCGGCGAATGAATTTTCTGCTCATGCCTTTACTGTTGAGTTAGGCAAAGTAGAACCTTTTGGGCAAAATAATATGGCAAATTTTGCCAAAACCAAACAAGCATTAACCGCCTTGATTTCTGCACAAGAGATCGATTTAGGTGATTACAATGAAGCTGATTTTAATATTTTTGAAATATATAAAACCATCAATCGTGAAAATGAAGACTTTATGTTCACTTTTTCTGATGATGCACTAAACTTTACTGATTACCCAATTGAGCATGTCTTGGCAATTGATGGCTCTGTTGAGCATAAAGTAACGGTTCCCGGCGAAGCTATTATATTTCCAAATGCAAATGTAGCACTAGGGCAAAGAGCTTTGCTTACCGTGATACCAGCGAAGCTTTTTTCATAAACCATTCTGCTCTAACTATTCACACGCAAAGCGCTCTCGCTTTAAGTGTAAAGCTAGATTGCCAGTAAAAGTGTTCTTGCATAGCCTAATTTAGGCAAAAAATTGCAACTCATTTTTGCTGGCGTTAAAGTCTCGTCAAATTTACAACAACAAAAATAATTATAACAATACCAATTTAATTAAAGCGGTATTAAGCAGTCAAAATAACTCAGTACTAAGTACTGAAATTCTAATAAGACGCAGTTTCAATTTATTTAATTATTTCAATTAGCCTTAAAGGCGAAAACAAAAGAGAAGCTTATGGACGCAGAAATGTATCAAGAAGGCCGCAGCATTCACCAAGTTGAATTTATCGACGGTCATTCTGTAGAAATTCCAATTCTAAAAATTCTAAAACAAGACGGCAGTATTTATGCAAACGCTGACTTGCCAGAGATTGATCAAGAACTTGCCACTAAAATTTATAAAACCTTAGCGTTTCACCGTGTGCTAGATGAACGCATGGTCGCTTCACAGCGTCAAGGTCGCTTAAGTTTTTATATGACCGCACTTGGTGAAGAAGCAGCAAGTGTTGGTAGTGCAGCAGCCCTTGATGATAAAGATATGATCATGGCGCAATATCGTGAGCAGGGCGCATTAATGTTCCGCGGCTTTCGCTTAGAGCAATTCATGAATCAAATGTTTTCTAATGAATTAGATTTGGGTAAAGGCCGTCAAATGCCAATTCATTACGGCAGTCAAGAATTGAACTACATGACTATTTCATCGCCACTAGGTACGCAAATACCACAAGCTGCCGGTTATGCTTACGGGCAAAAACTTAAAGGCAATCAAACTTGTACTATTTGTTACTTCGGTGAAGGTGCTGCATCAGAAGGTGACTTCCATGCCGGTTTAAATATGGCCGCTGTTCATAAAGCGCCAGTGATCTTTTTCTGTCGCAATAATGGTTACGCAATCTCTACCCCATCTTCACAACAGTATATGGGTAATGGTATTGCCAGCCGTGGTGTTGGTTACGGTATTAAAACCATTCGAGTAGACGGTAACGATATTTTAGCTGTATTAAAAGCGACACAAGCCGCTCGTAAGCATGCCATTGAAAATGATGCCCCGGTAGTGATTGAAGCAATGTCTTATCGTTTAGGTGCGCATTCAACATCAGATGATCCATCTGGATACCGTACTAAAGAAGAAGAAGCTAAGTACGCTGAACACGATCCTATTTTACGTATGAAAAATTGGATGATTGCACAGAAGTGGTGGGATGAAGAACAAGAGACCGCGATTTTTGAACGCTTAAGAGAAGATGTGTTAGCTGCCGTTAAAGTTGCTGAAGTTATCGATAAACCTACTTTAGAGTCAATGTTTGATGATGTGTACGACGTTCCTACACCGCAATTGAACGAACAATTAGCCGACCTTAAAGAGCATATTAAAAAGTACCCAGATGCTTACCCAGTGACTGCAGGGAGATTAAAATAATGGCGAAAATGAATTTATTACAAGCAATTAATAATGCCTTAGAAATTGCTATGCACGAGAACGACTCAGCAGTTTGTTTTGGTGAAGATGTTGGTCATTTCGGCGGAGTATTCCGTGCGACAAGTAACTTACAAGAAAAATTTGGTAAAAACAGATGTTTTAATACACCACTTACCGAGCAAGGCATTATGGGTTTTGCCAATGGTTTAGCTGCACAGGGCAGTGTACCTATTGCTGAGATCCAATTTGCCGATTATATTTTTCCAGCGTTTGACCAAATTGTGAATGAATCAGCTAAGTTCAGATACCGCAGTGGTAATGAATTTAACGTCGGTAACTTAACCATACGTACACCTTACGGCGGCGGTATTGCTGGTGGTTTATACCACAGTCAATCTCCAGAAGCGTACTTTGCTCATACACCTGGCTTAAAAATTGTTGTGCCACGTAATCCTTATCAAGCGAAGGGATTATTACTTGCAGCAATTCGTGATAAAAACCCGGTAATATTTTTTGAACCGAAAAAATTATATCGTGCATCAACAGGTGAAGTACCTGAAGAAGATTACCAATTACCACTAGGTAAAGCAGAAGTCGTAAAAGCCGGTACTGATATCACCCTGTTAGGTTGGGGCGCTCAAATGGAAACTCTTGAGAAAGCCGCTGATATGGCACAAGAAAAGGGCGTTTCATGTGAGTTGATTGATTTACGTTCAATACTTCCTTGGGATGTTGAAACAGTAGCCGCTTCAGTTCGTAAAACTGGTCGCTTACTTATTAACCACGAAGCACCATTAACGGGTGGCTTTGCTGGCGAAATTGCAGCAACTATACAAGACAAATGTTTCTTAAACTTAGAATCTCCAATTTCACGAGTATGTGGTTTAGATACGCCTTTCCCATTAGCGCAAGAAAAAGAATATATGCCTGATGAATTAAAAACGTTTGAAGCCATTATGGCCTCGATTAACTACTAGGAACTTACCCGTATGAGTATTGATTTTATATTACCTGATATTGGCGAAGGTATTGTTGAATGTGAGTTGGTTGAATGGCTAGTTAATGAAGGCGATACGATTGTTGAAGATCAGCCTGTAGCTGACGTTATGACCGATAAAGCATTAGTCCAAATTCCAGCAATGCATTCAGGTGTTATTGATAAACTGTATTATGCCCAAGGTGAGATTGCGAAAGTACATTCACCACTGTTTGCTATGACGCCTGCAGATAGCGCTCCAGCGCAACCAACAGCTGTTTTAGAAGCAACGCCTGTAGTTGAAACAACCTCTGTTGTTGCTGAAGTTGAAACTAAACCTGCATCAACAGTTATGGGTGCGAATATCGTTGAAGACTTTATTTTACCTGATATAGGCGAAGGTATTGTTGAATGTGAAATTGTTGACTGGCTAGTTAGCGAAGGCGACATTATTGAAGAAGATCAAGCCGTAGTTGATGTAATGACAGATAAGGCTTTGGTGCAAATTCCTGCTAAATATGCAGGTAAAGTTGTTAAGTTACACTACGCAAAAGGTGATATTGCACTTGTACATCAACCTTTATTTGCAATAGAAATTGCCAATAGCGGTACTGCACAAACAACACCTGCTGCCGAAGATGCTGTTGTTGCTAGTGCGGTAACTGCTAAGGTAGCTACAGCGCCAGTTGCAGCCGTTGCTAATACAAATAAAGTTATTAATGCCAAGGCGTTAGCAAGTCCTGCGGTACGCCGTGTTGCTCGTGAGCTTGACGTAAACATACATGAAGTTGCCGGCAGTGGCCCTAAAGGTCGTGTATTTAAACAAGACGTTATCAACTTCACTGCACCTGTAGCTAACACTCAAGCGGTACAAGCAAATAATACTGCAGTAGCAGCTTCAGCAACTACTCGCACTGAGCCTATCCGCGGTATTAAAGCGGCTATGGCAAAAGCTATGGTTGCATCGGTATCGACTATTCCTCACTTCACTTACTGTGAAGAAATTGACATGACTAACCTTATTGCTTTAAGAAGTCAGTTAAAAGAAGTGTATGCCAAGCAAAACATTAAATTGACTATGATGCCGTTCTTTATGAAATCTATGTCATTAGCGTTAAAGCAATTTCCTTTAATGAATACCAAGGTAAATGATGATTGTACTGAAATTACTTATTATGATGATCATAATATTGGTATGGCAGTCGATTCAAAAGTTGGATTATTAGTACCAAACGTTAAAAACATTGAGTCAAAATCAATTGTTGAAGTGGCACTAGAAGTTGCTCGTTTAACAAATGATGCTAGAGAAGGGCGTGTTGCATCCGCTGATATTAAAGGCGGTACCATTAGCATCTCTAATATCGGTGCTTTAGGTGGTACGATTGCTACGCCAATCATTAATAAACCTGAAGTGGCTATTGTTGCGCTAGGTAAGTTACAAACACTGCCTCGTTTTGACGAACAAGGTAATGTTGTTGCTCGCTCTATTATGCAAGTAAGTTGGTCTGGCGATCACCGAGTTATTGATGGTGGTACTATTGCTCGCTTTAGTAACTTATGGAAGTCATTCCTTGAAGAGCCAAGCTCTATGCTAATGCATATGAGTTAAGTGTTTATTCATTTTTGAATTAACAATAAAAATCAAAAAGGCTTTCAGTAATGAAAGCCTTTTTCACATCCAGTGTATGCCATCTTTTTGATAAAAATCTTGCTAAAGAAGCCCAACAGATTTAACTTATATTTATGGAAAATTCCAACTACAAATTTAATCATTAGTTATGAATAGTTTCTATTCTCTGAGTTTGTGTTTGCTAATGACTCTTGCAACATTGAGTATGTCGAGCTTAGCTAGTGCTAAGAATAAGCTTGTTGTTTTTGATAACGATACAACAGAGCTAGTGGTCGATCTTGTGAAAGTTGATAAATCCTCTCGCCGTATGTACCTATACTCAAACGATACTTTGGTCAAACAGTACCATATTGCTTTAGGACCACAGCCTAAAGGGCATAAAGAGCAAGAGGGCGATGGCCGCACACCTGAAGGTAGTTACACCTTAGATTATAAAAAAGAAAACTCTGCTTTTTACCGCTCGATGCATATTGATTATCCAAACCAGCAAGATGTTGCCAACGCTAAAGCTAAAAATATCGACCCTGGCGGCTTTATTATGATCCATGGGCAAAAATCGCTAAATACTAAGCAAGCTTTGATAATGCAAAAATTTAATTGGACTGATGGTTGTATCGCTATAACAAATGCCGAAATGGATGAATTTATGAACTTAGTCGATACGGGGACAAAAATTCAAATCCAATGGTAAGCATTAGCATTAGCATTAACATAAACATTAATAAGAAAAATATGAACAACAAAAAAGCGCAAAATAATTTGGTTCTGGGCGGTGGCGGTGTAACCGGCATTGCTTGGATGACAGGAATACTTACTGGTTTACAAGAAAAGGGCTTAGATATCTCTAAGTTTGATTCAATTGTTGGCACATCTGCGGGCTCTACTGTGGGCGCGCAAATATCAAGTAGCACTAGTTTAACTGAGCTATTTGAAAGACAAGCTAATGCTGCTAAGCAAACTCATGAACTGGTGCCTAAACTTAATAAATTAACGCTGCTATGGCGCTTACTTCCAGCATTACGGTATTGGAAAAAACCAGTTAAGTTTAGACAATGCATTGCTAAAATTGCGATTAAAACTAACTCGGTCTTACCAGCAAAGCGACTTGAGGTAATTAATGCCCGATTAACTGATAAAGTCTGGCCATCAGAAGATTCAACGCCAACGTTAAACATTATTGCGATTAATGCGCTAACCGGCAAGCATGTGGTGTTTAATCAGCATACTGATATCAGCCTAACCAATGCCGTCGCAGCTAGTTGTGCGGTACCGCTTGTTTGGCCTGCGGTAAAAGTAGGGGATGATACATATATTGATGGTGGCATACGCTCAATGAATAATGCCGATTTAATCACAGGTTGCAAAAACGTATTAATAATATCGCCAACAGGCTTAGGGAAAAAGGGCATGCCGTGGGCAAACCTGCAAGATGAAGTTAAATTTTTACAAGCAGAAGGTGCACAAGTGCATGTCATAACGCCTGACGAATACAGCTTAAGCGAAATGGGCAAAAATCCATTAGATCCTAGTAAACGCACTGATTCCGCATTAGCGGGTAAAAAACAAGGTTTAGCTATTTATCAAGAGGTAGTGGATAGTTTAGAACTTTAACCCGATCCTATAAAACGTTAAAATTGCACCGGAAAAGTGCCTACTGCACAAGCTGTAAATGAGTAGGCGGATATACGCAGGAATATAAAAATTTACCGTCATATTCGAGGAATTCAAGCGACATCGGGTGCCTAATTAAACGTGTTATGGATATAAAAACATATTGATCCCAAAACATAGTCATCCTGAACTCGATTCAGGATCTTTCTTTATGCCTATAAAGTGCCATAACCAAAAGTGAAAAAAATGTCATCCTCTATGGGTTTAAACGAGATACAGGACCCCATTAAGCGTGCAGTGGGCTTTTTTTATACCAATGCCTACCTTTGAACTAAATGTTTAAACACAAGATTATCAGCTGTTTCCGATTTAAACTATACTAGCAAAAAACTCATTAGGTGAATGAAAAATGGGATTACCTTACGGTAATCCCATCGGAACTCTCTAGAGGATATCGGCTCTACAAGTTTGGCCTTTTAGCGTTTGACTGATGGCTCAGTAACCGCTTTTGATGAAGTAACCCGCGCTTTACTTTTAGCTCTTTTTTTCTTTTTTGCATTTTTAGTCGCTGAAACTACTGTACTAATAAACTCAGCTGATTTTTTGCTCGGATTATAAGCAACCTTAATAATTTTACCGTTATATTCGATGATATCTCCGTGGCGAATTTTTTTACGCTTTTGAACTACAACTTCATTATTTACTGAAACATTACCTTCACTGATCATGGTTTTAGCTTCACCACCGCCAGCCATATCGGCAATCTTGAGTAATTTACAAAGTTCTATAGGTTCAACACAAATGTCGATAATTGGGTGTTCAGACATGAAATACGCCTAATAATTTTAAATAATAATATTGTGAAATTCTAACATATATTGAATAAAACTTATATTAAGGATATTTGTACGTGTCATTTTGTCACCTAGTTATATCACTACAGACTGTATTTATTTGGGGAAATAAAAAAGGCGAACCACTGAAATACAGTCGTTCGCCCTTATCAATAATAGCTTAAGCTATTACATGTAAATTACATTACACGTTGACCTGGTTGTGCACCGTCATCTGGGTTTAAGATGAAAATGTCTTTACCACCAGGGCCAGCAGCAATGATCATGCCTTCTGACATACCAAAGCGCATCTTACGAGGTGCAAGGTTAGCAACAACAACAGTAAGCTTGCCAACTAAATCTTCTGGTTGGTAAGCCGATTTAATACCTGCAAATATTTGACGAGTTTCGCCGCCTAAATCTACTTCGATGCGTAATAATTTATCCGCTTTTTCTACGTGTTCAGCAACAATTATTTTAGCTACACGTAAATCAACTTTAGCGAAGTCTTCAAAACCAATTTCATCGGCAATTGGGTCGTCAGCTAATGGACCAGTTACAGGCTCAACTACATCTTGTGTTACCGCTAAGTTTTCTTTTGAATCTTCAACCATGGCGTTTATTTTATCCATTTCTACACGTTGTAATAACGCTTTAAATTTATTTACTTTATGATCAACTAGTAAGGTTTTATGGCCTTCCCAGATTAATTCATCATTTAAGAAGTTTGCAGTTTTTTCAGCAAGCTCTGGTAATACCGGCTTAAGGTAAATCATTAAGGTACGGAACAAGTTAATACCTAATGAACAGATATCTTGAACTTCTTGTTGTTTACCTTCTTCTTTAATTAACTGCCATGGTTCTTTTACTGCAATGTATTCGTTAACTTTGTCTGCTAATGCCATAATTTCGCGCATTGCACGGCCAAACTCACGCTTTTCATAAAGTGCGGCAATTGCGTCACCTGCACCCATAACTTCGTCAGCTAGCTCTTGGTCATCAATATTCGTTGATAACATGCCGTCAAATTTCTTCGAGATAAAGCTCGCACAACGAGAGGCGATGTTTACTACTTTTCCAACTAAGTCAGAGTTTACACGCTGAGCAAAATCTTCAAGGTTTAAATCTAAGTCATCAATGCGGCTCGTTAGTTTAGCAGCGTAGTAATAACGTAAAAACTCAGGGTTTAAGTGGTCTAAGTAGGTGCGACCTTTAATAAAGGTACCTTTAGATTTAGACATTTTACGGCCATTTACGGTAACAAAACCATGGGCGTAAACTGACGTTGGCTGGCGGTAGTCTGCACCTTCAAGCATTGCAGGCCAGAATAATGAATGGAAATAGATGATATCTTTACCGATGAAGTGGTAAAGCTCAGCAGTAGAGTCTTTTGCCCAGAACTCATCAAAGTTAATGCCGCGTTTATCACATAGGTTTTTAAAACTACCCATGTAACCAATAGGTGCATCTAACCAAACGTAGAAGAACTTACCTGGCGCATTTGGAATTTCAAAGCCAAAGTAAGGTGCATCACGAGATATATCCCACTGCTGTAAACCTGACTCAAACCATTCACCTAACTTGTTAGCCATTTCTTCTTGTAATGAACCACTGCGGGTCCATTCTTTAAGCATTTCTTCAAATGCTGGTAGGTCAAAGAAGTAATGCTCTGAATCTTTTAATACCGGAGTAGCACCAGATACAACAGATACAGGGTTGATTAAATCTGTAGGAGAATAAGTTTCACCACAGTTATCACAGTTATCGCCGTTTTGGTCTTCGCTCTTACACTTAGGACAAGTACCTTTAACGAAACGATCGGGTAAGAACATTTCTTTTTCAGGATCAAATAACTGTGAGATTGTGCGAGTTTTGATATGACCTTTAGCGTGTAAACGGTTATATATCTCTTCTGCAAATATACGGTTTTCATCACTGTGAGTTGAATGATAGTTATCAAATTCAATATTGAACGCCGCAAAATCAGCCATGTGCTCTTCACGCACATTGTTGATCATCTCTTCAGGTGTAATACCTAATTGCTGAGCTTTCAACATGATTGGTGTACCATGGGCATCATCGGCACAAACATAGTATGTTTCGTGGCCACGCATTTTTTGAAAACGCACCCAAATATCCGTTTGGATGTACTCTAATAAGTGACCTAAATGGATTGGACCATTGGCGTATGGTAGTGCACTGGTCACAAGAATTTTGCGATTTTTGCTAGTCATAGATCGAACTTGCCTAATTTATGAAAAATTTAATAGTAATATGGGCAGGGATAGTACAGAATTTGAGGTGTTTTTTCATCAATAATTATCATAAATAGCAATAAAAGCCGGACATTATGTTTAAAAAGCTGTTTTCTAAAGGCGAAAAGCCTGCACAATTTACTCAAGACATTGAAAAGTACCTCAATGATTATCGTTCGCAAGCATTTCCTGATGGTGTGCTTGCCAGTGTAAATCACTTCAATGTAGTTCTTGAAAAGAATACCTATATTTTAGAGTTTACTCTGCCATTTCCATGTCAGGGGGAACTTGAAGATATTGCCCGAGAATTAGTAACGAAATTAAATATAGACATAGAACTGTCACTTTCTTTGGATATTAAACCGGTACGTAGACACAATATAAGTGGTATTAAGAACATTATCGCCATCGCATCAGGTAAGGGCGGGGTAGGCAAATCAACTACGGCTGTAAACCTTGCCTACGCGCTTATGGCTGAAGGCGCAAAAGTTGGGATTTTAGATGCCGATATCTACGGTCCTTCAATTCCGACAATGCTAGGTTTGCATAATCAAAGACCATCATCAATTGATGGTAAAACTATGCAACCTTTAGCCGCTAATGGACTAACCGCTATGTCTATTGGCTTTCTAGTTTCTGATTCAGAAGCAACTGTGTGGCGTGGCCCTATGGCAAGTACAGCATTTAATCAGCTACTTAATGAAACATCATGGCCGGACTTAGACTATTTGATTATTGATATGCCTCCTGGTACTGGTGATATTCAATTAACTCTTTCACAAAAAGTTCCTGTGGCAGCAGCAGCTGTTGTAACAACACCGCAAGATATTGCTTTAATCGATGCAATTAAAGGCGTAAGCATGTTTGATAAGGTGCAAGTGCCTGTACTGGGTATTATAGAAAATATGAGTTATCACATTTGTGAAAACTGTGGCCACCAAGCGCACTTATTTGGCCAAGGCGGGGCACAGCGCATTGCCGAGCAGAATAACGTTGATTTATTAGGGCAATTACCACTTAATATGCAAGTGCGCGAAGACTGCGATAATGGAAAATCTACAGTAATTGCAAATACAACTGGCGAAATCACCCAAATGTACCGTAAAATAGCTCGAAACATGGCCGCAACGCTTTATTATCAACTTGACGCAAGTAGCCCTTATACAACTAAAATAACCCAAACAAATACTACAGAAGAATAAAACAATGAGACTTTGCGATAAAGATATTCAAGAGTTACTTGATCAAGAAAAAATTATTATTGTACCAAAACCTGATGAGTCAATGATCTCAGGTGTTAGTGTTGATATTTGTTTAGGCAATAAGTTTCGTGTGTTTGAAGCACACAATGCACCATTTATCGACTTAAGTGGGCCAAAAGCAGAAGTTCAAGACGCAATGAATACCGTGATGAGTGATGAGATTCATGTAGATGACGGCGAAGCCTTCTTCCTTCATCCAGGAGAGTTAGCGCTAGCGGTAACGTATGAGTCAGTTACCTTACCTGACAATATTGTTGGTTGGCTAGATGGCCGTTCATCATTAGCGCGTTTAGGTTTAATGGTACATGTTACTGCTCACCGAATCGATCCTGGTTGGTCTGGACAAATCGTTTTAGAGTTTTATAACTCAGGTCAATTACCATTAGCGCTTCGACCGCGAATGAAAATTGCCGCGTTAAACTTTGAAACTATGTCAGGCTCTGCATTACGTCCTTACAACAAGCGTAGTGATGCTAAGTACAAGGGCCAAACCGGCGCTGTGGCGAGTCGTATTAGTGAAGATGATAAGTCATAAGGTTTATACCAAATTCATTAATCATAAATAGAACCTATTTTGATAGCAAAAGGCCCGATTTTTAATCGGGCCTTTTTTGTTTATATTTTTGATAAGCTACTTTAATTAATATTAAAGTAGCGTTAAGAGTTCACCGCTTTGTCTTGTCTATCCTCAATATCACATGCTATTGCTTGCTCTAAGGCATCAATTAAACGAACTTTATCATGATGGTAATCGACTTTTTGACTTGCTAGAGGCTGTTTTATTAAATGCACGAAATCAGATTTAGCATTCATATCTGCGGTGATAACAGTATCTACTGGCTGACAACCAATGTTATAAGTCAACCATTCTAACTTTTCATCTAAGCTTAATTCACCTGCTGGACTATTCTCTTTCACCAAATTATCAATCAATATACAGCGTGCTTTACTCGACCCAATCGCGTTGGCAATATCTCTTACTAATAATGGCGGTACAACTGAAGTTAAAAAGCTCCCTGGCCCTAAAATAATTAAATCGGCGGCTGCAATGGCATTTAAGGTTTCAGGCATAGCTTTAACTAGTGGCGCAAGCATCATGTTTTTAGGCATAGTGCCCATATCATCAACAGATATTTCACCAACACGACAACGACCTTCTTCATAAAAAGCCATTAAATCAGTTGGCGTTTCCGACATAGGTTGCACACGAGTTCGTACCCGTAAAATACCTCGCATTAATTTAATTGAGTCAAGCGGGCGAGAATGGATTTCGTTTAGACCGTAAAGAATAAGGTTACCTAGATTGTGTCCTTCTAATTCATCTGAACCATCAAAGCGAAAGTTTAATAATTGGCTACCGATAGACTTTGAATCTACCAGCTGAGTTAAACAGTTACGTAGATCACCCCAAGCGATAGAGCTACTACGTTTTCTTAGCTTACCGGTGGAGCCGCCGTTATCAGTAGTTGCCACAACACCTGTTAGTTGATCACCTAAGAAGGATAGGGTAGATAGTACTCTACCCAAACCATGTCCGCCGCCAATGGCAACGACTTTTAAATTTTTAATTTTCATTTATATACTTCAGCCTTACAAACCTAGGAAAATAATAAACAGTGAGAATAGGTTTGTTGTATTAATCTTAATTTCTATTACTTATTATAGAAAAGTATTTTTATATTTTTACTATTCTAATGTTAAAACAATAAATTAAGCTATAAAAAAAGTGTAACCTAAGTGCTCGAACACTAAATTTTGATATTTAATGAGTAATCATTGGCATATATCATTTGATTCGTTTAAATTATTTTAATGTTTGTTAGTACTTTATGTAACGAATATTAGTCAAAAAGCAACCAATGCGATCGAATTATGAGCGGTTGAACAAAAAAGTGGTTTTTTTTACTGTTTTCTTAAAAAAAGGTGTTGACAGTTTTACAAGAGGTGTCTAGAATTCGCCTCGCTTTCAAGGAGTCTAGGTCGCTCATGAAAGTAAGAAGTCCCGGGGCTATAGCTCAGCTGGGAGAGCGCTTCGCTGGCAGCGAAGAGGTCTGCGGTTCGATCCCGCATAGCTCCACCAACTTACTTCTTTTAGGTTTTGGCAAAAACCGACGCAAGTTTACTTGTGAGATGGTATATATTTATATATAACAATGCGAATGTTAACTTAATTGATAACACCAGCGTCCCCATCGTCTAGAGGCCTAGGACACCGCCCTTTCACGGCGGTAACAGGGGTTCGAATCCCCTTGGGGACGCCAATTTTTTTAAAAAATAAGTTGTACCGTTAGGTATATAAAAGTTCTTAGTGCCAGGTGTTTAACACCAGACACAGAAACTCTGCAATTGTTGTGGTGATTTAAATCATCAGTTCAATAAGGATTGTTCAATTTCATAAATGAAATGTTCACCCTTACGCAGAAAAGCGAAACAGTGTTTCGCAATCGTTTTCTGCGTCCCCATCGTCTAGAGGCCTAGGACACCGCCCTTTCACGGCGGTAACAGGGGTTCGAATCCCCTTGGGGACGCCAACTTATTTTAGATAACTTAAGTGATTAAGTTCTAGTGCCAGGAGTTTACTCCGGACACAGAAAAGAGTTTAAATGATGTGTTTTATTTTTACTGCTACACGCAGAATAAATAAAATATGTTTAGTAAGACTATTCTGCGTCCCCATCGTCTAGAGGCCTAGGACACCGCCCTTTCACGGCGGTAACAGGGGTTCGAATCCCCTTGGGGACGCCACTTACTTTATCAATTTTTAATCTTAGGTCTTACCAATTTATTTTGGTATAGAAAATAATAATCGATTTAATCGTTTATTATTGATGTGAGGATTTATCCTTACGCAAGATGTTATTATTAAATATGTTAAACTATTCTGCTTTTTTAAATGTTTGTTCGTTGAATTAATTCAACATTCACGCTACGCAGAAATACAAAATATATTTTGTAAGCAATTTCTGCGTCCCCATCGTCTAGAGGCCTAGGACACCGCCCTTTCACGGCGGTAACAGGGGTTCGAATCCCCTTGGGGACGCCACTTTCTTAGTGACAAAAAAGCCGACGTAAGTCGGCTTTTTTGTGTCTGAAATTCAGGTTATTATCGCAAGTTACCTCTATTCCTTTAATCTTTGTACAAATATACTATTATTAATAAGTATTATTCATCAGCGACCGCCTACTTATGACTAAAGATACCATACCGTCCCACTAAAGTGTGTCTAACTAGACAAAATGAAAAGTCTCTCCTAATTTAATTAAGATTGTTTCGACCAAAAAATAATCCTAATAAAGAAAGAGAGACTATGAATAATTTA
>JAQWHD010000011.1 GCA_029237915.1 Thalassotalea sp. | reverse complement strand
ATGGCATAGAAAATGGAAAAATAGATTGATTACAGAGTCGAATCCAAATTGGAGTGATCTATATCCTGAGATCATTTAATGCCATGTGAAATAGCCACTGCATAATTTGGGGAGGTTGCGGCCTGCGCCGCAATGACGGTGCTCATTTTCGAGTTTATTTGGGTCTGCAACTCGCTCATCTGAGACATAACACTATGTCTCAGAATTCGTATGATTTAGCTCTCTTCTACGTACTTAGCGATTTCTGTAATGGCATTTTGCATTTCAGTTAACAGCGTGACTGCTTTATGAATATCGCCTTCTACACATACCTGATGTAATTGTTCACAGGCTTTAATTAACCGAGGAGCGGATAAGATATTCGCTGTTTTTAATAAGGCTGCGTTAATATCTTGCACTTTGGCTAAGTTTTCAGATGCAAGCGCTTCTTTAAGTTTGGCAAAATTTTGCTTATTACGATTAAGGTAATCTTCTAACATAAACACTGCCATTTCAGCAGAGCCATGATATTGATTAAATTTATCTAAATCGATAACCAAGTTATTTATTTTATAGAAGCTTGGTTGCATTTCCTCTGTATCTTCACCGACACTGGCAATTTGCTGTTGTTCAGTTTTTTTAAGCTCTGAATGTGTAGGGCCTTCAATGATAGATTGCATCTGTGATTGTTGTTTTTGCTGTGCATTCAACAGGGCTTTTTCTGCTCGAGCCTCCTTCTCGTTTTCAAGCATAATAAAGTCAGCACCAGCATGGTAACTACGATTTACTAAGATAATTAATCGCCAAGCTAGAAAACCACTGCTGAACATTAATGCCACAATGAATAAAAAGCCTATCGGTAGTATTGTCGACTCTTTTACTTTGTAACCGATAAAAGGCAAAGCTAATTCAAATTCAGGTAAATCATAAAAATTTGGCTGTTCAATTAAGGCAGCGGTATCCCCTAAGAAAACTTGGTAAGAGTTAAGCTGGTCAATAACTTTTGCACTGGTGTTATTTTCATCTCGCCATTTCGAAAATAATTGGCCAGCGCCCATCAACTGATTAGTAATGGTTTCAATTTCTTTGGTTAACGCATGTAGCTCATCAGTATCCGGTTTCTTGGCCAATTCTTTATTAATATTCTTTGTCAAATTAGCTATTTGTGTGGAAATTTGATTAAATTGGTGTGCGCTTACGGATGAAGATAATGCGGTTAATTGGTTTTGAACTTTCAATAATTCTTGATATAAGTATTGATAAAATTGGCTGTCGTTCATTGTTGTCATCATCGAATTAATGGTTTCTGTTTTAACCACGTTTTGTCTATTGATAAACTGATACGAGTGCTTATTTAAATCATTCTGTTTCTTACGACGTATGGTATTTACCGATTTAATTATATCATTGAGCGTTGCAACGTTTGCTGTATATTGACCATTGCGAGATTGGCGAATTAATAAAAGATCATCAACTAACTCAACAAAACGTTTATAGCCACTGGCAAAAACTTGGGCAGTATTAGCTATATTATCCGCTGCATTATCGCGTAAATTATCATTTACCATTAATACATGCTGTTTACTAAGATCGGCAATTTCAAGCCAAGCTTGCTTAACATCTTCAAGTGGTTGATCTAGTTGTTGATGGCGAATAGCTAGCTGCTGAGCAACAAGTTGGTTCTCTAACTCCGCCACACTTTTCATCAGTTGAGCGTTATTTTTTATAAAAGGAATTTGTTGTTGATGGAGGAAGTCTGCTTTTGATGCCTGTTGATTATACAGCCATAGTGAAGTGCCAACCAAAAGCAACATAGATGCGATTAGCAAAGCTACATATAAAATGCCCTTACCAAGTATGTTGGTTGGGGTTTTAACGGCGAAGTTCACACCATTCATGGTCACAAATCCTTTTATTTTTCTTATTTTGTATTCATATCGGTTTAATTAAATTGGTATTAAGTCGTTTAATTAACAGTTCATATTAATATTTATAACATCACATTAATACAGACTAACCTAAAAATAAGTATTTTTTTTATATTATGCATAAAAAAGCCCACTTAATTAGCTAATGCGGGCTTTAAATATGTCAATTTTGTATTTGCGTTAAATTTTAAACGCGTGCTCGCGATACACTTTTAACTCGGCAATTGATTCACGAATATCATCAAGGGCTAAATGTGCACCAGTTTTAATAACATTATCTAATACCTCTGGCTGCCAACGACGCACTAACTCTTTAATGGTACTTACATCTATATTTCGATAATGAAACCATGTTTCAAAATCAGTCATGTATTCATTAATAAAGCGTCGATCTTGACCAATGCTGTTACCACACATAGGAGATACGCCTTTGGGTACGTATTGGCTTATAAACTCAATGGTTGCAAGTTCTGCTTGCGCTAGGCTAGTTGTGGAGTCTTTACAGCGCTGAGTTAAACCACTTTTACCATGCTGCTCTATGCACCACTCATTCATATTTTCGAGTACATCATCTGATTGATGAATAGCAAATACAGGGCCTACCGCTAAAATATTGAGTTCACCATCGGTAATAATCGAGGCAATTTCTAATATCTTATCTTGTTTTGGCTCTAAGCCAGTCATCTCTAAATCTAACCAGATCAAGTTGTTTGCATTTATTGTCATTATTACTTCAAGCCTTAAGCATTTGTGATACCAATTGCACTAATGCATTTGGTAGAAATCAGCTGGTTAACTAAATTTTCTTTATCTAGCGAGTACTTGTATAATACCAATTAATATATGAATTTACATAAATGAATTTCTAAGTTGAATAGACTACGTGGCTAAAGCAAAAAAACTGACCAAAGGTCAAAATAGGCAAATTAAAAAAAACCTAGCAAATAAGCTCAGCAAAGACAAACAGGACACCTTTCAAGATAGCGAATTAGGTGAGCAACAACCTGGCGTTATTGTGAGTCGTTTTGGTCAGCATGCTGATGTTGAAAGTGTTGATGGTAGTGTAGTTCGGTGTAATATTCGCCGCACCGTTAAAAGCTTAGTTTGTGGCGACAATGTAGTTTGGCGACAAGGTAAAGATACTATTCATAGCATCAGCGGTGTTATTGAAGCCGTTCATGAACGCAAATCGGAATTATCAAGACCAGACGTTTATGATGGGGTAAAACCCATAGCAGCGAACATCGACCAAATTTTTATTGTGTCTTCGGTAGTGCCAGCATTCAATGCTGATATAATCGACCGCTATTTAGTCGCAATTGAGTTAACCGGCATTAAGCCAATTATTGTACTCAATAAAATTGATTTATTAGAACCACAAATTCAAGTTGAGATTAAAGAGCGACTAGCCATATTAGAAAATATTGGTTATGAAATTATTTATGCCAGTAGTGTTGATGCCGCAGGCATTAGCGAAATAAAAGACCGCTTAATTGATAAAACCTCTATTTTTGTTGGCCAATCAGGCGTAGGTAAATCGACATTAGTGAACTCATTAATGCCAGGCTTAGATGTATTAACCAATGAAGTTTCTGAAGGTTCAGGTTTAGGACAACATACTACAACGGTAGCTCGTTTATACCACTTCCCATCGGGAGGTAGCTTAATTGACTCACCTGGTATTCGCGAATTTGGTTTATGGCATTTAGCACCAGAGCAAGTAGACGCTGGCTTTGTTGAACTGCAAGATTATATCGGTTACTGCAAATTTAGAGACTGTAAGCATCAAAATGATCCTGGCTGTGCATTAAAAGCAGCCGTAGAAGAAGGTAAAATTCACCCTTTACGGTTTGAAAGCTACCAACGTATACTTGCCAGCCTTGGCGATAACAAATTAACATCTCGATTTAACTAAACGTTATAAATAACTTGGTTATATTGAACATTACAAATTATAAGGACTCTCTGTGTCATTAGATAACATGAAAATTGCTCTACAATACGCTATGCCAAAACATGGCTTATCTCGTTTAGTTGGTAAGTTTGCTGCGGCAAAAGCTGGCTGGTTAACACGAGTAGCAATTAGCCGTTTTATTAAAGCCTATGGTATTGATATGAGCGAAGCAAAATTACAACAACCAAGTGACTTTGCCACTTTTAATGACTTTTTTACTCGTGAGTTAAAAGATGGTGCTCGTGTAATTAACCCTGATAATAAAGAAGTTTGTTATCCGGTAGACGGAGCTATTAGCCAACAAGGCGATATCGTTGATGACCAAATAATTCAAGCGAAAGGCTTTAACTACTCTTTAGTTACTTTGCTTGGTGGTAAAGAAGAAACTGCAGCACCATTTAAAGGTGGTAAATTCTCTACTATTTACTTAGCCCCTAAAGATTATCATCGTATTCATATGCCAATGGCGGGTACGTTAAGAGAAATGATTTTTGTACCGGGTGACTTATTTTCTGTGAACCCATTAACAGCGCAAAACGTACCAAACTTATTTGCTCGTAATGAGCGCGTAGTCGCTATATTTGACACCGAAATAGGCCCTATGGCTATGGTATTAGTTGGAGCGACGATTGTAGCAAGTATTGAAACTGTTTGGGCGGGAACAATTACACCTCCAGCAGGTAAACAAGTACAAACATGGACTTACCCTGCAGATGGCGAAAACGCTATTCATTTAGAAAAAGGCGCAGAAATGGGACGCTTTAAACTAGGCTCTACTACAGTATGTTGTTTTCCTAAAGATACTATTGAATTCACCGAAGGCGACGGCCCTGAAACAGTTACTCGTTTAGGCAAACCTTACGCTAGCGTAACAAATTAATTCAAATAAAAGGTTCATTAATTAGCCCTTGTAATAGTAATATCTACCGCAAGGGCAGTTAAGCACAATTTATCGGAGTTGAAGATGTTAGTTTTTGCTCATCGTGGTGCCAGTGGCCATGAACCAGAAAATACCATTTTAGCAATACAACAAGCATTAGCTATGAAGGTTGATGCTATCGAAATTGACGTGCATTTATGTGACGGCGAATTAATTGTAATTCATGATCGTTGGTTGCATAAATCAACCAATGGTACTGGCAAAGTATCAGATATCAGCTTTAGTGAGTTACGTAAGCTTGATGCTGGTAAAGGTCAACCTGTGCCAACTCTCGAAGAGGTTCTGGTTGAGATAAATGGCCAATGTTTGGTTAATGTTGAATTAAAAGCCGATAAAACAGTTATTCCGTTAATGGAACTTGTCAATAAAGCAGTAGCTGAATACGGCTTCACTTATAATCAATTCTTATTCTCTTCTTTTAATCACCATCTTTTGTATGAAATCAAAGCATTAAACAAAGACTTAAACATAGGTGCTCTAACCGCAAGTAGCCCGATAGATTATGCAGCATTTGCTGAGCAATTAAATGCTTATAGCGTACATATTGATATTGATTTTGTCAGTGCTAATTTTATTGATGACGCCCATCAACGTGGTTTGCAAGTATATGTTTATACAGTTGATGATGAAATAGATATTATTGAAATGCACCGCTTAGGTGTGGATGGAATTTTTAGTAATTACCCCACTCGATCACTAGTTAAAATTGCACATTTAAAGAACCTAAGTCTGTTGAATAGCTAGAGTAACTAGATATGATTATCTAGTTACTACATAGTCGCAATGGCATTATATTTTTATTTTATAACGACCTTGAAAATCTTTTTTACCAATAAAACCGAGTAGCGGTCTCACGCTAGCAGGAAAGTCATTACCTGGAGTAATGTATCCTTGGCCATTAATTTTACTTGGACTAGAAACGACCCCTTTAAACTGCAAACCTAAAATGTTTTGTGGATCCACCTCAAAAGCTAAGGCACCATTAGTACAACCAAAGTTAGCAGCTAAAGTTCCTAAATCAACTTCCTCATCCATCGCGCTAACAAAAGCTCTCTGCCAAGTTAAATTACCATCAGCTGCGGCACACATTGGCTTACCTAGAGTAAACTGAGCTAAACTAAGATTTAATTCGCCACCCGCGTTAATATCAATTGGTAATGGTATGAACTTAACAACTTCATTAGCCGCGATTGCTATTTTAGCATCGCTAATCGTAAGCTCAGATGTTAAATTTGATAATTCTAAAGAGCCTTTAGGGCCCGGGCTAAGTGAGCCACCAAAAGTTAAATCGACACTCGGATTGAAAAGCAATAAAGATAATGGGCTTAAAGACCATTCAACATTATTTATTTCCACTTGCTTAAAGGATATTAAGCTAGCTTCGCCACTCCAAATAGAACCCGATATATTGCTGATCTGCACCCCTCTAGGTAAATCAACCTTAGCTAGTAGCTTATCAGCTGGCGCTATAGCAATAACGAAAATTAAGTAAGCTAAAACAAAAGCAGTTACGATTAATGAATATTTTTTTACTGCGCTCATGAATTCCCTACTTGTAATCGTCTTACTTTAACTGTGCCTTGTGCATCTGCTGGGGCAATATCTACGGCAAGTATTCTCATACCTTCTTGCTTACTTATTTTTTCTAACCAAATCAATAAGCTATTAAATGGTACTTGGTCAATCCAGACTAATAAATCATCTCCTTGCGGTTGCATTCTTGCTACGGTAATACCTAAGCTTTTAGCTGTACGATTTACTTTACTGGTAAGGCTGCCTGTTGATTTTTTATTGCCTCCACGCTTTTTAAGCTCAAGATACTGGGCCGTATGCTGCTTTACCCAGATCGATAATTCTTGCTGTTTGCTTAGTTTAGTTTGGGCTTTGATTAAATTTTCATTAAGAGGCTGCCATACCAGAGTGTAAAATAGAAACAGAGAAACGACGACACCTAGTAACATTATCAGGCGCTGATCTTTAGTGTTTTGTTCTAACCACCATTGCTTCATGATTTACTCCTAATATTAAATGAACCAACCACTTGGTCTCCTTGATTATTTTGAGCCCCAACTTCAACGATAAGACCAGACTTTTCTAGTTCTAATTTAAACTGTTCAAAGCTTTGATAATTGTTAGCTGTTACCGCAAAGCGAAGTTCATTGCGCTTACTATCAAACCTAATAGAGTCTGGCTTTAAACTAGGCACTTTAATAAATGATGGCCTTACTTTATTAATTAAAGATAGTAATCCACTACTAGAATCAACAGCTCCAAACTCAGCTAATGCAGTATTTATTTGTCTTTTTACTGTAGTAATGCGGACACGCTTAGTTTTTGGAAACGCTGCCTTATAGTCTCTTTCTATTTGTTCATTAAGCTGTGCATATTGACTGTTTAAATCCACTAGTTCATAAACTTTACCAGAGAGATTTAAAACAAACGCAAACAGGGCAATACCTGCAACCCACAACCAATTTTTAATCACTGTGCTATGTTGCTCTTTGACTAAGTATTCACCTTGCAACAAGTTAAAGTCTTGTTGATGGTAACCCTTAGCTAACAACAATAAAGGTAATTCTTCAGATTGAGGCTCAATGACTAAGTTAGTGCATTCTAGCTCAATTGGAGAGTAGCTATGTAAAGTTACTTGCTCTTCGTTATCTGCTAACACCTGCTCTAATAAGAAGTTCGCAATAGATTGCTCACAGACAAAGCCATCCCAAGCAGATTTTCTCAATAGAAACTGATTATAAATGGTTAAACCTGACCAGTTGTCGTCGGTTTGAGGAAGCGCAAGTACATCAGGTAGCATTTGCTTAACAACAATATTGGCGTCAGAAAACCAAGTTAACCAAGTGTCTATTTGAGTTTGTAGCACGATAGCCATGAAACAATTTTCATCACCATGATAGCCCTTGGGCTGACTATGAAAAGCAAAGAATAGTTGTTCAACGTCCTGAGATAACTCATCCTCAAGCATATAAGGAGCTGCACTTTTAATTGCTCGTTCAGATTTACCCGGAATTTTTAATGCTTTTAATCTAATGTCAGCACTATTTACCAACACCCGCACTTCTCGGCCCTGAGCTTTTTCGGTTAATTCAGATAAGGCATCTTTATTGTCAATATCACCACTAGCAATCTCATCAGCTAGTTGATCATTTGTTATCAACCATTGGATCGGTTCACTTTCCTGACTCCCTATACGTATAAATAAGGTTTCTTTCATTAATCAGCTCCGATACTTCGTTCAACCACGGTAATGGTTTGATTTTTATTTATTTTCATAATTGAATTCATACTAAAGTAACTTTCATTAAATTCAGTTTTTGTTTTTAATTTAAAGTAGTCACTATCAACAACAAACTGTTGCTTAAATAAGTTAAAGTTTTGAATATCTTTTACTGCCTGTACCGCGGTAAAGTCAGATAATTTCTCAAAACCATCTTCGCCTCGCTCAGAGAATATTTCATCTACTTTACTTTGGTCTACGCCACCAAGTAGCGCTTGCAAAAGTTCAGGGTTTTCTGAATCTAAGGTATTAATATTAATTGCGTGCATATCGCTGTTTGGAATAACACAAACATGGTCTTTTAAGGCAAAGATAGCTTGTGGGGTAAAATGCTCTATTAACCTTAATTCATTTACACTAGCCAATAAACTATTCGCAGCTAAATAAGGGTATTTTTTTGCTGCATAATCATTATCCTCGGCACCACCTGCACTTACGATAGCACTATCTTTATCTAACCAATCATAAAGAGATTCCGCCATAGATTCAGCTTCAAAGCTCGATATGCCCTCAATATTCAAAGCTATCACCAACTCCTTAAAACTATCTTTAGCAAGCTGACCTCTGGTAGAGGGTGTATTATTGCCATTGCTTCGAGTCGGAGGTTCAGGTTTTTCAGTACCTGGTGGGTTCGCACTTGGACCACTAGGAGGCGCAGATTGATTTTGCTCAGTATCTTTATCAGTTGCTGAAACTTCGCTTTGATTCTTTAAAGAATTAAGATTGAAACAGGACTGCAGGTCACTGATTTCACCACTAATACTGCCTAAATCTACCGGGAAGCTAGTTTCCCCGCTTGCCCATACTTGTCCTAAATTAGTGACATCTTTGTCATCTTTAAAAGACAGGCTCAAGACTGTTTTAGCGAATGCTTCGGCTCCCATTGCATACCAGTAGGCTTGCTGATTAGAATTGATATTCGCAGTTCTCTCAATTTGAAAGATAAGAGCACTATTCATTTTAGTCGCTAATACAACGCCTATAGCCATAATCAGCATAACGGTAATTAAAGCAACACCTACTTGCTTGCCCTTAATCATTTTGACTATCCTGAGCAAGATCTAATTGTGAGATCCCAGGTACTAAAAATTGACGACGAATTAGGCCAAATTCTTCTAAATCGAGTTCAATAGCAATAGCTAAAGGCAGATCTTCCTTAGGTAATTCATTACTCCATTTCAGCCCATTATGAAATTCAAAATCTACTTGTTTTACTCCAGTTATTAGTGGCCTTACTTTTGGCTCTTCCCCAACCACAGCATCTACAAAAATAAAGTGTAAGCGATTTAAGGTGTCGTCTTCTAATTGATAAGTAACTGCTTGTACATCACTGCGCGGCAGTAATAAACCGGGATTTCTCCAACCTTGACGCACAAAAGCTAATCCTTGGGTATCTGAAGAATATGAAGATTCATTACTAAATATAAATTCTTTTAAGGGTTCATCTCCTTCAAGACGAACAGAGCGGCGGGTCATTTGAGTAAAATCGCGTTCCATCACCAAAAACGCTATCTGTAACTCATTAAGTTTATCACTAGCTACTTTTCCACGTTCATTGCTGTCTATCATAGCGACTAACATGCCAGATGCGGCCAGTGAAATCATCGCAAATAAGGCAACCGCAATTAGCACCTCTAATAAAGTAAAGCCTTTTTGTAAGCTAGGTCCCGGCATTACTTTTGCGCCTTAGGATTGCTAACATACGTCAGTAAGCTTGCTAGGGAGTTTTTATCTTTCTCATTTTCTCTAACTTCCACTTGTACCGCTCGCATATTCTTATCTTCGGTAGCGATCACGGTTTGGCGCCAGTGCCATTCTCGGCCGGCCATTTCAATTTTTCCTGAAGCTTTCTTCGGTGGCCAACTTTTCTGATCTAAATTAGCTTCCACTAATTGATTAGCAGCAACCCATTGAGCAATCGAAGATCGCTCTAGATGTCCTATTCCCATCAAGCTTGAACCAGCCACTTTTAATAATGCAGTGCCTGCAAGAGCGAATACCGCTAAAGCGATCATAACCTCAAGTAAAGTAAAACCTTTTTGGCCTTTAGCGTTCTTCATCAAAGAAAGGCCCTTCAACAGTTAAAGGTAAGGTATATTCACCAGCAACGACAAACTCCATTGGCAGGTCATAATCATCGTCGTAGGTAAATGTTAAAGTAAAAGGGGTTATATCGCCGCCAGAGAGAATAAACACCTGAGGATAGACTGGCTCATCATCTTCTTCAAAGACATGATCCTCATCTTTCTCTTCGTACATAGACCGATCTATGGTCATTTGTTCGTCTATTTCGAGTTCATCTAGAGCTAGTGTGATAATGAATGGTTCTTCAAATTGCTGGATAGCAAAGTGTTCTAGGCCAGGGATTGGCATCCAACGGGCGCCATCAAAGCCTAGAAACTCATAACCATTATCTTCAACCAGTAAACCCAGTTCTACGTTATTAAGTAACGAGTATTCGCTGGCTAAGGTAAATAATGCGGCGAACTTATGTGCGTCGGTTTCGAGCTTAGTTTCAACAGGAGATGTAGTAATGTTTACAACCACAGTATTCAGTAAAAAACCGACGACTAAGATCACCAACATCACTTCAATTAAGGTAAATCCCCTGTTGAATCTTTTCATTTAATTTTTATTTCAGCCACGAATAGTATTTGCTGATTACTGGAACTCGGAAACATTCCAGTTACCAATATCATCTTCGGTACCTTCTTCACCATCAGGTCCAACACTGAATACATCGATCATGCCGTTTTCGCCTGGATTCAATAGTAAGTACTCATTGCCCCAAGGGTCTTTTGGTAAACGTGGTAAATAGCCACCTTCAGGAAAACGACGAGGTAATGGTTCAATATCAGTCTCTTCAATCAGAGCTTCAATACCTTGCTCCGTTGTCGGGAACTTATAGTTATCTAGTTTATATAACTTCAATGATTGTTCTAAGGCACCAATATCCGATACAGCTTTTTGTAACATAGCTTTGTCGCGGTTACCCATTAGGTTTGGCACTACTAATGAGCCCAAAATACCTAAAATTACAATAACAACCATTACTTCCAGTAAAGTAAAACCTTTGGCTGAGTTGTGTTTTCTAGTTTTCATATTTTCTACCTAAATTAATGTGTTTAACTGCATAATTGGCTGAATAATAGCCATTACGATAAATAATACCACGCCAGCCATGGTAACCATAAGTGCCGGCTCAAATATCTTTAAGGAAATACTTACTGTGGCATCAAACTCTCTATCTTGGTTATCAGCTGCACGGGTAAGCATTTGCTCTAATTCACCACTCTTTTCACCACTTGCGATCATATGGAGCATCATAGGTGGAAATAATTGGGTTTGTTTAAGAGATGCTTGTAAGCTTGCCCCTTCACGAACCTTATCAGCGGCTTCTTGTACTTTCTTTTTAATGTGTTCATTAGTCAGTACTTCACCGGCAATCTTCATGCTGTCGAGCAAAGGTACAGCACTGGCGGTACATATACTTAATGTGCGGGCGAAACGTGCCGTATTCAAGCCTCTAGTTACTTTGCCCATGATAGGCAAAAATAGGCTACGGCGATGCACTATCATCTCAAACTCTGGTTTTTTCATCATCTGCTTAAACACAACCCCAGAAAGGATGACAAGACCAATGATCCACAAAATATAATCTTGTAAAAATTCACTTACCGCAATCAGGAATCTTGTTGTACCGGGTAACTCTTGGCTCATATGCTCAAATTGACCAACAATTTCAGGTACTACAGCCACTAACAATATTGTTATTACACCAACGGCAATAATGGTCATAATAATTGGATAAATAAGAGCTTGAACAAGCTGGGAGCGCATATATTGGCGCTTTTCAGTGTAATCTGCCAGACGATTTAATACATTATCTAAATGGCCCGACTTTTCACCTGCGGCAACCATGGCACGGAATAATTTATCGAATACGCTAGGAAATTCAGCCATAGATTCTGCTAGTCCATAACCTTCAGTTACTTTCGAGCGAACCGACATAATCATACTTTTAAGACTATTTTTTTCACATTGCTCACCAACGGCAACTAAAGCTTCTTCAAGCGGTAAACCTGATTCCACTAGCGTAGCTAACTGGCGAGTCATAAGTGCTAATTCGGCGGCAGATACTTTTTGAGCACCAAAGCTACGACCTTTAGATTGCTCTTTGGCTTTAGCTAAGCTTGCTGTTACTTCAATAGGAATTAATCCCTGATCACGTAACATGCTGCGCACTTGCCTAGCGTTATCACCCTCGATAACACCTTTCGTATTTTTACCTTTCGCATTTACTGCTTGATAATCAAATGCTGGCATAATTAACCCTCTCTTGTCACTCGCATGACTTCTTCAAGGGTAGTAAAGCCTTCGAGTACTTTACCAAAGCCATCTTGGCGAATACTTGGCGTATAATCGCGTACAAATTTTTCAATCGCTTGCTCGCCTTCACCATTGTGAATTTTTTCACGCACAAGATCATCAACAACCAGTAATTCATGAATTCCGGTACGGCCACGATAACCAAGATAATTGCAGCTGACGCAACCTTTAGCACGATAAATGTGTTGATTGCTACCATCAGCAATACCTAATAATTTCGCTTCTTCTTCGGTAGGTAAATGACTTTCTTTACACTCTTTACATAAAGTTCTTACTAAGCGTTGTGCTAGTACACCCAATAAACTTGAAGAGAGTAAGAATGGCTCCACACCCATATCTTCTAAACGGGTAATCGCACCAGCGGCAGTATTAGTATGCAGAGTTGATAAAACTAAGTGACCAGTTAAACTTGCTTGCACGGCTATTTGCGCAGTTTCTAAATCTCGTATCTCACCAACCATAACCACATCAGGATCTTGACGTAATATTGCTCTTAAACCACGGGCAAATGTCATATCGACTTTAGCATTTACCTGAGTTTGACCAATACCTTCAATAGCAAATTCGATTGGATCTTCAACCGTTAAAATATTGCGCTCATTGGCATCAATTTGCGTTAATCCGGCATACAAGGTGGTACTTTTACCAGAGCCTGTTGGCCCAGTTACAAGAATAATCCCATGAGGTTTACTGATAACTTCAGTGAAGGTTTTGCGACCGGCTTCGGTCATGCCTAAATCTTTTAAATTCAAACGAGCCGCGTTTTTATCAAGTAAACGCAGTACCACACGTTCGCCATGACTAGATGGCATAGTTGAAACACGAACATCAACGGCACGGCCAGCAATTCTTAGCGATATACGGCCATCTTGTGGCACACGCTTTTCAGCAATGTCGAGTTTTGCCATTACTTTAATACGCGATACTAGCATTGAAGCAAGTTTGCGGTTTGGCTTTAAAATTTCTCGTAAAACACCATCGACACGGAAACGTATCTTTAAAACTTTTTCAAAGGTTTCGATATGAATATCGGAAGCACCTTCTTTGATCGCTTCACTTAACATGGCATTGATCAATTTAATGATCGGCGCGTCATCTTCATTTTCAAGTAAATCTTCTGACTCTTGAAATTCATCCGCGAGTGAGTAAAGGTTGGCTTCATTACCAATATCTTCCATCATTTGCTTAGCTTCTGATGAACCACGTTGGTAAGCTTGGGTCAGCAGTTGCTCAAAATCGTCAGTAGAGTGCTCTGTAATACTATAGCCAGCGCCTAAAAAGCGCCTAACTTCTATGAGGATATCTGCTGCAACAGATTTAGTACAATGTAAAACAAAGCCATCTTCCAAATCTTCAACTAATACACTATGGCGCTTAGCAAAGCCAAAAGGTAAACGATGCTTATATTGAGAAAGTTCCTCATCATCAAGCAACTCAGCTTCATCTTCAAGAGTTGCTAATGCATCGGTTTCTATGTCTTTCACACTGAGAATTTCGGGACTATTGCTCATTACCGTCTTGCTCTAATGTTTGTTTTTCAAGATCTTTATCAAGTTCATCGATTGCACGTTGTTCCATGTAATCATCAAACGTTGGTGGTAATTCTAAATCGTCTTTCCATTCAGGCAACAATGGCAATTTAGCATTTTCCATCAGTGCCAAGCCTTCTTCTTGTTTGCGTAATTCATCAGCACGCATGAAATTGTATTTTTCTTTAGAAATACTATTTAAGATATCGCCTTCACGGATAATGGTCGGTTTAATGAATACCATTAAATTGCGCTTACGGGTAGTGTTACCGGTTGAACGGAATAATGCACCAATGAATGGGATATCACCTAAAATTGGTACTTTTTGTTGGCTTTCTTGCACATCTTCATCAATCAAACCACCAAGGATAATAGTGTCGCCATGGTCAGCCATTACCGTAGTTTTTATCTCACGTTTGTTAATCGCGATATCAACACCGGTTGTACCACTAACACTTGAAACTTCTTGTTCAATAGTTAATTGCACACCAGAGCCTTCGTTGACTTGTGGCGTAACTTTAAGCTTAATACCTACTTCTTTACGTTCAACCGTTTGGAAAGGGTTGGCGTTATTACTACCCGTTGCAGAGCCAGTAATAATTGGCACTTCTTGACCAACAATAAAGTAAGCCTCTTCGTTATCAAGGGTAGTAATGCTAGGAGTTGCTAAGATATTAGAATTAACATCTGTACTAACCGCTTGTACAATCGCACCCCAACCATCTTCTACTACACCAAACATCATGCCATTCACATTACCTAGTAACTGCGCAAGGATACTATAATCACCATCCGTATCTGGGTTTTTGGTCGTTATTGGATTACCGTTACCATCGATAGTAGTAACCGTATTACCTTCTTCGCCCTCGGCAGCAATAGCGCCTGCAGCAACACCACTGATAGGTACTATACCGTTATTAAATTGGGTGAAACCACCATCTTCATGGAACCACTGCACGCCAAGCTGTGCACCTTCACTTTCAAATACTTCAACAATTATCGCTTCAACCAATACTTGCGCACGGCGAACATCCAGTTGACGAATAACCGATTCTAATGAGCGCAACATATCAGGTTCAGCAGTAATGACTATACTGTTAGTATCAGCATGAGAATCGATACTTACATTACGATTTGAGCCTCTTCTTGACGCTGATGTAGTTTTACTTGAACCAGATTTTGAGGAAGAAACACTTGCCTGCATGCTGTCACTAACACTTTGTAATACTGTAACTAAATCCTCTGCTTTAGAGTATTTTAAATAATAAACACGGGTATTACCTACCGTCGCTAACTCACTATCAAGGCGGTTAATCAGTTTCGTAATTCGATCTCGCGCTTGGCCTTCACCACTAATAATGACTGAGTTGGTACGGTCATCGGCAACAATTTTTGGAATTAAAAATGCTGGAGTATCTGATTTACCTGAAGCTGGTTTATTGATGTTTTCAATAATACGAACGATTTCACTCGCTGACGCATATTTCAAATTAACGATTTGTACATCTTGATCGCCAGCTTTATCAACGCGTTGAATTATTTTAACTAAGCGGTTTACGACAGCAGCCGTGCCGGTAAGCATTAGTACATTTGATGGTTCATAATGCACAACATTACCACCGCCAGCCTGATCACTGAGTTGACGTAACAATGGTGATAATTCTCTTACCGAAACATTTTTAACTTCGATAACACGAGTTACCATTTCATCACCAACACCAGGGTTTTCATCACCTACTACTGGAATAGCTGCCGTTTTTGCACTTTTATTTGGAACAACTTTAAAAACATTATTTTCCATTTCAACAACAGAAAAACCATAAACTTCAAGAACGTTTAAAAAGAATTGATAATATTGTTCTTCAGTTAATAAATCATAACTACGAACATTTATTTTACCGCGAACTTTTGGGTCAACAATAATGGTTTTTTTCAGGTTCTTACCGATAATATTAATAAACTCGGTTATTTCTGTACCTTTAAAATTTGGCGAATATTGAGCTGCAGATGCTGAAGCAATTGCTAAAGTGCAGCCAATAGAAATGCTTGCAATAAGATTAATTGCAACACGTTTAATGTGCTTTGCGCTAAGAAGCAGGCGCATGGTCTTTCTCCAAAATTTAATTATTTAAGGCCATTGATATACTGTGTAACTCACCGTTACGTTCTACCAATAGATCTACTTGTTCTGCTTTTCTTAACTCGATTAGTGCTTGTTGTGCTTGGCGCATATCAGTTAAGTCTTTACCATTAATTTGTACGGCTATATCGCCTGGTTTTAAGCCAACGCCAGCAAAAAATTCTGGGTCTTTATTTGGCATTAAGCGATATCCCTTTACCACACCATCTTTTCGGTAAGGTGACACCTTTATATAATCGGTTAATTTACCTGGATTTGCTAAAATATCAGAGCGTGCTTTGGCAACTCTTTCACGAATTCTAGCTTGTTTCTCAGGGTCAATATTTGTTGTTGGCTGACGAGTCACTTTCGTTGCTGTTTTTTTAGACTCAGTAGTTTGATTCGCCTCACCCGGTCCGCCGGGTACAGATTTAGTATAATCGAAGCCATCTAACATTAAGGTTTCATTACGACCTGATGTTTCAAGTATAACTCTGTCGTTATATACTTGCTTTAATAACGTTCGAGTACCTTCGATTTTATCATCAATACCGTAAGTTTCTTGCTTACCTCTTGATTCTATAATCGCAGCAGCTGTCGATGGATCGTCAGATGCGACAAGCCCAGTTAAAGTAAGTTTTAACTTAGTTTCTGGAGCAGTTTCTATTTTTGCAACTGCTTTTTTCACTTCTGGTTTTTTATTATATTCACCGAATAGGTTCAGCTTTTGAATTTCACTAATATTAATTTGTTCAGTACCGCTAACATTAGCTACACTATTAGTTTTATTATTTACAATATAGGTTTGAGCTTTTGTTGGCACTAATTTCCAAGTAAAATCCGCAAACCAAAACGCAATATAAGTTAATAATAAAACTATGATAGTTTGTGTTAGACGCTCTTGTGGTATTTTAGCCCACACAGCTTTAACTTTATTAATTATTAACACTAGATCCATGATGAGTATGTTTAACTTTTTATGATGAAAATTATTCTGCTCCTGATAATACTTGAGCTAAGCCTGAGCAACAAGGTAATAAGCCCAATTATTAGTATTTAATTTACTTTCTGTAACATATTTGTAAGTTTCGGTATTCAAATTGTTCATAAGTACAATTTCATTAACAAGTACGGGTATTTTTTTGACAAAAAACTTACAAAAAAAATCAAAACAAAGCAATAACGATAGTGATTTACTTAACCAAGTCAGCGTAAGATTAGATAAGTGGTTATGGGCGGCTAGATTTTATAAAACTAGGGCAATCGCTAAAAATATGATTGATGGTGGCAAAGTGTTTTATAATGGCCAACGTAGCAAGTCGAGTAAAGTCGTCGCCATTGGTGATAAAATTCGTATACGCCAAGGTTATGACGAACGTGAAGTAATAATTAATGTGCTTGCTGGGGTACGCAGAGATGCCACTTTTGCACAAACTCTTTACACCGAAACACAAGAAAGTATAACTATCCGAGAAAAAACGGCAGAAGCAAGACGACAAGGTATTTTACTTAGTCCTGCTAGTGATACTAAACCAGACAAAAAACAACGTCGTCAAATACGACAATTTAAAGAAAGGAACTAAAGTGGCTAATAATTTAGATATGTTAAATCGCTATTTATTTGAAGATTTACACGCCCGTGGTGAGCTTGTGCAATTAGATCAAAGCTATAAGCAAATTATCCAAAACCATCAATACCCGGATGCTGTAACAGCTTTGTTAGGAGAGTTATTAGCGGCAACTTGTCTATTAACAGCTACCTTAAAGTTTGAAGGCGAAATATCGGTCCAACTGCAAGGTGATGGTCCGGTACAATACATGGTTATTAATGGTAATAACTTACAACAAATGCGTGGCATTGCGAATATAACAGGTAATGTTATAGGAACTAGCTTAACCGACTTACTAGGTAAAGCTAATATGGTTATCACTATTAGCCCTAAAAATGGCGAACGCTACCAAGGTGTTGTCGCTCTCGAAGGTGAAACGTTAGCCGAGTGTTTAGAACATTACTTTATGAGTTCAGAGCAATTAGATACCAAAATTTGGTTATTTTCAGACATCAAGAGTATGCAAGCAGGTGGTAGTTTATTGCAAGTTGTTCCTGACTCTGATGATAAAGAACAGCAATTAGCTGACTTTAATCATATAGCTCAGTTAACTAATACCATTAAAGCCAGTGAGGTTTTCGAATTAGAAGCCAACGAACTGTTATATCGTTTATACCACGAACAAAAAGTAATGATGTTCGACCCTCAACCAGTAACATTTGTGTGTGGTTGCTCTGAAGATAAATGTTTAACTGCAATTGCTAATATTGGTCGTGAAGGGATCGAACAACACTTAGCCGAGCAAGGAGCAATTGCAATCACTTGTGATTTTTGTAAGACAGAGTACATTTTTGATAACAACAAACTGCAACCTTTGTTAAATCCAAACTAGATCTGAATTTCTCCACTATAGACTTTAGTAAATGTATGTAATTTTATTACATACATTTACCCTCCAAAACAGCTAAAACCCTCTGATTTTTAGTAAAAAAACTCCACTTTGATCGCGCCATCAAAAAACTTTCATACATTGCAACATTTCCCTTTTATTAGCGTTACAATTTGGTTAATATCGCATCAATCGAACTGATTTTTAGAATTATTACTCTAACCTTGCTTTGGGAGCTTCACCAGCATGACTAACGCGCAAACAATTGATTTATCAAAATATGGAATTAACGATACAGCAGAAGTTGTATACAACCCTTCTTATGAATTGTTATTTGCTGAAGAAACAAAGCCAGGATTAGAAGGCTATGAAAAAGGCACTGTGACAAAATCTGGCGCCGTAGCTGTTGATACAGGTATTTTTACTGGTCGATCGCCAAAGGATAAATATATCGTTCGTGACGATGTAAGCCGTGATAATGTTTGGTGGTCAGATCAAGGCAAGAACGACAACAAGCCGATGACTCAAGAAACATGGGATCATTTAAAGAAATTAGTAACCCAGCAACTATCTACAAAACGTTTATTTGTTGTTGATACCTTTTGTGGTGCTAACGCTGATACTCGATTAAAAGTTCGCTTTATCACTGAAGTCGCATGGCAAGCTCATTTCGTTAAAAACATGTTCATTCGCCCAACAGACGCTGAATTAGAAACTTACGAACCAGACTTCGTTGTTATGAACGGCGCAAAAACTAACAATGCCGATTGGCAAGCTCAAGGCTTGAACTCAGAAAACTTTGTTGCCTTTAACTTAACTGAAAAAATGCAGTTAATTGGTGGTACTTGGTACGGCGGAGAAATGAAGAAAGGTATGTTCTCTATGATGAACTACCTATTACCTCTTAAAGGTATCGCTTCAATGCATTGTAGTGCTAACGTGTGTAAAGATGGCAAAACAGCTATTTTCTTCGGCCTTTCAGGTACAGGTAAAACAACTTTATCGACTGACCCAAAACGTGAGTTAATTGGCGACGATGAACACGGTTGGGATGACAACGGTATATTCAACTTTGAAGGCGGTTGTTACGCAAAAACCATTAACCTATCAAAAGAAAATGAGCCTGACATCTATAATGCCATTCGCCGTGATGCACTATTAGAAAACGTTGTTGTTAATGACGATGGTGAAATCGACTACGATGACGGCTCAAAAACTGAAAACACCCGAGTTTCTTACCCAATTCATCATATTGAGAATATTGTAAAGCCGGTTTCTAAAGCAGGCCATGCAACGAAAGTTATTTTTTTAACTGCTGATGCATTTGGCGTACTACCACCGGTAGCTAAATTAACTCCAGAGCAAACTGAATATTACTTCTTGTCTGGTTTTACCGCTAAATTAGCAGGTACTGAGCGTGGTATTACCGAGCCAACGCCTACATTCTCAAGTTGTTTTGGTGCTGCTTTCTTAAGCTTACATCCAACTAAGTATGCAGATGTACTAGTTAAGCGTATGCAAGCCTCTGGCGCAGAAGCTTATTTAGTAAACACAGGTTGGAATGGTTCAGGCAAGCGTATTTCAATAAAAGATACTCGTGCCATCATTGATGCAATTTTAGATGGCAGTATTGAAAACGCAGAAATGCATAATTTACCGTTATTCAACTTAAGTGTTCCGGCAGCATTACATGATGTTGATAGCGGCATTTTAGACCCACGTGACACTTACGCTAACACTGCTGATTGGGATAACAAAGCTGATGACTTAGCTAAACGCTTTGTCGCTAACTTTGAGAAGTTTACCGATACCGAACACGGCGCTAAGTTAGTTGCCGCTGGTCCTCAGTTATAACTTATAGTAATGTCTCGTTGTAAAATACGTTGACGATTTGCATAGAAGTCCAAGTGCTTACGCTCTTGGACTTTTTTATGGGCTCAGTTTGCTAGAGCTTGCTAATGCAGTATTTGCCAATAAGATAAAGCCTACGCAATTTGTATGCATCTGGCTGATTAATTTGAATTTTTTGCCATTTTTAAAAAACACCGTGTATTGTAAATTATTGGCCTGATGGCCGACATTTTTTTCGGTAATCTTTTCAATATCTTGCCAACGGTGTTTATAAATTTTATTTGAATAAAATTGCGTAGTAATAAATTCATGTTCATTAAAGTAGCTTCGATATCTAAAGGTACGAATAATAAAAGCGAAATAAGCTAGGGCAAAGACAGCTGCAAAAACAAAGGAGCCCGGTTGTGATGGCGGTTCAACAATAAACATATAGGCTAAGATAGTTGCGATAAAAGTAGATAAGTAAGCGATAAACTGAGCAAGCTTGGAAAATTTAATTACCTCAAACTCTGCAAAAGTTTGCCGTTGCCGCTGATCAAATTGATAATTCAGATAACCTGCTATTGCCGTAATAGCCATCGCTAACATTATCGCATTGCTGGCATTATTTGCTGATTCCATTAATTAACTAGACCGCCCTGCTGCTTTGTGTGGATATATTTTGCAAAAGCTTTGCATTATTAAAACTTTCAACTAATATTTTTTATTACATAAGACCTATTCTATTTCTCTATTAGGTCTGCTCATAAACATTCCAATCATATAATAAAAAAGCGAATACGTTGAGATTTTTTAATTCAATTGCCGCCGTTCATGGATGAAACCCGACAATGCTATTGGGTATTTATATGACCATCTTAGATCAACAAGTACCACTTACTAGTAATATATTTTTTGCCTTACAAAGATATAGAGTTTTTTGGTTACTGCTATGCTTAACTGCTGTGATTGACTATGTCAGCACATTAAATTTCATGATAAATGGCAGTATTGCTTTAGAGGCAAACGTAGTTATTCGCCATTTAGCTTATGAACTGGGTATTTTTCCGGGGGTGTTTATAGGGAAACTATTGCAGTTGTTTTCTGGCGTTGCATTTTGCGCTTTATCACGAGAGCTATCACGAGCAATATTATTGCTATTTATCCTATTGAACTTATTAGCCATTTTTATTAATACCGTTTATTAATCAGCATTAAAAATATTCAGCAGAGTTCGCTTTAAATAGGCAATATCGATTGGTTAATTAAGAGGTAACTCAACTACTGCTACTAAACCGCCAGAATCTCTATTATGTAACGAAACACAACCACCATGACCATCGACAATACGTTTTATAATGGCTAAGCCTAAACCACTGCCTTGGCTGCCACGAGCAGTATCTCCTTGAGTAAACGGCTGAAATAAACGCTGCATTTCATTTTCAGAAATACCAGGGCCATGATCAGCAATTTTAATATAAGCAATATTTTTACTACGCTCTACGCCACACTCAATCTCAACATCAGCATCGCTGTATTTAAATGCATTTTGAATAAGGTTAGCTAAAACTCGTTTCATGGCGACGTACACCATAGGCAATTCAATATCATCACCGTAGTTAACAATTAAATTTCGGCCATCAACTTGCTCAAAAGAAACAACATCAGCGATAAGCTCATTTAACTGCGCAGGCTCTGATTTTTCCATCATGTCATGACGTATATAATCTATAAATTGGTCAATGATATTATTCATATCTTCGATATCTTTTTCGATACCTTCTTTTAAATAATCTTCATTGTCAGACATCATTTCACTCGCTAAACGGATACGAGTTAGCGGTGTACGTAAATCATGAGAGATGCCCGCCATCAATAAGCTTCTGTCTGCTTCTAACTGTTTAATACCGCCAGACATGTGATTAAAAGCCCGGGTTACTGCCACAACTTCGGTAGAGCCTTGCTCTGTGAGAGGTTCAGGGAACTTGCCTTTACCAACATCTTCGGCGGCTTTTTCTAAAGCCTTTAATGGACGGTTTAGTTGTCGAACAAATAACCAACCGCCAGCAACACTTAATACACCAATTAATACCAGGTAGAAAATAAGTGGCGAAAAGTTTGATTCTTCAAATCCGGTGAGTGGAATTTTTATCCATAGATGTGGCGCTTGTGGGGGGCGGATCCAAAAAAGATACTCCTCCCCTTGGAAGATCCTAACCTCTGCATCACCTTCGAGTAGCTCACTCATTTGTTTCGATAAATAAGGGTAATATTCGGCTTCAGCAAGACCAATCGATAAAGCATCTTGCTCACGATATACGCCTATACCTGTCTCTTTGTGAAAGGATTCAGCAAGTTTAGGGCTAAACTGTTCATCACCCGCATCAATAAAAACCACCTTAACTTGTTTAGCTAATAACTGGTTTATTTGCTGCAAGCTCGGCTGGATAACATAGATAGCTACCGACAAATAAGACACCACTTGGTTAATTAGTAATAAAAAACCAATTAATAAAACCGTTTGTCCAAAAGCGCTGCGAGGTAATAACTTCATCAATAACTAATTATACTGAAGTGCCATCAGGTACAAATACATAACCTAAGCCCCAAACTGTTTGAATGTAGCGAGGATTAGCAGGGTCTTGTTCTAACATACGGCGTAATCTTGATACTTGCACATCAATGCTTCGTTCGAGCGCTGAGTAGTCACGACCTCGGGCTAAGTTCATTAACTTATCACGAGATAATGGTTCTCTTGGATGTGTAATAAGTGACTTTAATACTGCAAATTCACCGCTGGTAAGAGGCATAAACTCATCACCTTTACGCATTTCACGGGTAGCTAGATTCAAAGAAAACTCACCGAAGTCATATACTTCTTCTTCTTGTGATGGTGCACCAGGTGCTTCTTGAGTTTTACGACGCAATACCGCTTTAACCCGAGCAAGTAACTCTCTAGGGTTAAAAGGTTTTGGCATATAGTCATCTGCACCTAGCTCCAAACCAATGATCCTATCAACTTCATCACCTTTTGCAGTGAGCATAATAATTGGGATTTCGTTTTCATTTTGACGAAGGCGACGGCAAATAGATAAACCATCTTCACCAGGAAGCATTAAATCTAGAACCAATAAATGAAAGTTTTCGCGCTCAAGCAATCTATCCATTTGCTCTGAATTAGCAGCACTGCGCACCACAAAACCTTGCTCTACGAGGTAGCGTTCAAGTAATGAACGCAAGCGCATGTCATCATCGACCACTAAAATTTTTTGAGTTTCCTGTCCCATAGCAACCTTCATTATTAATTATTTTACTTAGCTGAACTATAAGCTAATTATGTTATTTTTCAAAAACTAATGAACATTTATTCGTGCTTAGTTTGTTACAAGTTATTACTAGCTAGCGATTAAAGTTGCCCTGGGTTCTTATAATCTATGCTAATAACATCATAAACTCGTTCACCATCGGGGGTTTTAACGACGATTTCATCATCAACTTGTTTGCCAATTAAAGCTCTTGCCATTGGCGAATCAATACTTATATCACCAATCTTTACATTCCATTCATCAGGACCAACAATCCTATATCTCACTTGCTGATCGTCTTCATTAATTAATGTGACCCAAGCACCAAAAAACACTTTACCTTCTTGTTGCTTTTCCGGGTACACAATTTGTAAGTCTTCTAAACGTTTCATTAAAAATCGCACACGTCGGTCTATTTCGCGCAAACGCTTTTTACCGTAAATATATTCGGCATTTTCGCTACGATCACCTTGAGCTGCGGCTTCTGATACCGAACGAGTGATCAGTGGGCGTTCTTCCTTCCACAAATATTTAAGCTCGTCGTCGAGAACCTGCCAACCTTCTCGAGTAATGTAATTGGATCTTGCCATAGTAAAAATCTTAATAGTTTGTAATACACATTTAATTAAATGTATTTAGTTGAGCGATATTAAACGTTATTATAAGCCAAGCTTAATATTATTAGTCACATAGTAAATCAGGAATCGCGTTACATGTTAAATATTTCTCAACAAATTGCTCAAGAGTTAAATGTTAAAGTCAGCCAAATTGATTCTGCAATAGCCTTACTTGATGACGGCTCCACCGTTCCCTTTATTGCTCGTTACCGAAAAGAAGCAACTCAAGGTCTTGATGACAATCATCTACGCCACTTAGAACAACGCTTAGGTTATTTACGTGAGCTAGGTGATAGAAAAAAATTAGTACTTAAAAATATCAAAGCACAAGATAAGCTGACTCCACAATTAGAGCAACTCATTGCCAGCATTGATAACAAAACTGAACTTGAAGATATTTACCTACCGTTTAAACCAAAACGTCGCACTAAAGGGCAAATAGCCATTGAAGCGGGTTTAATGCCGCTCACTGATACTCTGTTTAATGATTGGAGCTTAGATCCTGAGCAGCAAGCAAGCAAATACCTAAATGCAGATAAAGGTGTTGGCGATATTCAAGCTGCATTAGACGGTGCCGGTTATATCTTAATGGAACGCTTTGCCGAAAATGCCGGCCTAATTAAGAAACTACGAACGCAAATTCTTAAACAAGCACACTTAGAAAGTAAGGTAGCAAAAGGCAAAGAAAGCCAAGCCGTAAAGTACAAAGATTACTTTGAACATTCAGAGTTGCTGGCAAAAGTACCCTCGCATCGCGCCTTAGCTATGCTCAGAGGCCGTAACGAAAGCTTATTGCAATTAAAACTAAACGTCGACCCAAGTTTTGACAAAGGCAGTGAAGCAAGCTCTGAACAAATTATTCGCGATCATTTCAATCTTCGCCTGCATAGCCAAAATGCAGCGCCATGGCTAAATAAAGTCGTTCGTTTAACTTGGCGTACTAAGTTATCAGTATCATTAGAAACAGAGTTACTTACTGCCTTGAAAGAGCGTAGTGAAACACAAGCAATAAAAGTATTTGCTGATAATCTAAAAGATTTACTAATGGCTGCACCTGGTGGCGCTAAAGTCACTCTAGGTATTGATCCGGGTCTTCGTACAGGTTGTAAAATTGCCATCATCGACAACACTGGCAAGCTTGTTTATACCACCACTATTTTCCCACATGAGCCACAAAAACATTGGGACAAATCCGTACGCACTATCGTCACTCTTTGTAATCAACACAAGGTTGAACTTATTGCTATAGGCAATGGTACCGGTTCACGAGAAAGTGATAAATTGGCCGCTGAAGCAATAACCAATATTGAAAACAATAAGCCGCAAAAGATTATTGTTTCAGAAGCTGGAGCCAGTATTTACTCTGCATCAGAATTTGCGGCAAAGGAGTTTCCTGAGCTTGATGTTTCATTACGCGGCGCAGTATCTATTGCTCGTCGTTTACAAGACCCATTAGCTGAACTCGTAAAAATTGAAGCTAAAGCGATTGGTGTAGGTCAGTATCAACATGACGTAAACCAAAGTCAGCTGAGTAAATCACTAGATGCGGTGGTAGAAGATTGTGTAAATGCTGTAGGTGTAGATTTAAATATGGCGTCTACGCCACTATTAAGCAGAGTATCTGGCTTAACGAAAACGATGGCGCAAAACATTGTTGATTATCGCGAACAAAATGGCCGTTTTGAACAACGTAACGAACTTAAAAAAGTTGCTCGTTTAGGGCCGAAAGCATTCGAGCAAGCGGCTGGTTTCTTGCGCATTAGCAATGGTAAAAATCCATTAGATGCAAGTTCCGTGCACCCAGAAAGTTACCCATTAGTAGAGCAGATATTAAAGAGTTCTAATAGCGAGTTAACTGCCATCTTAGGTAAGCCAGAAATTATTTCTAAACTTGATGCTGCAAGCTTTGCTAATACTGAGTTTGGTGTTATTACTGTGACCGATGTATTGTCAGAGCTCGAAAAACCGGGGCGCGATCCACGCCCGGAATTTAAAACCGCAACCTTCAAAGAAGGGATTAACACCATTAACGATCTGCAAGTAAACATGATCCTTGAAGGAGTAGTTTCTAATGTGGCTAACTTCGGGGCATTCATCGACATTGGCGTACATCAAGATGGTTTAGTGCATATTTCATCAATTACCGATAAATTTATCAGTGATCCACGTGAAGTGATCAAAGCCGGCGATATTGTCAAAGTAAAGGTTATGGAAGTGGATAGTGCGCGTAAGCGTATTAGTTTAAGCATGCGCTTAGATGAAACGGCGAAACCGGGTAACAACCAGGCGCAAATAAAATCACCAAATAAATCGAGTCACACTCCTAAGCATAGCCATCAACATAAGAAAGCAAAGCCAAAGCAGCCATCGAATAGCATGATGGGTAATGCTTTTGCCGATGCATTTGCTAAGGCGAAAAAGTAAACGTTACTTATATTCTAGAAACTAAATCAAAAAAACGGCTCTTTTTAATAGAGTCGTTTTTATTTGCAACATGGAAAAATTGTATATTTAGGTCTATCTTTTATTTTACCAAGTTAATTAAATTTCTATAAAAGAGAATGACTTATGTCCCTAGTATTAATTTTAATAGCAATTATAGCTTTTATTGTTATTGCCACCTCAAAATTTAAACTTCATCCTTTTTTAACACTTTTAATTGCTGCATTTCTCACCGCCTTTGCTTACCAACTACCAATCAATAGTATTACAGCGACTATCAGTGGCGGTGTTGGCGGCTTATTGGGGCAGATTGGTTTAGTTATTGTTATTGGTACCATAATAGGTACGGTATTAGAAAAAAGTGGCGCAGCCATCACTATGGCCGAATTTATTATTAAGCTATTAGGTGACCGATTTCCAACC
>JAQWHD010000071.1 GCA_029237915.1 Thalassotalea sp. | reverse complement strand
ACCTGGGATCATGAATACTTTAGTTACACCTTCATATGCAGGAATTAATGATGCTCGCTTATCAAGATCGATGATCACAGTTTCAATTGAAGGGAATTGTTTCTTTAATTGCGCTGCTTTTTCGCTACTGCGAACCGCTGCACGAATTGTTGCTTTAGTTTGTTTCTTTACTAAAGCATCGATAGTTGCAACACCGTTATTACCAGCCGCGCCAATAATTAATATGGTTTGCTTGTTGGTTAATTTGTTCCAAAGTTTGTTTAGCATTCTATTCTCCAATTTGGCTATTCGCCGCTGTTTTATGGGGTATCTATTTGATGAGGTAATAATAAAATAAAATTCGGACAAGATATAACGCAACGTTTTGACGCTTGAGTTCAATAAAACTGAACTAACAAATTAAGGAAGCTCCAACTGCAGTTTTATTTCATTTGAAGTAATTGTTCATAGCGGTTTGGAATATTATTAATTAGAAAATTCATTAGTACTCTTATTCTTTCAAGTTGATACTGACTGGGTGGGCATAATAGGGTCAAAGGTGTGATCTCTTGCCATTGAGGTAATACTTCAAACAATTCACCACTAGCAAGGTATTTAGCAACATATACGTCCGCCAACCTTGCTACGCCTAACCCAGCTAAAGCGGCTTGGCACATTACTTCACCATTAGCGACTTGTAATCCTTTACTCGCTTTAACTTGTTGCTCTTGAATATTCCCTTGCTTACCTTGTTTAAATAACCATTTATTTACACTGCCATAAATCAAAGGTACTTGGTTTAGATCTTGCGGGTGTTGTATCGCTTGATGTTTATTTAAAAACTCTGGGGCTGCGACATAACGAGTCGTTATATTGATTAGATGCCTGCCAACTAGACTTGAATCAGCTAATGTCCCCATACGAATAACTAAATCAAATTGGCTCGCGAGTAAATCAACTTGATGGCTAGAAAAGTTTATTGATAACTCTATCTCAGGATGGTTTTGTTGAAATTGAATAAGTAATGGCGCTAACATTTGTTCGCCAATAACGCCGCCAACCATATTAATTTTAATAGGACCAGCTAATGCAGTAGATGCCTGAGTAACCCAATCTTTGGCCAACTCAAGTTCCTTAAAGCCTTGCTGGCACTTAGCTAAATAAACCTCTCCTAATTCAGTAAGCCTTAACTTTCTAGTAGTTCGATGCATTAATTGCACCTCAAGTTCTTTCTCTAAGGCACTTAATTGCTGACTTAATACCGCTTTCGATAAACCTGTTTCTTCTGCGGCTAAGGTAAAGCTGCCACACTTGCTAACCGCAATAAATGAGCGAATACCATTATAGTTTTGATTATTCATAATTTGTTAGGGCAACCTTATTGTTAACTATTACTAAACAGTGATTAAGCTTTATCACTATATATCAACACAAAGTATTTTGCCAAAATAGCCTTATTGAGTTTAAGAGCTCTGTTTTATTTGATGTATATTATTTGGAGATTAAAAAATGAATAAGCCTTTAGTTGTTATTACCGGCGCAAGCTCTGGCATAGGTGCTGCTATTGCAAAACAAATGAGCGATGCAGGTCACCCTTTACTGTTGTTAGCCCGTCGTGTTGAAAATTTAATTGCATTAAATTTACCAAATACTCTATGTGAGCAAGTTGATATTACTGATAAATCATCTTTTGAAAAAGCAGTAGCAAAAGCTGAAGCGGTTTATGGTGCTACTGACTGTTTAGTGAATAACGCAGGTGTAATGCTATTAGGGCAGCTTGATACTCAAGATCCAGCTGAATGGCACACTATGTTTAATGTAAATGTTATTGGTCTACTGAATGGTATGCACACTGTGCTAGCACCAATGAAAGCGCGTAATACAGGTACTATAATTAATATTAGTTCAGTTGCAGGGCGTAAGTCTTTCCCAAATCATGCAGCTTATTGTGGTACTAAATTTGCTGTACATTCTATTTCTGAAAATGTCCGTGAAGAAGTAGCAGATGCAAATGTTCGAGTAATTACTATTGCTCCTGGCGCTGTAGAAACAGAGTTATTATCACACACAACATCACAAGAAATTAAAGATGGCTACGGACAGTGGAAAGATAGCATGGGCGGCGTATTAGCGGCGGATGATGTGGCAAACACGGTATTATTTGCTTATCAACAACCACAAAATGTATGTATTCGTGAAATCGTACTTACCGCAACTAGACAACAAGCTTAATTGCTCAGTATAACTAGCTAAATCAAGCCGAGTGAAACCTTTTACGGCACTATATCACTCGGTTTTTATTCGTTAATAATATCGAAAAGGATCCTATAATCATCAATAAAATCAATGATTAGTTTCAAGTTGATCTGACCCCCTTGATTTTTTAGTGATTACTGAAATACAGAAGTAAATGGTTCAACAATTACTCGCTCTCCTGCAGCAACGCTACCTTGATCAGACGATAAAACGATAAAGCAGTTTGCACGGCCAATGCTTGATAATACGCCAGAGCCTTGGCTGCCTGTGCTAGTGACTTCAGGTAAACCTTCATCGTTATAAGACAGCAGCGCTCTTTGAAAGTCCATTCGTCCAGCTGATTTACGAAGTGTGGTAGTACTAACTGCCGAAAATTGTGTTTTAGCTTTATATGGCTGGCCTTGCATTTTCTCAATTCCAGGCACTGACAATTGGTAAAAAGTGACAAGTGCCGATACAGGATTGCCCGGCAAACCAAAGAAAATACTATTAGGCAACTTACCAAAAGCAAATGGTTTGCCAGGCTTCATTGCAATTTTCCAAAAGTTAATTGTACCTAACTCATCTAAAATCTCTTTAGTGTAATCCGCTTCACCAACCGATACTCCGCCGCTAGAAATAACCACGTCAGCTTCGAGATCCGCTTTAATAAAGGCATCACGTATCGCTTGTTTATCATCAGGGATAATACCTAAATCGAGAATATTCACGTTTAAACGGGCAAGCAGACCTAATAAAGCGAAGCGATTACTTTCAAAGATATCGCCCTCATTTAAAGTTTCTCCCGGACTCTTTAATTCATCACCCGTAGATAATACTGCGACGGTAACAGGAGCAAAGGCTTCAACTTCGGCAATGCCTAATGAAGCTAATAATCCAAGATCTATGGCACTAAATTTATGACCTTTGCTAAAGACTAATTCACCTTTGGCAATATCTTCACCACAGTAACGTACATTAGCCTTTGCTTTTGGCGCTTTAGTTAATGACATAATATTTTCATTAATAGCGGTATTTTCTTGCATTACAACAGTGTCACAGCACTCAGGTAATTTTGCCCCCGTCATAATACGGATACATTGTCCTTGCTCAGTTTTACCTGAGTATGGTTCGCCGGCAAAAGAGCGCCCTACCATAAGCAATGAATCACTATCACCCACTAATGCTGATGAATGAAAAGCATAACCGTCCATTGCAGAGTTGTTATGAGGAGGAACATTTACCGGGGAAACAACATCCGCAGCTAACACTCGGTCTAAGCAATCTTCAATTGCTATAACTTGGGTTTTAGTCGCCGTAGGCACATTTTCCAATAACTGCTTTAAAGCATCATGAAAAGGCATTAATCCAGGGGCAGAACAACAATCAGACATAAGGGAAAGGGTTTATTATTAAGTGATGAGTGAATCCTAATGCATCATCAGCAAAAACAAAAATAATTTAACTTAAAATTACCATTTAATTACAATTGTATGATTTCAATCAATGTTTTCGACGACACTTTAAAACATTATAGCAACATTGAAATAACACAGATAAAGTCTCTGCATAAAAGACCAAAATTATAATTAAAAATATCAACGGAGCTAAAATGAAAACTTTAAAAATAAGAAATAATAACGCTATAAAATTAAGTGCATTAACTTTAGCAATAATGGCAAGTGCATCTGTTAGTGCCAATGTTGGTGATGATCTATCTAAAGCAATTAAAGAGTCAAAGGTAGATGTTTCTTTACGCTACCGTGTTGAAACCGTTGATCAAGACAGTCTTTCTGAAGAAGCACTAGCTTCTACTTTAAAAAGCAGATTAACCGTAACCACAGGTAAAGTTTACAATTTTGGCGCTAAAGTTGAATTAGATGACGTAACTTACATTGGTAATGACAGTTTTAACAGCACCATTAATAACCAAGGTACTTACCCTGTCGTTGCAGATCCTGAAGGCAGTGAAGTTAACCAAGCGTCTTTAAGTTACTTTGGTAAGTCATATACAGCAACCGCTGGTCGTCAACGCATAAACTTAGATGACCAACGTTTCGTTGGTGGTGTAGCGTGGCGTCAAAACGAGCAAACCTTTGATGGTTATCGTTTACAAATGAGCCCAACAGACAAAATATCACTTGATGCCAGTTACATTCATAATGTAAATCGTATTTTTGGTGAAGACAACGCGGCTAAGTCAGACTTACACGGTGATATTGTTTTACTTAATGCTAAATACAAACTCAGTAAAGCTCACGCAATTACTGCTTACAACTATTCTATGGAATTTGATAATGCAGCAGCGGCTTCAAACACAACCTTTGGTGCAACCTACAATGGTAACTTCCCGTTAGGTGACAACAAACTGATTGTTAAAGTTGGCGCAGCGAGTCAATCTGATGCAGGTGACAACCCTACATCTTATGATGCAACTTACAGCGTGTTAGACGCGACAATTAAATTTGATAAGTTTAGTGTTGGCGCAGGTATTGAAACCCTTGGTAGCGATAATGGCATTGGTTTTCAAACACCGCTAGCAACCGCTCATAAATTCCAAGGTTTTAGTGACCAGTTTTTAAGTACTCCAGGCGACGGTATTCAAGATACTTACATTAAAGGCGCAACTAAAATTGGCTCTGTTGCTTTATCTGCTGCATATCATGTATTTAGTGCTGACGAAGGTAATGCTGACTACGGTGATGAAATTAACTTAGTTGCAGCTTATAAAGTGAATAAGCAAATTTCAACATTAGTGAAAGCTGCAAGCTATAGTGCTGATGATCATAACAGTGATACAACTAAGTTGTGGTTTATGGTTAGTGCCAATTTCTAAGTACTACGATTAATAGTCTAAGTAAAAATTTAGATTGGCTGCTAATCCTATAAAGTGCTAATCTAAAGCTGTAAATAAAATCAATCGCCGAGCTTCGTGTTTCTAAGCTACTTAAGTATGAAACCTAAGCCGTTGCTATAAGCAACCAGGGCTAACAGGGAAACCGGTTAGCCTCCCCCCATTTGGAAAGGTGAACATGTTAGAAGACAAATTTGGTCGTAAGTTTTATTACTTACGCTTATCCATTACTGACGTTTGTAATTTTCGTTGTAATTATTGCTTGCCCGATGGCTATGAGTGCGATCATGACCGCGATTTTTTAAGTGTGCCTGAAATAAAGCGCATCGCGAATGCATTTGCAGAAATGGGCACTGAAAAAATAAGAATTACCGGTGGCGAGCCTGCCTTACGTAAAGACTTACCAGAAATAATACGCATCTGTAAACAAACTCCTGGAATCAAAACAGTGGCTTTAACCAGTAATGGTTTTAAGTTAACTGAGCACTTACCACAATGGTTAGATGCAGGCTTAGACGCACTTAACATAAGCATTGACTCACTTGACCCTAGACAATTTAATGCCATTACAGGTAAAGATAAACTCGATGAAATCTTAGCCGGTATCGATATGGCGTTTGCTCGTGGTTTTAATAATATCAAAGTTAATACGGTATTAATGCGCGAGTATAACTTACATGAAATGCAAAGTTTTTTAGATTGGGTAAAAGTAACCCCGATCAGTTTGCGCTTTATCGAGTTAATGGAAACTGGTGACAATAAAGAGTTTTACCAACAGCAGCATGTCAGCGGCCAAACGATAAAAGATAGCTTATTACAAACTGGTTGGTTGCCAATTCATCGTGGTAAAACAGCCGGTCCTGCACAAGAGTTTGCTCATCCTGATTACAAAGGCACCATTGGTTTGATAATGCCCTACTCTAAAGACTTCTGTAACACTTGCAATCGTTTACGGGTAAGTTCATTAGGTAAGCTGCATTTATGCTTATTTTCTGAAGAAGGGTTATCTCTTAAAGATCACTTGCAAAGCGATGACAGTGAAGCACTAAAGCTACACATAAAAAGCTTAATGTTTGATAAGAAAGCCACCCATTTTTTACAAGATGGATTTACTGGTGGCACCAAGCATTTGTCGATGTTGGGCGGTTAAGATGACTTGTATTGGTGTAGTTCTTGCTGGTGGTTTATCAAGCCGAATGGGCAGCGACAAAGCAAAGCTTTGCCTTGGTGATCAATCTATGTTGAGTTTTAGCCAACATTTATTAACCCAAGCAGGCGTGGATAAAGTAGTCATTAGTGGCGCAAATGTTGGCGGCATTAAAGATCTTTTTGAGCAAGGTGGCCCTCTCGCTGGTATTTACTCGGCAATACAAAGTGAACGCCCGACAGCTATTTTAGCCATTCCTGTGGATATGCCGTTTTTACAAGAACAGCAACTAAAAGAATTAAAGCTTAAAGGTGAATTAAGCCAAAGAGCGACCTATTTCAATGACAGTTCATTACCAATTTACTTACCGGTTAACGCCTTAGTAAATCAATATTTAGAACAAGAATTTAGCTCAGCTAAGTTTTTATCTACCGGCAAAGGCCCGTCTTTTAAGCAAATATTTAAGCTTTGTAACGCGTTATCTATTCCCCTTAAAGACACTCAACAATTAATAAATACCAATACTCCTGAGCAATTTAAACAAGCTCAGCAGTTATTAAAAAAGACACGGACACGAAATAGCTATGTCTAACTATGTCTAACAATGAATAAAACGACTATTTAAACTGTGTGACGCTTTATCAATTTACCTTAAAGACACACAATTATTAATTAATAAACACCAATACTCCTGAGCAATTTAAACAAGCGCAGCAGTTATTAAAAAAGACACGGACACGGACACGGAGCAATTATGTCTAATAATAAAAACGGCGGCCATGGCGGCGCGGCATTTCAACCATTGAACATTGCAGTATTAACTGTTTCAGATACTCGCACCGAAGCCAATGATACATCAGGTCAAACCTTAGTTGAACGCGTACAAACAGCTGGCCATAATGTGGCTGAGAAAGCGATTGTAATCGATGATGTGTATCAGCTACGCGCGATTATTTCTCGCTGGATTGCCGATGAAAGCGTTAACTCAGTTGTGGTAACTGGCGGCACTGGTTTTACCGCTCGTGATAATACCCCTGAAGCATTAATGCCATTATTTGATAAAAAAGTAGAAGGCTTTGGTGAGTTATTTAGACACGTTTCTTACGGTGAAATTGGTACCTCGACCATTCAATCTCGTGCATTTGCAGGAATGGCTAACAATACCGTGATTTTCTGTATGCCAGGTTCAACCAACGCATGTAAAACTGCGTGGGATAAAGTGATTAAAGAGCAACTAGATGCAAGTCACAGACCTTGTAACTTTGTACCGCATTTAAATTTAGCTGCACATTGTGAGACTCGAGGTTAATAGCATGACGTCAAATTTCGAGTTAACACAGCAGATTGGACAAGACGCAAAACAAGAAGCAGAACAAGAGCTAACGCACTTAAACGCTAAAGGTGAAGCTAATATGGTCGATGTTACTGAAAAAGCAGTAACGTCTAGATCAGCTCGAGCGGAAGGCTTTATTAGTATGAGCGATAAAACTTTCAATATGATCGCCGGTGGCGAACATGCCAAAGGCGATGTGTTTGCTGTCGCTCGTATTGCTGGTATTCAAGCGGCTAAAAAATGCAGTGACTTAATTCCGTTATGTCATCCGCTGATGTTATCAAAAGTGCAAGTCGACTTTGAATTACTTAGCGATTCTAAGCAAGTCCGCGTGATCAGCTTGTGCCGATTAACCGGGCAAACAGGTGTGGAAATGGAAGCTTTGACTGCTGTTTCTGTAGCCACATTAACCTTGTTTGATATGTGTAAAGCGGTTGACCCGTTAATGGTTATTTCTAATATCCGAGTATTAGAGAAGCAAGGTGGTAAATCAGGAGACTGGGTAGCCTAATGACTATTAAAGTATTATTTTTTGCTGCCTTTAAAGAGCAACTTAATTGTGAACAATTAGAATTAGACGCAGCCAATGTTAACACCATAGCTGAGATACAAGAGTTATTAAGCACTCGTGGCGAAGCATGGCAAAAAGTGTTTGCAACCACATCTATATTAAGCGCGGTAAATCACACTATGGTTGATAGCGATTATGCAGTTAAGTCTGGCGACGAAGTGGCCTTTTTCCCACCGGTTACGGGCGGTTAAAATGGCACAGACAACTAACCACACCAGCATTAAGGTACAGATAGAAGACTTTGATTTTTCTAAAGAAGTTGATTATTTAGAAGAAAATAATAGCACCGACGGTGCTGTGGTTACTTTTATTGGTCGAGTGCGTGATAATAACGAAGGGTTAAAGGTTGAAAATTTGTTCTTAGAACATTACTCTGGCATGACTGAAAAGTGTTTAGCCGATATTGTTTTAAAAGCTCGCGAGCAATGGCAAATTGGTAATGTTTCGGTTATCCATCGTTATGGACAATTAAACATAGGCGACAAAATAGTATTTGTTGGTGTAACCAGCAAGCACCGAAAGGATGCATTTTCAGCAGCTGAATTTATTATGGACTATTTAAAAGTCAGTGCGCCATTTTGGAAGAAAGAACAGACCGAGCAAGGAGAGCGTTGGTTAGATGCTAAAAACAACGATCAACTTGAGGCCGATAAGTGGTAAACCTGCGTTTTATATTAATAGCTTTTATATTATCAATTAGTATTTCCCTACCAAGTTATGCGCAATCATTACGTATAGCGGTATCGGCTAACTTTGCCAAACCAGTAGAAAAGCTAGCCGAAATTTTTTCCAGGCAAACACCAATCGACGTACAAATAACCGTGGCATCGACTGGCGTACTTTATCAACAAATTAGACACGGTGCGCCATTTGATATTTTTTTTGCGGCAGATATAAGACGCCCGCAATTATTGGAAGAACAAGATTTAGTTTTTGAAGAACACCGCAAAACCTATGCTATTGGGCAAATTGCCTTATGGTCAGCCATTAGCTCTACTGAAATTAGCCTAGAAGATTTAAAAGATTATAAAGGCCGTATCGCAATAGCAGGCCCTCATATTGCTCCTTACGGGTTAGCGGCAAAAGAAGCGCTTGTTTCGTCAAATTTATGGTCTAAATATGATGACCAATTAATTATGGGTAACAATATCAATCAAACCTACCAACAAGTATTTACTGGCGCGGTTAAATTTGGTTTTATCTCATACAGCCAATTACTTGACTCAAAGGTTGGTCAAGGTGTATTAATCGATCAAACCTTGCACCACTCATTAGAGCAACAAATGGTGGTATTAAAAAACGCTGAGAATATCGACATTGCCAGTAAATTTTTTGAATTCATTTTGTCAAAACAAGCTCAAAACTTTTTAGCTAAGCACGGATATTTACCCGCGATAACCGTACCTACAGAAGCTCAAACGCAACAATTAAACACTAACGTTGAAGCAATAGCCAAGGAAGGTTAATGGAAAACTACAATGAATGGCTAGCGTTAGCTACCACCTTAAAGTTAGCAGCGATCACAACGATTATATTACTGCTCATTGGTACCCCGCTCGCTTGGTATTTAAGTAAAGTTAAGAGTCGCTTTAAAGTATTACTTGAAGCATTAGTCGCCCTGCCATTAGTGTTACCACCAACCGTATTAGGTTTTTACTTATTAATACTATTTTCGCCAACGAGTATCCCAGGTAAGTTTTTCCAAGACGTCACAGGTTCGTCATTAGCATTTAGTTTTACCGGTATATTAATAGGCTCAGTAATTTATTCACTGCCATTTGTAGTACAGCCATTACAAAAAGCATTTGAGCAACTTGGTGATAACTTATCTGAAGCAGGTTCAATGCTTGGCGCGAAAGGCCTAGATCGATTTTTTAATATTACTGTGCCTATGACCAAAGCCAGTTTTATCACTGCCGCCAGCTTAGGTTTTGCTCATACAGTAGGCGAATTTGGTGTGGTGCTAATGATAGGCGGTAATATCCCCGGCGAAACTCGGGTACTTTCTATCGCTTTATTTGATCATGTTGAAGCATTAAATTACAGCACAGCCCATTGGCTAGCCGGTAGTTTACTCATTGCTTCGGTTGTTTTATTAGCCCTTATCTATTTACTGAATTTTCAATCAGAAAAAAAAGTTAAAGCTAGAGGTGTTGTATGAGCTTAAACTCAGAGCTTAACTTTAATCTTGAGCTCAACTTAGAACTCAACTTAGAACTTAGTTACCCTAACTTTACTCTGCAATGCCAACACTCGCTCAATTTAGAGGGTATCACAGGTATTCTTGGCCATTCAGGCTCAGGTAAAACTAGCTTATTACGTATTATTGCGGGATTGAATAAAAACGCTACTGGTACGGTAAAACTCAAAGAAAAGTTGTTACAAAATTCAGACCACAAACAGTTTATAAAAGCTGAATTAAGAGATATTGGTTTTGTATTTCAAGATGCGCGTTTATTCCCTCATTTGAATGTTTTTGGCAATTTAGAGTTTGCCGCAAGACGATGCCCTAATTCAAACTTAACTATAAACGAGGTTATTGAATTAACGAACATCAAGCACTTATTACAGCAGCACGTTGAACTGCTATCAGCAGGTGAAAAACAAAGGGTAGCAATTGCTCGAGCACTTTTAGCTGAGCCTAAGTTGTTATTATTAGATGAACCCCTCAGCGCCTTAGACAATAAAGCCCGAAGCGAAATGGTTAAGTTACTACGCGCCATTCATCAACGTTTAAGTTTGCCGATGATATACGTTAGTCACAGTATTGTTGAGATCCAACAACTTGCCGATCAAGTAGTAGTTATGGAAAATGGTAAAATAATTCAACATGGCCATGTACATCAGGTACTCAACAACTTAAATACTAGCATTAGTGATGAATTTAGCAGTCAAACCAGTTTGACTCTTAAGGTTAAACAACACCTGATCAATTTCGGTTTAACTCAACTAGATTTTCAAGCGCCTAATTCAGGGCGAGTTAACTTATACAGTAACTTGCAAAGACAAGCGTTAAATACACCTTTGCGTTGCTATATACTCGCTAGTGACATCAGCATAAGCACAGAGCAGCCAGAATTAAGCTCTATTATGAATTCATTAGCGGGTCAAATTACAGACATAATCCGTTTGAATAAAAATGCGGCACTCGTCAAAGTCGATGTATTAGGTCACATATTTAGTGTCAACATCACACGTTATTCTGTAGAGCGTTTGCGTTTAGCCAAGCAAGACAATGTATATATTCAGTTTAAAGCCAGTGCGATACGCAGTTATTAATCACAAAATCGTACCTTAGATACAATAAAGAGATTTTTATGTTAACCAGCAATGAACAATTACGCTATTCAAGACAGTTGCTATTAAAAGGTTTTAGCGAAACAGAGCAATTACAATTAAAGAATGCGAAAGTACTAATTGTTGGTTTAGGCGGTTTGGGTAACCCGGTCGCAATGTATTTAGCAGCCACGGGGGTTGGTCAATTAATTTTAGCCGATGGCGACAATATAGATGTCACTAATTTACAAAGACAAGTTATGTTTCATACCGAGCAAGTGGGTGAAAATAAAGCCGAAATTGCATTTCAGCATTTAACTAAACTTAACCCAGAAATAGACATTGAAGTTATCGATGAAATGCTTGATGACGAGCAACTTGATTATTACGCTAGTGAAATGGACTTAATTATCGACTGTACGGATAACCTATCGACTCGTTATGCCATCAATCTTGCTTGCGTTAATCACAAAACACCTTTGATCAGTGGTGCGGCAATCCGTTTCGAAGGTCAGTTATTTGTTATTAATCCAACAGCAGATGATTACGCTTGTTATGAGTGCTTCTATCCAAAAAATAAAGGTGAACCGGCACTCAATTGCTCAACGGCAGGAGTATTAGGCCCAGTGCTTGGCGTAATAGGAAGTATGCAGGCATTAGAAGCTATTAAGTTACTTACTAAGAAGCAAACAAGTGCGAATAAAATAAAACTGTTTGATGGTTTGTCAGGGCAATGGCAAGAATTTAAAATAGGTAAACGCAGCAATTGTATTTGTAATAACAAATAAGTAATAGCTTAAAAATACAAAAGCCTTAACAACTACATGTTAAGGCTCAATCTCTCTAATTTTTTAATTTATATAGCTATTTAAATAACCCAGAACTTCGATCTGAGATGGCATCTCGCCACCCTCCTAACCATTGTGATTTTACGTCAACATTTTGATATGGACATTGTTCTTTATTTTTACCACTTAAGCCTGCTTGATATCCCTTTGAATGCGCTCGTCCTAATGGATCACGTTTTTGTCTTTTCATAGATGAGTCTCCTATTGTGAGTAAGATAGCCGAAAAAACTGCATCGGTAGACAACATTAACTCAAGTTTAAATTGAGGATTTAATTAGCACTTAAATTAATGAAGTTATCTTAATTTAAGACGAACAAGCCGGCTTCGCAACTTGTTTTTTGTAACTCGAACCACAGCTACAAGCAAAACTCATTCGTATATAAAACATACAAAACGTTCTGTTTGGTTTTAGTATAAATTTATTAAATGCTGCGATAGATATACGGTGATTTATTCGTAATAAAAACATAATGTTAATTTATACGACTAAAATTCTATATTTATAACGCAAAACTTTTCGTATAAAATTTAATCAATTAATTTTATTGAAAGCAGGATTGTTAATCTAAAAAAACATTAAGGTTGAAAACATTAACAGCAAACTCGTTAATCTTTTACTAACGGCAATAACATATCTTCTAAGCCGTTAAGCTTAACTTCATACATAAGTGCTAGTTGTTCGCCTAATTTTCCTGCTGGAAAGCCTTTACTATGAAACCAGACTAAATAAGGCTCCGGTAAAAATAGTAATTTTCTGCCAGCGTACTTGCCAAATGGCATAACCATATTGATGGCTTCTAGGAGTTTTTGTTGGTCCATTCTTGATCTAAAATAAAATGCGTAAATAATAAAA
>JAQWHD010000008.1 GCA_029237915.1 Thalassotalea sp. | reverse complement strand
GGCGAAAAATAAGAAGTTTGAATAGTCTTCGTCAATCCGAACGCCATAAGGTACATCTTTATAGTTTGTTAAAACATTAGTAAATGTTACGAAATCGTTTTTGTAAATCTTATTCAGTTTTTTTGTTTTTAACTGGTATGAGTATAGTGTACCGGTATCTCCATCATGGAAATTGGTAAAATATATTTTCTCATTATCCGCAGAAAATCCATGGAGACTAATATCATCGTCTTTATTTACAGGGCTATCAAAGTCGCTCCATTCGCCATCTACTTCACGATAAAAGACTTTATTTTGGTCATAACCAGTTATGCCTCCGGCAAATCGAACCTCATCATTGTGGTCTAGCAAAACACCACTACCTCTACCAGGTGACTTCATGATTTTTTTCTGATGACCAGTATATATGTCTAACTTTACAACATCTGCAGATAATAGATCTAAATGTGACCCTGCTCGCCATGGAGATATTCCAACGATGATTTTTCTGTCATCCTGTTTATATATTGATTGTAAGAAGGCAGATCCTGAAGTAATCTTTTTGCTTTTAGATATGCCTGAGTCCGCTGCAGCTTTTGAGCCAAATATAGCTTTTGGTTTCCTGCCATCGTAATTAATTGCAAATAAACGTCCTGTGTTATAGGTGTTATCTAAAGCACCAAACCTAGATAGTACCCCAATAACAACTCTTTCATTATTGGCCCACTCAAAAGAACCTACGCTTTCTTTACCTGACATATTCAAGGTAAATGTTACCTTTTTGCTAGCTGTATTGATAAAAACTAATACTTTCTTGCCTTCATGTAATGTTCGTATTGCTATGTGTTTACCATCAGGCGATACTTTCGCAGTTTCATTCTGCAATTTCTTTGTAAAATCTTGCAATTCTAGCGCGTGACTAAAATTACTTATCGTTAGAAATACAATAGCGAGTGAAGTGATTAACTTAACCATATTTTCCCTTATAGAGTTAATGAAAATTGACTGCATAAATAAGGCAGTGAAATTTTATTTTACAACTAGTTAACAAGTTCAGGCAATAACTCATTTCGTAAGCTTATTTAGCCATCTAAACGTTTAGATGTTGACAAATCTAGATGGTCAAGTAGTATTGAGGAAAATGAATATTTATTACTAGCTTATTATGCCAATTAAAATACCAGATCAATTACCGGCTTTGTCTGTTCTCGCCAATGAGAATATTTTCGTCATGTCTGAACATAGGGCAATTAATCAAGAGATCAGACCGATGCAAGTGGCGATTCTAAATTTAATGCCTAATAAAATTGAAGCTGAAATTCAAATTTTACGTATGTTGTCAAATACTCCGTTACAGATAAATATCGAATTTGTCCGTTTAAACCTAAACGTGTCAAAAAATACGCCAAAAGAACATCTCGATTCATTTTATTGTTTGTTTGATGAAATAAAGCATAAACATTACGATGGATTAATTGTTACCGGTGCTCCACTTGGTCAGATTGATTATGAACACGTTAGCTACTGGGATAAGATAACTGAAGTATTTGATTGGGCTCAATCGAACGTAACATCAACTATGTATTCATGTTGGGCTGCTCATGCGGCTCTTTATCATTTTTTTGGGATCAATAGAGATTTACGTCAAGAAAAGCTGTCGGGTGTATATCATCATAGAACTAGAGATCCAATGGAGCCATTAACACGAGGTTTTGACGAAGACTTTAATGTGCCACACTCTCGATATGGTGAAGTACAAAAATCAGTTTATGATCAACAACCGCAATTAAATATCTTAGCTGACTCAGATCTAGCTGGTGTATATTTAGTAGCGACTAAAGATAAGAAGCATGTATTTGTTACTGGTCATCCAGAATACGATGCCAATACATTGCTAGATGAATATCAAAGAGATGTAGCAGCATCTGTAAATTCATCTATCCCTGTCAATTATTTTGAAAGCGATAATGTAAATATAAACCCAAAAAACAGCTGGCGCAGTCATGGCTGTTTGTTATTTAGTAATTGGCTTAATTATTATGTTTATCAAGAAACACCTTATCTGCTAGAGCAAGACTAAACGAATTATTAAAAAATTTGGTATAAACCAGGTTAGGAAGTATTAAAGTGAAATCAGCAACAACTATTTTATTAGAACAACAATTATCAGAGCGTATATTAGTACTCGATGGTGCTATGGGTACGATGATCCAACAGCATAAATTTGAGGAAAATGATTACCGCGGTGATCGATTTAGTGACTGGCATTGTGATGTAAAAGGTAATAATGATTTATTAGTATTATCGCAAGCTGAAATTATCAAAGACATACATCGTCAATACCTTCTTGCTGGTGCTGATATAATTGAAACCAATACCTTCAATGCAACGACAATTGCCATGGCCGATTATGACATGGAAGAGTTGAGCGCTGAAATTAATTTAGTTGCCGCCCAAATTGCACGCCAAGTTGCAGATGAAGTTACTGCGCAACAGCCGCATAAACCTCGTTTTGTTGCAGGTGTACTTGGGCCAACAAATAGAACCTGTTCAATTTCCCCAGATGTAAATAACCCAGCATTTCGTAACGTAAGTTTTGATGAACTTAAAGATGCCTATATTGAATCAACACAAGCATTAATCGCTGGTGGCTGCGATATCATCATGCTTGAAACTATCTTTGATACGCTTAATGCAAAAGCAGCCATTGTGGCAGTCGAGGAAGTGTTTGAGACTAATGGTGAACGTCTTCCTATTATGATTTCAGGAACAATCACTGATGCCTCGGGTCGTACCCTGTCAGGACAAACTACTGAAGCTTTTTATAACTCGCTGCGTCATGCTAAACCAATTTCGTTTGGTTTGAACTGTGCATTAGGCCCAGTTGAACTGCGCCAATACGTAGAAGAACTATCGCGAATTTCAGACTGTGCTGTATCTGCTCACCCTAATGCTGGCTTGCCTAATGCATTTGGTGAATACGACTTTTCTGTCGAGGATATGAATGCACATATCATTGAATGGGCACAATCAGGGTTTTTGAATATTGTTGGAGGTTGTTGTGGAACAACACCTGCCCACATTAAAGGTATTGCAGATGCTGTTGCTGAGGTTAAACCTCGTAAGGTAGCGCCAAGAAAAATTGCTTGTCGATTATCCGGATTAGAAGCACTTAATTTAGATGAAACAAGCTTGTTTGTTAACGTTGGTGAGCGGACTAACGTTACCGGCTCAGCTATTTTTAAACGCTTAATTACCGAAGAAAAATATGATGAAGCAATCGCGGTTGCACTTCAACAAGTAGAGAATGGAGCGCAAATTATAGATATCAACATGGATGAAGGCATGCTTGATTCAAAAGCTGCCATGGTCCGCTATCTAAATTTGATTGCTGGTGAGCCAGATATAGCAAAAGTTCCAGTAATGCTTGATTCATCAAAATGGGATATTTTAGAAGCTGGCTTAAAGTGCATTCAGGGTAAAGGCGTTGTTAACTCGATTAGTTTAAAGGAAGGTGAGCAGGCATTTCGTTCACAAGCTGAAATCGTTCGTCGTTATGGCGCAGCTGTTATCGTTATGGCCTTTGACGAAGTAGGGCAAGCGGATACCAAAGAGCGTAAAGTTGAAATATGTACCAGAGCCTATCGCATACTCGTTGATGAAATAGGCTTTCCTGCGGAAGATATTATTTTTGACCCGAATATTTTTGCGGTAGCAACCGGTATTGAAGAGCATAACAACTACGCGGTTGATTTTATTGAAGCAACAAAAGTAATTAAAGAAACACTGCCACATGCCATGATCTCCGGTGGCGTATCTAATGTGTCTTTTTCATTCCGTGGTAACAATCCTGTTCGTGAAGCCATTCATGCGGTGTTTTTATACCACGCCATTAAAAATGGCATGGATATGGGGATTGTAAACGCTGGACAGTTAGCCATATACAAAGATATTCCTGAAGACTTATTAACCGCAGTTGAGCATGTTATTCAAAATGTTGATGACGAGGGAACCGAAAAATTACTCGAGGTTGCCGAAGAATATCGTGGTACAGGCACTAAGAAAGGCCGAGCCGCGGATATGTCTTGGCGTGAATTGCCTGTAATTCAGCGTCTAGAGCATGCCTTAGTTAAAGGCATAAACGAATTTATTGTTGAAGATACAGAAGAGGCTAGACTTGCCGCAACTAGGCCGCTTGATGTTATTGAAGGCCCACTAATGGATGGCATGAATGTAGTAGGTGATCTATTCGGTGAAGGACAGATGTTCTTACCGCAAGTGGTGAAATCTGCTCGGGTTATGAAACAAGCGGTTGCCCATTTACAGCCTTTTATAGAGCTAGAGAAAACCGAAGTAAGTACCAATGGCAAAGTATTACTAGCCACAGTAAAAGGTGATGTTCACGATATTGGTAAAAACATTGTCGGCGTGGTTTTACAGTGTAATAACTACGAGGTAATTGATTTAGGCGTTATGGTTTCTTGCGATAAAATTTTGCAAGTTGCACGAGATGAGAATGTCGATGTAATTGGTCTATCAGGTTTGATCACGCCATCATTAGATGAAATGGTTCATGTTGCTAAAGAAATGCAACGCCTCGATTTCGACCTACCTTTATTAATTGGTGGCGCGACCACATCAAAAGCGCATACCGCTGTTAAGATTGAACAAAAATATAAGCATCCGGTAATTTATGTGCCAAATGCTTCTCGATCGGTATCTGTTGTTAACTCATTGCTTACACCGGCATTAAAAAGTGCATTAGTTGAGCGTACTGAAAAAGAATATGAAACCGTTAGGCAGCGTTATGCTAATAAAGGACCACGTACAAGTTTACTAGGACTTAAAGAATCAAGAGCAAATGCTTTCCCACTGACTTTTGATAATTACACACCTAAAATTCCTAATAAGTTAGGGATCACTGTACTTGATAATTTAGATTTAAATAAAGTTCGTGAATATATTGATTGGACGCCATTTTTCCTAACATGGCAATTGTCAGGTAAGTATCCGAAAATATTAGACCATGAACTGATTGGCCAAGAAGCGCGCAACTTATTTAACGACGCTAATGCGATGTTAGATGATGTGATTGCTAACAATACATTACAAGCTAAAGCTGTATTCGGTTTGTTCCCAGCACACCGTGATGGTGATGATATTATTGTTTATGAAGATGACAGCCGTGAGGTTGTATTGCAGACTTTAAATCAATTAAGGCAGCAAACTAAAAAACCTGCAGGTCAATATAATCGCTGTTTAAGTGACTACGTTGCTGAAAAAGACTCTGGCATAAACGATTATGTCGGTGCCTTTGCGGTATCTTCTGGTTTTGGCGCTGATGAGTTAGTTGCAAAGTTTGACGCTGACCATGACGCATATAATTCAATTTTATTAAAAGCCGTTGCCGATAGGTTAGCTGAAGCATCTGCTGAGTATTTGCATGAACAAGTGCGTAAAGAATACTGGGGATATGCTGCAGATGAGAATTTAGATAATGACAATCTAATTAGGGAGCAGTACCAAGGCATACGTCCGGCTCCGGGATACCCTGCATGTCCTGAACATACCGAAAAAGGTACGCTTTGGGATTTATTAAATGTTCATGAAAATATTAGTATGGATTTAACCTCTAGTTACGCCATGTGGCCAGGTGCTGCTGTGAGTGGCTGGTATTTCGCTCACCCAGACAGTAAGTATTTTGCTGTAGCTAAAATAGACAGAGAACAAGTTGAAAGCTATGCGCATAGAAAAGACATGAGTATTGCTGAGGCTGAACGATGGTTAGCGCCTAATTTAGATTACGATCCGGAGTAAGGTTAACCTATTCTAATTGTTACAAATATAAAATTTATATTAATGACTTAGCATTAACTCAAGCAAATCCAAATCGGATTTGCTTGAGCAAGCCAAGCCCTTCATTCTAAGGGTGTAAATTTACATCAATGCAGGTAGAATACCAAACTCTCTAAAATAGGATTTTAACTATGTATAATAAGGATGTAAAAAAAACAGCATATTCTTTATTATCAAGGCGTGAGCACTCTTTTAAAGAGTTGCAAGAAAAGCTGATGTTAAAAGAGTATTCAGTTACCGATATAGAACCTGTACTAACTGCCTTAGCCGAACAAAATATTCAAAGCGACGTGCGCTTTGGCGAAGATTTATTTAGCTCTAGAGTACGCAAGGGCTATGGTTGGACTTATATTTGTGCAGAATTAGAGCAAAAAGGTTTAGCAAGTGATATTATTGCTAGCATAGAGCAAACGCAATCGATAGATTGGTTTGAACAGGCTGAAAAAGCCTATCAAAAACGCTTTCCTGATCCTATTATTAACGATCAAAAAGATAAAGCGAAACGAGTAAGATTTTTACAATCCCGTGGATTTGATTTTGAACAAATCTCCGCGGTATTAAATTTAGATTAAAGAGATAACTTTAGATGACCAAGATGATCAAATCGACTGCACAAATTAGACAAGCATTTTTAGATTACTTTAAAGCACAGCAACATCAAGTAGTAGCAAGTAGCTCACTTGTACCAGGTAACGATGCTACGTTACTTTTTACCAATGCCGGTATGGTGCCTTTTAAAGATGTTTTCTTAGGTGCTGAGCAGCGCAGTTATACACGAGCAACATCATCACAACGATGTGTTCGCGCTGGTGGTAAACATAACGATTTAGAAAATGTTGGTTATACAGCTCGTCACCATACATTCTTTGAAATGTTAGGTAACTTTAGTTTTGGTGACTACTTTAAAGAAGAAGCCATCACTTATGCATGGAAATTTTTAACAGAAGTACTAATGCTGCCAAAAGAAAAATTATTAGTTACTGTTTATGAAACAGATAACGAAGCATTTGATTTTTGGGCGAACGAAATTGGCGTGCCGGTAGATAAAATTATCCGTATTGGTGATAAATCAGCAGATAAAAAATACGACTCAGATAACTTCTGGTCAATGGGTGATACCGGACCTTGTGGTCCATGTTCTGAGATCTTCTACGATCACGGCGAAGAAATTTGGGGTGGTCCTCCAGGATCACCAGAAGAAGACGGCGATCGTTTCATCGAAATTTGGAACTTAGTATTTATGCAATTTAACCGTCAAGCTGACGGTACTATGCTTAATTTACCTAAACCATCTGTAGATACCGGAATGGGCTTAGAGCGTATTTCTGCAATTATGCAAAACGTGCACAGTAACTACGAAATTGATATCTTCCAAGGCCTTATCAAAGCTGCAGCTGATTTAGTTGGCTGTACCGACTTAGAGCATAAATCATTACGTGTTATTGCTGATCATATCCGCTCTTGTAGTTTTATGATTGCTGACGGTGTTATGCCGTCAAATGTTGGCCGTGGATTTGTTCTGCGTCGTATTATTCGCCGTGCAGTACGCCATGGTAATAAGCTTGAAGCTAAAGGTCACTTCTTCCATAAGTTAGTTGCCGCATTGGCTGAGCAAATGGGGGCAGCTTATCCTGAACTTGTTAGTCAACAAGCGGTTATTGAAAAAATTCTACGCATTGAAGAAGAGCAATTTGGTTTAACACTTGATCGTGGTTTAGCGTTATTGAATGAAACATTAAGTACGCTTGCAGGTGACGTTATTCCTGGTGAAGCAGTATTCAAGTTATATGATACCTATGGTTTCCCGGCTGATTTAACGGCTGATATTGCTCGTGAAAATAATTTAACTATTGACCAAGATGGTTTTGACTCTCAAATGAAAGCTCAGCGTGAACGTGCGCAAAAAGCGAGTAAGTTTGGTACTGACTATAACGAGCAATTAAAATCGAGTAAGAGCACACAGTTTAAAGGCTACACTAACCATAATTTGTCATCGACCGTTATCGAGTTATTTGATGAACAAGGTTCTGTTTCAGTGTTAAAAGCTGGTGAGAAGGGCGTTGTTGTTCTTGATAACACCCCATTTTACGCAGAATCTGGTGGCCAGGTAGGTGATAGCGGAACTATTACTAGTGATGAAGGTGAATTTGTCGTTACCGATACGGTTAAACTAGGTAATGCATTTGCCCATCAAGGTTTTGCTAAAGCAGATATGCAACTAAATGGCCGTGTACACGCAGAAATTGACGTTGAACGTCGTGCCAATATCATTAAAAATCACTCTGCGACACATTTACTTCATGCTGCCCTGCGCACGGTTCTTGGTGAACATGTAACGCAAAAAGGCTCTCTTTGTGATTCTGATAAATTACGTTTCGACTTCTCGCACTTTGAAGGTGTTAAAGCCTCTGAATTACGCGTTGTTGAACAAATGGTTAATGAAAAAATCCGAGCAAACTACCAACGCGAAACCGCATTGATGAATATTGATGAAGCCAAAGAAAAAGGTGCTATGGCATTGTTTGGTGAAAAGTATGATGAAGAAGTTCGTGTAGTCACATTAGGCGATTTTTCAACAGAATTATGTGGTGGTGTTCACGTAGAACGCACGGGCGATATTGGTTTATTAAAAATAACCTCTGAAGCTGGTATTGCTGCAGGTACTCGCCGTATTGAAGCGGTTACTGGCGAAGGCGCTCTTAACTTTATTGATAGCCAAGCAGATAAGCTGACTTCAATTGCTGGTTTAGTTAAATCAGATGCAGCGAATACACTAACTAAAGTTGAGCAATTAATTACTCGCTCTAAGCAGCTTGAAAAAGAAGTGACTCAACTTAAGCAAAAATTAGCATCACAAGCGGGTTCTGATTTAGTAAGCCAAGCCGTAGACATTAATGGCGTTAAAGCATTAATTGCTAATGTTGAGGGTAGCGACCCTAAAGCGTTACGTGACATGGTTGACGATCTTAAAAATAAACTTGGCTCAGGCATTGTTATGCTTGGTTTAGCCAATGGCGAGAAAGTAAGTTTAATCGCTGGCGTAACAAAAGATTTAATTGGCAAAGTAAAAGCTGGTGAATTAGTTAGCATGGTTGCTCAACAAGTTGGCGGTAAAGGTGGTGGTCGTCCTGATATGGCGCAAGCTGGTGGCACCCAACCTGAAAATATTGACACTGCGCTGGCAAGTGTACAACCTTGGTTAGCAGAAAAACTTTAAGGGTTATTACTAGCTAATGGCTATTATCGTGCAAAAGTTTGGGGGAACCTCGGTAGGTTCCCTTGAGCGTATTGAAGCGGTTGCCGAGCAAATTATTCAAACTAAAAGCCGTGGCCACCAAGTGGTTGCGGTGTTATCTGCAATGAGCGGAGAAACCAACCGTTTACTCGATTTAGCCCATCAATTAGATGCCAATCCATCACCTCGTGAACTCGATATGCTACTTGCCAGTGGCGAACAAGTGTCTATCTCATTATTGGCAATGGCGCTAATTAAGCGCGGTTATTCTGCAGTATCTCTACTCGCGAATCAGATTGGTTTAAGAACGAATAATCGATTTAATAAAGCCCGTATCAAGTATATTGATAACACTCGCATGCTTACTGAGTTACAGCAAGGTCACGTGGTTATCGTTGCCGGGTTTCAGGGCTGTGATGATGAGGGCAATGTTACCACGCTTGGAAGAGGCGGCTCAGATACTTCAGCTGTCGCTATTGCCGCATCATTACAAGCTAAAGAATGCCAAATATTTACCGATGTTGACGGGGTTTACACCACCGATCCTAGGATCGAAGCACAAGCGAAAAAGCTCGATCAGGTAAGTTTTGAAGAAATGCTTGAAATGGCAAGTTCAGGCGCAAAGGTTTTACACAGTCGCTCAGTTGAATTCGCAGGAGCTCATAAAATGCCCCTGAGAGTATTATCAAGCTTTAAATCAGGCTCTGGTACCAAAATAAATTTCAACGAAGCTAACCTTACTAACAACCCCGTTACTGCTATCGCCTCACAAAAAGATGAGGCGATGTTAACGTTATTTGGTATTAGCAATGACAGCCTGTTGAAAAAAGAATTATTTTTAGCTTTAGCTGAAGCTGATATTGAAGTGGATATGATTCAACAAGCATCGATTAATCATAAAAGTAATGATCTCATTTTTACATTACATCGTAATGACTATTTAAAAGCAGATGAAATAGTTAACGGCTTAATCCGCTCTAATCTATTAGACAAGAGTTGTGGTGATGACAAACTCGTTAAAATGTCACTTATTGGTAGTGGCATTCGATCCAATACCAAAGTGAGTCGTCAACTATTCGAGTGTTTGCATGAAAATAATATTGAGTTATTTTTGATATCTTCGAGTGAAATAAAAATTTCATTTCTAGTTAAACCGCAGGTGCATGACCTATTAGTGAAGGCGCTACATCAAAAATTTAAACTTGATCAATAATAAATAACACTTTGTAACAGCTTTTATTCAAAAGTTTGCTATATTTTTTAAAGTGTTATGTGAATTGGCTATAAAAATGGTTATTTTTTAGCTTAAGTTTGATAACATTATCAAGCGATATTAATTTCGAGGATGATAATTAATATTGCATAAATTTGATTTCTATATAAAGGGGAGCATTAGGATGCTTATATTAACACGTAGAGTTGGCGAAACTCTTATGGTAGGTGACGAAGTTACTGTTACTGTATTAGGGGTAAAAGGGAACCAAGTTCGAATTGGTGTAAATGCACCAAAAGAAGTTTCTGTGCATCGTGAAGAAATTTACATGCGTATCCAAGCAGAAAAAGGCAATGATGAAGACGCCGCAGGTAATCAATAACTGTTGTAAAGTTAAAGTTAACCTTAACTGTTTTTGGCTCGAAAAATAAGCTTCTTGTTTGAAATATCATCAAACAGATAAAAAGACGTAAAAAGTGTTTGACTTATTTTTCGAATCCATTAATATGCACGCCATTGATTAGGTGGTCTAGCGGTTTAAGGCACTCACTGCTAATATTATTTAGGATTTAATTTCTACTTACTTTTAGCTAAAGTTCATCGTAGATGACCTATCAATGTGTAAAAACTATTGTGAATTAAGGTGAGCTGGCCGAGTGGCCGAAGGCGCTCCCCTGCTAAGGGAGTATCGGCTTTAAATCCGATCGAGAGTTCGAATCTCTCGCTCACCGCCATTCAATTTATTTGAATGGGGTCAAAATTTACAAAGTATTACGGGCGCGTAGCTCAGCTGGATAGAGGACCTGGCTACGAACCAGGCGGTCGCAGGTTCGACTCCTGCCGCGCCCACCACTTTCTCAAGTGGTTAAAGTGAGAATAGTGAAATAAACACTATGGGTAAAAAATTAATGTGGGCGCGTAGCTCAGCTGGATAGAGTACCTGGCTACGAACCAGGCGGTCGCAGGTTCGACTCCTGCCGCGCCCACCACATATTACAAAAACCGACTGTATAGTCGGTTTTTTGTTCTAGCACTTATCTCAAGTGAATAAACATGAGAATAGTGAATAAACACTATGGGTAAAAAATCAATGTGGGCGCGTAGCTCAGCTGGATAGAGTACCTGGCTACGAAC
>JAQWHD010000069.1 GCA_029237915.1 Thalassotalea sp. | reverse complement strand
TTTACCACTTTCAGTGATATAATTTTTTAATGTAGCGATATCTTTGTAATCGATCTCAGCTACACCTTCTGCGCTAAAGCGACAGAACTTACGACGTCTAAAAAAACGAGACATGGAGTTTCTCCTAATTAATCATTTCAATCTGTTGTGCATGTAACACCAAAATTGGATTTCCATTTCTGGTTTCGTGACGGTTGATAAAACCACTCACTTGAATATTACAGCCAACAATTAAATCACGAGTTAAGTTTTGCGACCATTGACCTGTTGCCACTACTTGCATTCTTACGAATACTTGCCGAGATAAACCATCTTCAGTTTGCATAGAACGGTGTTCTAGAGAAAACTTACAATGATGAATTCCTGCTGGGCTTGTTGATAACTGGGGAGATTTTACAACCTCACCTACCAACACAAGACAATTTTCAGTCACTAATTACTATTCTTCGCTTGCAGCTTCTTCAGCAACTGGTGCTGGCGCAGCTGGAGCTTCTTTAGTAACTTCTTTTCTCTCGCGGCGGTCTTCACGACGTTCTTCAGCTGCCATAGGCGATGCTTCAGTTACGGCCGTTTTAGTACGCATGATCATGTTACGAATAACAACATCGTTGTAACGGAAAGAAGTTTCAAGTTCATCAATAACTGCTTGAGGCGCTTCAATGTTCATAAGAACATAGTGTGCTTTGTGCAATTTGTTGATTGGGTATGCTAACTGACGACGACCCCAGTCTTCTAGACGGTGGATCTTACCTTCAGCTGTAGTGATCATGTCTGAGTAACGTTGGATCATGCCAGTTACTTGTTCACTCTGATCAGGGTGAACCATAAATACGATTTCGTAATGACGCATTACGAGCTCCTTACGGTAGTAGCCTTATTGCTGGCTCAGCCAAACACCAGTTAAAGGCAAGGAACAAAAAAGTTCGGGCTGAATTAAGGACGCGTATTGTAGGGAAAATAAGCAGTTAAAGCAAGGATTTGTTTTAAAGGCGTAAAAAGACATAGCTTTTAAAGCTTAAAACAACAAAACAGAGACTAAATAATGTCAGTATTTTTTACAATAACATAGCAGGGCGATTCAAAGAGTCGCCCTATCCTATTGTAAAGACTAGATATAATAAAAATGGCTCAATATCTGCTTTAAAATAGTATCTTGTACATATGTTGAATTATTATGGAACACATTAAAGACGGCTTTCTTATATTATTTTTACTCGCCATATTTTCATTTATGCTGGTGCACAATGAAACCACCTCTATAAGCGCACCACTTTCGCACTCAATCAGCTAGATAAAACAATACTAGCTCAAACGTTGGCGAACGATTTCAAATAAACAAATACCAGAAGCCACGGATACATTTAAGCTTGATACCGAGCCTGCCATTGGTAGCTTGATGAGCTCATCACAGGTTTCACGTGTAAGACGGCGCATGCCCTTACCTTCGGCGCCCATAACCAATGCCATAGGTCCTTGTAATTTACAATCGTATAATGATTGAGTTGCTTCACCTGCAGTACCTATGATCCAAATACCCATTTCTTGTAGGGCTTTCATGGTACGAGCTAAATTTGTTACTTGTATTAACGGCACAGTTTCAGCTGCACCTACCGCAACTTTACGGACAGTAGCATTAATTTTGGCAGCGTTATCTTTTGGTACAACAATAGCTTGTACGCCGGCGGCATCGGCATTACGTAAACAAGCGCCAAGATTATGCGGATCAGTTACGCCATCAAGGATCAATAAAAAAGGTAGTTCATTTTTAGCTTGAGTGCGCTCAACGATATCTGACAAGTCATGTTCAGTTAGAACTTTAGCTGCTTTAACACGAGCAATAACACCTTGATGCTGTTCGCCTTCACTTTTTTCATCTAACGCTTTACGGTGCATAAATTGCACTGACACACCATATTGGCGTGCCAAATCTATCAGTGGAGTAACTCGGTCATCATCTCGGCCTTTTAAAAACCAGACTTCAATAAAACGCTCTGGTGTTAGTTCCATTAACGCAGTTACCGAATGTATACCAAATACTAACTCATCATTTTTTGCCATGTTTATCTTCTTTACCGTGTTCAATATTTAATAGGTTGTTTAACCTGTATTTTTAATCTGTAAGATTAATTATTCTTGCGTTTTCTTACGAGCATTCTTACCCGGACGACCTTTAGCTTTATTGCGCTTACCGGCCTTAGGTTTTTTCTTACTACTCGTTTCATCTGACTTTGATTTAGCACTTTTAGATTTAGTGCCAGCTGGTTTAGATGACTTTCGTTCACCAGCGGTTTTCGTAGCCAATTTTTTGTCAGTATTCTTTATCTTTTTACGTAAATCGCGACTGCCACCTTCGACGGCTAAATCTCCGCCTAATAACAAATCAATTTTCTTTTCGTCTAAATTAACCGCGGCAACTTGCACTTCGATTAAGTCACCTACGTGGAATTTTTTACCAGAATTTTCACCAACCAAGCACATACGCACTTCATCATGGGCATAGTAATCTTTACCAAGCGAGCTAATATGAACTAAGCCTTCAATATGGAAATCGAGTAAACGCACAAAAAAGCCAAAATTAGTTACCGTTGAAATGACCCCGTTAAAGGTATCGCCAACATGATCACGCATAAACTCACATTTCAGCCAATCAGATACATCTCGAGTAGCGTCATCTGCACGGCGCTCTGTCATTGAACAATGCTCGCCAAGCTCAGTGACTTCTTTGTCGTTGTATTGATAAAATCCAACATTTACTTTGCTCGATTTTTGCTGTTCAACTATCGCTTTAATAACACGATGAATAACTAAATCAGGGTAGCGACGTATTGGTGACGTAAAATGCGAATAACCCGGCAGAGATAAACCAAAGTGACCAATATTTTCACTTTGATAAACCGCTTGCTTCATTGATCGCAACAACATAGTTTGAATTAACTCATGATCGGGACGACCCGCGATTAAGTCAATTATTTCACCAAAATCAGCTGAGGTTGGCTCATCTGTTTTCTTAATGTTTACACCCAGCTCACTTAAGTAGCTTACCAGGTTGTTGTATTTATCTTCATTAGGTTTATCGTGAACTCGGTATAGACCCGGCTTTTGATGTTTCTCGACAAACTGCGCCGTAGCAACATTGGCTAAGATCATACATTCTTCAATGATCTTATGCGCATCGTTACGAACAATCGCTTCAACTGAATCAATTTTTCTGTCCGCGTTAAAGATAAAGCGCACTTCTTCCGTTTCAAACTCAATTGCACCACGTTTACGACGTGCCCCAAGTAAGGTGTGATACATAGAATGTAACTGTTCTAAATGTGGTACTAATGTTTTATGTTGAGTGCGAAGATCACTGTCGCCTTCTAAAATGGCAGCAACGTTGGTATAAGTAAAACGAGCGTGTGAACGCATTAATGCAGGGTAAAACTCAGCATTGGTTAACTTACCTTGAGCACTTATGCTCATTTCTGTCACCATACAGAGACGGTCAACGTCAGGATTCAACGAACACAAACCGTTAGATAACACTTCTGGCAGCATTGGTATAACTTGCTGCGGGAAATATACCGAGTTACCACGTTTAATAGCTTCACCATCAAGTGCTGTACCAGGTCGCACATAATAACTGACATCGGCAATCGCAACCCATAAAGTCCAACCGCCGCCTTCGTTTTTCTGACAATACACTGCATCATCAAAATCACGAGCATCTTCACCGTCAATGGTCACTAAAGGAAGTTCACGTAAATCAACTCGCCCTTCTTTGGCCGCGTCATCAACCTCAGGCGTTAATGTAGATACTTCTGCAAGTAATTCACTTGGCCATTCATGAGGTAAGTCGTGTTGACGCAGTGCAACTTGAATTTCCATACCTGGAGCCATATGCTCACCAAGTACTTCAACTATTTTGCCGACAGGGCCCGCATGCTTAGACGGGCGTTGAATAATTTCAACGATAACCATTTGCCCTTGGCGCGCAGCTAACCGTTTCTCAGATGGGATTATGATTTCATGATTAATTTTGGCGTCTTCAGGGATCACAGTAAGCACTGATTTATCAACAAATAAGCGGCCAATAATTTTATCTTTACGAGGTACTAAGATATCGAGAATTTTTACTTCTTGGCGACCTTTATTATCGTCACTAGCAGTAACACGAGCTTCGACTACATCACCATGAATTAATTTACGCATTTCATAATAAGGAATGTATAAATCTTTTTCACCTGAGTCGAGCTTTAAAAAGCCAAAACCATCACGATGACCAATAACTACGCCAGTAATTACTGAAGATTTGGTTGCAACCGCATATTGTTTAAATTTAGTAAAAACCAACTGACCGGCATTTTCCATAGCTCGCAAACGACGCTTTAAGCCAATAGCATCATCGCCTTTATAGCTTAATTCTTTACAAAGCTGAACATAGGACATCGGATGCCCTTTTTGCTCTAAAAGTTCTAATAGAAATTCTCGACTGGCAACTGGCTTGTCGTACTTGGCTGATTCGCGCTGATGATGAGGGTCTTTATGTTTCACTAGGCTGTCTAATTAGGTTTTTTTTAAGTATATCACTTAATTAACGATAAGCAGGTGAAAATATAGTTTCACTCGCTTATAAATAATGATTAGTTACAAATTTTAGTTGCACAATCTCATTACACTTTTACAATAGTCCCTTTTAAACTAATAACAATACTCACGGATCTTTATGAAAAAAATATTACTCACCCTAGTTTTATCATTTACTACACTACTTTCAGCACAAGCCGCGCATCCACAATGTGGAGAAACTGAACTTGCCACTATTATGGGCGAGATGAAAGACGACATGAAAGCAATTAAAGGCGCAGCAAAAGCAAAAGATAGCGATAAAGTTACTCTTATTGCCCAGCAATTACTTGTAACCGTGCAAAAAGCTGATGCTTATGTGCCTTTAGCTATCTCAGATAAAAAAGAATTAACGACGCAGCAACAAGCAAAATTTGACGATTACAAAAAAGGTGTTTCTGCTTTAGAAAAAGCAGTAACTGAATTAACCTTAGCAAAAACTGCTGACGAGCAAAAAGCCGCTTTAGGTAAAATTGGTAAAGCAGCTAAAAAAGGTCACAAAGCGTTTAAAATGGATTGTGACGATTAATGTCATCCATTAGAGTTTGGGATACATTTACCCGAATTTACCATATAAGCCAGCTAATTTTGCTGGCTTTATTATGGTACAGCGCAGAACAAGCTGACTTTGAATTACACTTCTTGTGTGGCTTTGTGTTGTTAAGTCTTTGGCTCACCAGACTAGTTTGGGGCTTCATTGGCAGTGACTCCTCTCGATTCATTAACTTTATCAAAAGTCCTTTCGACGTTTTAACCGCTTGGCGAGATAATACCATTAGCAAACCTCACATAGGTCATAATCCGGTGGGTGGTTACATGGTGATGGCATTATTAATCGCTATTGGTTTACAAGTATTTACCGGTTTATTTGCCAGTGATGATGTTTTTTCAGAAGGTCCTTTATATTTAGCGGTTAGTGACTCTTTTGCCTCTAGTATGGATTCCTTGCACCATTTAAATTTTGATATTTTACTCGTACTAGTCGGGTTACACGCACTCGCCGGTATTTTCCATGTAGTACGTGGAGACAATGTGATTAAGGCGATTATTACCGGTAAAAAAAGAACAGATAAGAAAAACCTAAAAATAGTTGATGCAAAACCGGTTCAATTTAAAGGCGTTATATTACCATTGATATTATGGGGGGCACTCTGTGTAATTATATATTCATGGGGTATGCCGGCAGCGAGCTATTAACTCTAAACTTGATTTCTTAATGCTTTTATTCTGAATCCTAAGCCCTAATGCATATAATGCATCAGGGTTTATTTCATTCAATTTAAAGCTGAGTAACCTGATAACCTTTCGCCGCTAATTGCTTAATAACACCATCTTTACCAATTAAATGCATTGCACCAACCAATACAAACTCAATTTCATCGTCAGTAAAGTAGTGTTCGATATGTGGCATCCAATTATTGTTTCTTATGTTTATAAGCTGATCATACGATTGTGGGAATTCTTCTTGCCATTCTTTACCGCCTACCTCATAAAGCTTAGCACCATCACCGGCGCGCCAAGCATCTTTCATTTGTTGCATAACTTGCGGCAATTTATCCATATCATTTAAGGTATAATTAATAAGCTCATCTTCATGGCCTTTACCCATATTAGCGAGATAAGCTATTTGCTCTTCCGCTTTTTCTAGGTATTTAAATGTTTTTGAATCATTTAGTCCGCGATCAGCATAAAAAGCATCAACACCAGTTCCGCCTAAACCCAGTCGCTGTAGCTCCAACATAGTTAAGGCCATTGATAACATAGCGGGCTTAAACACGTTCATGCCTTCAATAGGAACCCCGCGATCCGTCATGTATTTATGCAACTTAGTTACCGTCTCAGGCTTTAACTCATCAGCATAGGTACGACCATCTTGATAAGTTAACTCTTTCATCATCGCTTGCTGAAACTGTAAAGTTTGTGATTCACTCATGTCCATTTCAAATACTAATATTGACGCCTCTGCATAGGCTGTTTCAAACGCTTTAGGTAATGGGTAATCACTTTGACTAAGGACATGTACCGTGCCACCTAAATAGACAGTTTTACCCGCTTTAGTGACTTTCCAAACAGGAGAGTCGGCAAGACTATTATAACTAAAGGTAAGTAATATAAATGCGGGGATTATCTTCCATAATTTATTCATGATGCTTCCAAGTTGAATGAGTAATTATTTTCATAATAGCCTAAAACCAAAAAAGATTAGCATAATGCTAATCTTTTTATGAATATACCTAATTCTGTTTTAGCCTCAATTTGATAACAACCCTCTGCTTGAATCTCACTGAACGTAGTGACGACAAGATTGCTAGAAAATCTTCCTGAGCAATTCTGATACTTAAGTTCAGCGTTGCTGCCTTCAGATAGTTTTATTCCGCGCTATCGAAGCTCAGAATAAAAAGTTAAGCAAAAGTATAGCGACTGATAGTTTCTACTACACAGGCAGGCCTTTGTTGATCAGCCACTTCAATGGTAACCCGGGTGGTTACCTGAAGACTGTTTTTTACTTCTTCAACACTGATAATTTCACCGGTACCACGAATATTACTGCCAGCCTTTACCACACCAGGAAAGCGTATTTTATCACAACCATAGTTGACTCCCATGCTGATGTTTTGCACGTCGAGTAATTGTGGTAAAAAATAGTTAACTAACGAAAGTGTCAAATAACCATGAGCAATACAACCGCCAAATGGACCTGTTGCTGCTTTCACTGGATCGACATGGATCCATTGGTGGTCACCAGTTGCCTCTGCAAACATATCAATGCGACTTTGCTCAAGTGGTATCCACTGGGTCACACCGAGATCTAAACCGGCAGCTTTAAGTAATTGTTCTTTGCTGGTAAAAATTTTATTGGCCATGTTAATTCCTAAGCGCGTTGAGAACTAACAGAAACGATTTCACCCGTCATGTAAGACGAATAATCACTGGCGAGGAACATCATCACGTTAGCAATTTCCCACACTTCTGCAGCACGGCCAAAAGCTTCTTTTGAGGTTAACTGATCGAGTACTTCAGCACTGGCGGCTTTTTTAAGAAAGTCATGCATGGCGATAGACGGAGACACTGCATTAATGCGAATACCATGTTCAGCAGCTTCTAATGCAGAACAGCGGGTAAAGGCCATAACGCCTGCTTTTGCAGCAGCATAATGTGCTTGTTCTTTTTGCGCACGCCAGCCAAGTACAGACGCGTTATTAATAATAACTCCAGCCTTGCGCTTTTGCATATACGGCAACATCGCACGAGTCATACGAAATGTGCCAGTTAAGGTAATATCCATCACCCTGTTCCACTGATCATCGGTCATATCTACGACAGCGGTTTGGCCGCCAAGACCGGCGTTGTTAATCAGTACATCTACGCCTTCAAGTTCTTGTTCGGCTTTGGTGATCAGTGCTTGTACTTGTTCTTCCTGACTGACATCACAAATTTGACCAAAGACTTGTTCTAAACCCGTCTTTTCCTTGATATTTGCGACAGCTTCTTCCAAACGGCGAGGATGTATATCGGATATCATCAGTGCCCGACAGCCTTCTTCTGCAGCGCGAAGTGCGGCAGAAAAACCAATACCTGCGCCAGCGGCAGCCGTAACTAAAACCGATTTTCCACGTAAAAGATTATGTCCTTCAACATATTTAGGTGCTGTTGTCATTCGTATCTCCGATAATATAGCTTTCTAATTTAACTATCAGCATAAAGCCGAAGCTAGTCTGCAATCATCGTCAAAGTGGACTACCGAGGAGTGATAACAATAATCATACTTATAAAAATAGCCATGCTTATAAAAACAAGCATGGCTTTATCGTTATGGGCAATTATTGTGCAGTGTAAATATTTAAACCTGCCACATAGGTCTCTAATACGGTTATTTTATCAAGCGTTAGCGGTTGCAATAATGGGTTTTCTGCCAAAATGACTAAATCAGCTTTTTTACCCACTTCTAAAGAACCTGTTTCTTTCTCTAAAAATACTTGCCATGCTGCGTCAATAGTTACACTGCGTAATGCTTGCATCACACTAATTCGTTCGTTAGGTCCAAGTTCTTGGCCTGAACTAGTAATCCGATTCACTGCTGACCAAGTAGCAAAAAGCGGGTCCATTGGAACAACAGGTGTATCAAGATGAATACTAAACAATAACCCCATATCCGCAGCACTCTTGGCTGGGCTTATACGTTGGCTCCTTTCTGGCCCCATAAATATGTCTCGGTGTCTGTCACCCCAATAATAAGTGTGAGAAGAGAAAAAACTTGGCGTTATTCCCCACGTTTTCATCCGCTCAAGCTGATTAGTTGTCGCCATTTGGGAATGAATCATTATGTGTCTAGCATCGGTTCGTGGCGAGAGTGTTTGTGCTTTTTGAACGGCGTTTATTACCATTTCGATAGCTGCATCGCCATTGGCATGAACCGCTACCTGAAGACCTTTCTTGTGTAGATCAACAATCAGCTGTTCCAGTTGCTGTTGCTCCATACTTGGGTAGCCTTTGTAATCTGACTTGGACTGCTCACCATGACCTGCCGCATGTTTATGATAAGGAGCTGATAAAAAGCCAGTGTAGGCTTGAATTGAACCATCTGCCACAAGCTTTACTGCGCCAATAGAGACATTGTCTGAATTATATGACGAGTCGCTAAATTCCCCAGACAACCAGCGTTTTCCCGTGTCCATATCAGGCCAAATAACTAACCGCTGTGGGATAAGACCCAATTTATCTATTAAATTTAAACCTTTAATTTGTCCCTCTTGGCTCAATCCTGATTGTGCCGTAGTTACACCAACAGCAGCATACTCTTGAGCACCTTGCTCAACCATACCAATGAAATCAAAAAAGGATAAATCAAAGGCCAGTGCTAGCGCATCAAATCGCGCTGTTTCTTCAATCACTCCTGTTAGTTGTCCGGCATTATCGCGCACAAATCGCCCGCCTTTGGGATCGATAACTTTTTGATCTATTCCTGCTATTTCCAGTTCCGCAAGTTCTAGCCCTAACGAGTTTATCGCCACCACATGTCCTGAGACATGCATTAACAAAATAGGCACAGTTGTCGATATACGATCAAGATCGTCTCGATTTACATGGCGATTCTCTTTTAATAAGCTATCATCGTAGCCCACGCCGATAAGCCACTTTCCCTCTTTTATGGTACTAATATTAGCCTGTAAACGCGTTATGATATGCTCAATTGAGGTAATATCACCGATTGGAGGGCTATTTAAATCAACGGTTAATGTTCCAATACCAATACCAGGAAAATGACTGTGAGCATCAACAAAACCAGGTAAAAGCGTTTTACCTGCTAACTGATGTACAACAGTGTCTTCATCAATAAGCTGTTTGATTTCTTGGTTAGTACCCACCGCAACAATAGTATCATTCTCAACGGCAATTGCTTGTGCAATGCCGTTGGTGCTATTCATGGTTAACACATTTGCGTTAATAAAAACTTGTTTGGCAGGAGGCTTGGGTTTTTGAGTTGCTAAGTAAGCAACGCCTAAGCCAATTACAATGATGACAATAAAAACTAGAAAACGTTTGAACCATTTATTCATATTTACGAACCTTATATAAATCTGATTAGCCAATCATTGGCGGTCGTTTATCAGCCCAAGGCGCTACTCGTTCAAGCTGACTTGCTAAGGCAATGAGCTGGGCTTCAGCGCCAAAAGGTGCAGCAAATTGTACGCCGATAGGCAAACCACTACTATTCCAATGCAGCGGCACCGACATTGCAGGTAACCCCGTCATATTAAATAAAGCGGTAATGGGTGATGCCTTTAGAATATTTTTAACAAATAAATCATAAGGTTGATTTAATGATAACTCACCAATTCTAGGCGGTGGTGCAACCGTCACAGGGGTCAAAATCAAGTCATAGTCATTGAAAAAACGATCGAAAGCTTGACCACCTTGATCAAATGCTGAACGCGCAGCGAATACTTGTTGCGCAGTATACTCTTTGGCCTTTTCTAAATGCCCCCAAACGATAGGTTCAAACTCGTCCTCACGTGCCGCGCGGCCAAGTTTTAGCTCTCTAGCCTGTACGGCACTCAGTAGGCCACTTGAGCTAGCGACGCCCATACCTTTAAACATTTGCTCAAGCGGCAGCGTTGGCTGCGCCGTTTCAACAATATGTCCTAAGCCAATTAACAGCTTAACAGTTTTATTAAGTGCATCTTTACAATCTTGATGTACTGAATAACCAAAGGGATGATTGTCCATTAAGGCAATTTTTAGACGCTTAGGCTTAGCGTTAAGTGCAGCCATCATCTCAGCATTGGCTAAAGTAACCCGAGAGCCCGGCTCTGGACCTTGGGTAAGTTGTAGCAATAACGCAGAATCACGTACACTTCGGGTAACCGCATTATCCACGGCTAATCCCATCCAACCTTCCAGATGTGTGGGACCCGAAGCAACACGGCCACGGCTCGGTTTAAGTCCGAATAAACCACAATGAGAGGCTGGTATGCGAATAGATCCACCGCCATCGCTAGCGTGCGCAGCCGGTAAAATTCTTGCGGCAACCGTTGCTGCCGAGCCACCTGATGAGCCACCAGTACTATAGCGCTTGTCCCACGGATTGAGCGTATCACCATGTAAACTCGACTCTGTGGTCGCAGTCTGACCAAACTCAGGACTAGTAAGCTTAGCCATGATATTTAGTCCCGCCGCTTGATAGCGATTAACTAAGGTTGAATTTTCTGTGGCCTTGTTATCTTTGAAAAAACGACAACCGTTGGTGGTAATAGTGCCTGCCAAGCTGACGCCCAAGTCTTTTAAAGCAAAAGGAACCCCAAGCAAAGGCGAAGTTTCCATCGCCTTTGCACGCTCAGTAATGCTTAGCTTACTCAGCTTTTTCGCTTGCTCGCGCGCCAAGTCAAAATGATTCACCGCAACCACATTTAAATCGGCATTGGCTTCAAATCTTGTAATGGCGGCATCAGTTAGCTCCAACGGGCTTACATGTCCTTGGCGCAATAAATCAGCCATCGTCGACATGTCCCAACTTTCATACTCACTTAATGGCTGCTTGGATGTTTTACTTGCCGCTTGACTATTAAGGGAAAGACCTAGCATAGATGCACCTCCTATCGCGCCGCAAGCCTGAATTAGTCGCCGTTTATCTAAGTCTATCGTATCCATTACTTACTTCCCCATACCTTTTGTGGTGCAGCGGCTTGTTCGTTTAACAGCTCAAGAACACCGGCAATTTCATTAACGTCCAATCGTGCTCCTTTATCAATTGTCGGTCCAGTACGCCAACCGTCACAGAGTGATATACGGCCGCCTTGCGTTTCAAAAATTTGACCAGTAACGTCACCTGATGCTTCACTACCAAGCCATACAACCAAGGGTGCAACGTTTTCGGGTGCCCACGCGTCAAAGCTATCATCTTCTGGCTTTTTGACCAAGTCAGGCATTGCTGATTCCGTCATCGCTGTACGAGCAGCAGGCGCGAGTGCATTCGCTGTTATGCCGTAACGACCAAGCTCTGATGCTTGTACTAAGGTTAACGTAGCAACGCCACCTTTTGCCGCAGAGTAATTTGACTGCCCAACTGATCCCTGTAAACCAGCACCTGAACTAGTATTGATGATTCGTGCTGCAACAGGGTTACCTGCTTTAGACTGATCGCGCCAGCGACGACTAAGAATATTAGCTAAGCAAAAATGCCCCTTAAGGTGAACTTGCATAACCATATCCCATTCGTCTTCAGTTGAATTAACGAACATACCATCGCGTAATACGCCAGCATTGTTAACCAGTACATGAACTTCACCAAATGCTGCAACGGCATCATCAACAATTTCTTGTGCTGTTGCTGTTTTTGTAATATCACTGCTATTAGCAATAGCGTTGCCTCCAGCATTATTAATCTCATCTACTACTGCTTGAGCAGCGTCTAAACGAATGTCGTTAACCACTACGTTTGCGCCTTCGGCAGCAAAAGCTAGTGCGTAAGCGCGACCTAATCCACCGCCACTTCCTGTAATAATAACTGTACGCTCTTGGCAAATAGCCATAATTGGTCTCCTTAAATTATAATCGTTCTATGATGGTGACATTGGCTAAACCGCCGCCCTCACACATCGTTTGCAGGCCATAGCGCCCGCCAGTTCTTTCAAGTTCATGCAACAGTCCCGTCATCAAGCGAACGCCCGTAGCGCCTAAAGGATGTCCCAGTGCAATAGCACCGCCATTCACATTGGTTTTTTCGTGGCTGTAGCCGGTTTCTTTCAACCAAGCCATAGCTACCGAAGCAAAGGCTTCATTAATTTCAACCAAGTCAATATCATCAAGAGTTAAACCAGCTTTTTTTAGTGCCGCTTTTGTTGCTGGAATTGGCGCACGAAGATGCCAAATAGGATCGTCACCTAATACGCTAAGGTGATGAATTCTGGCTCTTGGCGTTAAATTGTATTTTTTCAGAGCCTTTTCTGAAACAATCAACATTGCTGCAGATGCATCACACACTGAGCTCGATACAGCTGCGGTAATACTTGGATACGTTGGATCTACAGGATCTAATCCCGCCATTTTCTCCAAAGTACTTTCCCGTGGTGTTTCGTCTGCGCTTAAGCCTTCACATGGTACGATTTCACGATCGAAACGACCTTCAGCTGTCGCGGCTAATGCGCGGCGATGACTTTCAAGTGCGAAGACTTCCATATCGGCTCGACTAATGTCCCAATGATCAGCTATGCGCTGTGCTGCGTAAAACTGGTTTACCGGTGCATCACCAAAACGAGCGTCCCATAACTTACTTTCTGCAAACGGTGTGGTAAAACCTAACGGTTGCCCAGCTAGCATTGCTGATGAAATAGGTACTTGAGTCATGGTTTGCACGCCGCCAACAGCGATAACATCTTGCGTACCACTCATGACTGCTTGGGCGGCAAAATGAATAGCTTGCTGCGAAGAACCACATTGTCTATCAACTGTAGTTCCTGGAACATTCATTGGTAAGCCTGCAGCTAACCAACTGGTACGAGCAATATTTCCCGCTTGTGAACCTATGGTATCAACACAGCCAAAAATTACATCATCGTAATCTTGTGCAGGAATATTATTGCGCTCAACTAATGGTTTTAGTGCAGCAGCACCAAGATCAATCGCATGAACGTGGGATAAACTTCCCTTACGACGACCTGTTGGTGTGCGTAATGCGTCTACAATATATGCTTGTGTCATTATGCTTCCTCAAATGTCTTAGATGGTGCGAGATCCACGTCAGAATTAAGCACATAATCTTGCACTCGTGCTTTATGGAAGATGTTATCTCCCCAAGTATTATTTAATGCCCAACTGCGTTTCATAAACATTTGCAAATCAACTTCCCAGGTGTAGCCCATGGCACCATGAATTTGAATACCGTGACGAGCTGCTAATGCAGCGGCTTCGCTACAAAAATTTCGGGCTTGAGAAACATGTATGTCACTCAGTGGATGATTATTTTCAAGTGAGCATGCTGCGCGATATAACACAGGTTTTGCAATTTCAATCTTGCCAGCTACATCAGCTAAGTGATGTTTCACTGCCTGAAAGCTACCAATTTCTTTACCAAATTGTTTACGCTGAACACTATAATCTACCGTGAGATCCAACATACGTTGTGCTAATCCAAGCAATTGACCTGCTACAGATAAAGCACCACGATTTAGTGTCTCGTTCCAAATTTTTTCACCTGCTTCACCACTGGCTATACAGGTTTCTGGTGTAGCTTGCCAATTCACTTGCGACAAACGGCGTGATGAATCAATACTCGGATTAACCACATCACTTATTTGTTCACTAGGCACTAAATGCACTTCATCACCGTGTTGCAAAAGTAATACTTCCGCAAGATGCGCATCGGCAACTAACGGGCTGCTTTCATGCCCAATAGCTAAACGTAGTTCGCCATCACAAATTTTAGTAAGGTAATCGCCTTTGCCCACAACACTATCGTTAAGCGCAGAAAATAATCCAGCACCAACATAAGCGGTATCTGCAAGCGAATCAGGAATACCATAATAACCAAGTTCTTGTGTCATTAACGACCAAGCGATATCGCCCATTCCTAAACCACCATTGTCCTCTGGAACAGACAACGCAGTAAGCCCTTGGGTAGCCATTTGGCTTCTTAGTTCGGGACAACGGCCATCAGCAGTTTCCCAGATTTCACGTAATGTTTCAGGTGCAGCCTCAGTCATCAAGAAACGACTGATGGCTTCACGGAACATTAATTGATCTTCAGTAAAGGTAAAGTCCATAGTTGCACTCTCTATCTAGGTAGGCCAAGCACACGCTCAGCAACAATATTACGTTGAATTTCATTAGCACCGGCATATATAGGCCCTGCTTGGGAAAATAAGAAACCTTCAAGCCAATACGCACGTTCTTCAGCAAGTGGCGCGCACGCCAGTAACTCACCTGAAGAACCAAGAATATTCATCGCCGTTTGGTGGATAAGTAAATCCAGTTCAGACCAAAACACTTTGTTAAGGCTTGATTCAGCACCAATTTTATCGCCGCGACCAACACGTCCCACAGTATTGTAAGCAGAAAGCGCATACGCTTCAGCATCGGCCCAACACTTAGCAACTGCCACACCTATTGAAGGGTCACGGTCAGCGTAGGCTTTATTATCGCGATAAAGTTTAACTAGTTTACGTACTGGTTGCTGGAAGCGAGCTGGCGAACGTAACAATAAACCACGCTCAAAACCTGCCGTTGCCATCGCAACATGCCAGCCCTTACCTTCATCACCAATGCGATGTTCTACAGGTACTTTAACGTTATCAAAGAAAATTTCGGCAAAGGCATCTTCACCATCTAGCGCCTTAATTGGACGAATAGTTACGCCCTCGGCATCAAGAGGCACCATTAAGAAAGACAAACCATGATGACGTTTAGAGCCAACTTCAGAGCGGAATAAACCAAACGCCCAGTCAGCATAAGTAGCACGAGTAGACCAAGTTTTTTGGCCATTAACGACGTAATGATCTCCATCACGAATAGCTTTACTACTGATATTAGCCATGTCAGAGCCAGCATTAGGTTCAGACCAAGCCTGTGCCCACATGTCATCACTTGATGCCATTCGTGGTAAGAAGTGTGATTTTTGTTCGGGTGTACCAAACTCTAGCAAGGTAGAGCCGAGTAAAAGCTGACCATTTTGGTTAACTCGTCCCGGCGCACCGGCACCGTAATATTCTTCTTCAAAAATAAGCCAATCGGTTAAGTCACAACCGCGACCGCCATATTCTTTAGGCCACATAACCATAGAAAATCCAGCCTCATGTAACTTTCGTTCCCATTGGCGATGCAGCTCAAAACCTGCTTTGGTGTCATAGGTCGGAAGTTTTTCTTTTGGCACATTAGCCGCTAGCCACTGGCGAACTTCCATACGAAAGCTTTGTTGTTCAGGTGAAAAGATTAGTTCCATATTAGCCTCAAAAATTTGCTTGGCGTTTATCAACAAACGCACGGCGTGTTTCAGCGGAATCTGGGCTCATGTAAGCTTGCAAAGTAAAACCTTGCTCCCAGCGATATTTAGCTTCTAAGTCACCGTCTTCGATGCCATTGAGGCTTTCTTTAGCGATACGGATCATATCCGAGCTTTTAGCGGCAATTTTACCGGCGATTTCTAACGCGTTAGCGCGTAACTCATCTTTTGGTACGATACGTTCAACAAAACCGTACTTATCTGCGTCTTGAACCGTGATAGTTTCACCAGTAAAGAACAAATAACGCACTTTTTGCACAGGGAATAGACGCTGTAAATGAGCGCCACCACCCATAGCTCCACGGTCAACTTCCGGTAAAGCAAAAGTTGTACAATCGGATGCCACCACAATATCTGCTGCACCTGTGATCCCAATGCCGCCACCTAATACATAGCCATGTAAAGCAACGATCACCGGAATAGGGCAAAGATGCACAGCCTTAAACGTCTCGTAGTTACCCGCATTTACGCTGACAATACGCTCTGGATATTTATCTAATTCTTTAATATCAACACCGGCACAGAAGCCACGCCCTTCAGAACGAATAATTAATACACGTGCCTCTAGGTTCTTACCGATATTGTCGATAAGTTCTGCAAGCGCTAGCCATTCAACACTATCGAGTGCGTTGACTGGTGCTTTATTAATAACGATTTCAGCGATACCATTTTCGATATGGCTTTTAAATGCTTGATTCATAACAAAGAGCCTCCTTATTTGGCTAACCGGTTATTCCGGCGGTTTATCAATTGTTCAAGGCAGCTATCTGCTTGAGTGATAATGTCGTTTATGAGTGTTTCAACACTAGGTAAGTCATCAATTACAGCAGCAACTTGACCGCTCGGTAAGATGCCTGCATCTGGCTTACCTTCTACCATTGATTTTTGTATTAACACCGGCTGATTAGCTGACATCACTAAGGTTGCAGCAGCCTTAGGGTCTTCGCGAAAGCCTTTAACAAATACTTTTATCATATGAGTAAAGGTCATACCGGTTTCTTGTTTCCATTTACGCGCACTGCTTAATGCAAGCCATAAACGTTTAATACCACCAGCACGTTCTAATTCATCAATAAATGGATTATTTATCATGCGATGACGCATACCATCAACGGCAGTTGAAATTCTTATATGGGCAACATCTTTTGTATCAAGATAACGCTGCTGAGTAATGGTTGGTGTTGGCGCATCTGAGGTCAATAAGAAACGAGTCCCCATTGCCATACCATCGGCACCCGCCGCGAGCACGGAAGCAAGACCACGGCCGCAAGAAAATCCACCAGCGCAAATAACAGGTACTGAAACGGCATTTAATACTTGCGGTAATAAAATACTACTTGGCACACTACCGGTATGACCACCACCTTCACCACCTTGAATAGTGACCATATCAGCCCCTAACTCAACTGCTTTAATCGCATGTTTAACGGCGCCGACAGTCGGAATACATAACACACCAGCGGCTTTAAGACGGGCAATGGTTTTTTGATCTGGACCACGACCATAACTCACCGCTTTAAGTTTATATTCAATGGCTAAATCAAGGCATTGCTGGGCATTTTCTTGGAACATATGAAAATTAAGACCAAAATTCGTTGTCCCTGTTGTGTCGATAACTTTTTTTATTTCAGCTTCAACGTCTTCACCAGGAATAGTCGCACCAGCCAGAAAGCCAAAGCCACCTGCGCGAGTTGTTGCTATGACTAAATTCGCATCAGAAACCCAGCCCATTGCAGTTTGAATAATAGGATAACGACAGCCTAGAGCTTCGGTTAACGGCGTATTCCAACCACCTTCTGTATTATTGTTCTCTGTACTCATATTTATTTATCCTTCGCTGTTTGCTTAGCTACTTTAACCATCGCTTTAGCGTCATGATTATCTGCCCTATCACCTTGATTTCTTTAGCTTCAACAGCTTTACTATCTACAGTGTCGCTAGCCAAGTAAGAAAAATCACCGGCACAAGTAGATGCGACCACTAAATTAGCATCACAGACCCAACCCATCGCAGCTTGAATAACAGGGTAACAACAGTCTAAATTTTCGCTTAACGCTGTATTCGAACGTACATCAGCTTGATTATTCTCTGTGTACATAGCTATTTATCCTTCGCTGCTGACTTATTTGCTTTAGCCATTGCTTTCGCATCAAAGCCACCGAGTCGGTCACCAGAAATACTCTCGTTATGCGCATGAGCAAAATGATGCATTCCATACGCCATATCCATAGTCGATCGTTTGCCCATAAGGTCTTCAGCATTATTAATAACCTGTTTGGTTAGTTGCAAACCTAGTCTTGGCATTTGGGCAATACGTTCAGCCATAGCCATGGTGTCTTCGCGAAGGCTAGCAGCTGGCACAACACGGTTAACCATGCCCATTTGATAAGCACGTTCGGCAGACATGCGATCACCAGTAAATAGAAACTCTTTAGCAATACGAGGGTTAAGTTCATGCACGTGGGCGAAATATTCAACACCCGGAATACCCATACGAACGACTGGATCAGAAAAAAATGCTTTATCGTCAGCAACAATTAAGTCACACACCCAAGCAAGCATTAACCCACCAGCAACACAGGCACCTTGTACCATAGCAATGGTTGGTTTTGGTAGATCGCGCCAGCGACGACACATACCAAGGTAAACTTCATGTTCACGGGCATACAAGAACTCGCCGCCCGGCTTATTTACATGGTCGTACCAAAGAGTGGTACGTTCAAATGACTTATCAACATCACGACCCGGCGTGCCAATATCATGACCTGCAGAAAAGTGTTTGCCATTGCCCGCAAGCACGATAACTTTTACGTCATCATCGTTAGTCGCCAGTTGGAAAGCTTTATCTAATGCGTAAGTCATTTGTGAATTTTGAGCATTGTTATACTCAGGACGATTCATCGTAACAATCGCTACCTGATCGCGTACTTCATATAACACCACATCATCTATTGTTTGAACTTCGCTCATTATTTTTCCTCGCTAGCAGAAACCGCTACACGAATACCAGGAGGGTTGTCCTTGAGTTGCTTAGAACGCAAGTTATGCGGATCAAACTTATTAATTAAAGCTAATTGCTCAGTAGTAGGGGATGTCGTTGTTGGCGTATTGTCGTCAACGTGTATTGCAAAACCTGTTTTTTCAACGACTTCTTCAACGCTTACACCAGGATGTACGCTCACTAAACGAAGTTGATGATTAGGCCCTTGCCAATCCATTACACAGATGTCTGAAATTACTAAACGAATATCAACATCATCTAACTGATAACCCTTAGGTAAACGCTCAGGGTTATAGCCAATTGAACACACCATGTCACACTCGTTTGCCACGAAAACACGTTTATTGTGGTTAGGTACAAAGAATGAATTAGCATGACTAATCGAATTACCCGGCAGGCCTCGTGCGCCAAGCATTTGGATCTTTGGCTTATCGTAATCACTACCCAGTGCTGAGATATTACTTTGACCATATTGATCAATTTGCGTTGGACCAATCATGGCATGGCGTTTTCCGCTCCATACATTGTCAAAAATTCTAGAGAAGCCCATCCACGTTTCATTGCGCTGGACAAAGTCATCGCCGCGAGGGCCAATAGGATTTGGCTCGCTTAATAAGTAGGCCTCTGAATCGGTCATCATTAAATCAAGGTTATTAGTGCTCATTGATACACTGGCAGCTAAGCGTGGAATAACGCCGATACCCGTAGCTAACACTTCACCATCGTTATCAAAAGCTTTAGAAGCGGCACAAATCATTAATTCTGCCAAGCTGTACTGAGTTGCTGTCATCTTAATGTCCTGCCTTAATATTTTGTTTGAGGAATTTGACGGATTGTATCTATGCCGCCGATCAGGTCTTGATAGTCCTGCTCTGTTTTATTGTTAATAAACTCATCGCTATACGCGCTGAAACCGCCTTCTTTGGCGTATTTGTTGTATTGCAACAGGTGTTTATTATCTATACCGTAGAATGGTGGACAACTTGTTGGATGCGCACCACCAGCGATAGCACAAACAGCAGAGGTTAAGCTGCGTTCCCAAAACACCTGACGTGCTGCTTCTGGATTGTTAAAGTGATCACTGTCAACAAGTTCATCACAAGTGATGTAACTTTTGTTTGCTGCACGAACAAACCAATCATCCATGTAATGATCAGGACCAGAAATTTGACATACGCCACGCTCATCGGCATGATCAACATGGACAAGAGCCGCATCAAGTTTAAGTGCAGGCATTGCTACCCACTCTTTATCATCATATGGGCTATCAATAACTTTTAAATCAGGGTTTTGCTTAATGATATCTGTACCTAAACCAACTTGTGTTGGAATAAAAGGACAGCCCCAAGCCGCAGCACGAAGACCAAGTAATAGCATGCCTTCATCGATTTCCATTACCTCTAAGTTACCTTGCTCTCGTGCTTTACGAAAGAATGGTTCTAGTGGAATAAAATCAAGCGAAACAAAAGCAAAAACTAATTTTTTTACCTTACCAGCAGCACATAACATACCGACATCAGCACCGCCGTAACTTACGATGGTTAAATCTTTTAGGTCTGAGCGTAATATCTCACGAATTAGTGCCATCGGCTTACGACGAGGACCCCAGCCACCGATACCAATAGTCATACCATCGCGTAACTCGGCAACCATCTCAGTTGCAGTTTTTAATTTATTCATTTATTTTTGTCCTACTGAAAAATCATGGCCCCAAAGGCTCACTCGGTTAAATTCAAAAGCACTATGCTCTTTCCAGTCCACTTGTAGTCCATCGTAACCGAACTCTAAATCGAAGCCTGACGGGGTTTTCATGTAAAAAGACACCATCTTGTCATTAAGATGCTGACCTAAGGTTGCAGAAAGCTCAACTCCATGTTCTTGTTGTCTATCCTGCGCACGACCCACTTCTGTCATATTTTCTACTTCAACCATCGCATGCACACAACCACTCGGCACAGGGAACTCCGCAATAGCTAAACTATGATGACGAGCGTTGGCACAATGCATAAAGTAAATGCGTACCGGTGGAGCATCAGGTGCTGGTTTAAAGTTGAATAGATCGGATAATTCAAAGCCAAGTACGTCTTGTAAAAATTGGTAAGTTTCATCAAAATTTGGTGCAGGTAATACCGTATGACCAAGCCCCATATTACCAGTAACAAAAGCAGGTACACCTTGTGGTGAGACGAACGGTTGACAGTCCGATATATGGCCCCAATACAGTTCATGACGATTACCCGCAGGATCGTTCACAATGAGTATTTCTTGAGCGCCGCGTAATTGACAGAAGACTTTATCGCCCTCTTCAAATGCAACGTTCTTATCTAATAAGGTTTGTTTGGCATGGTTAAAAGCCGCCTGGCCAGCAAGCTCCCAACCTGAAGCGATATAACGCTTTTCTTCACCGGGTAAGATAAGCATACGAAATGGACGTTCATCCATTTTAATGTAAAGACCTCCTTCATCTGTAGATGAGGTCATCATCCCTAGAACCTGCTCAGCGTAATCTTTCCACTCTTGTGTGTTATCGGTTTGTGCAACGTAATAACCCAGTGCGCGAATATCCATAAACCCTCTATTATACAAAATTATGATTAGGTTTATTATCAAAGCAAAGTGCTAACGCTTCATCGTCCATTAAGACTAAAAACAACAAGGATTAAAAGCCATTGAAATCAACGACTTAACTAAGACAAAAAAGCCACTTAACATTCAAGATGCTAAGTGGCTTTATATTTGACTGGTCTAATACCAATTATCATAATTGAGCAGAATGATATAACTAACGGTAAAGAATAACTAAATCATTAATAACACTAGGTTTATCATTACCAAGGACATGAATATTCATTTCTAAGGTCAATTGCACACCTTTATGCGACATACTAATATCTTTTACTTTACTGCGACCATGAATAGTTGAACTTGCAGGAACTGGCGCAGGGAACCGCAAGCGATTTGAGCCATAATTAACCATAGTTTTAAAACCAGTGATTTCAAATGGCAGTCCAATCGTTAATCTAGATTGCAACACTTGCACTAAAGAGCCATGTGCAATCGTTGTCTTAAATGGACTTTCCACTTTGGCACGTTCAGGATCGGTATGTAACCAGTAGTCATCACCAGATAACTCAGCAAAAGCGTTAATCAACTCTTGATCAACAACAACGGTGTTACTCCAACCGGTAAATTTATTATCAGCAAGAGCATAGAGTGCAGCAAGGTTACTCACAGGTACTTGCACTTGCCCTGACTCGTTACGCTCAAGACCTTCTAATGGATCGACATAGTCACTTACACCCCCGGCATTATTTACCGCGGTAAAACGCAGTAACGTTTCGCCATCACTAGTTACCTTGTCAAAAACAGGTTTAACAGCCATGCCAATTTTAATATCTTCTTCAGCTACATCAATCAAGGTGGTGTTAATACGCACACCTTGTGCAAGTTCTACAACCGCTAATGCTTGTGGCATTTCATCACTAAATTCAGGCATGGTTGGAATGCGCGCTAGGGTGTACGAATATAATATTCCATCACCATTAACTTGCTTCCAATCAAGATCATGAGCCAGACAATGACTACAGTGATTACGAGGGAAAAATATCCAACCATCACAACTATTACACTGTTGAATTTTTAATTTATTTTCTTTAAGCGCCTGCCAAAATGGCGCTGAAATTTTTGTTGCTGCCGGCATTGGTTTTAACGTAGCCATACTATCCCCCTTGTAATATCAATGCGCCCTGCTCACTCATAACGCCGCCCGTGCCGCTAACAAATACATTGTCACAACCTTCTAGTTGACGCCCTTCGGCAGAGTTAGAAATTTGGTCAAACGCTTCAATAACTTGAGAGAATCCACCCGCTGACGCTGCTTGGCCAAAGCTAAGCTGTCCACCATGCGTATTTAATGGAAAGTCGCCTTTCCAAGTAAGATTATGTTCTTTAATAAAGCGCTGTCCTTCACCTTTAGGCACAAATCCGGCATCTTCAAGTGATAACAACACAGTTATTGTGTAGCAATCATAAATCTGTGCGGCATTAATGTCTTGTGGTGTAAGCCCGGCCATAGCGAAGGCTCGTTTTGCCGCTTCAGCCACAGGAGTTACGGTCATTTCGTTAGCGTACGTTGGTGATTTAAATGATAAGCGTTCACCAAAACCAGTAACAAATGCAGGACGTTTTTTAGCACGTGCTGCCAATTCTTTTGAAGCAACAATAACCGCCGCACCACCAGCAACAGGCATAACAATTTCAAGCACATGTAAAGGGTCAGCAACCATTCTAGAAGCGAGTACTTCTTCAATTGTTAGCTCTTTACCTCTGAATATTGCATCTTTGTGGTATTGCGCATTAAAGCGCTGATCTACAGCAATTTTAGCCATAGCCGCTTGGTCATAACCATATTGCGCAGCATAACGCTGGGCAATCATCGCATAACCAGTATTTTGTCCCATGTGACCATAAGGTAAATCAAACTCTGCCTCTGGCGCACCAAAAGCAGTACTGTGACCACCATAACGCATAGCCTGAGCCATCCAAGCAGGGTCCTCATCGGGAGCTAACGGTGCCATTCTTGCTGGAATAACACAAAGTACTGCCTGACATAGTCCCATTTCAATGGCCGCTGCCGCGCGCCAAACCTGCGCAACTGCAGTACAACCACCTAAATCGACCACTTCAGCAAAGTTTACTTCAATACCAAGGTATTCAGCCGCCATTGCAGGTACAAAAACAGAGGCTTCATGAAACTGTGGACCGTTGATCACAAGGCCATCTAAATCATCTTTATGTAATCCTGCATCAAGCAATGCTTTATGCGCCAAGTCAGCAACTTGTTCCAAATGAAACATTTGCGGTGCAGTTTGATATTTTTCGGGTTTGTATTGCGCCGCACCAACGATAGCGGCGTTTCCTGCTAATCCCATTATTTCTCCTTGGCGCTGTCAAACGGTGGAAAACCCACGGCTTGCAACACACTGTCACTGTATTTTTGATAACAAGCTAATTTGTCATTACGAACATAAATAGGCTCATCACATGCCAACGGATCATAACCTTGTTTTTGTAAATCGACTTTACGCAGTTTATAGGTTGATGTCATGTCGGCTGTTTTACTTACACGCACAAATTGTGGTGCAGCATAGTTTGGTATTTTTTCAATGGTTAATGCGTAAAACGCCACTGGGTCAAATTCACAATCCGGTTGCATTACAATTGCCGCCATACCGGCTCGGCCTTCATGTTCAGGCACTTGTACACCATAAATATTAACCAATTCTGCGCCTTCATATTCAGCTAACGCGGTAGCAACTTCTTGTGATGAAACATTTTCACTTTTCCAACGATAGGTATCGCCAATACGGTCTACAAAATAGAAATAACCGTTATCATCATAGCGCAGTAAATCTCCTGAACGCCAATAGGAGTCGCCTTTTTCAAAGACATCACGCAAAATTTTCTGTTCAGTACTTTCTTTTGAGGTATAGCCCTCAAAACGACCACCGCCAAAACTTGGATGATTAATAATCATCCCTAAACCTTCACCTACTTCACCTGGTTGGCACAAAATATAGTGACCATTGCTATCTTTAACATGTGTTTCTGTTTCAGTGTCAAATTTAACCAGTCTAAAGTTAGTACGATCCCATTGCGGTACACGTCCACAAGAACCAATATAATTATCTAGATTAAGCAAGTTAGTATTAGCTTCTGTCGACCCCCAACCTTCGAGTACATCCATTTCGCCAAAATATTCAATCCAACGATGCCAACTCGCTTCAGTTAATCCGGCACCTAGCATGCTGCGTAATTTATGATCCTTAGGTTTGATCCCTGTAGTCTCAGCATAATTAAGCAGATAACGGCAAATTTCACCAATATATTGGCACACTGTAATGTTATGCTTTTGAATATCATTCCAAAACTGTCTGACACTGAATTTTCGTCTGACCACTATACTCGCACCTGCAGCAAGCGCTGTTGAAGTAACCGATGTGGCTGCAGCACCATGATATAAAGGCAAGCAACAGTAAAATACATCATCGGGAGTTGCCGAGATTGTTTCGACCATAACATCGCCGGACGTTAACCAACGCATGTGGCTATAAATTGCGGCCTTTGGTAAACCTGTAGTACCTGAAGTAAAAATAAGTAAGGTTGGTGTTTCACCGTCAGTAGAGCCACGAGCAAGTAAACAGCTACTTCCACTGCGCGAGGCAACATCGGCATCAAATGTGGTATCAATCCAGCCAGGAAGATCTGGTTTGTCGGTTAATTCAGAGTCACCGACTAACCATATTTTTTTATTTGCCAGTTCAGGGGTTTCAATAAAGCGCTCAACACATTCTTCACCGACAATAACAACATTACTACCCGTTGTTTTAATTGCATGTTCAAGAATATCGCCTTGCACTTGTGAGTTGATAAAAGCCACAACTACACCAAGTTTTGTTAAACCAAACCAAGTAAAAAAGAATTCAGGTCGATTTTCCAGCGCCATTGCACACACATCGCCTTCCATTAAACCGCGAGCCTGTATTGCTTTCGCAAATTTGCTCGCTTGTTCGTTGACTTCGCTATAGCTAAAGGTCTTTCCTTGATAAACCAAGAAAGGAGCATCGCCCTGAGTTTTTGCGTGTTCTTCTAATCTGTCGGCAATGCTATACATTTGCGAAGGACTAACCGAACGAGAAGCGAGTGCGCGCTTGTCCATTTTCTCTTGGGTTGCAGACCTTGATATTGGTGCATTATCAAGACTTCCTGCATAAGGAACCGTATTATTATCCAAGCTATAATCTCCTATATTCTCAATCAACGAACGCGAATTCTAGGTGCTGCGGTATCACCACGCATAGTCCGTAGAAACTGTTCAAGCGGTGCGGGTTCAGCAACGTCAGGTAATTCATCACCAGTTGGCCTATCCTGCCAAAATGACTGCCATGATGGAAATAGATCATGAAAACTACCTGTATATTGTTCACGACCTGGCCAACGCATTTTCATATCCCCAATAGGGGCTGAGTTAATGTCACTAGCATACCAATAACACGGTAAACGACGGCGAAAATACCATACTCCATCAACACGCTCATAATCATCCCAATACAGCATCTGCATTAAGACCCACTCACTACCAGTTTCATGCTCGTTTTTAGAGTAGACCACACCAATAGCGTGATCAGCATCAACAAACTCAATAATATGCTGGCCTAAGTGATGTGAAGTGCCTGTAAATTGATCACGTAATGTCGAGTCTACCCAAGATTTTAAATGAGCTCGCCCAGTCTTACCACCACCGACACGAACATTAGGAGTAAATAAACCAACATGGGCATCAATATCACGCATATCTAAGGACAATGAATATTTCCCTGCGAGTTGACGAATAAATTCAATGGACTCTAATCGATCAATACGCTGCTCAATACTCATTACATTTAAATCTCTAGTAAGGCGGTTTTCAATGTTACTTTCAGTTAAGTCACTCATATTATTTCCTTAAATAAAGGCCGAACCACCATTAACAGCTATGTTTTGTCCAGTAATAAAGCCTGAATCCTCACTAGCTAAAAAACTAGCTACTTTAGCAATGTCTATACTTTCACCCATACGGCCAAGTGGAATATCGGCGATCATTTTTTGCGTCCATTCCTCTGGAACATCGGCCATCATAGGAGTATTTGTAGGTCCAGGAACTATAGTATTGACACGGATCCCGCTTGCAGAAAGCTCACGAGCAATACTACGTGTTAATCCCATCACACCGGCCTTGGATGCACAATAATGACTTGGACCTTCACCCGTTAATGCAGCGGTACTTGATATATTAATAATAATGCCAGAGCCTTGCTTGGTCATTATTTTGGCTGCTTCTCGACAACATAAAAAAGTGCCAGTTAAATTAACCCCTATGACCTTTTCCCAGTGTTCATCAGGAGTATCAATAAAAGTGTCAAGGGAACCAACTCCAGCGACATTAATAATTACATCGAGTCGTCCAAATTTTTCAACCGTAGTTTTAATTGCATCACGGACTGAATCGCTTTTAGCAACGTTAGCGGTTATACCTATAATGTTTCCACTGACCCAACCATGATACTCAGTCACAGTTTCAGTGACAGCTTCAGCATTTATATCTACCGCAGCTACATTGGCGCCGGCATCGGCAAAATATCCAACAATTTCCTTTCCCATTCCTTGTCCTGCGCCAGTAACTAACACAACTTGATCCTGATGTTTCATGTTCATCTCCTGAGATAAATAGGTATGCACAGAAACATTCTGTAACCACCAATATTAATTATTTGTTCATATTGGAATATGTGATAAAAAACAACATCGTCCAAGAAGACTAACTAAAGAAACGTATGAATGGTCTAAATGGACGATGTTTATATATCAATTGAAACGCAAGCTCGAATAGGAAAATTTTATAAATATTTAGAGGTTCTGATTGTTTCATTACCTCACTGAACAGCCTAAATTAGGAGAATAGTTTTGAATCAGCAAACAACTAATCCAGACCAGATACAAGATTTACCGTTACCCATTGGAAAATTTGTGACCATAAAAAATGGACTTAAATTACACTATCTTGATGAAGGACATGGGCCTGTGGTTATATGGCTTCATGGTAGTGGACCTGGTGCAAGTGGCTTTAGTAATTTTAAAAGTAATTACCCTGAGTTCAGTAATGCGGGCTACCGAAATATAATTCTTGATTTACCCGGTTTTGGTCGTTCAGATAAGCCAAGCGATGTAAACTACGACCTTGCTTTCTTTGTTACTGCACTGAACGGATTAATTGAAGCATTAGATTTTTCAAAAGTAACTTTATTAGGCAACTCTTTAGGTGGTGCTATTGCACTTGGTCAGGCATTAGATTACCCAGACACAGTTGAACGATTAATTTTAATGGCTCCGGGTGGTGTTGAAGAGCGCGAAACTTATTTTGAAATGGAAGGCATTCTGCGTATGGTAGAAGTTTTCGCTCGAGGCCCTATGGGTGTTGAAGAGATGCGTGAAGTAATGCAGCTACAACTGTTTGACTCAGAAGTGCTTTCTGAAGAAATATTAGCCGAGCGCGCCGCAGTGGCAGTGTTACAACCAGCAAATTTATTTACCACTATGATGGTTCCAAATATGACCGAACGTTTACAGGAACTTAACTGTCCAGTACTAGGTTTTTGGGGAACTAACGACAAGTTTAACCCACATGAAGGTATGCACAAATTCCTTGATAATGTGCCAACAGCAAGGTTTATCATGTTAAATCGTTGCGGGCATTGGGTACAAGTTGAGCATACATCTCTATTTAACCGCAGTTGTATCGATTTTTTACAGCGCGGTTAATTCAGCACGGTTAATTCAGCACCACAGTACAATAATTAAAGATTAATAAAAGGTTGTAACCTATGTCAGATTATCAGCATTTGCTAAAGCCAGGTAAAATCGGTGGGCTTACTCTGCGTAACCGTATCATCATGGCACCGATGGGCTCAAATTATGCCGAACAAGATGGCCATTGTAGTGAACGAATTCAGGCTTTTTATGAAGCCCGAGCTAAGGGCGGCGTTGGCTTGATCACTATGGGTTCTATCGCGATTGCGTTTCCAGCAGGAACCGCAGAACCTTTTCAGGTGGGAATTTCTAAAGATGAATTTATCCCAGGTTTAAAAGCCTTGACTGATAGGGTTCATGCCCACGGAGCAAAAATTTCCGTACAATTGCAGCATGCCGGTAAAACAGCAGTGCGCGATCTCGCTGAAGGCCGTGATCTTTGGGTGCCATCGATGCCACCAGCGCCGCCGAAAAGTGACATAATGCAATCGGTAACCTTAAAAGAATTAAGTACTTTTGTTCGACCTGCTAAAGACACTCCAGTTAAAATAAGAGTAATGGACAAGGCTGATATAGCACAAATGGTTGAATGGTTTGCCGCTGCGGCAAAACGTGCGCAACAAGCTGGTTTTGACGGTATTGAATTACATGCAGCACACTCTTACATTTTAGCTGGTTTCTTATCAAGTTATTACAATAAACGTGAAGATGAATACGGTGGCAGTATTGAAAACCGTGCTCGCCTACTACTAGAAGTCATCGCCGCAATACGCGAAAGAGTTGGCCAAGAGTTCCCTGTTTGGCTAAGACTTGATGCAAAAGAACTAAACACACCAGGTGGTATTACTATTGAAGACTGTATTACGGTCACCAAAATGGCAGAAAAAGCCAGCTTCAATGCGGTTAGCATTTCAGCCTACGCGACAATTACGAAAGGTTCAGCCTTTACTGATGCACCTTTAGTACATAAGCCTGCAGGATTTTTAGACTGGGCCGAAGCGGTGAGTAAAGACGTTTCCATTCCTGTTATTGCCGTTGGGCGACTCGAACCAGATGCCGCCAATGATGCAATTGCTAATGGTAAATGTGATTTTGTTGCCATGGGTCGACAGTTATTGGCTGATCCTGAACTGCCTAACAAACTCATTGCGAATAGAAAATCCGACATTCGTCCTTGTATCTATTGTTATGTGTGCGTCAGCCAAGTATTCATTAACCAACGGGTTAAATGTGCGGTGAACCCAAGAACAGGTAAAGAATTTGAATTAAACGTCATAATGACCGACAAGCCTAAAAATATAGTCATCGTTGGCGGTGGCCCTGCGGGTATAGAAGCGGCGATAGCCGCTAGTAGCCGTGGTCATAATGTCACACTATTAGAGCGTAGCAAGCGTTTAGGTGGCACTCTATTTTTTGCCGCACTCGCTTATTCTGAAAATGGTAAGTTATTGGATTATCAACTCAAGCAATTGGCGCAATCTAAGGTTAAGGTAAAACTTAATACTACGGCAACACCTGAGCTACTTAAATCATTAAGTGCTGATGAAGTTTTCGTCGCCACAGGGGCAAGCAGAGATATGCCAGATATAGATGGTGCTTCTTTAAACCATGTATGGTCTGGTGAACAACTACGCCAATTATTAACGGGTGAAGTAAGCCCAAGCACACGTTCACAACTTGGTCCATTACAGCGGATTATGGTTGGCAGCGGAAATATTCTTGGATTAACCAAACAGATAAGCTGGCTGCAAAAATTATCGTATCTATGGATGCCATTAGGTAAGCGAGTCACTATTGTTGGTGGCGGCTTAGTCGGTTTAGAGTTGGCAGAGTTTTTAGCAGAACGCGGCCGTGAGGTTACGGTTTTAGAAGAAAGTCAGAATTTGGGTACAGAGCTGAGTATTGTTAGGCGCTGGCGTGTTCTCGATCACCTAAAAGATCTAGGGGTTAGCGTAGTTACCGAAGCTAAAGTCACTACTATTGACGCCCAAGCAGTACACTATCAAGTAAAAGAAGAGAAACAAAGCGGCAAGGCAGACACTGTGGTAATGGCTAGCGGCATTGCTGCTGACAGGAGTTTGGCTGATGCATTAATCGCAGCAGGTCTTAACACTAAGGTCATTGGTGATAGCGATGAAGTTGGTTACATTGAAGGCGCTCTTAGCTCAGGCTATCGTGCCGGTTTAGATTGCTAGCCAATTAACGAATAGCATTGTTTTTAACATTAGCCGGTTTATCACCGGCTTTTTATTGCTTACAGAAAACTTTTTCAGTAACAATAAAAAGATTCATCACAAATTATAAGAATTTAAAGTTTATTGAGGCTTTACCATTCATGACTCTTCGACATACCCCGTATAGTGGAGGGCAAAAAAAAAGACCATCAGTGATTAACTGATGGTCTCGACTTTAAATTGTAAAGATTAGAAAATCAGGCCATTAGTGCGGCAAAACGAGCTTGATGGAAGTCTAAATCACCAAGACACATTTGCGCTACGCGAATACGCTTAAGGTAAAGACCAACGTCTAACTCATCAGTAACACCAATACCACCATGCATTTGCACCGCCTCACCACTAACAAGATCAGCCACTTTTGATAGCTTCCATTTAGCTAAGCTTGCACTAGAGGCAAGATCTTGCTCTGGATTATCTGCCGTAGAAAGCGCTGCGATTACACAAGACTGGGCTAATTCTAATTCAACAAAGCATCGAGAGGCACGATGCTGTAATGCCTGAAAAGTACCAATTTTAACGCCAAATTGCTCACGTACTTGTAAGTATTCAACCGTCATATTAAACAGTGCTTTACTCGCGCCAAGTATTTCACTACTTAAACATAAGCGACCTAAGTCTAAAGCATGGTCTAACGCGTTAAAACCACCACCTAGGGTACCTAATAATGACTCTGCTGGTAATTTAAGATCATTAAAAGAAAGCTCAGCATAATTGCGTGAATCAATAAGATTAATACGAGTCACTGTTACTTCATCACAAAATGGCACGATAAATAAGCTACAACCATCTTTGTGTTGTGCTGATACTATCCAGCCATCTGGATTAACGCCGTCGATGACCATGGTTTTTTTACCGTTAAGTATAAAGCCATCATCATCTTGTATTACGGTAGTATCTATACTCTCAGGTTTATGCCTTGCTTGTTCGTCAATCGCCAGCGCTAAACGTTTTTCACCGCTAATAATTGCCGTCAACCAAGACTGTTGTTCGCTATTTGCTAACTGTTGTAATAACGAACCACAAAGCACTACTGACGAGAGCATTGGCGAAGCACTAA